>NZ_JAHEBV010000055.1 GCF_024642085.1 Novosphingobium sp. | reverse complement strand
ATCGTCGAGGGGGTTGAGCAGGTTCGTGGCACTGCCATCAATCAGGTCAAGGATGCGGAATTCGCGCTCGTCTCGGGCGGCCCTGCATCGCTTCCTGTCTCCAGCCTGATCCTGAGGAGCGCCTGACCATGAGCGAACCGATCAAATATGGCCCGGCGTTGCTGCTCCCGGGTGACCAGATTGGGATTACTACTAACCCAAATACCGAGCCGTTCTGGCTGGCGGCGAAGGAGCATCGGCTGACCGCGTGCCAGTGCGGCAAATGTGGCCATTTCCGGATGCCGCCGTCACCCTATTGCCCTGAGTGTTCAAGTCAGGAAGTCGACTGGCCGACGCTTCCCGGTACTGCGACAGTATTCAGCTTTGCAGTGTGCAACAAGAATCCCAAGGACGGTGCAGACTACATCTACGTTCCCGTCGTGGTCGACATCGACGGTGCACCCGGTGCGCGGCTTAATGCCAACGTAACCGGATGCGATGCTGAAGACGTGCATATTGGGATGAAGGTGACGGTCGAATGGACCCCGATCCAGGACGATTGGGTGCTCCCCAATTTCCGCAAAGTTTAAGACCGCAGCCATGCTGAACGACCTGCGGATTGTCGAAATCGGTGAAGGGATGGCGGTGCAGGTCGCCGGCTTGATGCTGAGCGAGCTGGGTGCGGACGTGCTCAAGATCGAGCGTCCCGGTGGTGATCCTTCGCGGGGCAGCGCCCAGTTCGCCAACTGGAACCGCGGCAAGCGCAGCCAGGTGCTCGATCTCGAAAGCCCCGAAGGTTTGGCGCAGCTGAGGCAGAAACTGGCGCAGGCAGACGTCCTGCTACATCAGTTTTCGCCCACGCGCGCAGCGGCTTTCGGCTTGGGCGATGCGGCACTGGCGCAGCATTACCCGAGCCTCGTCGTCTGCGGGATCACCGGCAGCGCGCGCAACCACCCCGATGTCGAACGCGGCGCTGACGAGCTGCTCGTCGCCGCGCGGCTTGGCGTGTTTTATGAGAATGACGGACACCGGGCAGGGCCAATCGTCTGGCGCTACCGGATGGGGAGCTGGTCCGCGGCACATCTGGCCGCTTCGGGAATTTTGACCCGGCTGATCATGCGGTTGCAGTCGGGCAAAGGCGGCGCTGCGCACACTTCGTTGATGCAAGGCTACCTGTCGAAGTTGCCGATGGTCTGGGCTCGCAACAGCGAAGGGCCGATGCCCAACCCACCGATCTGGCCGAATACAGCGCGCGCGATCTCGATGCAGCTTTATCAATGCCAAGGCGGAGATTGGCTGCAGATCATGGATCCAAGCCAGCAGTTCGACCTCGGGTTGCTACCCACCATGTGGGACGTGATCGCCGAGGGCGTCGACATTGAAACCCCTGCAGGCAAGATCGAAGCGTTCAAGCGCCGTCCGCTCGAGCAGTGGCTAGGCGACTTGCGCGCTGCCGATATTGCAGTTGAACCCGCCTATCCGATGGGCGCGGTGCTGAGCCACGACGATGCGCGCGCCAATGGCTACGTAGTCGAAATCGATGATCCCATATTCGGCAAGACCATCCAGCCAAATCTGCCTTTCCATACAGATGCGGAGCTCAACACCGGCCAACCTGCGCCGCGGCTGGGGGAGGGCGGAGGCACCGATTGGAGTGACAAGGTCTATCCGTCCGGCACTGGAAAGCCTCAGGCAAGTCCGCTGGCAGGTGCCCGGGTACTCGATTGCGGTATGTTTCTCGCCGGCCCGATGGGGCCCATGCTGATGGGCGACATGGGCGCGGACGTGATCAAGCTTGAACCGCTGACGGGCGACCGCATTCGCTTCATGCACCGCTATTACCAGGCGGCGGCGCGGTCGAAGCGCTCGATCGCGATTGATCTGCGCAAGCCCGAAGCCCAGCCCATCCTTGCGCGCCTGGTTCAGTGGGCCGAAGTAGTCCACCACAACATGCGCTTCAAAGGCGCCGACAAGCTGGGCCTCAACGAAGAGACGATCCGCAAATACAACCCCGACGTCGCATTCACCTATGTCAGCGCTTATGGCCAGCGCGGCAGCCGGGCCAGCTGGCCGGGTTACGATTCGATCTTCAACGCGATTGCCGGGTGGGAGTTCGAGAATGCCGGTGCGGGTAACCGGCCGGTATTCAATCGCCCGGGCACGATGGACATTCACTCGGCTCAAAGCTGCTTGGTGACCTGCATGGCGGCGCTCTATGTCAAACGCAATGGCGGCAAGGGGCACACATTCCACACTTCGCTGCTCGGCGTTTCGGCCTTCAGCCAGGGTGAGACCCTGATCAAAAGCGATGGCACTCTGGCGCCGACCTATCATCTGGATAGTGACCAGACCGGGTTTAGCCCGTGGCACCGCATCTATGAGGCAAGCGACGGAATCTGGGTTGCAGTCGCGGCGCATTCCGACAAGGCTCGCGCCGGGCTGCGCAGCGTTCTCGGCAATAACGAGGCCGAGTTCGCCTGTACTGCCAAATCTCAGGCGTCCGAGCAGTTGCTCGCCGCACTCGAAGCAGCAGGCGTGCCGGCCGATCTGGTCAATTTCGAGAACGCGATGAATCGCTTTTTCGACGATCCGCAAAATCGCGAACTGGGACTCGTATCAGCAATTGAGCAGGCGCCTTATGGTTTGATCGAACAGCCCGGCGAGTTCTGGAATTTCGGCGAGACCCCGATGGCGATCGTCCGGGCCGCTCCGACCATCGGCCAGCACACCGACGAGATCATGCGGCAGGTCGGCTACACCGACGAAGAGATTGCGGCCTTCCGCGAACAGCAGATCATTGCCTGAAGCGCCGCCACACGTTCATAGCGGAGGCAGCCAGGTGTCCGATACGACAATACCAGTCCAAGTGATGCCTGCTGATTTGCGGGCAGACTGGCGCAGGCTTGGTCTGTGGAGTGACAAGTCTTTGGGCAGGGCAATGGCTGACGCGGCCAATGATTCTCCTGAAGCCCCGCTGCATTTCTTTGGCAACGATGGTGAGCAGGTCGCACTTTTGCGCGATGTTCACGCTCAGGGGCAGCGGTTGGCGGGCTCGCTCTACGCGCTCGGGTTGCGGCCGGGCGACACTATCGCGATGCAGTTGCCCAACGGACTTAAGAACCTCGCGGTTTTTCAGGCTGCCGCTGCGCTGGGCTGCACTTTGCTGCCGATCATTCATATTTATGGCCCGCATGAACTGGCGCATATTTTGGCGGACAGCGGCGCAAAGGCGCTAATCGTGCCAGATCGGTGGAAGTCGATCGATTTTCTTGACCGGCTCGCGCGTCTGCCCGAATTGCCCAAGCTCGAACACCGTATCGTCATCGGCGAGACTGTGCCGCACGGGATGATTGCATTCGGCTCCCTGCCGCGCGATGAGCTGCCAGCCATTGCGGTCGATCCCGATGCCCGCGCCCTCCTGCTCTACACGTCGGGAACCACAGCGGCGCCGAAAGGCGTTTCCCATACCTCGCGCAGCCTGATGTCCGAACTTCGGGCGCAGCTGGCTGGTGGACAGACCAGCGGCTTTGGCCTTTCACCGTGGCCTTCGGGTCATATCGCCGGGACTTTGGGGATACTCGGTCATGCCTTGCAGGGCCGGCCGATGGTATTGCTCGAAGCTTGGGATCCCACGCTGGCAGCCGAGCTGGTCGATCGGTTCAAGGTGCGGCAGATGTCGGGGACGCCGTTTCACCTTTCAGGCTTGATGGAAGCTGCTGCGCGTGACGGCCGGGACATTACCACATTCGCCCAGTTCATCGTCGGTGCCAGCACGGTACCGCCCGCGTTGGTCGCGGCCAGCGAGGCGGTGGGGATCCGCTGTTGCCGCTGCTACGGTTCGACCGAAATGCCGACGATTTCGCAATGCGAACCAGATGATCCTCTCGCTAAGCGCCTCAACACCGATGGCCGGCCCAATGCCGGGGTCGAAGTGCGGATCGTCGACGATGCCGGGGCAGACTTGCCGGTTGGCAGCGAAGGTGAGGTTGCGGTGCGCGGCGCCGAACGGTTCATCGAATATACCGATACTGCACTCAATGCGGCGAGTTTCTTGCCTGGCGGCTGGTTCCTCACCGGCGACATCGGCCGGCTGGATCCTGAAGGGTTTCTGGCGATCACCGACCGTAAGAAGGACATCATCATTCGTGGCGGCGAGAATATCTCGAGCCGCGAAGTGGAGGAGCTTCTGCTTACTGTGCCTGGAATCCGAGAGGCTGCGGCGATTGGAGCACCAGATGCTCGGTTGGGCGAGAAGGTTTGTGCGGTTGTAACGGTCGACGGCACTGCTGCGGTATGCATAGAAACGATCGACGCGGCATTTCGCCAGATCGGCACCGCACGGCAGAAGACGCCTGAGCTGCTGATCGTGGTCGAAGAGTTCCCGCGCACGCCAAGCGGCAAGGTGCAAAAGGCCGAGCTGCGGCGAAATCTGGCTGCGGCAGGGGTGGTCACAGCCAAGTGCGAATGACCCTTGATATATATCACCTAGTTATATAACTGGATCGACCTTTGGGATAGGGAAGCCGAGGATGTCGATCCTGTATGATGAAGGCCAGCAGGCCATTGCGACCGAATCGCGGCGCGTGCTCGACGCGCGGATGGCCAAGGATCGCTTGCTCGCCTTGCTTGAGCAGACCGGCGAATATGACCGGCCATTCTGGGGCACTGCAGTCGAACAGGGCTGGACTGCGCTGGCCATCCCCGAAGAGCATGGCGGACTCGGGCTGGGGCTGACCGAATTGGGTCTGGTTGCTCAGGCTGTCGGAGCTGCCACCGCGGGTGCGCCGTTCCTCACCACGGGTTATGGCGCGGCTCGCGCTTTGATTGACGGCGGCGATGCTGCTTTAGCCGCCGAGTGGCTGCCGCGTCTGGCCAACGGCTATGCTTTGGCGGTTGCTGCCTTTGGCGAAGCCAGTTCGCCGCTGCCGTCGCGCCCCATGGTTGCCTTTGCGGACGGTAAGTTGACTGGCTCCAAGCCTGCAGTGCCGGGCGGATTTAAGGCCGACGTTGCAGTCGTCTGGGCGAATGCTGGCCGCGAGCCAGTCCTCGTCCTGTGCGAATTGGCTGATGCAACACGCAGGGTGGTCGATAGTTTCGACAACAGCCGACTTTACGCCGATCTGACCTTCTCGGACAGCCCGGCGAAGCTGCTGGCGCGCGGCGATGCTGCACGTGCCTTGGCTCTCGATGTGCTCGCCAGAATGGCCGTGGTGACCGCGCACGAGCAAGTCGGCGGGGCTGAGGCGCTGCTTTATACAGCGCGTGACTACGCCCTGACGCGCAAGGCCTTTGGCCAGCCGATCGGTGCCTTCCAGTCGGTCAAGCACCGCATTGCCGAGATGTATGGCTTGATCGAGATTGCCCGCGCCAACTGCATTCACGCCGGCGCGCGTGAAGGGCAAGATGATTTTCTGATTGCCGCCGCCGATACCCGACTTTCCGCTACCGAGGCCTATGACACCTGCGCGCGCGACTGTGTGCAGGTCCACGGCGGGATCGGGGTAACCTGGGAGGCTGGGATCCATCTCCATATCCGCCGCACCCGCGCGCTTGCGATCGAACAGGGCAACATGCTGTTCTGGGAAGACCTGCTGGCCGAACGCCTGACGGGAGTTGCGGCATGAGCGATTATGATGCCTTCCAGGCCAAGGCCCGCAGCTGGCTCGAAACAGTCGCGGGCCAGTTTGGCCGCGATGCCCGCCGGGGCCTGTCGGAAGCCGACGATCTCGCGCTGGGTCGCCGCTATCTCGCGGCTCGCTTCGATGCCGGGTTTGCCGGGATCAATTGGCCCACG
>NZ_JAHEBV010000033.1:5337-23100 GCF_024642085.1 Novosphingobium sp. | reverse complement strand
TGGCGCATTCCATAACGCTTGCGGGGACCAGCCTGGGTCTGTTCGGGCTGGCCCAAGCCCCGGTCGAGGCACTGATCGCACTGTCAATCGTGTTCCTGGCTGTAGAGATCGCCAAGCAAAAACCATCCCGGCCCCGGCTTTCGCAACGCGCGCCCTGGCTGGCCGCCTTTGCATTCGGCCTAATCCACGGATTCGGCTTTGCAGGCGCGCTCAGGGCGATCGGCCTTCCTGAAAATGATCTGCCAACCGCGCTGCTCGCGTTCAATCTGGGGGTCGAACTGGGCCAGCTGGCGATCGTTGCAGGCGTGCTAGCCATTATGGCACTGCTGCGCCGCGCCGCGCCGTCGATGCTGCGTCCTGCAACGCTTACCGCCACTTATGGGATCGGTACAATTGCCAGCTTCTGGTTCATCCAGCGCTTGGCCGGTTGAACTTTGCAGGCGACAGGGCGCTGCGAACTTTATAGGCGCTAGGCAGATCGACTTGCTATCGCAGCGGCCAGCAAAAGGAATTAGACGATGGAAGATGCAGTCCTTTACGCAGCTGCCGCCAATGGCGTCGTTACCCTGACGATTAATCGCCCGGAACTGCGCAACCCCATTTCCGAGCCGGACGTAATTGACGGCCTGCTGGGCGCTTTGGACCGGATGGAGGCTGACCCCACCGTCAGGGTCGCCATCCTTACCGGGGCGGGCAAGGCTTTCAGTTCGGGCGGCAACATCAATGCGATGAAGCCCAACGCCGGCGGTCTCAATGGTGGACTACCCGCGCGTACCCGCGGCAATTACAAACGCGGCATCCAGCAGCTTCCGTTGGCGTTCGCAGCGCTGGAAGTGCCGGTAATCGCAGCGGTCAACGGACCGGCAATAGGCGCCGGACTTGACCTGACCTGCATGTGCGACGTGCGCATTGCCGGAGAAAGCGCCAGATTCGCCGAAAGCTTCGTCAAGCTGGGAATAATTCCGGGTGATGGCGGGGCGTGGCTGCTTCAGCGGGTGATCGGCTTTGCCAAAGCCGCAGAAATGTCTCTGACAGGGGACATCATTGACGCGCACGAGGCCTTGGCCTGCGGACTGGTCTCAAAGGTTGTGCCCGATGCAGAGTTGCTGATCGCCGCGCAGACCTTGGCGGACAAGATCGCAGCCAATCCCCCGTTTGCCGTGCGGATGACAAAGCGCCTGCTTTGGGAGGCACGCCGTTCGGATCTGGCAACCGTGCTGGAAATGTCGGCCGCGATGCAGGCTGTCGCACATGCGACCGGCGATCACGAAGAAGCGGTCGACGCGTTCCTTGCCAAGCGCGCACCCGTATTCAAAGGCGATTGATCAATAGAATGTGAGTGCGCTTGAAGGTCACATTTTAATGTGATAGGCGCCAAAAATGTCCACGAACATTATTGATCGCGTCCGCCGCCTTGTGACTGATGGCGGAATGTCCCGCGCCGGCCTGGCCCGGGCAGCCGGGCTCCACGCAAACACCTTGCGCGATTGCACGGAGGACGTCTGGAACCCCACCACCGAAACTCTGCGCAAGCTGGAAGCGTTCCTGTGGGACAGCGATGAAAGTCCGGTGCTGGTTCCAATCGAAGAGATCATCGAGGAAGCGCGCAATGGCCGCATGTTCATCCTGGTCGATGATGAAGACCGCGAGAACGAGGGCGATCTTGTCATCCCCGGACAGATGGCGACGCCCGACGCAATCAACTTCATGGCCATGCACGGCCGCGGGCTGATCTGCCTGACCCTTACCCGTGACCGCATCGAGCATCTTGGCCTTGAACTGATGAGCCGCAATAACGGCACGCGCCACGAAACGGCGTTCACCGTTTCAATTGAGGCGCGCGAAGGCGTCACCACCGGTATCTCTGCCGGCGATCGAGCCCGTACCGTTGCGGTGGCGATAGATGCAAGCAAGGGACGGCAGGATATCGTTACGCCGGGCCACGTCTTCCCGCTGATCGCACGCGACGGCGGGGTGCTGGTTCGGGCCGGCCATACCGAAGCATCTGTAGACATTGCGCGGCTGGCCGGGCTCAACCCATCGGGCGTAATCTGTGAGATTATGAACGAAGACGGCACGATGGCACGGATGAACGACCTCGTTCCTTTCGCGCGTCGCCATGGTCTGAAGATGGGCACGATCCGCGACCTGATCGAATACCGCCGCAAGAATGACCACCTGGTTGAACGCGTGGCCGAAGTGCCCTTCACCTCGGACTACGGCGGCGACTGGAAGCTGATCACCTTCCGCAACAAGGTCGATGGAACCGACAGCTTCGTGCTGCAAAAAGGTGCCGTCGCAGCAGGCGATGCGACCCTGGCCCGGGTGCACACGATCTCGATCCTGGATGACATGCTGGGCCAGCCCGGCCCCCGCAAACGCATCCTGCAACGCGCGATGGCTGAAATTGGACGTCACGGCAGCGGCATGATTGTCTTGCTGATCCTTCCGCGCGAAGGCAGTTCAGGCGAAGAGGCACCCGCTGCAGACATGGACCTGCGCGCCTATGGCATCGGGGCGCAAATCCTGGCCGACATGGGCGTTCACGACATGATCCTGCTCAGCAGTTCCCACCGCAACGTCGTTGCTATCGAAGGCTATGGCCTCAACATCGTGGGCGAACGCCCCATACCGGAGGCTTGACCCATGGCTGATTTCCTTATCGTCGAAGCGCGATTCTACGATCACCTCAACGACATGCTGATCGATGGTGCCCGCCAGGCATTGAAGGCAGCTGGCCACAAGGTCGAGGTGCTGACCGTACCCGGCGCGCTGGAGATTCCAGGCGCAATAGCATTGGCCGAAGAAGCGCAACGCTTTGACGGCTATGTTGCGATCGGTGTCGTGATCAGGGGCGAGACCTATCATTTCGAGATCGTCGCGGGCGAGAGCGCGCGCGGTATCATGGCCTTGACGATGGACGGCATGGCAATTGGCAATGGCATCCTGACTGTAGAGAACGAGGAACAAGCTCTCGTCCGCGCCGATCCTGCACAAAAGGACAAGGGCGGAGAGGCAGCGAAAGCAGCGATGGCCTTGCTCGCCTTGCGCGAAAAGTTCGCCTGACAATTTCCCATGGTGCAGACCGCAGCGCTGCTGATGCTGGCATCGGGCGCGGCGCATGCGATGGTCAACGCGATCCTAAAATCTGGCGGTGACAAGATGTCGAGCCGCGCCCTGATAGACGGATCAAGCGCGCTGTTCGTACTCCCATTGGCCTTCGTGGTGCCATTCCCTGTAGCGGCTGCCGGCTGGCTGCTCGCATCGTTCGCGGTTCATCTGTTGTACCTGGTGGCAGTGATCAAAGCCTTTGAAGGCGCGGACATGAGCGCCGTTTATCCGGTCATGCGCGGCACGGCGCCGGTTGTGGCCGCTCTGGTATCGGTTGTGTGGCTGGGCGATCCGATCACCATAACAACGGCGCTTGGTATTGCTCTTGTCACCCTGGGTACATTGCTGGTCGCATGGTGGAACGCACCGGATCGCCGGGCGCTGGCCTGGGCGCTGCTGACCGGTGCGACGATTGCAGCCTACACCGTGATTGATGCCAAGGGCGTCCGGGCAGCACCTTGCGCGCTGAGTTATATTGTCTGGGTGTTTCTGCTTTTGGGTTTTGGAGTAGGCGCGCTTTTCGCTTTGTGGCGCGGCCCGCGGTTCGTGACCGAAGCGCGGCGACAGTGGCGCCCTGGGCTTATTGCCGGAGCCTTGTCGATTGCCACCTATGGCCTGGCGCTGTGGGCCTATCGCCTTGGCGATGTGCCGCGTCTGGCCGCCTTGCGGGAGACGTCAATCGTGTTCGGGATAGCCATCGCCGTTGTCATACTCAAAGAGCGCGTCGGAAAGGCGCGGTTGGCCGGTGCGTTGACGATCGCGATTGGCGCCGCCGTATTGATTCTGGCGAATTAACCGTCACCCAAGGTCCATGAAACCGTTCAGGCCGAGCGGCCCATACGGTCCGATGATCAACTGTTCGAAAACGCCAAACCCTTCGCCGTGACGGTCGCTGCTGACTTTGCACGCAAGCTGGACATGGAAGTTGTCCATGCTCTGCGGGTCACATTGGCCCAAACCGAAGTCTTCACGCTCGACCGCCAGTTTGCCGTGATAGAGCCCGTGGTTCCATTTGGGTGAAGTATAGCCGATCCCTCGCATCTGGAATCGGCCGACTGGCGTGAACGTCAACGTTTCCGGGCCGTCCGGACCTGCTATGGTCAGGCTCCCACCTTGGGGCCAGCGGGTTCCATCCTGCAACGTCGCCGCCATGGTGCCCTGTGATTCAAATAGCTGGCCAGATCCACTTCCGTCCTGCGCAATTACGGCGCGGGTATTCCATTGATGGCCGCTGGCGTCAGCGTTGACATGGAAAAACACGCTGCGATCCGCAAAGTTGAGCGGAGTCCACTGCCAGAAGAATCCGGGCATCACGCCTTCCCCGTGCGGCTGCTCATCGCGCGAGCCCACGGGCCTTACGCCCCAGCTGCGATCACGAGTGCCGACAGTGCCTGCAGCCACCTCGCGCCGTTCTCCGTCCACTTCGATCCAGCCCCAGTAATGGCCGTTCTGGGTCATCCGGGTATAATCCATGAACGTGCGTGGGCCGATGCGGTGGATGAAGCGCGGTTCTTCGATTGGAAACGCCCGGCCGGTGAACGTCAGATCAGCCTTGAAACCTTCACCATCAACGACAATACGCAGCTTGTGCAGCGGTTCGATTACTTCGATACGGATCGGCCCTACTTCCATATCCATTCGTTCCATGCCCAGTTCGCGGCTGGCATGGAGGCAGTGCTGGACCCCTTCGCGGATCGTGGAAAAATGCGCATCGGCTACGTTAAGGTGCGGATATATACCCAGCGCGACGGCAAAGAAATCCGATCCATCGGGGGCGTATCCATTAAAAAAATACCGATCGTAGAAATTGCGGTCGGTTCCGGCGTAGGCGATCGGTTCGGGCGTCTGATGCAGCGGATAATCGTCGCCCTTGGTCAAAACCATGATCAGCCGGCCTTTCGTTGAACGCCGAGCGAATCGTGTTCCATCGCCAGGTCGCAGGCCCCACGGGCCATGGAGAGAAAATTGGCATCGCCGCGCGGTGTGCGCTCGACATAAGCCGCGCTGAACACGGCGGTCGAGACGCCGTGTAGCGCACCGATGCAGTAATCGTCCCATATTTGGCCTGGCTCCATTGCCACGCCTCGTGTCGTCATTTCGGCGCAATAGAGCGCAAGCAATTCCGCTTCATGTGCGCGGCGCAATTCGCGGCCAATACCGCAACCCAGGAAGTAGCCGATGTCGGTAAGGGGCCGTCCCAAAGCCGTGGTCTGCCAGTCGAGAACTGCAATCGGTTCCGACCCGCCCTGAATATCGAACAGCATATTGTCGAGCCGGAAATCGCCATGGATCAGGCATTGATGGGGCCGGTTGCGGCCCAGGCCGCGGGCCACATCTTCGGCCAATCCTTCGCAGATCGCCATGTATTCAGGCTCGAGTGTTTTTGAATAGCGCTCGCTGAACAGGGTTTGAGCATGCGGATAGAGCGCCTGGATCTGATCTGCCACATGGGGTGGAGGCTGCAGCCATGGACATTGGAGGATTTGCGCATTGCCCCACGAAGGTGCGTGAAGCGCGGCGGCCTGAACAATTGCTGCCCTGGCATCGTCAACGACGCAGCTATCCAGCTGGTTGCCGCCGCGTGCCGGACCCAGGTCTTCAAACAGCAGGACGAACTTAATGCCGTCGTCGCCAATTTCTGCTGCGAACGCGCGGGGAACGCGCACGTCGAGTTGCTGACTGATCTCACGGTAGAAGCCGACTTCCTTGGCATAAAGGCCAAAAGCGGCAGCAGTGCCCCGGCTCGTCGCGTCAGCAGCCGGAAACTTGCCCGCCAATGTTTGCGGGCCGCTGCCGGCTCGGTCGTAGATCAGATGAAAGCGCACGCTATCCCCGACCTGACCCGTTCCAATCGCCTCCCACGTCAAGCCGGTAACACGTTGATCGCTTATTATTCCAGCATCGCGCAGGCATCGGTCCAGCCATGCGGCCGTAACGTTTTCCGGCTGTGCGGGAAAATCCGCCATGCCTCAGACACCCTCTCGTTTAAACGAACGATTAAACGAGAGGGTGGGCGCTGGCAACTACCAGACTTTAACGCGCTTGTCGGGAGGCAGGTAAAGCTTGTCCCCTTCCTTGACGTCAAAGGCTTTGTACCAAGCATCCAGATTGCGAACGGTCAGCGCGCGATACATTCCCGGCGCATGGCCATCGGTGGCAATCCGCCCACGCAGTGCCTCGTCCCGCATCTTAGTCGCCCATGCCTGGGCATAGGCAATGAAGAAGCGCTGATCTCCGGTGTAACCGTCAATCACCGGCGCTTCCTTGCCGCCCAATGAGGCGCGGTAGGCGTCGTAAGCTGCTGACAATCCCGCGACATCGGCGATGTTTTCGCCCAGCGTCAGTTTGCCGTTAACATGGACGCCTGGAAACGGCTCATAAGCGTTAAACTGCGCGGCCAGAGCCGTTCCTGCCTCGTTGAACTTGGCCAGGTCGGCCGGGGTCCACCAGTTACGCATTTTGCCAGTGCTATCGAAGGCTGCGCCATTGTTGTCGAAGCTGTGGCTGATCTCATGGCCGATCACTGCGCCAATCGCGCCGTAATTGTAGGCCGGATCCGCCTTTGGATCGAAGAATGGGCGTTGCAGGATGGCGGCAGGAAAGTTCAACGCATTCTGTACCGGCAAGTTTACTGCGTTAACCAGCTGCGCGTTCATCCACCATTCGCGCTTGTCGAGGGGCTTGCCGATCTTGGCAAGCTGCTGAGCGTAAGTGACCTTTGATGCTGCCTGCACATCGCCATAGGCATTGCCTGATTCAAGTTTCAGAGCGCCGTAATCCCGCCAAGTGTCGGGATAGCCCACAGCCACCTCGATCGTCTTGACCTTCTGCAAGGCTTCTTTTCGGGTATCCGGAGCCAACCAGTCCAATGCCTCAACCCGCTTGGCAAAGGCGTTCTTGATGTTGCCGACCATACCTTCGACTTCGGATTTTGCCGACGCAGGAAAGTACTCTTCGACATAAACCTTGCCCAGCGCATCACCTAGGTACTTGTTAACCAGAGCGAGCGCTCGCTTATCGCGGGGGCGTTGTTCTTTCACGCCCTGCAGCGCTGCTCCGTAAAACGCAAAGTGCGCATCATCAAGTTTGCTCGGCAGTACGAACGTGTACTGGTTGATCTGATGGAAGGTCAGCCAGTCTTTCCAGGCATCCAGCGGTTCGGAGGCCACAAGCGCAGACAGACGCGAAATGGCCTGGGCATGATAAGCTGCAAACTTTTGTTGAGTGCCTAGCTGCGCGGCACCGAAAAGCGCTTCCCAATCGATGCCGGGGGCCTTGCTGGCAAAGTCTGCCCGGCTCCATTCAGTGGCGCTGCTTTGAAAGTTTTCGCTTTCCTCGCGTGTTGCGTGCGCCTGGGCAATCTTCATTTCCAGATCAAAGATGCGTTTTGCCTTTGCGTCCGCCTCGGGAACGCCGGCTTCAGTCAGCAACTGTGCGATATAAGCCTGATACTTAGTCCGAAGCTCGACCATTTTCGGCTCGGCCGACAGGTAGTATTCGCGCTCGGGCATGCCCAGGCCGCCCTGCAGAATATATGGCATGACTTGCCCGCCAGCCAAGGCTTGGGTCACGAACACGCCAAACAGGTTTTCGGTCTGGAAGTTGGTGGCGTTGAGCGGATCGACATCAGCCCGTATTGACGCGCCGATTGCTGTGGACAGTGATTTGATGTCACCAATCGCGGCTATCCTGTCGAGATCCGGCTTGATCGGAGCCATTCCAGCAGCATCTATCTTGGCGCTGTCCATGTAAGCGTTATAAAAATCGCGGATGCGGCCTTCATCGGTATCGGCAGCAGATGTCGATTTGGAAATCTTCGCCATCAACTTGCCAAGCTGATTGTCGGTAGTTTCGCTAGCTATGAAGAAGCCGCCGATGCTGGAACGGTCAGCCGGGATATCGGTGTTCTTTTGCCAGCCACCGTTGGCGAAACCATAAAAATCGTCACCAGGCTTGACGCCCTTGTCCATCATCGCCGGGTCGATGCCCAGGCTGGCACCTGCGGCGGACTGGGCCGTTTCCGGCGCTTTGCAGGCTACCGGACCAAGTGTTGCCGTAGCCACACCCAGCATCATGGCTGCGATCAATTTCGTTTTACGCATCGTCATTCAAGTCCTCCGCACGACGGGCGCACGACAGCACCCCGGCAAACCCCCAATTGGCCACAGTAGTAGGCGCGGTGTCACCGGATTGACAATTCCCGTTGGTCGGAAACCTTGGGCCGTTAGACGATGGTTTCAGGCGCGGCGCCCGAAAGCGGCTGCTCCTGCGTAAACTGCCGCATCGCCCAGCTCCTCCTCAATACGGATCAACTGATTGTATTTGGCAAGCCGATCTGAGCGGGCGAGCGAGCCAGTCTTTATCTGGCCGCAGTTGGTCGCGACCGCCAGATCGGCAATCGTCGCATCTTCGGTTTCACCTGAACGGTGCGACATCACAGCGGTATATCCGGCACGATTAGCAATGCTGACCGCATCCAGAGTTTCTGAAAGCGATCCGATCTGATTGACTTTCACCAGCAACGAATTGGCAAGGCCCTTGTCGATGCCCATCCTGAGACGCTTGGGATTTGTTACAAACAGATCGTCACCAACCAGCTGGACTGATTTGCCGACCATGTCGGTGATTGCCTTCCAGCCTTCGAAATCGTCTTCGCTCATCCCGTCTTCAATTGATACAATCGGGTAGGCTTTCGTCAGATCGGCAAGATATTCCGCCATCTGTGCCGGGCTTAACGACAGGCCTTCACCGCTGATTTCGTATTTGCCGTTCTTGAAGAACTCGGTCGCGGCGCAATCCAGCGCCAGCTGGATTTCACTACCTGCCTGGAAGCCCGCCTTGCCTATTGATTCCATGATGAAATCCAGCGCTGCGCGCGTGCTCGACAAATTCGGAGCAAAGCCGCCCTCATCGCCGACTGCGGTTGCCAGCCCCTTTTCGTGAAGCCCTTTCTTGAGCGTGTGGAATATTTCCGAGCCCCAACGCACCGCTTCGGCCAGGCTATCCGCGCCGACTGGCATGATCATGAATTCCTGAAAATCGATTGGATTGTCGGCATGCTCGCCGCCGTTGATGATATTCATCATTGGGACTGGCAAGATGTGGGCCGAAACACCGCCGACATAAGCGTAAAGCGGAAGTCCTCGCGCATTCGCCGCTGCCTTGACGACTGCAAGCGATGTACCCAGAATTGCATTGGCACCCAGCCGGCTCTTGTTCTCGGTTCCGTCCAGCGCGATCATCGTGGCGTCAACATCGCGCTGATCCTCAGCATCAAGTCCAATAAGTTCGTCGCGGATTTCGTTGTTCACGGCCTCGACTGCCTTAAGGACTCCCTTGCCGAGATAGCGGGCCTGGTCGCCATCACGAAGTTCCACCGCCTCATAGGCGCCAGTCGATGCGCCCGAAGGCACGGCCGCCCGGCCAAAGCTTCCGTCGTCCAACAGAACATCGACTTCGACTGTCGGGTTGCCTCGGCTGTCGAGAATCTCGCGGGCGTGTATGTCAATGATCGCGGTCATGGCAGGCCTCATGCTTTTGCGGCGGAAATGCGTCAGATGGACTGCGCTGTAGCAGCGCGACCTAGGCAGGCAAGGTGCAATGGCGCACAATGGGAACTTGCATACGTAGCGGAGCGTTACCACATTTAATGCGGCCCCACTTCGCGGGCAGAGAAAGGTCAACGACGATGGCATCAAAGTCTCCTACCACTTCCAGCGCCAAGACCCCGAAGTCGGCGTCATCCGCGAAGAAGGCCCCTGCCAAGACGCCAGCGGCAAAGCCGGCTAGAGCCAAGGCACCTGCCGTGAAAAAGGCGTCCGCAGGTACAACCGAAGCGAAGGCAAAGTTCACCAAAGCGATCGAGGAAGCTCGTGCCGGTGCCCAGGCTTTGGGCAAGGAAGCCCAGGTCAAGGCCGGCGAATACAAAGAACAGCTTGCTGCACGCAGTAGCGACTGGGTTGTAGAAGCCAAAGACATGGCGGGTCAGGCTAAGGTCCGGGCGGGCGATCTGGCCAAGGACGGCAAAGCCAAGACGAGCGACGCGATCGCGAGCTTGGGAAAGATCGTTGCTGATAACGCCGGCACGATCGACGACAAGTTGGGTACTCGCTATGGCGATTACGCCCGCACCGCAGCGCGCACCATGCAGGAAACCGCCGCCAAGATTGAATCTAAGGACCTTGGCGAACTGGGTGATGACGCAAAGGAATTCGTCCGCAAAAGCCCGGGTCTCGCCATCGGTATTGCGGCCTTTGCCGGATTTGTCCTGTCACGAGTTTTCAAGGGCAGCGCGTCCAGCGATTGACCTGACGCGCCGGACAGGCTTTGTCAGTCGCAATGGCCGATGACCAAACCCAAGATGTGACAGAATCCACCAAACTCGCTTCACAGCGATCGCTGATAGAGGACGTTCGCGTCCTGGTGGAAGACGGGCGCACTCTGGTGGAAGCCGAAGTGGCTTACCAGAAGAGCCGGGCATCAGTTGCCGGTGCCGGTGCAAAGGGTGTTATCGCTTGGGGGGCGCTGGCGGCTGCGCTGGTATTCTTCTTGCTCATGGCGATCGTATTGGGTGTGCTGATTGGTTTGGCCGGCGTGGTCGGGCCTTGGGCGTCAACGGCAATCATGGTCACCAGTCTTGGTATTCTTGCAGCCTTCAGTGCGCAGATTGCGTCGCGTCGCTGGAAAAATACTGCGCAGCTGCTGTCCGAAAAGGACGATACGCCGTGACCGAAGCCGAGCGTCACCTTGCCGATGACCGGGCTATTCGCCGCGAGGCAAGGGCGAACGTAAAGGCTGGCGTAACACGCATAAAGCAGGATCTGGCAGCGCGCAGTATTTCCAAACGCATGATCGACAAGGCTAAGAACGAAACGACCGAAACACTCGCCGCAGGAATTGAGATTGCCGCAGACAACAAGGCAGTCATCGGTGCAATCTTTGGCATCACGGCATTGTGGTTCTTGCGCACGCCAGCACTACGTTGGTTAGCCGCACCCTTTGCGCGCAATCGGCAAGCCGATGTTCATGCAGACTATGGCATCGCAGGTGAGCATGAGGCAGTTTTCGAACAGGAGTGATGCATTCCGTGGACCAGACCGAAACCAAGCGAGAGCGGATAAAGGCCAAGGTTGCCGCATCACAAGCACGCCTCAAGCGCGATAGCCAGGATGGATCGATCCAGCCCCACAGATTGCCAAACTTGCCCGACGCATACCCGCCCGAAAACTATCGCTCTCTTGCCGCTGAATATCCCGTGTTGGCAGTTGGAATAGGACTGGGCCTTGGCCTGCTCGCTGGCGCGCTTGTTCCCAAGCGAAAGGGCAGCCGTTTTGGCAGGACGGCGATTGCGCTTGCGTCGACCGCCGCCGAGGTCGCCTTGACGCTCAGTCAGCACGCCCGCACCGCAGTAACAGAGCTGGAGCAGGACGGCGCAGAAAAATTGGCCCGAGCCACTGTTCCCGCCCGCCGAACGGTCAAACGAATTGCCAGTTCTGCCGGCAGCCGCGCCCGCACCGCTGCGTCCACAGCAGCACGCGAAGCGGTGCGGCTCGTCACCAAGGCGCGCCAGGGAGACTGACCGCGCCTGCCCTTGCGTAAAATGCACGAATCGCTATGGGGCCGGTGTCACCACCCCTCCCCCAAGGTAAGCGATGAGCGATCAGAAACTTCATCTCGTCATGGGCGGACGCGTTCGCGATCCGCAGCATCTGGAATTCGTTGATCTCGATGCGCTGGACGTGGTCGGGGTCTATCCCGATTATGCCAGCGCCGAAGAAGCGTGGCGATCTGCAGCGCAGCGTACGGTCGACGATGCCGAAATGAAATATGTCGTGGTGCATTTGCACCGGTTGCTGCAGCCCGACATGTTAAAGCGCTGATACCAAAAGGCCCCGGTTTACCGGAGCCTTCTCGTATCAGATAAATTCAATCTTCTGAACGACGTAGAACCGGTCGCCAGATGGCACCGTTACCTCAATCTCGTCATCGACCCGGCGCCCGATTAGGGCCTTGCCCAACGGCGAATTATAGCTGATCCGGCCGATTTTGGCGTCGGCCTCATAAGGTCCGACGATCTGATAACGCGCTGGCTTGTCATCATCGTCCAGCAAGGACACGGTCGCGCCAAAGATGATGCGGTCGCCAGACAGGGTGGTTGGGTCGATCAACTGGGCGCGGCTGACCTTGTCCTCCAGATCCGCGATCGACATTTCGACCTGGCCCTGGCGTTCCTTGGCAGCATGATATTCGGCGTTTTCTGACAGGTCACCGTGGGCGCGCGCCTCTTCGATAGCGTCAACAATCTTCGGCCGTTCTTCGCGAAACGCTTTCAGCTCGGCGATTAGCCGTTCATAGCCTTCCGCCAGCATCGGCAGCTTTTCGACGCTTGCCATTTCCCTGTTCTTCCTTCTGTGTCGCCATCCGCAGAGTGACTAAGCCACTGCCCCTTACCGCCTTTGGTAAAGGAAATGGCCTATCGCAGCTGTCGGGAAGGCGCGTTCGTTTCAGCTATAATAGGCTTGCAGCGACTTTACTTCAAGGTTCGCACCCGACACTGCTGCGATTGCTTCAACCGCAGCCAAAGATGCCGCCGCCGTGGTGAAGTACGGAACCTTTCCGGTAAGTGCTGAACCGCGGATCGATTGTGAATCTTTCAGGCTTTGCCAGCCTTCCGTGGTGTTGATGATCAAGGCCACTTCGCCGTCGATGATCTTGTCGACGATATGCGGGCGCCCTTCGGCCACCTTGTTGACCCGTTCGACCGGAATACCAGCATCAGCCAGGTAGGTTGCCGTGCCGCCCGTGGCGATCAGCGAGAAGCCTTGTTCTACCAGGCTGCGCGCAGCGGGAAGGATCACGGGCTTGTCGCTGTCTTTGACCGAGACAAAGACCACACCGCCGGTCGGCAATCGCATCCCTGCGCCCAGTTGCGCCTTGGCAAAAGCCTGGGCAAAAGTCGCGTCGATGCCCATCACCTCACCAGTAGATTTCATTTCGGGCGAAAGCACTGGATCAACCCCCGGAAAACGCGCGAAAGGAAACACCGCCTCCTTGACCGCCATGTAGGGCAAATCGCGCTTGAACGGCGGAAAATCGGCCAGTTTTTCACCCGCCATGACCCGCGCTGCGATTTTGGCGACCGGCTGGCCGATCGCCTTGGCCACGAAGGGCACTGTGCGGCTTGCGCGAGGGTTGACCTCGATCAGGTAAACGTCCTCACCCTTGACCGCGAACTGGATATTCATCAGCCCGATCACCCCCAGTCCCTTGGCCAGCAGTTCGGCCTGCCGCTCCATTTCGTCAATAATTTCGGCCGGAAGACTGTAGGGCGGCAGGGTGCAGGCGCTGTCGCCCGAATGGATCCCGGCTTCCTCGATGTGCTGCATCACTCCGGCGACGACTACCTGATCGCCATCGCACAGCGCATCAACGTCGCACTCGATCGCATCGCGCAGGTACTGGTCGATAAGTACCGGGCTATCGCCGCTGACCTGAACCGCGGTGGCGATGTAATCATCAAGCTGGGCTTCACTGTCGACGATTTCCATCGCCCGCCCGCCTAGCACGTAACTGGGGCGCATCAGCACCGGATAACCGATCCGGTTGGCCACCGCGACTGCCTCGTCCCGGCTGCGGGCAATGCCGTTTTCGGGCTGGCGCAAACCAAGATCGCTAACCAGCTTGGCAAAGCGTTCGCGGTCTTCGGCGAGGTCGATTGCGTCGGGCGAGGTACCTAGGATCGGGATACCCGCATCTTCCAGCGCCTGCGCCAGTTTTAGCGGAGTCTGCCCGCCGAACTGTACGATCACGCCCACGAGTTCGCCCCTGGACTGTTCGACCCGCAGGATTTCGAGCACGTCCTCGCCGGTCAGCGGCTCGAAATAGAGCCTGTCGGAAGTGTCATAGTCGGTTGACACCGTTTCCGGGTTGCAGTTGACCATAATCGTTTCAAAGCCCGCTTCGGACAAGGCGAAGCAAGCGTGGACGCAGCAATAGTCAAACTCGATCCCCTGACCGATCCGGTTGGGTCCGCCGCCCAGGATGACAATCTTGCGCCGGTCGCTTGGCATGGCCTCGTTTTCGGCCTTACCAAAGCTGGGCGCCTCATAGGTTGAGTACATGTAGGGCGTAATCGCCTCAAATTCCGCAGCGCAACTGTCGATTCGTTTGAACACCGGGACCACGCCCAGCTTGTGGCGAAGCTCGGACACTTCTTTTTCGGAAGTCGCTCCGGCCATTGCCTTTAATGCGTCATGCAGCAGGCCGGAGCGGCGCGCGCTGGTTTCCCCCAGTCCGCCGGCAACGCCAATCCCGCGCACCGCCAGCGTTGCCAGCCGCTTGTCGGAAAAGCCCATCGCCTTCAAACGGCGCAACCCAGCCGCATCGTTGGGCAGACCTTGCTCCATGATCGCGGTTTCTTCTGCAATAATCTCGTGGATGTGGCGCAGGAACCACTTGTCGTAGTGGGTGATGGCGTAAACCTCATCCACGCTGAACCCTTCGCGGAAGGCCTGGCCGACGTGCAGCAGCCGGTCCGGCGCCTGGCGCGACAGTGCGGCGGTGATCTCGTCCCGCCCGGCCCCTTCCAGGCTGAGTACTCGGTTGAATCCGTCAAGCCCGGTTTCCAGCCCGCGCAGGGCCTTCTGCATCGATTCCTTGAAGTTGCGACCAATCGCCATCACTTCGCCCACCGATTTCATCGCGGTCGACAGCAGCGGTTCCGCACCCTTGAACTTTTCAAAGGCAAAGCGCGGGATCTTGGTCACGACATAGTCGATACTCGGCTCAAAACTGGCGGGGGTAGCCCCGGTGATCTCGTTGGTCAGCTCGTCCAGGGTATAGCCCACCGCCAACTTGGCCGCGACGCGGGCAATCGGAAAGCCGGTCGCCTTGGATGCCAGCGCAGATGAACGCGACACGCGCGGGTTCATCTCGATCACGATCAGGCGGCCGTCATCAGGGTTAACCGCGAACTGCACATTTGATCCGCCAGTTTCCACCCCGATTTCACGCAGCACGGCAATGCTGGCCGAGCGCATGATCTGATATTCCTTGTCGGTCAGCGTCAGCGCCGGGGCAACAGTGATCGAATCCCCGGTGTGAACTCCCATCGGATCGACGTTTTCGATCGAGCAGATAATAATGCAGTTGTCGTGGCGATCGCGCACCACCTCCATCTCGTACTCTTTCCACCCCAGCAGCGATTCCTCGATCAGCACTTCGGTGGTGGGGCTGGCGTCGAGGCCGGAGCGGACAATCGCCTCGAACTCGGTCCTGTTATAGGCCACGCCGCCGCCGGTGCCGCCCAGCGTAAAGCTGGGCCGGATGATCGAGGGCAGCCCGGTGCGTTCGAGCACGGCAAAGGCCTCGTCGACATTGTGCGCCACGCCGCTGCGCGCGCTTTCAAGGCCGATCTTGTCCATCGCCTCGCGGAAGCGCTGGCGGTCTTCCGCCTTGTCGATCGCGTCGGCATCAGCGCCGATCATCTGCACGCCGTACTTTCCCAGCGTCCCGTCGTTGAACAGCGCCAGCGCGGTGTTCAGCGCGGTCTGCCCGCCCATCGTCGGCAGCAGCGCGTCGGGGCGTTCCTTCTCGATGATCCTGGCGACCACGTCGGGCGTGATCGGCTCGATATAGGTCGCGTCGGCAAACTCGGGATCGGTCATGATCGTCGCCGGATTGGAGTTGACCAGGACCACGCGGTAGCCCTCCTCCTTCAGCGCCTTGATCGCCTGGGTGCCCGAATAGTCAAACTCGCAGGCCTGGCCGATGATGATCGGTCCGGCGCCAATGACGAGGATCGAGGAGATGTCAGTGCGTTTGGGCATTAGGCCGCCTTAATTTCATTCTGGCGGAACGAATGTCCGCATTTCGAACAAGCACTCGGCTGTTTCCATAACTGCTTTGAAAAGAGCGGAGAGGAAAACTGGTCCTTCAAGTGGCGAGCACCTGCAGTCCCATGTTGCCGGTAAACGAGCCATGCGCATTGAGGACAGCGCAGATTGAACAACGACGCAGATGGCATTGCGAAGAATACTAGAGCAAACACAAATATGACATAGCCTGCCAACCAAGTGATCACCATTCCGACTATCACTCCGAACATCGTCCAGCGAGCAGTGACCTCCCATCGCCGCGCGATTGCCAGCCTTTCGTTAGTGGCAGTTTCGAAACTCACCCCAACATCCCCACAAACCGCTCAAACAGATAGAAACTGTCCATCGGTCCCGGACTAGCCTCCGGGTGATACTGCACCCCGAACGCGCGCTTGCCCTTCACCGCAATCCCGCAGTTCGAGCCATCGAACAGCGACACATGGGTTTCCTCGACGCCCGCGGGCAAAGCAGCGTTATCAACCGCGAAACCGTGGTTCATCGAGGTAATCTCGACCACGCCGTCTTCCAGCCGCTTGACCGGGTGGTTCGCGCCGCGGTGGCCCTGGTGCATCTTGGTGGTCCTGGCGCCTGCCGCAAGGCCGAGCATCTGGTGGCCAAGGCAGATGCCGAACAGCGGAATGTCGCGTTCTAGCAGGCCCTGGATCACCGGCACGGCATAAATCCCCGTCGCCGCCGGATCGCCCGGGCCGTTGGAGAGGAACACCCCGTCGGGCTTCAGCGCCAGCACCGCGTCCAGCGGGGTTTGCGCCGGCACGACGGTCACCTGCGCCCCGGCCTGTACCAGGTTGCGGAAGATGTTGTCCTTCGCCCCGTAATCGATCGCCACCACATGCGGACGCGGGCTGTGGGGAGAGCGGGCATAGCCCTTGCCCAGCGTCCAAACGCCGCCCTGCCAGTCCTCATTGGCCGCACGGCTGACCACGCGGGCCAGGTCCATGCCTTCCAGCCCCGGCCAGTCCTGCGCGCGCCTGATCAGTGCGGGAATGTCCAACGTGCCGTCAGCGCTGTGCGCAATCACCGCGTTCGGCGCTCCGCCCAGGCGGATGCGGCGGGTCAGCGCGCGGGTGTCGATGCCGGCCAGGCCGATCTTGCCTTTCTTCGCCAGCCAGTCGCCAAGGGTGCCTTCGGAGCGGAAGTTGCTGGGCGCGGTCACATCCTCGCGCACCACGCAGCCGACGGCGCCATCCACCTTCGCCTCCAGGTCTTCCTCGTTCACGCCGACGTTGCCGATGTGCGGGAAAGTGAAGGTGACGATCTGCGCCGCGTAGGAGGGATCAGTCATCACCTCCTGGTATCCGGTCATCGCGGTATTAAAGCACACCTCGCCCACTGCACTGCCCTGGGCGCCAAATCCCCTGCCCCACACCACGGTGCCATCGGCGAGCACGAGGACTCCCGTCGCGCCTGTTGGTTGAGGCGCGTGCGAGGGGGCGGCGTCGGCCATGAAGGGGCGCTCCGATAGGTGGGTTCCAGCAATGTCGCTAAGGCTCGGCGGCTAGACACCTTGGACCCCACGGTCAACCTAGGAATACACGATTCTTTGGGCTAGGGTCGGACTTTCCCCAATCGCATACGCTTTCACCCAAGGAATCCCTCACATGCTTCGCGACTCGATCAAGTCTGCGCAGGTTGCCGCGATGAAGGCCGGCGACAAGCCGCGCCTCTCCGCTGTCCGCCTGATCCTCGCCAAATTGAAAGACAAGGACATCGAGCTGCGCACTGCCAGCTTTGTGCCCGATGATAACGTGCTGGTGGT
>NZ_JAHEBV010000033.1:0-5237 GCF_024642085.1 Novosphingobium sp. | reverse complement strand
GCCTTCATGGATGCGGTCAAGGAACTGGCGGCAGAGGCCGGGCTGGACGTTCCGGCACCCGATCCGCAGGCAGCGCGCCGGGCCGAACAGCAGGCGGGGCTGCATGACGTGCTATCCGCGGCGCAGGACTGGTACCGCGTGCAGCTTGATAGCCCGGAAGGGGCCAGGGCACGCGAATACCTCGCCTCGCGCCGGTTCGATCCGCATACGATGGAGCGGTTCGGCTTTGGCTTCGCGCCTGGCGGGCGGCAAGCCTTGAAGGCCGCGCTGAAACAGTTCGATGAGGCCATGCTGATCGAGGCGGGCCTGCGCATCGCGGTCGACGACAAGGACCCCTACGACCGCTTTCGCGACCGGCTGACCATGCCGATCCACGATGCGCGCGGGCGGGTGATCGGCTTTGCCGGACGGATCCTTGATGCCGACAAGAAGGATGCACCCAAGTATATCAATTCGCCCGACACACCGCTGTTCGACAAGGGCCGCACTCTGTTCAACCTGCACCGCGCTGCCCCAGCGTCTCGTGCCAGCGGACGCGTCGTGGTCGTTGAAGGCCAGATGGACGTGATCGCTCTTGCCGCCGCCGGGATCGGCGAGGCGGTTGCCCCGATGGGCACGGCTCTGACCGAGCGGCAGCTCGAGATGCTGTGGCGAATGGTAGAAAATCCGATCCTCTGCTTTGATGGCGATGCCGCCGGACAGCGCGCCGCAATGCGTGCTGCGGCCCGTGCTCTTCCGCTGCTCCGCCCCGCTCACAGCCTCAAAATCGTCCGCCTGCCTGCCGGAATGGACCCCGACGATCTGATCAAGCGCGAAGGCGTCGCTGCACTTGAGACGATCCTGGCCCAGCCGATAAGTCTGCTTGATCTTGTTTGGGAGCATGAACGCGATGCCGCCCCGCTTTCCTCGCCAGAGGATAAAGCAGGCCTGAAGGCGCGGCTGATGACCCATGTCGAGACGATTTCCGATCGCGACATCCAAGCGCTCTACCGTCGCGATCTGATCGAACGATTCGCGGCCTTCGCCTTTCCCCGCCGCGAACAGCGCACCTGGACGCCGGGCCGACGAGCCGCGCCGCCCGAACGGCAACGCACGCCCCAGCAATCGCAGCGCCTGCGCCATGCCACCGGAGCGGGCGGCCGCGACGGGCTCAGCGCCGCAATTCTCGCGGGTCTGCTGCGCTATCCGGACGAGTTGACGCGCCACGCCGATGCTTTGGCCAACGCGCTGCTGGACGACGCGCGCTTTGCCGCACTGGTTGATGCTGTCGATGCAGTCGAACCGCTTGAAAGCGCTGGCTTGCTCACCATATTGGCGCAACGGGGCATGGCACCCCCTGCTCCTGACGAATACGCCTCGCTTCGGTTCGGGTTTCTATCCGACAGCGCGGCGCCGGAAGCGGCCCGGGCAGACCTTGCCCAAGCGATCGCGTTGCTGGTTGAACGGCCAGCTCTTGACGCGGCGCTGGCGGAGGCTACGGCGCGGTTCGAGCGAGACCTTTCGGAAGGGGCTTATGCCGAGCAGCAACGGCTGCTGAAGAGAAAGCTGGCTTTCGACGCCCGACTGCGGCAAATGGCCAGCGCGCGCGCCGCCGCTTCTGATGAAGCGGCCCCGAAATGATAATTATGGCGGACTGATGGACGAAGATTTCACCGGCAACGAGAAGGAGGGCGGCGATGCTCCCCTGATCGACCTCAACGAAGCATCGATCAAGAAACTGATCGCCCGCGCCAAGCGGCGCGGCGTGATTACAGTTGACGAGCTGAACGAGGCCCTGCCGCAAGACCAGATGACTAGCGAGCAGATTGAGGACATTATGTCCGCGATCAGCGAAATGGGCGTGAACATCGTTGAAAGCGATGAAGACGCGGTCGATCCCGAAGAGAAGGAAGTCGACGAAGTCGACGAACAACCCGACGGCATGGCTGAACGGCCCGACCTGGTCAAAAAGAAGGAAATCATCGAGCGCACCGATGATCCGGTGCGGATGTACCTGCGCGAAATGGGTGCGGTTGAATTGCTCAGCCGCGAAGGCGAAATCGCCATCGCCAAGCGGATCGAAGCCGGGCGCGATACGATGATCCTGGGTTTGTGCGAAAGCCCGATCACTTTCCATGCGATCATTCAGTGGTCGCAGGCCCTGAACAACGAGGAAATGCAGCTTCGCGAGATCCTTGATCTCGACGCCATGCTGTCAAAGGAACCCCAGCCCGAAAACCTGACCGAAGATGGTGAGGAAGAGGGCGACGGCGAAATCAGCGAAGCTACCGCTGGTCCTTCCTACAAGGAAGAAGAGGACGTCGAGGAAGAAGCCTCGGCTGACGAGGACGAGGACGAAGACGGTATCGAGCGCCGCGCTCGCCGTCCGGTTGAAGAGGAAGAGGAAGACAACACTCTCAGCCTCGCGCAGATGGAAGCGCAGCTCAAGCCTGAGGCGCTTGAGAAGTTCGCGCTGATCACCTCACTGTTCCGAAAGTTCGAAAAGATCCAGGCCGACCGTCTTAATGCGATGAGCCTGGGCGGCGATTTTCCCCCGGCAAAGGAACGGCAGTATCAGCAGCTGCGCGAGGATCTTACTGCGCAGGTGGAAAGCGTGCAATTTCACGCGACCAAGATCGAATACCTGGTCGACAACCTATATGCCTTCAACCGCCGCTTGACCGCGCTAGGCGGCCAAATGTTGCGCTTGGCCGAACGCCACAAAGTCAATCGCAAGGACTTTCTAGACAGCTATGTCGGACACGAACTCGACGATGGCTGGCTCCAGGCCCAATCGGCCAAGGACAAGAAATGGGCAGCTTTCGCCGCAACCGAAGCCGATCCGGTTGAACGCATCCGCGCCGAAATCGCCGATATTGCCGCCGCCACCGGCATGGCGCTGGGTGAGTTCCGCCGCATCGTCAACATGGTCCAGAAGGGCGAACGCGAAGCACGGATTGCCAAGAAGGAAATGGTCGAAGCGAACCTGCGTCTCGTGATTTCCATTGCAAAAAAATACACGAACCGTGGCCTTCAATTCCTTGATCTTATTCAGGAAGGCAACATTGGCCTGATGAAGGCGGTCGACAAGTTCGAATACCGCCGGGGTTACAAGTTCAGCACCTATGCCACCTGGTGGATACGCCAGGCGATCACCCGTTCGATCGCCGATCAGGCGCGCACCATCCGCATACCGGTCCATATGATCGAGACGATCAACAAGCTGGTCCGCACCAGCCGCCAGTTCCTGCACGAGCAAGGCCGCGAGCCGACGCCTGAGGAAATGGCCGAGCGGCTATCGATGCCGCTCGAAAAAGTCCGCAAGGTGATGAAAATCGCGAAAGAGCCGATTTCACTCGAAACGCCGATTGGCGACGAGGAAGATTCGCATCTGGGTGACTTCATCGAGGACAAGAACGCGATCATTCCGGTCGATGCTGCGATTCAGGCCAACCTCAAGGAAACAGTCACCCGCGTCCTGGCCAGCCTGACCCCGCGCGAAGAACGCGTACTGCGGATGCGCTTCGGCATCGGCATGAACACCGACCACACTCTCGAGGAAGTCGGTCAGCAGTTCTCGGTCACGCGCGAACGTATCCGCCAGATCGAAGCCAAAGCTTTGCGCAAGCTCAAGCATCCGAGCCGCTCGAGGAAGATGCGCTCCTTCCTTGATCAGTGATACAGGAAAACCCCGCTTTTGCGGGGTTTTTCAGGTTTTACGCCCGGCGACTTTACAGAATCGAGATATCGGCCTAGCAGCCTAGGTGTTACGTGACTGACGAGGCAGGCGGATTACCGCCGTGGAGCGTGACCTTGGCTTTGCCGCTCGTCTGGGCACTTTTACCTGTCTTGCAAGGTGTGCCGTGCCGGTCATTCATCCGATAATTCCCTTTTCGACAGGGTTCAGCGCTGGCCAATGCTTCGCGCCCCGTTTATTGGCCGAGCCGAGTCTAATTCCAGCCGGATCACCGCATTGCGCATAGCCATCGCCTCTGACCACGCAGCCGTCGATCTGAAGGCGACCTTGCGCGAATATTTGATCGAACTGGGTCACGACGTAGCCGATCTCGGCCCTGAAACCGCCGACCGAGTCGACTATCCGGATTTTGGCTACAGGCTCGCTTCTGTCGTGGCTGACGGCACTGCGCATTTAGGCGTAGCCCTTTGCGGATCGGGTATCGGCATTTCGATCGCGGTGAATCGCAACCCGGCATGCCGCTGCGCACGGGTGAGCGATCCCTATTCCGCCACCCTTGCGCGAGAGCACAACGATGCAAACGTTATCGCGATGGGCGCACGGCTGACCGGCGATGATATGGCCAAAGCCTGCTTGGACGCGTTTCTTGCTGGCAAGTTTGCCGGCGGACGACACGGTCCACGCGTTGAAAAACTGACCCATCCTTCCTGCTGAGGAGTTCGCCCACGTGAACGCAATTCTTGATGCCAAGCCCGCGATCCGCAGCGCCGGTTTCTTTACCGAGCAACTGGCCAGCGCAGACCCCGAGGTTTTTGCGGCCGTCAAAGGCGAATTGCACCGTCAACAGACCAAGATCGAACTGATCGCCTCTGAAAATATCACCAGCCGCGCGGTGCTTGATGCTACCGGATCGGTGTTCACGAACAAATATGCCGAGGGATATCCGGGCAAGCGCTATTACGGCGGCTGTGAATATGCCGACATCGTCGAAACACTGGCGATTGAACGAGCCAAGGCGCTGTTCGGCTGCCAGTTTGCGAACGTTCAGCCCAATTCCGGCAGCCAGATGAACCAGGCTGTGTTTTTCGCTCTGCTGCAGCCTGGCGACACGTTTATGGGTCTTGATCTCAACTCAGGCGGCCATCTGACACACGGTAGCCCTGTTAACATGAGCGGCAAGTGGTTCAATCCGGTGCCTTACGGCGTGCGCCAAGATGACGAACAGCTGGACATGGAGCAAGTTGAGCGACTGGCGCGTGAACACAAGCCAAAACTAATTATCGCCGGTGGTACAGCCTACTCCCGAGTTTGGGATTTCGAGAGGTTTCGCGAAATTGCGGACGAGGTCGGCGCTTGGCTGATGGTGGATATGAGCCACTTTTCCGGTTTGGTCGCGGGCGGTGCCCACCCATCCCCATTTCCTCATGCTCATGTGGTGACTACCACGACTCACAAGTCGCTTCGCGGTCCGCGCTCGGGTGTGATCCTGACCAATGAGGAAGATCTCGCCAAGAAGTTCAATTCCGCGGTTTTCCCTGGCCTGCAGGGTGGCCCTCTGGTC
>NZ_JAHEBV010000054.1 GCF_024642085.1 Novosphingobium sp. | reverse complement strand
TGGCCCCTGCCCGGTTCCGGCGCGAGACTGAAACGCTCCACCCGACTGAAAAGACCGGGTTACTTTGACGGATTACCCTGCAAGGCAGGACGCACCGGCAATGTTCAGCTCAATCCGGGGCGTCGTTAACCTTGGCCCTGGAAGCGCGGCCCTTAGGGGCGATGTTGGATTCGGTCAAGGCAATGAATTCCGCTTGGGGCGCTCACGCCAACATTGCTGTCATTCCCGGCGACTGATGTTGTCGTTGAAAGCTGCCGTTCGCTTGCGGGCTAATTTTTGGCGGCAACTGGGCCGGAAGCCGCCCGTCCGTTCTTGGGGCTGAAAATGCCAAACGCCGCCGTTCGGCTAACGACCCCAAAACGGACATAAGCCGCAGAACACCGTTGCGCCCCAAAATCCGTCATTGGAGTGGCAGCCATTGCTTCACAAATGCTGGCATTTTTTCAGAGCGGATCATGACCGCAATGTGGGCAAATCGCATTAGTTCATGGCCAAGGCGAACAATAATGGCCCTGAAATTGGCGCTTCAGATTTGAGAATTTGGCAGCGTCTTCGCAGCGCATGGACGGGGCACAATTGCGCTTGTTGCACTACAGTTTAATTCCCAAGCGACCCGACGCGGTTTTGCGATGACCTCGGGCCTCGTCCAACTCGCCTGCTCGACCTAGTCCGAAAGGCGGCATATTGCCGTAAACGCATTCGTAGTTGCCTGCAGTGACGGCGAAAGTTTCGTGCCAGATGCCGACCGTGCCGTCGAAGCCCACGGCCTTGTTAAATGCGTGCCATGCTGGCAGATGCTCTGCATCCCGGTTTTTCGCATAGCTGAGAAGCTGGTCCATGGACCGCCAGTATTGTACCTGAATGGTCGTTCTCGAAATCCACGATTCGTGATGAAGAAATCCAAGCTCGGGCTTGGAATACAATTCTTCAAGCATGCGCGACATGGCCCCGGCAACGGGCAACCATTTGTAGAATTTGAGGGGTTTGTTGATCCGCATTCCGATGAGAAAGACGACAAAGTCACCCTGCAGAGTGCCCATCATGCGGTCTGCGACGATCATGACAGCTCGCCTTGTGCCTGCGCCGGATACGCGTTCGGAGCAAATGCAACGGATTGCGTTCCGGTTTTCCTCAAATCTGGAACTGCGCCGTTTTCGATCAGGGAGTAGGCCTGCTCGATGCAGCTTTGCCTTACCCCGATCCATTTTGTCATTCCGAGTTTCTGTTCGGCGGGCGAAATGTCGAATGTCGGGCGTTGGCCAATATGAACCTGGATGGCCCGCAGGCTGCTATCAAACACAGAAAGTATCTTGAATAGCCAGCCCGGCATCGGCGCACGCGTTACACGGTACCCGAGCGGACCGAACTCTTCGAAGAGCAACTCTGCCACTTCACGTGCGGCAAAGTCGAAAGCAACGCCGATAAACCGCTGCTCTGCCGCATCCGGCGCGGTCATGGCCCGAATATGCATCCGCGCGATATCGCGCACATCAACGCCCGGAAAAATCATGTTGGGCACGGCCGGCATTTGCCGCTTTAGCAGCCGCATCGTCGTTTCCGCCGATGTGCCTGGTACACCGCCAAGATAGGGCCCGCACATCAGGCCTGCACAAACGGTCGCCAGCTCAAAACGCCTTTCGATTGGCAGTTCCGCAACAAACTCCCACGCCGCCAGTTCGGCCATCAACTTGCTGGCCGGGTAGGGATCCACCGGTTTTGCGGGATCGTTCAGCGTTCCCCAATCATACTCGTCCCAGACTTTTTGCATCTGGTCGCGTCCGGCAAACAGTGCGGCAATCGAACTGGTCAAGACGACCCGCTTCACTGTGCGTCCCTTGTCGCTGGCTATGGCCCGCAAAACATTAAGTGTCCCGTCCACCGCCGGCCGGATCACAATATCGGAATCGTCCGGAATTGCCGCCGGAAACGGCGACGCCACGTGAAGTACATAGTCACAACCCGCGACGGCATCGCGCCAGCTTTGCGGATGCAGCAAGTCGGCTTGCGCCAGCTCCAGGCGGCCCCCGCCGCTCGCGCCACCCAAGGCGCGCACATGGGCATTTTTCTGCTCGTCGTTCAGCGATCGCAACGTCCCGCGTACACGGTACCCGGCTTCGAGAAGTTGCTGCACGCAATGCGCCCCCAGAAATCCACTTGCGCCTGTGACCAGCACTAGCGGGCCGATGTCTCCGGCATCTGACGGCATCACAATTGGGGCAGCTCGAGGCGCGCTAAGACTGCGGTCAGGTGAAGTCATAGGTTGGTTTCCTTAAAGTGAGTCGAGTTACGATGTGAACGATGGTAACATGAACTTTGCTTCACAGAAACCGAAATGTGAACATCGGTAACATTTGGTAGTTTTGGCAAAACTCTCTATGGCAGGAGCAGCCCGTCTTTCCGGGAATTCTATGATTTTGCATGCTAGGCGTTATGACCACAGCCGACCTCCGATCCCCTCAACGAAGCACCTACCATCATGGCGATCTCGCTCTCGCTTTGCGGGATTTGGCCATTGGAATGATCGCAGAGCACGGGGTGGATTCATTTTCGTTGCGCCGGGCCGCTGCTGAGCTTGGCGTCGCACCAAGCGCGATATACCGTCATTATTCTGACAAAAGCGCGCTTCTCAAAGCAATCTGCGTCGAAGGCTTTAGTCTGCTGGGGCAGCAATGGCTCGATCTGATGGGTAGCTATGTCGCGAGCGTGGACAGTTCCGCGCAATCAATAAGTCTGGCGCGATTTTCTGCTGGTGCAGACGCTTACTTCCGGTTTGCGCTTGAGCAGTCGGTCCTGTTTCAATTAATGTATGGAGAGTTCGGCACTGGATCAGCCGATTGGTCGCTTGAAGACGAGAATGACCCGCTTAACCCGTTCACGATCTTGGACGATATTCTGGACGAATTGCGCGATTCTGGCCTGATTTCAAAGCGGGCACGAGTTGGCGCTGAAGTTGCGGCCTATGCCGCAATCCACGGTGTTTCAGCGCTCGCGGCATCAGGTGCTTTCCGCGGCAAAGATGAAGCCCAAATGTGGGAGCAGCTCGAAATTGTGAAACGAAATTTGCTGAGCGGATTGCGCAATGAGGATGTTCTTAATGCTCCCTCCACGGTCATGGAAATCGATCCAGTAACGCTAATCAGAACATTGAAACGCTCATAAAGTTGAGCAATAATTACCCGAGGGATTTCCTCTCATGTTTTTCACGAGAACTGCAAAATTCTGATCCAGTCGCTTGCGTCGTGATGCCGCATTGCGCTTCGCTTGAGTCGATTTCGTTGAAAAACTCTCCTAAACGGCAGCTTTCCACCCCATGTCGGCCGATCAGCGCACGTTCGCGGCAACATGGAAGCGGTCGATCAGAGCTGCCGAGCGACCGCTTCTTTGGCTAGATTTCAGTTCGCTCCGCCCTGCCATGCCTAACCGGAATGTCTAACTTCTCGCCACACCGCCCAACAAACCATTTTCCTACATCCCGCCGCCCGCGCTAAGGTTTCCTTCCACAGGGGAATCCAACACCTTGGCCTGAAAGGCGCTCTTCCCCCGTGTCTCCCCCGCCCCGCTCCACGCGCAAGACCCCGCGTCAGGCCACATCACTGGTCGCCTTTGAACCTGCACCTGTGCCAGAGGATGACGATCCGCTGCTGGCCTTCGCGCCCTATCTGCACCCCTGCCCGCGGCGCAATTCGATCACGCCGGACAAGCAGCGCGCGTTCATCGCTGCGCTGGCCGCGACCGGGATTGTAAGCCAGGCGGCGCGGACCATCGGCAAGAGCCTGGAAGCGCTGTACAAGCTGCGGGCACGCCGCGGCGCCGAAGGATTTGCCGCGGCGTGGGAACAGGCGGCAGAGCGCGGGCTGGACCGGCTGGAGGATTGCGCGCTGGAACTGGCGCTGGTTGGCGAGGAACTGCCCATCGTTTCGGCCGGCAAGCTGCTGGGCACTTATCGCAAGCACAACTTTGCCCATCTGCGTTTCATGCTGAGCCAGCGGCGACCCGATCGTTATGGCGGCCGCGCCCGGCCGGCCGATCTGCTGGCGCTGGCGCCGGACGATCCGGTGCTGGTCAAGCTACGCGCGCAGTGGCTGGCCGAATACGAAGCCGAGCAGGACCGCATGACCGAGGCCGAACGCCTGGCGAACGAGGCGTTCCTGACCAAGTTGACGCACCGTTATGAAGTGCTGCGGCAAAAGGCGCTGGCGATTGAACAGGGGGTCTGGTTCGATGCCGAGGCGGCGGCCGCGGCGGTGTGCGATGCCGGCAACGCGGCCGATCACGCTGCGCCGGACTGATCGGTCAACCGGCGGCTGGGCTCTTTGGGCTGGTGCAGGCTGATCACGTGATCGACCCCGCCGACGGTGATCGCCAGGGTCCCGGCCTCGGTCACTTCGATAAAGCCTTTGGAACGCAGATACCAGACGTGAAACTCGAAATTGTCGTCGCTGCAGCGGAAGTGATCCTGCAGGGTATAGGCCCCCACTCCGCCCCCGGCAAAGTTTTCGCGCCGCGATTTGTACAGGTACATCAGGATGTTGCGCTGCAAGGCTGCATCGCCCAGCGCGACATCGCCGGACAGCTCTGATTCTTCGGCAGGGGCTTCGGGGTGGCCGTTGCGGGCGCGGTAGATCTCGTCATAACGGGCGCGCTTTTCCGGGAACTTGAGGACGTTCCACGCATCGATCACGGCCGAAAAACGATCGACGTCCGCAGTCTTTTCATGATCGGGATGGTATATCTTGGCCAGGTGCCGATACGCATTCTCAATCATCTTGAGATCGCAGTGCGGATTTACCTGCAGCACTTCGTACAGATCTGTGAACGGTTCCCTGTCGGGCATGTAATTCCCCTGTCTCGGCATGAACAGGTAGCGATCATGCCCGCAGCGCGAAAGTGGCTTTGCGCGCCTAACCCCTAATTGATCCGTCAGTGTCGCGCTGCGGGGCGGCGGGGCAGGATCGGCATTGCAGCACAGCATCTTGGCAAGGGACCGGCGCGATGGGCATTCTTGATACATTCCGGCTGGACGGCCAGGTGGCGGTGGTGACCGGCGCGGGCAAGGGCATCGGGCGCGCCATTGCCATTGCGCTTGCCGAAGCGGGCGCCGATGTCGCCGTTGCCGCGCGCACCCAGGCTGATCTGGACAGCGTGGCGGATGATATCCGGGCCTGCGGGCGCCGGGCGCTGGCGCTGGCCACCGATGCGACCGACCGCGCCGCGCTGGACCGGCTGGCCGAAGGCGCGGCAGCCACGCTGGGTCCGCTGACCATCTGGGTCAACAACGCAGGCGGCATACCCGATGGCACCCCGCGTTATCTGACCCGCACCGACGATGACCAGTTCGATGCGCAGATCGCGCTCAACCTCAAAGCGGTGTGGATGGGCGCCACCGTGGCCGCGCGGCACATGGGCGCGGGCGGCGGGGCGATCGTCAACATATCGTCGCGTTCGGCCTATGGCCCGCAGGTCAAGAACGGGCCCTATGGTGCGGCCAAGGCGGCGGTCAACAGCCTGACATCGACCCTGTCGGTCGAACTGGCCCCCGCCATCCGGGTCAATGCTGTGGCCCCCGGCCCGGTGCCGACCGAAAACTTTGACGATTGCATGGGCACCGACACGGCCGAAAAGCGCGAAAAGCTGCTGGCAATGATCGGCATTCCGCTGGCGCGATATGGCACGCCCCAGGATATCGCCGCTGCCGTGGTCTACCTTGCCTCGCCGGCGGCAAGCTGGGTCACGGGGCAATGCCTTTACGTCACCGGCGGACGCTGATCGCAGACCGGAACAACGGGTGCGAGATTTCGCTTTGTCACCTTCAATGTTATGATATGTTGTTACATTATACGCAGACTCGCAGACAAGCGGGCCGCGTAGGACAACTGATGGAGGATGCCATGGCTTATGCCAGTACACTTGATACCAACCGCCGCCTCGGCACGCTGACGCTGGTTGCGGGGCTGCATGCGATCGCCGGCTATGCGCTGGTCACCGGGCTTGCCGCAAAGTTCCTGCCGCCTGCCGTGCCGCCGCCGATCGTTGCCGACAATTTCCGCCTGCCCCCGCCCAAGCCGGTTGAG
>NZ_JAHEBV010000012.1 GCF_024642085.1 Novosphingobium sp. | reverse complement strand
GTGGTGAGCCCTGCTGGGTTCGAACCAGCGACCTACTGATTAAAAGTCAGTTGCTCTACCGACTGAGCTAAGGGCCCGACCACGCGCCGTGCCCTAAGCGGCGCGGCGGGCGCGGTCAAGGCTGGCGCTTGGCTTTGCGCAACTGAGCGCGCAATTGTCGAACGGTTAAGCGGGTAAGCGGATCGCGCCACTGCGCAGCGATACCGATTAGCGGGGTCAACACGAAATCCCGGACCCGAAAAGCCATGTGCGGGACGACCAGATCCGGCGCAGCCCAGGCGCCCCCACTCCACAACACGATGTCCAGATCGATCACGCGAGAGGTCCACTGCTGGCCGCCTGACCGGCGGCCGAACTGAGCCTCTATACCTTTTAGCATGTTCAGGGTCCGGTCCGGGGACAGACGGGTTTCGATCAGGGCTGCAGCATTGGCATAGCGGCGGCGGGAAGGCCCGACAGGGGCTGAGCGCACGATTCGCGATGCTGCCGTCACGGCCAGGCCCTGTTCGCGAAGTGCATCCAATGCCGCCGCCAGAACGCGCTCCGGCCGCCCATGGCGATGATGCGGCGCGTTGGATCCCAGCGCGATGAGATAGCGCTGGACCATGGTCAGATATCCTGACTGATCCGCCCGTATAGCTGCGGACGGCGATCGCGGAAAAATCCCATGCCAGCGCGGTGCCTGGCTGCGCGATCAAGATCGAGCGTCGCGATCAGGAAGCCGCTGTCTTGCGCCCCGTATTCGGCCAGATAATCGCCCCACTCGTCGGCGATAAAGCTGTGTCCATAAAAGCGCTGGCCATCTTCGCTGCCAGTGCGGTTGGCGGCGATCACCGGCATGCAGTTGGATACCGCGTGGCCCAGCATGGCGCGGCGCCACATCCGGCTGGTATCAAGTTGCGCGTCATAGGGTTCGGATCCGATAGCGGTCGGGAAAAACAGAACCTCGGCGCCCATCAGCGCCATCACCCGTGCGCATTCGGGATACCATTGGTCCCAGCAAATGCCGACACCAATCCGCGCGCCCATCACGTCCCACACCTTGAAGCCATCGTTTCCGGGGCGGAAATAGTACTTTTCCTCGTAACCCGGGCCGTCGGGGATGTGGCTCTTGCGGTAAGTGCCGCCAATCGCGCCGTCCGGTCCGATCATCGCCATGGTGTTGTAGTAATGATGTCCGTCGCGTTCGAAAAAGCTGGTCGGAATGGCAACGCCGTGCCTCTGCGCCAGCGCCTGCATCGCCGCGACTGAAGGATGCTCGGCGGTGGGACGGGCCAGGGCAAACAGTGCCTCATCCTCCACCTTGCAGAAATAGGGACTGGAAAACAGCTCGGGCGGCAGGATGACCTGCGCACCCTGCCTGGCCGCTTCTTCGACCAGCATTGCTGTGGCGGCGATGTTTTCCGCCTCGTCATTCGAACCAAGGGGAAGCTGCAGGGCGGCGACAGTCAATGTGCGGGTCATGGCCCCAGCGCTTATTTGGCCTGCAATGCAAAGTCCACCTGCACCGTCACCCGGGTGCGGGTGGTGCCGGGCCGGATTGATGGCGGCGGCGGGGCAGGCGCGGCGATTGGCGGTGGTGCCATGACGGCTGCCGCATCAGCCGCAGCTTCCATCGGCATGGGATAGCCGCCGCCCATTTGCCCGCCATCGCGGATGGTCAGGACCCGGCTGATGGTCATGCCGGCGGCTTCGGCATAGGCCTCGGCACGGGTCCGCGCCGCATTGTAGGCCGCGATATAGGCGCCGCGATTGGCCTTTTCGGGATCATCGATGCGCAGCGCCGGCCCCTGGATAACATTGGCCCCGGCAGCAGTGGCGGCCGCCAGCGCCTCGCCCGCGCGGGGCACGTCGCGCAGCCGCACGGTCAGCGTGTTACTGGCCTGGAACTGCCCTTTGCGCGGACCATAGTCGACCCGGCCCAGCGAAAGGTTGGCGGTCTGCACATCGCGGTCCCCGACCCCGAACTTGGCGAGAGCAGCAACGATTTCAGCGGCTTTCTTACTGTTGGCGGTGTTGGCGGCCTTGGCATCGGGACCGAAGGTTTCGACCCCGATCATGATCGTGGCCAGATCGGGCACCGTTTCCGCCTCACCCATCGCGGAGAGCGAAAGGAGCGTCTCGTCCCGGTCCACGCCGCGGGGATTGGGCCGATCATCGCCGCGCCCGCAGGCGGAAAGCGCAACCAGCGGCAAGGCAGCACACAGCGCAAAACGGCGGATCATCAAGGCTCTCCTTTAATTGATGAGATATTGTTACATCAATAGCAGGGGCATGCAAGTGCTTGCAAAAAAAGGGCAGACTATCTCAATTGCTGTGATCGGCAATGATCCGCCACGCCTTGCCCTCGCGTCGGAACACCACGGATGTCACCCCGCTGACTGACGGCTTTTCGGGAAAGGTCAGGGTGTAGCGGGCGATGTAAAGGGCCGTATCGGGACCAAGGCTGCGAAAATCGAGTGTTTCAAAACCGAGTATGCCGCGCTTAGCGGAATCGGCGAAATTGAAGCCCTTGCGGTACTGATCGGCAATCGCCTGCTTGCCGCGCAGCAAGCCTTTGCCCGTCACAAAGCTGGTTTGTGCCGACGGCGAATAGATCGCCATGAAGCGGTCCATGTCGCCGCTGTTCCAGCCTGCGGCGCTGTCCGCCATTGCAGTCACGGCATCGGCGACCTGAGCCGGCCCAGGTTTGGCCGCAACCGGCGGAGCAGCGAACAGGGCCAGAGCTGCAAGTATCAGAGCGGCATTGTTCATGACGGATCCCCTTGGCGCCTCGTTCACGGGCGCTTGCGGAACAGCAGGGTCATACGGTCGCTTTCGCCGATTGCCCGCAGACGCGCCTTGTCGGCATCACTGGCCCCCCGCAGCGTGGGCGGCAAGGTCCAGACCCCGGCAGGCCAGTTGGCAGGATCACGCGGATTTGCATTGGCGGCGCTGCGCCCGGCATAGGCAAAGCCGTTCATTTCCATAAAGGCGATAACGTCCTTTTCGCGCAAGTATCCCTTTGACCCGTCGGTAAAATCAAACGTCGCATCTGGCTTGGCGCGGTGCTGTTCGATCCCGACCATGCCGCCGGGCTTGAGCAGGTCGCGCATGGCCTTCACCTCGCGGTCGGCGATGTTCCAGCGCATCAGGTTGTGCATCATTCGCATGATCAGGATGCGGTCGAACGTGCCCTTTTCTGCCGCCGGAACAGCATCAAGGGTCATGGCCGCAAAGCGGTCTGCGGAAAGGCCCGACCAGCCGGCGATGTCTGCCGGATATTTGGCAGCGCCCGCGCGGATTCCCTGCTGGGTCTTTTCATCAAAGGCGCCAGAAGTGGGGTCGAAATAGAGTCCGACCAGCTTGCCCCTGGGACCCAGATAGAGTCCCAAAAGACGTGAGTACCATTCGCCGCCGGGGGCATATTCCCCCACCTTCATGTCTGGCGCGACTTGAAAAAAGGCCAGTGTTTCAGCAGGTTTGCGGTAGGTGTCGCGGGCGCGGTCCTTGTCGCGCAGCGGATTGGCAACGGCTGCGGCCAGATCGGCATTGACCTTGGGTGCAGCCACCTTGGCAGGGGCGGCCAGGGCGATGGCAGCAGGAACGGCGGCAGTCAGGGCAAGCAGCGGCAGAATCAGGCGGCGCATGGGTTTCGGGTCCTTTCCGGTTGGGCATCCGGATACTAGAGGCTGAAGGGGCGATGACAAGCGCGCCCGCGCTTCCTATCTAGGCAGCCAAGGCAACAAGGATGTGACGATGGCTCAGGCAATTCTGGCAGGCGGCTGTTTCTGGTGCACCGAAGCGGTGTTCCGGCGGATCGATGGCGTCAGCGAAGTGGAAAGCGGCTATCTGGGCGGCTCAGTTACCGATCCTACCTACAAGCAGGTGTGCAGCGGTTCGACCGGCCATGCCGAGGCGATACGAGTGACGTTCGACGAGGCCGTCATCAGCTATGCCGATCTGGTCGACGTATTCATGGCAACCCATGATCCCACCCAGCTGAACCGCCAGGGCGGCGATGTGGGCACACAGTACCGCTCGGCGATTTTCCCGCTGGACGATGGCCAGCGCTCTGAAGCGGCCGCCGGGATCGCGCGATGGAACAACGATCATCCGGGGCAGACCGCGGTCACCACGATTGAAGGCCCGGCGCAGTGGTACCCGGCCGAAGACTATCACCAGGAATACTGGGAAGGTGAAGGCCAGCGGAACCCCTATTGCCTGGCGGTCATCCCTCCCAAGCTGGCCAAGCTGCAAAAAGGTTTCGCCGAACGGGTGAAGGCCTAGTCGGCTTTCACCACCTTGGTTGACTTGATGTGTCCGGCCAGCTCGTCGGGATAGAAATAGACCGGGCGAAGGTTGCCGTCGGCATAGCGCTGGGCCTGATCGGCAAAGTGCGGGGAAGCAGGATCGCCGCTTACGCCCCCGGCAGTCACCGCCCGTGCCTTGACCCGCGCCCCAAACTCTACTGCTGCGACAAAGCTGTTGCCATAGGTGCCGTAGTACCGCTTTGTTCCGGGATAGCGGCTGGCCCCGAACGCGGCGAGCGAGCCCCAGTTGGCCGAGGCAAAAGGCACAGGCGTGCTGGGTTTGGCATCGTCAAAAGTCTGCTGGATCGAACCGTCGTTACGTTGGAAACGGTTGATTTCGCCCCACGGTACTTTCCATGATCCGAAATCGGCGGTGAGCCGGGCCATTGCCGTATCGAGCGCCGCCAACCGCTGTTCAGGGGTGGCGCGGGCGGCGATCCAGTCTTCAATCTTGACCCGACGCGCGGCTGCTTCCGACGCCACCAACGCAGCCAAATCTTCGCCCCAGAAAACCGCCAGGCTGGTTTCGGTCGAATCAAGCCCCCACTTGCAGTCCCACTTTGCCAGCATCGCAACCGCCTCGGCCCGCTTGGGATCGGGTGCTGAAGCCTGCGCTGCGACCAGCGTCGGGATCAACTGGGCAAAGCTGGGCAGCCACGGATCGTAGGCCGCTGTGACCAGGCTATCTAGGGTGAAGCGGGGATTGGCTGACAGGACAGCAATGGCGTGGGGGGTACGCGGCCTGATACCTGCGCTGTCAAGATAACGCGGGAAGCCCGCCTGTTTCGGGCTGTCCTTACCCGCCGCCCACCACGGCCCGTCGTTAACGTTGAAAGCCCAGCCGTTGGCCGGATTGACCACCTCGGGCAAGGTATTGACCCCGTGCAGACCTTTCCAGTCTGTCGCCGGATCACTGCCATCGACCGGCAAGGTGTAATCAAAGCGTTGGTCGCGCAGCGGCATGAATTGCGGCATGAACAGCGCCACCTCGCCCATGTTGTCGGCAAACAACGTGTTGTTGGTTGAATTGGCCTTGAGCGCAGCGACATTGCGGAAGTCGGCGATGTTGCTGACCTTGGTGCGCAGGAAGCTTTGCTGAAGCGCTGCCACCGGGCGGTTCATAAGCGCCGCCGCCACCCACTTGTCCCCCTCAGCGCGGACCACCGGGCCGTGATGCGTGGCATATGTGTTGAAGGTGCGGCTGGCCATCGTGCCGTCGGCGGCGCGGTAGGACAGCGTCACCGGCTTGACTTTTACCGGGCGGCTTTCGGCGCCGTAGCGATAGGTAAAGCCCGCGCCAGCAGGGCTTATGCTTTCGGCAAACTCGTCAACGTTGTCGGCGCCGCTGGTGGTGTGCATCCAGCCGGCCTTGGCATTGAATCCCTGGTATATGAAGAATTGCCCCCATGTCGCAGCGCCATAGGCGTTGAGCCCTTCGCCGCTGGTAACCTGCTGTTCGGATCGGAAAAAGAAACTGGTGTGGGGGTTGATCAGCAGAAGCGCCTTGCCGCTGGCGCTGCGCGGCGGCGCGATGACGAAACCGTTGGAACCCAGCGGCTCACGCCGGACCAGCCCGCGCTCGTCATCGGTCTTGGCGATACTGCGCTTTTCATAGAATGCCTGAAGCTGGGTCAGCGATATCTTTTCAATATCGCCGCCGATGCTGCCTTCGGAAAAAGACAGCGCCATCCATGGCACGAACCGGGTCAGGACCCTGGGTTTAACCTGGGGGTGATCCGCCAGATACCGGTTGAGCCCCGCCGCCCATCCCTGCATCACTTTCTTTAGCCACAGGGGGCTTTTGGCATATTGCCCTTTCAGATCGTCCGGATCGGTCCACAGCCGCTGGCGCAGGTCCTGCCACAGCGCGCTTTCCCCCTCTGCCTCGGCGCGCCGGCCCAGGCTGGTCAGGTAATTCATCTCGATCCGGCCGAAATCATCTTCGGCCTGGGCATAGATCATCCCGAAAACCGCGTCAGCGTCGGTCTTGCCGGTAACGTGGGCAATACCCCAGTCGTCGCGCGTTATTTTCGCCGCGTAAGGAGCGGCCAGTGCGGGGGCGGCTAGGCAAAGCGGCAAAGCGGCAAGCAGGACACGGCGGCGCATGGTTTTCCCCCAAGGTGAACGTTGGGGCCAACTGTGCCAGCCCTGATCAGGAGGGCAAGTGCCAGCGCGCAATAAAGAACCCATCAAGCCCGCCCGCCTCAGACAGCATTCCCGGATCGGTACGGAGCCAGCCCTTAGGCGTGGGCGCAATACCGGCAGGTAACGCGCCATCTGCAAGCGGTGCAGGCGGCAGGGCGATCGCCTCGGCTTGCTCCTCACCCTCCTCGCGCTCCAGCGAACACGTGGCGAATACCAAGCTGCCGCCGGGTTTCACCCACCCTTTCGCACGCTCCAGCAGCGCCGTTTGCAGTTCGGCCATTTCCGCGATCTGGCGCGGGCCGATCCGATGCAGCACGTCGGGATGACGCCGCGCGGTTCCGGTGGCCGTACACGGCGCGTCGAGCAGCACCGCGTCAAACGGCTCAACCGGCGACCAGTGCAGCGTATCGGCGCGGATGATCTGGGCAGTCAGTTTGGTACGCGTCAGGTTTTCGGTCATCCGCACGATCCGCTTGGCGCTCGAATCGATGGCGGTAACGTGCCACCCGGCGGCGGCAAGTTGCAGCGTCTTGCCGCCTGGCGCTGCGCACAGGTCAAGCACGCGGCGGCCTTGTCCAGCGCCCAGCAGCCGCGCGGGCAGGCTGGCAGCCAGATCCTGAACCCACCACGCCCCATCATTGAACCCGTCGAGATTTTCGATTGCAGTGCCGCGCGGCAGGCGCAGGTGTCCCGGCAGCAGCGAGGTGCCGCCCAGCCGCTCAGCCCAGTCCTGCGTCGTTTCACAATCGCGCAGCGTCAGATCCAGCGGCGGCGGCAGGGCCAAACCCGGAGCGATCGCTGCCGAACGCGCACCCCATCGTTCGATCACGGATGGCGGCAAGGTCGGCGCATCGGGCAAGGTGACGCCGCGCTTGACCAGAGTGGAGAAAACCCCGTGCGCCAGCCGCCGCGGCCCACCCGTCAGCAGCGGCAAGCCGGTGGCAATCACGGCATGGGGCGGGGTTTCCAGACGCAGCCACCCGGCCAGCATCAGCCGCAAGGCGGCGCGCGGCTTGGCATCGCCGGGCAGAACCTGCCGTGTCGCGGTGTCGATCAGGGCATCCAGATCGGTCAGCCAGCGCAGCGCTTCGCCCGCCAGCGCGCGGGCCAGCGCCCGGTCCGGCCCGCCGCGCAGGCCCTGCAACGCCCCATTCGCCGCCTGTTCAAGTGTCTCCCCGCGTCGCAGCACGGCGTCCATCAGGCGCAGCGCTGCCTTGCGCGCAGGGTAACCGGGTATGTCCATCGGCTGCCCCTAGAGGGAATTGCATTGAGTAGCCAGAGCGCCCACATGGATGCCATGATCAAGCGCGCAACCCAGCGGCCCGAAGGCTTTATCAAGCCTGCTCACTGGACCAACGAACCTGCTCCGCCTCCCAGGCAGCCGCCAGCGCCCGCGCCCGCGCCCGATCCCGATGGCCTGTCGCCCACCCGCTATGGCGACTGGGTAAAAGACGGCATCGCGGTCGATTTCTAGACCGGCGTAAAGGTTACGGTCAGACCGTCCTTGGGCTTGGGGATCGGCCACGGCTGCCATTTGGGCGCATAGCCGGGTTCAATCTCGATCCGGTAGCGCGTCAACAGCTGCGCAGTCAAAATCTTGATCTGCATATAGGCAAAGTGCAGCCCAAGGCACATGTGCGCGCCGCCGCCGAAGGGAACCCAGGCATATTTGTGGCGTTTGGCGACTTCATCAGCCGTGAAGCGCAGCGGGTTGAACCGGTCGGGTTCGGGCCAGTGCTCCGGCATCTTGTGAACCATCGATGCGCTGATCCCGACCTGCGTGCCCGCCGGAATAAGGTAGCCGCCGAAGGTGAAGTCCTTGAGTGCGCGGCGCGGGGTCGACGGGACCGGCGGGATCAGCCGTAGAGCCTCCTTGAAAGCCATTTCGGTCAATTCAAGCTTGCCCAGATCGTCATAAGCGACCGGACGGCCCTCGCCCCCGGTCACGGCCAGCGCCTCGGCCCGCAGCTTGTCCTGCCATTCAGGGTTCTTCGCCAGCAGATAGACCAGAGACGTTGCGCTGGAGGTGATCGTATCGTGCGCCGCCATCATCAGGAAGATCATGTGATCGACCACTTCGTCGACCGGCAACATGGTGCCATCTTCGCGCGTTGCAGTGGCGAACTGGCTGAACATATCCTGCCCGCCGCCCTGTTCCCGCCGCTTGATCGTTTCGGCCGTGAACCATTCGACCAGGAACTTGCGCCCTGCCGCACCCCGGCCCATGGCGGTGAACGGAAGCGGTTTGCGGACCACGCCAACCGCAGCCTGCACCATGTCGACAAAGGCCTTGTTGATCGCGTTGGCCTCTGGTCCCAGCGGCACGCCCAGAAAACTGTCGGCTGCCAGATCCAGTGTCAGCTTCTTGATCGCCGGGTAAAACTTCATCGTCTTGCCCGACCACTGCGCAACAGCCCCTGCAATCCCGCGGTTGAGCGCATCGGCATAGTGCCGCATCGGCCCCGGTTTGAAGGCGATCGACAGGGCCCGCCGGTCAATCCGGTGATGGTCGAAATCCATCAGCATCAGGCCGCGCGGGAACAGCAGGTCAAGCACCGGACCCCAGCCCTGCTGCGACGAAAATATCTTTTCGCGATCAAACAGCACCAGTTCGTTTGCATCGGCACCAACCAATGAAACCTGGCGGCTGCCGAAACTGCGCGAGCGCCAGACATCGCCATAGGTATTGCGCATCCGGTGCCCATAGGCGACCGGATCGGCCAGCACCTGCAGCGTCGTGCCAAGAACCGGCCAGCCATCCTCGCCCGGAATATGATCAAGCGAGTCGCCCCGCTGACGCTGTGACCAATGGGAAAATGCGGGTTTTTCGGGTGCGAGCGTGGCCATGTCTGTCCTCTTACTGACAGACGTGTAACTTAATCGTTCCCTTAAATCCACCCTGCCAATTCGCGCCGGATTAGCGCATCGAGCATATCAATTCCTGCGTGCCCTGCGTTCAGGCAATCAAGCGCGGCGAAATGTGTGCCGCCCGCTTCGACAAACTGTTCGCGTCCGCGAATCGCCAGTTCCTCGCGGGTTTCCAGGCAATCAGCGGAAAAGCCAGGAGCGGCGATGGCAATGCGGCGGGTGCCCTTGGCAGCTTCGGCGGCGAGCACTGCATCGGTGGCCGGCTCCAGCCACCTGGCCCGGCCAAACCGGGACTGAAAACTGGTCTCGATCCGCAGCTGCGGAAACTCAGGAGCCAGAGCCTGGGCCAGCAGCCGCGCGGTCTTGCGGCACTGGCAATGATACGGATCGCCCAGGTGCAAAGTGCGTTCGGGCATGCCGTGGAACGACAGCAGCAGCGCCTCGGGCGTGAAATCAAGGCGCGCCAGCTGGCGCGCGGTATCTGTGCGCAGCGCCTCGATGTGCACCGGATCGTCGTAATAGGAAGGCAAAGTGCGCAGCGCTGGCTGCCAGCGCATCGCGGCCAGCTGCGCGCCCAGCGCGTCGATCACCGTGGCGGTCGTCGCGCCGGAATACTGCGGGTAAAGCGGCGCAACCAGAATGCGTTCGCAGCCCCGGTCCTTCATCGCCTGGACTGCAGCACCTAAGGCCGGATTTCCATAGCGCATGGCCCAGTCGACAAGCACGTCCCCGCCTAGCCGCGCCTGAAGCGCGACTGCCTGGGCCTTGGTAATCGCGGCGAGCGGCGATCCGTCTTGCCCCCATACCTGGCCATAGGCATGGGCCGATTTGCGCGGCCGGGTGTTGAGGATGATCCCGTTCAGGATCGGCCACCACACCAGGCGCGGGATTTCAACCACGCGCCGGTCTGACAGGAACTCTTTCAGATAGCGCCGGACCGAAGCCGCATCAGGCGCATCGGGAGTGCCAAGGTTGACCAGCAGGACGCCGACGCGCGGCGCTGGCACAGGCGGGTGTGACTGCGGCCGTTCCATCAAATTGCCCCGCCGGACATCGGCAGATTGCGCACGCGGGTCCCCCCGGCAGCGAACAGGGCATTGGCAATTGCCGGGACAACGGCAGCCACACCCAGTTCGCCCGGATCGAACGGTTCTGCTTCGCTATCAATGAACTCCACATCAATCTCCGGACAATCGGCCAGCAGCGGCAGACCCAGCAGGCCCAGGCGCCCGGTCAGCGGCAAGCCGTCCGCATAGGCGGTGGTGCAGCCGTTCGCCAGCCCCAGACCGAACACCAGTCCGCCTTCGATTTGCTGGCGGGCCACGTCGGCGTTGATAATGCGGCCAATGTCGGCAACTGCGGTCAGCTTATCAACGCGGATACCGCGTTCGTCACGCCGCGCGCTGGCAACCACGGCGATCCGACCTTCGCGCCCGGCCACCGTCATATGATGACAGGCCAGCCCCTGCCCGCTACCCGCCGCGCCGCCGTTCCACGCTGCCAAACTGGCGGCACGTTGCAGCACGCCCGCCAGTTTGATGTCCTGCCCCAGCATGGCGATGCGGTAGGACAGCGGTTCGCGTCCGGCCCGCGCGGCCAGTTCATCAATGAAGGTTTCGATCAAAAAACAGCCCAGCGCCGCGCCGTTGCCGCGCTGCCGTCCTGTGGGCAGGTCAATCCGTACCGGGCAGTGTTCGACCACCAGATGTTCGAACCCATAGGGCGGCACGGCGCCGGCCAGGAACAGCGGATCGGCATGGTCCTGCGCGTCCAGAGCGTCCAGCCGGCTTGACTGTTCGAGCAAGCGTTCGCCAAACTCAAGCGTGGTCGCAGGCATCGCGACACGAACCTTGAGCGCGGTCAGAGAGCCATCCGCTGCCGTGCGCGCGGCCAGTATCGCCCGCGCCGGGCTGCGCGGCAATCCCGCGACATGTTCCTGCCAGCGCGACCACATCAGCTGAACCGGCTTGCCCAGTTGCTGGGCGATCAATGCCACTTGCCCGGCGTGGTCGCTTTCGAGCCGCCGGTCGAAACTGCCGCCGCCGCCGGTGGGGTAAAGGACCACTCGGTCGACCGACAGGCCAACGGCCGCCGCTGCCGCCCGCCGCGCCGCTTGCGGGGCCTGGCTGGCCATCCACAGTTCCAGCTTGCCATCAGCGAGGCGCGCGGTCGCGCTTGCCGTCTCGAGCGTGGCGTGCAGCGCCGGGGCGATGGAATAGCCTGCCACGTGTTCGAACTTTTCCGCCAGCCAGGTATCGGGATCACCGCGTTCAGCAATCCGGACGGCATTTCCGGTGCGCAGCGCCATGCCCAATGTGCGGTCGATCCGGTTACTGTCGGCCCGGTCTGTGACCTTAAAACGCGGCGCGATCAGTGCCAGCGCGCGCTCTGCCGCCCACCACGTCTTGGCTGCGGCGGCCAGCCAGCCCGGGCCGTTGACCAGCTTGATCAGGCCCGGAACGCCTTGCGCCAGGTGGGTATCATAGCCGCCAAGCGCGGCATTGCCCAAGGGGCCGTGGCGGATAGCGGCAAAAACCATGTCGGGCAGCCGCACATCGCCTGCAAACGTGTAGCTGCCATCAACCTTGGCCGGCAGGTCAAGACGGGGGAAGGCCAGCGGCGCGCCGGGCAGAACCGCGCCTGCCTGTTCCGCCGGGGCCAGTGCGCGCAGCACTGGCGGACTGGGCGGCGCAAATCCGGCGGCGTCCTGCGCCAGTTCGGCAAACGAAAGGCGGCGCTTGTCGTGGACAATGAAGCCGTCTTGCGCCTCGCATTCCTCCCAACCAACACCCCACCGGCTGGCCGCTGCCTGGGCCAGCATGGCGCGGGCGCTGGCCGCAGCGGCGCGGGCCGGACCTTCGAACGCGGTCAGAGAGGTTCCGTCCGCCATCACGTCAAAGGTTTCGTCCTGGGCAAACCGGCGCGCCAGCCAGTCGTCCGGTGCATCGGCCAGACCCGGCGCCAGCGGCAACCACAGCGGCGCCCAGTGTGCAGCCAGCGCCGTGTTGCCATAGGCCCCGCTGACCGGCGCAGGTTCAACGGCGATCTGGCGCCAGTCCGCGCCCAGTTCCATAGCCACGATCTGCGGGATGAGCGTGGTGATGCCGTGGCCCATCTCGGCCTCGGGCACGGCCACGGTCACTACGCCGTCGCTCCCGATTTTAAGCCAGCTGTCAAAGGCCACCTCGCCCGCGCTGGCGGGGAGCGGCGCGGTATAGCTGCGCGGGGCAAGCGTCCAGGCGAGCAGCAGGCCGCCGGCCGCCCCGGCCCCCAGCAAAACTCCGCGCCGCGATACGTGCATCGCCCCTAGCGCCCTTCTGCGCCGTCAAGCCAGCCGCCGACCCGCCGCGCAAGATCGGCAAAGGCGCGGCCGTGCGGCCCATCGCCTGCGGCGGGCGGCGTCCCGGCGTCGCTGGCCTGGCGGATCACGATGTCGAGCGGAATACGCCCCAGAAAGGGCAGCCCCAATTGTGCTGCCGCGGCCTCGGTCCCGCCGCTTCCGAACGGATCACTGACCTCGTTGCAATGCGGGCAGGCGTAGCCTGCCATGTTTTCGACCATGCCGATAATCGGCACCTGTCCCACCTCAAACAATTGAATCGCGCGGCGCGCATCGATCAAGGCAAGATCCTGCGGGGTTGAGACAATCACCGCTCCGGCAGGCTTGTGCTTTTGCAGCATAGTCAGCTGAACATCACCGGTTCCGGGCGGCAAATCAACAATCAGAGTATCGATTTCACCCCAATGGGCATCAATCAGCTGGTTCAGCGCATTGCCTGCCATTGGCCCGCGCCAGGCGATCGCCTTGTCCGGATCGATCAGCTGGCCCATCGACAGCATCGGCACGCCCCACTGGCCCTGCACGGGCACCATCTTGCTGTCATGGGCGGCGGGCCTGATGCCTTCGCTACCCAGCAACCGCGGCTGAGATGGGCCATAAATGTCGGCATCGACCAGGCCGACCTTGCGGCCCGCGCGCGACAGGGCAATCGCCAGATTTGCCGACACGGTCGATTTGCCAACCCCGCCTTTGCCCGATCCCACCGCGACGATCCGGCGGCGGACCTTGTCGGCGGTCAGCGCCACGCGAACATCGGACACACCGGGTTGGCCGCAAAGCGCCTGCTTTACCGCAGTTTCCAGACTGGCCCGGACCGCCGCATCGCTGCCGCTGGCATCCAGCACGGCAATTGCCACCCCGTCTGTCAGGCGCAGGCTTTGCAGGCGGGACTGGATTTGAGGGGGGAGCGCGGCGCGCAGCGCATCGGTCGGGTCACTCATGGCCAACCCCCCTAGCAAGGAAAAAGCATCGGCAGACACTGTTTTTGTGCGCGAGCCGACCCTATAACGGATTTCGATGGATAAACCGGGTGAGATTGACAACGGGCACGTGCTGGCAATGGCCGGACGCAAAAGCCCGTGGGGCGAAGGCGGCGATGCGGCGCAGGCCGATCCGCCTGGCGACCTGGCTGGCGATCAGGCTGGCGATAAAACCGCTGATCCAGCTGAGGATGCAGAAGGTGCGCGGCCCGGTAATCGCCCGCTCAACCCGTGGCTTCCCCCGTCAGAACCGGAACAGACCCGCCGTTCGGCCAATATCGAAGATATCCTCAAACAGCGTGCGCGTCTGCGCAAGGGCGGCGGGCCTGCGGGACGAACGTGGCTGCCGCTGGTGCTTGCGGGTCTTGTCGCGGCATGGATCGGCGGAACATCCGTTCACGTTCTGGGCAAAGGCGAACAGGGCCTGGTCACGTCCTTTGGGCGCTATGACCGGACCATCGGTACCGGCTTGACGCTGACTTTGCCATGGCCGGCCCAAGCCGTCGCGGTGCGCGAAACGGCGACTGGTCAGGAAACCGTGATCGCATCGAAAAGCGGCGAGACGCTGATGATCACGCGCGATCGGCAGCTGGTCAACCTGACCGCCAAACTGCGCTGGCGTATCAACGACTTGCGCCGGTTTGCCTACAACGCCGATGACACGCCGGCGCTGATTGCCAAATTGGCCGAAGCACAGGTTCGCGGCGCTGTGGCGGAACAGGGATTCGACGATCTGATTGAGGGACAGCGCCGCGCCGAATTGCAACAGCTGGTCGCCAGCCGTACCCAGGCCGCGCTGGACGTGCTGAAACTGGGCGTGCGGGTCGAAGGGGCCGAGGTGCTGAACGCCAACCACCCCGAAAAGCTGGCCGATGCGTTCCGCAAGGTCAACGAAGCGCGCAAGGGCGCACGCGATGCAATCGCCCAGGCCAGCACCGAAGCGCAAAAGATCACCGCCGTTGCCACCGACGAGGCGGCCCGGTTTGAAAGCGTCTATGCGCAATACGAAGCCGCGCCTGCGATAACCCGCAAGCGCGCCTATTATCAGACGATGGAACACGTGCTTGCCAACAACAAGGTTGTTATTGCCGGGGCCGGCACGACGGTAGCAATCAGTTCGCCCGGTCCGGTTGAAAGTCCGGCACCCACGCCAACGGCCAGCGCCACGGGAGGACCATAGCCATGGCCACAAACCGCAGCCGCGCAGCCCTGTTCGTATTCGGCACCGCCGCGATACTGCTGGGTCTGTGCGTGACCACTGTGCCCGAAGGCAGTCAGGCGGTTATCACCCGCATGGGCGAGCCGGTCCGCGTGATCAATCGCTGGACGCTGAAAGAAGGGTCGGGCGGCGGCGGGCTGATCGCCCACTGGCCGGTGGTCGAACAGGTCGAATGGGTTGATCGCGGCCTGTTCGGATTTACCGCTGAACGGCTAAGCGTGCGTGGTTCCGATCAGGTTCCGCTGCTGGTCGATGCCACCGCTACCCTGCGCGCATTCGATCCTGTCAAGGTGGTTCGCAATGGCGGCGGAAGCGACAAGGCGATGGCTCAGGTGGGCGATGCCCTACGCGCGCTGGTTCAGCAGGAACTGGGCCAGGTGACCGCGGCCCAGTTGGTGCTGCCCGGCAACGGCGGAGCGCTGCAACGTCTGCGCAGCGTAGTCGATGCGCGGGCGCGGCCCCTGGGCATCCAGGTCGTAGACTTGCGGTTGAGCTCTGCCGCTTTTCCGGAGGGAGAACTGCAGCAGACCTATGAACGGATGGAGAGCGAGCGCGAGCGGATCGCCACATTTGAAACCGAAAACGGCCAGCGCGAGGCTGATCGCATCCTGATGGCAGCCCGCACAGATTCGGCGCGGTTGTTGGGAGCGGCGGCAGGCAAGGACCCGGCGTTTTATGACTTTTTCCGCGCCATCCAAAGCTACGAGGTGGTTTTCGGCGGTGAAAAGGGCAAGAATGCCGCAACGATTATCCTGGGACCGGACAGCGAATACCTGAAACAGTTCCGGGGTCAGTAGCCCATTCAATTCCCGTTCAGGCGCTCCGGCGTGAATCGCTGGCGGGGTCTGAATGCGATGAACAAGAGGATTTGAGACACGTGCGATACGCTTATGGAGTGACTTCGGCGCTGCTGCTTGGCGGCGCGGCCCTTTCGCTGGCAACCGGCCTTCCCGCTGGCGCGCAGGTTGCGCAGAACGATGCCAGCCAGATGAGCAACGTGGTGCCGCGCGCCGGTGCGCCCGCCAGCTTTGCCGATCTGACCCAGCAATTGCAGCCCGCGGTCGTCAACATCTCGACCCGGCAAAAAGTCCAGGTTGCAAGTGGCGGCGGCAACCCCTTTGCCGGAACCCCGTTCGAAGGCCTGTTTGGCGGCGGCGGCGGTAATGGCGCCCCGCAGACCCGCGAAGCCCAGTCGCTGGGATCGGGCTTTGTCATTTCGTCAGACGGTTACGTGGTGACCAACAACCATGTGGTCACTGCCGAAGGCAAGGGCCAGGTCGAATCGATCACCGTGACGATGCCAGACGGCACCGAATATCCGGCCAAACTGGTCGGCAAGGATGCGCCTTCCGATCTGGCTGTCCTGAAAATCACGGCGACCAAGCCGATGCCCTTCGTCAAGTTCGGAGATAGCCGTTCGGCCCGTGTCGGCGACTGGGTGATTGCCATCGGCAACCCGTTCGGGCTTGGCGGCACAGTCACATCGGGGATCGTTTCGGCAGTCACCCGTTCGACCGGGTCGGGCAGCGCCTATGATCGCTACATCCAGACCGACGCCTCGATCAACCGGGGCAATTCCGGCGGCCCCATGTTCGACATGAAGGGCCAGGTAATCGGCATCAACAATGCGATCTTTTCGCCGACTGGCGGTTCGGTCGGTATCGGATTCGCCATTCCGGCCGAAACCGCAGCACCAATCGTTGAAAAGCTGATCAAGGGCGTATCAATCGATCGGGGCTACCTTGGCGTTCAGATCCAGCCGGTGACCGAGGACGTCGCCGATTCGCTGGGCCTGTCGCACAACCGGGGCGAACTGGTTCAGTCGGTCCAGCCGGCGCAGCCCGCCGCGGCCGCGGGGATCCAGCCTGGCGATGTGGTTCTGAAGGTGGATGGCAAGGACGTCAGCCCGGATCAGACGCTGTCCTACATCGTGGCCAATACCGCGCCGGGCAAACGGATTCCGATCGAGCTTATCCGCCAGGGCAAGCGCATGACGCTGACCGCCACAGTGGGCAAGCGCCCCAGCGAAGAGGAAATGGCCAAGCAGTCGTTCAATCCCAACGCGCCCCAGCAGGACGATCCCTATAGCCAGGGCGATGCGGCCAAGGGCGAAGGACTTGCCGAAAAAGCGCTGGGATTATCGGTTCTTCCGCTCAACGCGCAGATCGCCGGACAACTGGGTGTTCCAGCCGGCACCCGCGGTCTGGTTATCGCCCAGGTAGATCAGTCATCCGATGCCGCATCGCGCGGCTTTACCCGCGGCGACCTGATCCTGTCTGCCAATTACCGTGATGTGGTGACCGTTGCGGATCTGGAAGCCGCTATTCGCAGCGCCAAGACGGACGGCCGGGCGGCATTGCTGCTGCGCGTGCAAAAGCGCGGCCAGCCCGCTGTTTATATGCCGGTACGGCTACGCTGACGCTTCGCTGAAACGCCAGATCAAAAGGGGCCTTCTTCCATTGGGAAAAAGGCCCTTTTTGCCGTTCAGGGCTGCGGCGTTTTGGTGGACTGGGCAGCCGGTGGGGCCGATCGATCGCGGACAGGACGCGGAGGCGGTTTGGTCTTTCCGGTGGCCTGATCCAGAAAATCCTGATTGGCCGCAGGGGGTGCTGGCACCATTTCGGGTTCGCCATTGCCCTGGTCGGGGGGAAGCATTTCCTGATCTCCGGGACGCTGCGGCTCGATCAGATTGCCCTGATCGTCAGGGTAGTAATAGTCGTCCGGGTTGGGGCCAAGGTTGGCCTCGTCATCCGGCTCAAGCTGCCATGCCGGCAAGGTCACCGCCGTATCGAACTGTTCGACCGGCCGGCCGGCCACAGCGGTTTTCATGTATCCGGCAAAGGCGCGGGCAGGAGCCGTGCCGCCTTGCAGGCCGGTTACCGGCTTGTCATCGTCGCGGCCCATCCAGACCCCGGTTGTGACGCCGCTGGAAAAACCCAGGAACCAGCCGTCCTTGTTGGAAGACGTGGTCCCGGTCTTGCCTGCCACGGGCCTGCCGATCTGGGCAGCCCGGCCGGTGCCGATATTGACTGCACTTTGCAGCAAGTCGGTGATGCCGGCCGCGACATAAGCGGGGACCAGCATTTGCCCGCCTTTGGCGCTGCGCTGATACAGCAGGCGTCCGCCGGTCGAAGTGACCTTGACGATGCCATAGGGTTCGATTGCCTGGCCCTTGGCCGAAACCGACGCAAAGGCGCGAGTCATGTCGATCAGGCGAACCTCGCTGGCGCCCAGCACCATCGAAGGATAGGTGTTGATCGGCGTGGTGATGCCAAAGCGGCGGGCCATGCCGGCTACTGCGGAAAAGCCCACCTCGTTGCCCAGCTGCGCCGCCACCGTATTCTTTGAATAGGCAAAGGCTGTGCGGACGTCGATTTCGCCGGCGTAGCTTCCTCCCGAATTGCGCGGGGTCCAGCCATCAATGGTCACCGGCTCATCGGTCACTTTGCTGTCAGGGGTATATCCTGCTTCCAGCGCGGCAAGATAAACGAACAGTTTCCACGCCGATCCCGGCTGACGCACTGCATTGGTCGCGCGGTTGTAGTTGGATGTGACGTAGTCGGTCCCGCCGACCATCGCCAACACAGCGCCGTCGCGGTCCAGGCTGACCAGCGCGCCTTGCGCCCCGCCCGGCACATTGGATTTGATCGAATCGGTAGCCGCTGCCTGCAGCTTGGGATCAAGGGTAGTCCACACCTCGATCGGTTCGGTTATTTCGCCCAGCAGCAGGTCAAGCTGGGGCAGGGCCCAGTCGGTGAAATAGCGGGCGGAGTTCTGGCCCTTTTCAGCGGCAAAGCGCATTTCCTTGAACTCGACCGCATTGGCCTGGGCCCCAGTGATCGCGCCGTTCTGTTCCATCAGGCGCAAGACCACCTTGGCCCGGTCAACCGCGGCAACGGCATCGGCGGTGGGGGAATAGTGCGACGGAGCCTTGACCAGCCCGGCGATGATTGCCGCCTCGGGCAGGGAAAGTTCGGTTCCGGGATGGCCGAAGAACTTGCGGCTGGCAGAATCAACACCGTAAGCGCCGCCGCCGAAATAGACCTTGTTAAGGTACGCTTCGAGGATCTGGTTCTTGGAAAACTTCCACTCCAGCGCCAACGCCAGCACGATTTCGCGGATCTTGCGGCGCCACGTGCGGTCGTTGTTGAGGAATACCGTGCGGGCCAGCTGCTGCGTGATGGTTGACCCGCCCTGCCTGAAGGTACCGCTTTGATAGCGTACGTAAAACGAGCGCGCGACGCCGATCGGATCGATTCCGATGTGACTGCGAAAGCGCTTGTCCTCGGTGGACAGCATCGCATCCTTCATCACTTGCGGTATCTGCCCATAAGGCACCCATTTGCCAAAGCTGGGCCCCATCGAAAACAGTTCGGACCCGTCGCGCGCACGCACGACGATCATCTGTCCGGCCTGGCTGGACTTGAGCTGGTCGTAACTGGGCAGCGTCCTGGCGGTCAGCCCGACAGCGACTGCCAGGGCGATTACCCCCAGCAGCGCAACCGCAAAGCCCCAGACCAAGGTCCGGCGCAGAATACGGCGCCAACCGGACGGCCGCGCAGGTTCAGGCTGGCGTCTGCGCGGCGGATCCCGCCGGATATCGCTTCTGGCCATATGGGTCGATCATTCCTCCCGCCATGGCGAAGGCCCGGCGCACAGCCGCCACCATAGGAGATTTTATCAAGCGGGTAATGCCCAATCGTCAAACCGCACGGCTGTACCGTCCAGCCGTCAATCCTTGGGCTCAAAGTCCAGACTGGCACTGTTGATGCAATAGCGCAGCCCGCCGGCATCGCGCGGCCCATCGGGGAAAACATGGCCCAGATGCCCGTCGCATTTCGCGCAGCGGACTTCCGTGCGAACCATGCCGTGAGAGGCATCGCGGATGGTGTCCACGGCCTCATCCTCAACCGGCGCGGTATAGCTGGGCCAGCCCGATCCGCTGTCATACTTGGTAGCCGACGAGAACAATGGCGCGCCGCAACCGGCGCACATGTAAACACCTGTGGCCTTGTTCCTGTCATACTTGCCGGTGAAGGCGCGCTCGGTTCCGTGTTCGCGCAGCACATGGTACTGCTCGGGCGACAGCTTCTGCCGCCATTCGGCTTCGGTAAGGTCGGTCTTATCGGTCATTGGCGAACTCCTTGGCCCCCTATATGGGATCAGTGGAGGTGTTCGACAATCAGGGTCGCGCCATCATGAGCGGCAACGCGCATCTTGGTGCCAACCTCGGCGTCAGGGCCGCGGGCCAGCCATTCGCTGTCGCCCAGCTTGACCCGGCCCGATCCGGCACCGATCGCCTCGGTCACCTGCACGACTTCCCCCACGCTGCGCGCGCCGCGATCGTTCATCAGCGGATCAGCTTCGATCACTGGGTTGCGGGCCAGCCAGTTCCTGCCCAGAAACACCGAAACAATCGCCAATACCGCAAACAGCACGACCTGGACCGGCATGCCGATCGGCACCGCCCAGGTTACCAGCCCGGTAATCAGCGCCGCACCCGCCAGCCAGATCAGGAAAACGCCGGGAATGACCATCTCGCCGATTGCCAGGATCAACCCCATGCCAAGCCACAGCCACTGCGGCGAGGCACCGTCCATCAGGCCGATCATTTCGAATTGCCCGGATTGCCGATGGCATCCTTGACCAGTTCACCGATCCCGCCGATCGATCCGATCAGCTGGGTCGCTTCGACCGGGAACAGGATGGTCTTGGCATTGGGTGAAGTGGCAAAGGCGGCCACGGCCTCGGTATATTTCTGCGCGACGAAGTAGTTAAGCGCCTGCGTGCCGGACGAGGCGATCGCCTCGGACACGACCTGGGTCGCCCGTGCTTCAGCTTCGGCCGAACGCTCGCGCGCTTCGGCATCGCGGAAAGCGGCTTCCTTGCGCCCTTCGGCGGACAGGATCGCGCCCTGCTTTTCACCCTCTGCGCGGAGGATTTCGGCCTGACGCAGACCTTCTGCTTCAAGAATATTGGCGCGCTTTTCACGCTCGGCCTTCATCTGCCGGGCCATCGCGTTGGAAATATCGGCCGGTGGGCGGATGTCCTTTATTTCGATGCGGGTGATCTTGACCCCCCATGGTTCGGTGGCGTGATCGATCACTTGCAGCAGCTTGGCGTTGATCTCATCGCGCCGTGACAGCGTTTCATCAAGGTCCATGCTGCCCATCACGGTGCGCAGGTTGGTGGTGGTCAGCTGCATGATCGCGACATAAAGGTTCGACACCTCATATGCGGCCTTCCCAGCGTCAAGTACCTGGAAGAACACGATCGCATCCACCCCGACCATCGCATTGTCGCGGGTGATGATTTCCTGTCCTGGTATGTCCAGCACCTGTTCCATCATGTTGACCTTGTGGCCGACCCGGTCGACGAACGGGATGATCACATGCAGCCCCGGACGGGCCGCCAGCGTGTACTTGCCCAGCCGTTCGATCGTATAGACATAGCCCTGCCGGACGACGCGCACGCCCATCAGGATAAAGATGAAAACCACGCCCATCAGCGCGATCAATACGCCGCCCATTGCTTGTACTCCCGTATCGTTACACAGCGATGTTAGCGCATGGGGTGGCGGGAACAAGCGAAACCGGCGTGCTTAACCCGGTGGTAACCATGTCCCCCTAAAGCAGGCGGCATGATACAGGAAAACCCGGTTCAATTCGGCCCCGCCTTTCACGGCACGGAACACCCCGATACCGCTGCCCAGCGGATCAAGAAGGATTATGTGGACACCATGATCTCGCTCAAGCGCGAGAATATGGAGCGTGTCTATTCCTATGTCACCGGCCTGATGGACAAGGGCAAGGAGGAGCTTGGCCATGCCCGCAGCGGCGGCAGCAGCGCCGAACACCGCAAGGCCGCGCTGCGCCAGCATATCGATGAAATCGGCGCCTACCTTAAAGGCCAGGCGCTCGACGTGGCGCCTCCGGCAACCGGCGCTGACGGCCACTATTTGATTGATGATGTCGCCCCGTTCTTTGGCCGGGTCAAATGCGTCATGGACCAATGGTACGACAGCCACCTGATCGCGATGTATGATGAAATGATCGTGCTGACGAACTTGAAGGGCAAGCCTTCACCGGTCAGGGAATAGCCCGTCCCGCGGCCGCGCCGCTGGCCCAGGCCCACTGGAAATTATAGCCGCCAAGCCAGCCGGTCACGTCAACCGCTTCACCGATCGCATAAAGCCCCGGTACCTTGCGCGCTTCCATTGTCTGCGATGACAGACCTGCTGCGGCGATGCCGCCAGCGGTCACTTCGGCCTTGGCGAACCCTTCGGTGCCGTTGGGAGTGAAAGGCCAGCGGCGCAGTACGTTTTCGGCGTGGCGCAAGGCCTTGTCGCCTTGCCGGGCAAGCTCGCCCGCCATTCCAAGCTTGGCAAGGAGTGCATCGCTTAATCTCTCCGGCAAGTGCTCCCCAAGGGTGCGCCGCAAGGCCTGGCGCGGCGCCGAGCGCTTGGCTTCCAGCAACCATCCCGCCGCCGCATCAGGCACAAAATCGACGTGGATCGGCGTCCGGTGCTGCCAGTAACTGCTGATCTGCAGCATCGCCGGACCGGACAGCCCGCGGTGCGTAAACAGCGCAGCTTCCCGGAAACCGGCCTTGTTCCAGCGAACCTCAACCTCGGTTGAGACTCCTGATAATTCGCGAAACAGCGCTTCGTCCTCGCCCAGGGTGAAAGGCACCAGCGCCGGGCGCGGCTGGACAATGGCAAGGCCAAAACGGCGGGCCAGATCATAGGCAAAACTGGTTGCACCCAGCTTGGGGATCGACGGCCCGCCAGTGGCGATGACCAAAACCGGCGCACTGTGGACCGTGCCCGCCACGGTCACGCGGTACAGGCTATCGGCATGGTCCACGTCAGTCACCGGATCACCGAACGCCAGCGCGACCTGCCCCCTGGCGCATTCTTCCAGCAACAGAGCGACAATCTGCCGCGCCGATCCATCACAGAACAGCTGGCCCAGGGTCTTTTCATGCCAGGCAATGCCGTAGCGATCGACCAGATCAATGAAGTCGCGCGGAGTATATCGGCTAAGCGCGGACTTGGCGAAGTGCGGGTTATCCGAAAGGTAGCGGTCCGGTGCAGTGTGCAGGTTGGTGAAGTTGCAGCGCCCCCCGCCGGAAATGAGGATCTTGCGGCCCGCCTCGGTATTGTGATCGACCAGCAGCACCCGCTTGCCGCGCTGGCCTGCGCTGGCCGCAGCCATCAAGCCGGCCGCGCCCGCGCCCAGCACGATTGCGTCGTAACGGTGCAGCATCATCCCTGGACGATCGCGGCGGCGACCGCTTCGCCCGCTTTGATCCCGTCTATCGCGGCCGACAGGATGCCGCCGGCATAGCCCGCGCCTTCACCCGCAGGGTAAAGACCTGCCACATTCAGCGATTGGAAATCCTTGCCGCGCGTGATCCGCAGCGGCGAGGACGTGCGCGTCTCCACACCGGTCATCACCACGTCTGCATGATCGTACCGCGCGATCTGGCGGCCGAACACCGGCAGTGCTTCGCGCATGGCCTCGATCGCGAAATCGGGCAGGCACGCAGAAAGGTCGGTCGGCGTTACCCCGGGCTTGTAGCTGGGCACCACCGATCCCAACGCGGTCGATGGCTGGGCTTTCAGGAAATCCTCCACCCGCTGGCCCGGTGCGTGATAGCCGCCGCCGCCCGCGGCAAAGGCCAGGCTTTCCCATTTGCGCTGGTAAGCGATGCCCGCAAGTGGTCCGCCGGGATAGTCGCGGGCCGGGTCGATCGCCACGACAAAACCCGAATTGGCATTGAACTCTGCGCGGGAATACTGGCTCATCCCGTTGGTGACGACACGGCCTTCCTCGCTGGTTGCGGCAACCACGCGCCCGCCCGGACACATGCAGAACGAATAGACCGTGCGGTTATTCTTGGCGTGGTGGACCAGGCTATAGGCGGCTGGGCCAAGGTCGGGATGCTTGGCGAACCGGCCATAGCGCGCCTCGTCGATCCAGCTTTGCGGGTGTTCGATCCGCACACCGATGGAAAACGGCTTGGCCTCGACATAAACGCCGCGCGCATGAAGCATTTCAAAAGTCGGCCGGGCCGAATGGCCGACCGCCATGACCACGTGTTCGGCTTCGACGAAAGTACCGTCATGCAGGTGCAGCCCGCGCAGGGCAAAACCATCGCCGCGCCGTTCCAGCTCCAGATCGTCGACCCGGGTCTGCCAGCGGTATTCGCCGCCCAACGCCTCGATCGCGGCGCGCATCGCTTCGACCATGGTGACCAGTCGGAATGTTCCGATGTGCGGGTGGGCTTCCCACAGGATATCGGTGGGTGCGCCGGCGCGAACAAACTCTTCCAGCACCTTGCGGCCCAGAAAGCGCGGGTCCTTGACCCGGCAATAAAGCTTTCCGTCAGAGAACGTCCCGGCGCCGCCTTCTCCGAACTGGACGTTGCTGTCGGGATCAAGCTCACTGCGCCGCCACAGTCCCCAGGTGTCCTTGGTCCTTTCGCGGACAACTTTGCCGCGATCGATGATAATCGGCTTTAGCCCCATCTGCGCCAGAACCAGGCCCGCGAACAATCCGCAAGGTCCCGCACCGATCACCACCGGGCGCGTACCGGCCCAGTCATCGGGCGCCTGTACGGGTGGATGCCAGGCCATGTCGGGGGTGGAGCGCACGTCCTTGTCCCCGGCCAGCCTGGCCAGCACCTCGCCCTCGTCCGCCACGTCGATATCGAGTGTATAGACCAGCAGGATCGCCGATTTGCGCCGCGCATCGTTGCCGCGCTTGAACAGCGACCAGCCTTTGAGATCGGACGCGGCAATTCCCAGCCGCGCACAGATTGCCGGGGCGAGCGCTTCGGCCGGGTGGTCGAGCGGAAGGGACAGGCCGGACAGGCGGATCATGCCGCGCCCCTACAGCCTTGTGTCCGCCCGCGCTACAGGGTCTTGAACAGTGCCAGCATACGGTTCCAGGCGCGATCCGCCTCGGCCTTGTCATAGACCGGCGCATCGAGCGTGCACCAGCCGTGATCGGCCTTGTAGACTTCGACCTCGGCGGGGCGTCCGGCGGCGGCAGCAGCGGATTTGAGCGTATCCTTGTCGCCAGGCGCGCGGGCATCGTCGTTCTGCGCAATGGCGAAGAGGTAGCCGGCCTTCGTCTGGGCAAGCAGCTTGTGCGGACTGTCGGGCGCATCGGTGACCAGCCCGCCGCCGTGGAATGATGCAGCGGCACGAATGCGGTCGGGCACGGCAAAAGCGCTGCGCACGGTATAGGGTCCGCCCATGCAATAGCCGCAGGTGCCAATGCCTTTTTGCGGGTTGACGCTGCGTTGCTTGTCAAGCCAGGCGGCAAAGGCTTTGGCATCGCTCATCGTGCCCGCAGGTGTCAGCGCGGCGATCATCGGTTTCAGCTTTGCCTGGCCTTCGGGCGTACGCCATTCGGCAATCGAACCCAGGATCGGTGCGGGCGAGGAGCGGTAATAGTGGTTCACGACCAGCACGGCATACCCGGCCCGCGCCAGGCGGCGGCCCATTTCCTTGTAGGCATCGCGCAGGCCAGCGATATCGGGCCACATGATCACGGCGGGAAAGCGCCCGCGCACCGGCCGGACAAAAAACGCGTCGGCCATGCCGTCGGGCGTGGTGATCTGCACACCTTCTTCCTTCAACGCCGCGATATCCGCAACCCGGGCATCGGCGCAGGCTGCAGCCATGCTGGCCACGCCTGCCGCTGCAAATTGCCGGCGGTTCAGACCAAGCTTGGCGAGCGCCGTTTCTTCATGCTCGGCCGTAAAATCATCGCACATCGTCAGGCTCCCAGTTTCCCCGAAGTAGTAAGGATAGCCTGCCCGCCGGGAAGGTCCACCCATCCTTTTGCCAACTAATCGCGCGATTAAGGTTGCAATCGCGCTCCGAATCCGGCGAACTGCAAATCACGGACCCTCCGGCAAGGCGGGCCGCTTGCGGAAGAGGGATCGGGTATGCGTTTTAAGCTTCTGGCCGGAATTGCCGTGTTGGCTCTTGCTGCGTGCAACAATGCCAAGGTGCCGTCGCCGCCGGCCACCAGCGGGGTGACCGATGCGATGATCGCCGGGGCCGCTGATGGTGAGTGGCTAAGCTATGGCCGTGACTATGCCGAACAGCGCTTTTCCGGGCTGACCCAGATCAACGATACCAACGCCGCGCAGTTGGGGCTTGCCTGGTTTGCCGATCTGGATACCGCACGCGGGCAGGAAGCGACCCCGCTGATGCACGACGGCGTGCTTTACATCACCACCGCTTGGTCGATGGTAAAAGCCTATGATGCCAAAACCGGCGCGCTGAAATGGGCCTATGACCCCAAGGTTCCGCGCTCCAAGCTGGTCGATGTGTGCTGCGATGCGGTCAACCGCGGTGTCGCGCTTTATGGTGACAAGGTTTATGTCGCAACACTGGACGGGCGCCTGGTAGCGCTGGACCAGAAGACCGGCAATGTTGTCTGGGACAAGCCGACGATCCCCGATGGCAGCCACATGGCAATCACCGGCGCTCCGCGCGTGGTCAAGGGCAAGATCCTGATCGGATCGGCCGGCTCCGAATATTTCACCCGCGGCTATCTGGCCGCTTTCGATGCCCAGACCGGGAACGAGCTGTGGAAGTTCTATACTGTCCCCGGCGACCCTTCAAAGCCGCAGGAAGGCAAACACCTGGACGCTGCGGCCAAGACCTGGAGCGGCGATTTCTGGAAGCTGGGCGGCGGCGGCACGGTGTGGGATTCGATCACCTATGATCCGGTTACCAACCTGGTCTATTTCGGCACCGCCAATGCCGAGCCGTGGAATCCCGCGCACCGCAACACCAGCGGCGCGGGCGATAGCCTGTACACCGCATCGATCGTCGCAGTGAATGCCGATACCGGCGAATACGCCTGGCACTTTCAGGAAACGCCTGAGGACCGCTGGGACTTTGACAGCAACCAGCAGATCACCGTGGCCGACCTGACGATTGGCGGGCAGCAGCAGCATGTCATCATGCACGCGCCCAAGAACGGCTTCTTCTATGTGCTCGATGCCAAAACCGGCAAGTTCATTTCGGGCAAGCCGTTCGTCGACGGGATCAACTGGGCCAGCGGGCTTGATCCCGTCACCGGCAAACCCACTGTCAACCCGGAAGCCAAGTACGAAATTACCGGCAAGCCATTCCTTGGATCGCCCGGCGCAGTGGGCGCGCACAGTTGGACTCCGATGAGCTTCAGTCCCAAGACCGGGCTGGTCTATATCCCGACCAACAACACGCCCCAGCTTTACGCACCCGATCCCGACTGGAAACCGGGAACCACCGGTTTCCAGCTGGGCATCGATGCCAGCGGTGGCAACGTGCCTGCCGACAAGGCCGTTCGTGCGGCAACAGCTGACGCGCTTAACGGGGCGCTGATCGCTTTTGATCCGGTTGCGGGCAAGGTTAAGTGGAAAGTCCCCTATCCGATGCCGACCAATGGCGGCACGCTGGCGACTGCGGGCAATCTGGTGTTCCAGGGCACCGCCACGGGCGAGTTTAACGCCTACACCGCCGATGCCGGCAAGAAACTGTGGTCTTTCGGCACCCAAAGCGGGGTCCTGGCTGCGCCGATGACCTATACCATCGACGGTGAACAATATGTCGCCGTGCTGGCCGGATGGGGCGGAGTCTGGGATGTTTCGGCGGGCGCGCTTGTCAGCAAGAAGATCACGCCCAACATCAGCCGGCTGCTGGTGTTCAAGCTGGGCGCCAAGGGGCTGCTGCCTGCTCTGGCCCCCAGCGCCAAGCGCGTGCTGGATCCGCCGCCGCCATCGGGCACGCCAGAACAGATCGCTCTGGGCACCAAGCTTTACAGCAATTCGTGCTCGGTCTGTCACGGTAATGCGGCAGCATCCGGTTCGCTTAACCCCGACCTTCGCCACTCCACTGCGCTGGGCAATCCCAAGCTATGGCAAGAAATTGTCCACGATGGTCTGCTCAAGGACAACGGCATGGTCGCCTGGAAGGGCCAGTTTACGCCCGGCCAGATCGAAGCGATCCGGCTTTATGTGGTCAAGCGGGCGAACGAGGACAAGGCGCTCGGCTCAGACTAGGCGCGCATCTGGCCAAGACCAGCAGGGCGGACCATTGATTGGCCCGCCATTCGCGCAGTGTGGATCGGGCAGACCCTGACTTTGCTTTGCTTTGGCTCCGACTTGGGGCAAGGAGCGGGCGAGCGGGGGACACGTGGCCGATCGATTGCCCAAGACCACAGACAGACGCGTTGACTGGGACAGCCTGCCTTATGGCGGGGATCTGTTCGGTGAACTGCAGCTGGCACAAGAGGCCGCTCCGGCTGCCGCGCGGGCAAGCGCAGTGGCGGCCTTGTGGCCCGGCCTTGCAGTCTGTTCAGTAGCCGCAGGAGCCGCCGCCTGGCTGTCTGATCACTATGGTTTTCCGATCATCCTGCTGGGCCTGCTGGTTGGCCTGTCACTGAACTTCATTTCGCACGATGCGCGCACCCACCTGGGCCTCGACTTCGCCTCGCGGACCTGCCTGCGTATCGGCATCGTCGTGCTGGGTTTCCAGGTGACGGTCGCGCAGATTGCGGCGCTGGGCGTGGCGCCATTCGCTGCGCTGGCAGTGGTGATGGCGGTGACCTTTGCCGCTGGCATGGGCGGGGCAAGGCTGGCCGGGCAATCGCGTTACGCCGGGATCCTGGCCGGCGGAGCAACCGCGGTATGCGGCGCCAGTGCGGCGCTGGCCCTGTATGGGGTGATCGGCAAGGACCGGCTCAGCCAGGCCCAATTCGCGCTGACGCTGGTCGGGGTATCGCTGGCCAGTGCGCTGGCAATGTCGGTCTATCCAGTGCTCGCTGCAGAGTTCGCCTTGCATGACCGCCAGGCTGGGTTCCTGATCGGCGCGTCGATCCACGATGTCGCTCAGGCGATAGGCGGCGGCTATGCCTTTTCGGATGCGGCGGGCAGTTATGCGACCATCGTGAAATTGGCGCGCGTGGCCCTGCTCGCCCCGGTCGTAGCGCTGGTCAGCCTGGCGATTGGCCCTGCTGAAAAGGGAGCCGGGCAGCCCGTGTGGAAGCGGCTGGCACTGCCCTGGTTCATTGTCGCGTTCCTGCTGACGGTGGCCTTTAACAGTCTGGTGGCCGTCCCCGCCCCGTTGGTGCACGTCGCCCTGGTGGCATCAAAGACGCTGTTGCTGCTTGCTGTGACGGCAACCGCGATGCGCAGCAGGATGGACCTGCTATTGCAGATGGGCTGGCGCGCGATCGTACCCGTTGCCGCGGCCACGCTGGCCAGCTTTGCGGTGTCACTCGGCTTTGCGGCGGCGCTGCTCTAGATTACGAAATCCAGGATTGCCGGCATTGGCTGGCGCTGGCGGTTGGTGACCATCACCCCGTGCAGCGTGGTAATCTGCTTGCTGCCCGTCTTGACGAACAGGAACGGCAGCAGGCCGTGGACCATGCAGGCCAGACCGCCCAGAATCATCCGCAAGCCAAAACCCGATGCCATGGCCAGATGCTCGCCATAGCTTTCGCCAACGCTTTCGGGATGGTCGGTAAACAGCTTTGTGATGTGCATAATCGTCCCCGGATCAACGCTTCACCCACTCTAAACACGGATAGACGAAATATCTTCGCCGATTTTGTGGCAATTTTGGGAAAACGCGGTAATTCTATCCCACCATGATCGATCAAAACCAAATCGATTCACTTGATTGGGCTATCCTGCGCGAGTTGCAGAATGACGCCTCGCTCCCGGTGCATGCGATTGGTGAACGGATCGGGCTGTCCCACAATGCCTGCTGGCGGCGGATCAAGCGGCTTGAGGAAAGCGGCGTTATCGCCCGGCGGGTGGCACTGCTTGATCCCGAAAAGGTCGGGCTGGGCACCACCGTGTTCGTCGCGATCCGCACCAACAGACACGATCCCGGCTGGCTCGATGCGTTTTCCCGCGCCATCGCCAGCATCGACGAGATTGCCGAGTGCCACCGCATGGCCGGCGATGTCGACTATCTGCTCAAGCTGTCAGTGCGCGACATTGCGCATTATGACCGCATCTATCGCAAGCTGATCGCAGCAGTGCCCGATCTGGCCGATGTCAGTTCCAGTTTTTCGATGGAACGGATGAAGGCCAGTACCGCCTTGCCCCGGCCCGTCTAAACCAGCCGCGCCAGCAGATCATCGTGCGGGGCAAAGTTCAGCGCACAACCGGTAATGAAGCGATCGACCGCGCCCAAATCGGCCAGCGGCAAATCCGTTTCCGCTGCGACAAGTCGCGCGGGATCGGGATACTGGCCATATCCGCCCAGCAGGCAGTGCCATGACAGCGGCGCATAATAGCGTGCAATGTCCAGGTCCTGCACCACCTCGGCCAGATCGTCGCCGCGAAACCAGGCGGTGATCACCGTTTTGAGATTATCCGACAGGTCCTGGTTCTGCGCATTGGCACGCCAATATTCGCCCTGCCGCCGGTTCATCCGGTAATGGCAGACGATATAGTCGCGGATCCCTTCGTAGCGGGCGTAAATCGCACTGTTGAACGCATCGGCGTGGGTACCGGTAAATCCGCCCGCCTCATAAGCATCGACAAATCCCGATACGGTCGAATGCACGACGTGCAGCGCTGTCGCCTCCAGCGGTTCGATAAAGCCCTGGGCCAACCCGACTGCCAGGCAATTGCCGACCCACGACCGGCGCACCTGCCCGACTTTCATGGCCAGGTGCCGCGCCGCCACATCGGCGTCAAGCAGCCCCAGGTGGCGGCGCAGTTCCGTCTCCGCCGCATCGGCATCGCTGTAGCGTGATGAATAGACATAGCCGTTGCCGGTGCGCCCGGTCAGCGGGATTTTCCACGCCCAGCCATTGCTGAGCGCGCTTGCACCGGTTTCGCAAGGAGTCGGACCGGCGCCGGGCGGACTGGGCATGGCAACGGCGGCATCGTTGAACAGATTGCCGGCAAAGCTTTCAAACGGTTCGCCCAAGGCCTGCTGGATCAGCTCGGCACGGAACCCCGACGCATCGACAAAAAAATCACCCGCGATTTCTTCCCCGCCGTCAGCCACCAGCGCTGCGATCTGGCCGGTTTCGTCCACACGGCAATCGGCAACCCGGCGCGGCAGGTGGATCACCCCAAGCTTTGATACGGCATGATCGCGCAGAAACTCGCCCACCAGATGGGCATCGAAGTGATAGCCATAGCCGATGTCGAACGGGAAGTTTTCGCCGGCGATCGGTCCGCGGCGCTCATTCGCCAGGCGGCTGAGCAGCAAAAACCGATCGGGATGGGCAAAGGCATCGCGCCCCGTGCGCCGTGCGCGGGTGTGAAACAAGAACGCCCCGGCGGTGTGATCGTCAATTGCAGTCGGGAATGGATGGAAATAGCGTTCAAACCCTGGCGCGTCGGACCAGCCCTCAAACCGGATTCCGTTCTTGTAGGTGGCATTGCAGCGCGGCATCCACTCTGCCTCGGCAATGCCCAGTTCGTCGAAGAACGCTTTCAATTGCGGAGTAGAACCCTCACCCACCCCGATGATCCCGATGTCCGGGCTTTCCACCAGAGTAACCGCGGCGCGCTGGCCCAGCCGGTGCGCGATCAGGCAAGCCGCCATCCAGCCGGCCGTGCCGCCGCCCAGAATGACGAAGCGCTGAGGCGCCTCGCTCATCGCCGCGTCATTTCCGCGCTTTCAGCCGGATCGCAAAGCCTCCGCCCGGTGCCATGCGCAAAGTCAACTTGTCAGCGCTGGTCAGCACACGCTTTTCGATGGCCACGCTGTGGCGTTTTTCGGTCCGGTAATCGGCATCGTCGCCGTCGCGATAGATTTCTGCATCGTACTTGACGCCGGGCGACAGGAACGTGAGGTCGAACGACACGCTGCGCGCTTCTTCATCGCCGATGCCGCCAACGTACCAGTCTTTCCCGCCGCGCACCTTGCGCGCCATGGTGACATAATCGCCCACCTCGCCGTTCAGTACCCGGGTGTCCTCCCAATCGGTCGGCACGTCGCGGATGAACTTGAAGGTGTCCATATGCTGGGCATAGTTTTCAGGCGTGTCGGCGGCCATTACTACGGGCGAATAAAGCACGACATACAGCGCCAGCTGCTTGGCCTCGGTCGACAGGATTGCGCTGCCTTTTTCCCCGGTCAGGCTGAGCACGCCGGGGGTGAAGTCCATCGGCCCTTCCAGCATCCGGGTGAACACCAGGTTGGCTTCGTGTTCGGGCGGGTTCTTGCCGCTCCACGAATTGTATTCCATCCCGCGCGACCCTTCGCGCGCAACCCAATTGGGATAGGTCCGCTGCAGACCGGTGCCCTTGATCGGTTCGTGGCTGTCAAAGGCGACCTTGTACTTTGCAGCGGCCTCGGCAACCCGGATGAAGTGGTTGCTCATCCATTGGCCCTCGTGCCATTCGCGGTACGCGGAGCCATCGGGATCGACCCGTTCGATTTGCGCGGCATCGGTCACATAGCCCGTCTTGACCACCATTTCGCCATGGTCGGCGGCAAACTTGAATGCCTTGTCGAACTGCGCTTCGTAATGGCTGGCCGATCCGCCGGTTTCATGGTGGCCGATCAGCCTGACACCCTTGGACCTGGCATAACTGGCCAGTTCGGCAGCGTCGAAATCTTCGGTCGGCCGGGCGAAATCCATGGCATTGCCATCGCCAAACCAATCGCCGTCCCAGCCCACGTTCCAGCCTTCGACCAGCGTGTTGGGAATGCCGTTTGCGGCGGCGAAATCAATATAGCGTTTGACGTTGGCGGTGGTCGCCCCGTGCTTGGGTCCGCGCGCCCAGGTCCATTCGCCCTTGATCATGTTCCACCACACGCCGTTGAACTTGCCCGGCTTGAACCAGCTGACATCGCCCAGCTTGTTGGGTTCGTTGAGGTTCAGCATCAGATGGCTGGTGTAAAGCCCGGCGGCATTGTCGGCGATGATCAGGGTACGCCACGGGGTGGACCAGGAACCGATCTTGATGACCTTGGCCTTGCCCGAGCCCGGGGTCAGCGCCGCGCGGAACGATGTGCCCTGGCTGCGGGCCAGCGCCATGCCCGAAAAATCGACCAGTGCAGCCTCGTGCACGGCAACGTGCGTGCCATCGGCCAACTTGACCGTCAGCGGCGTGTCGACCGTGGCGACGGCCGAAAGCGGGGTCTTGTTGTAAAGGTATTCCTCGCGGTTCCACAAAAAGGCGGGTTTCCACCATGCGGTGCCATCGCTGGCAAAATTGAACTCGGTCAATTCTTCGGCGATGTTGGCGCCGTGCATGGCAGTCTGATCGGGCACTTCATAGCGGAAGCCCACCCCGTCATCGTAGATGCGGAAAGTCACGTCGAACTGGCGCTTAAGGCGCACCGTTTCGGCCAGGTGGACTTTCAGCTCGCGGTAGTTGTTACGGATCTGGCGCCATTCGCCCCAGGGCTGCTGCCAGGTATCATCGGAAGTGCGCACATCCTGTCCGGTAATCGCCAGACTGCGATCAAGCTTGGCCACATCGGTAAACAGAAAGCCGAGCCGCGACGTTGTTACAACCGGCTGACCTTTGCGGGAGATGGAATAGGCTACGCGTCCATCCTCGACGATTTTGACTTCCACCGCGATCGCGCCGTCGGGCGAAGTCGCGGTGACGGGCGCCGCGGCTTGTGCCAGCGCGGGCAGCGATGCCGACAAGGCAAGCAGCGCAAGAATCATCCGGCCGGTACGCATCACTCGGTCTCCTCGACAAGCACGGCACCATAGGCCGGCAGGGTGGTTTCAGGCGCGGCGCCGTTCACCGCAGCCAGGACGCGGCCTTGGCCGCTGATCCCGCCGGGCCAGGCGCACGGCACAGGCGACAGGTTGAATACGCACAGCACCGACTGGCCATCGCCGCGGCGGCGCACGGCAAGCAGGCTCTCGTCAATCGAGACTGCATCGAAGCTGCCTTCGCGAAGCGCCGGATTGGCTTTGCGCAGCGCCAGCATGTCGCGCGTAAGGTTTAGCAGCGAATGAGGATCACCTTCCTGCCGGTCAGCAGCCTCGGCCAGGTTTTCATCGCCCAGCGGCAACCATGGCTGGCCGCTGCTGAAACCGCCGTGTTCGTCCTGCGCGGTCCACGGCATCGGCGTGCGCGCGCCGTCGCGCGACAAGGTCAGCGGCCAGTTGGCGATCGCTTCGGGATCCTGCAGCTGTTCAAAGGGAATTGATACCTGGGTCAGGCCCAGCTCCTCGCCCTGATACAGGATGACATTGCCGCGAAGGCACATCAGCAGCAGCAGCTTCAGCCGGGCAAAGGCAGCGCGGTCCTGCGGCGCACACCAGCGCGACAATGCCCGCGGTGCATCGTGGTTCTCAAAGGCCCAGCTGGGCCAGCCTGTACCCGCCCGGTCGGGCCAGTTAGCCTGTGCCTCGGCCACAAGCTGCGGAGTGAGCGCCTCAGCGTAAAGGAAGTCAAAGCCATAGGCGCTGTTGAGACGGGCATCGCCCCGGGTATAGAGCTGCATCTCGCTCAGCGCTTCTTCCCCGCCAACTTCGGCCATGGTGAAGACCGCATCGTAACGGTCGGTCAGCGTGCGGATCCGCTCGATGAAGGCGGGTATGTCACTGTGCGACTGGTTGTACCGGCGCAGCTGAAAATCGAACGGCCGCGTGCGCGGCGTATCGTTGTCGGGTGCGGGCGGATTATCGGTCAGCGCAGGATCGTGCATCGCAAAGTTGAGCGCATCCAGCCGGAAGCCGTCCACACCGCGATCCAGCCAGAACCGCGCCACATCCAGCAGCGCGTCCTGCACATCAGGATCGTGACCGTTGAGCTGCGGCTGGCTGCTCAGGAAGTTGTGGAGGTAATATTGCCTGCGCCGCGCGTCCCAGGTCCAGGCCGGGCCGCCGAACACCGATTGCCAGTTCGAAGGCGGCGATCCATCGGCCTTGGCATCGGCCCATACATACCAGTCTGCCCTGGGATTGGTGCGGCTCTGCCGGCTTTCGGCAAACCAGGGGTGGAGGTCCGAAGTGTGGGCATAGACCTGGTCGATCATGACCTTGAGGCCCAGCGCATGCGCGCGCGCCACCAAAGCATCAAAATCAGCGAGATTGCCGAAGATCGGATCGACATCGCAGTAATCGGCGACGTCGTAACCAAAGTCCCTCATCGGGCTGGTGAAGAACGGCGACAGCCAGATCGCGTCCACCCCCAAAGAAGCGATGTGATCCAGCCGCGCAGTCACCCCGGGAAGATCGCCGATCCCGTCACCATTGGTATCGAGGTAGCTGCGCGGATAGACCTGGTAGATCACCGCGCCCCGCCACCAAGGGCTGGCAGCGTGCGAAGCAGGCGCAGCGGTAATCGGAGAAAGTCGGTTCATCATGGACAACGCGCGCTCGTCATTTTGCCGCGCAGATGGCAAAACCAAGGGGAGGAAGGCTTACGGTCACACTGCCAGGAGCATCCGCAGACACCGGACACTGACCCGCAAGCGCGGTGAACGCAAGGCTGGCCGGATCGACTGCAATCCTATTCGTAAGCGGCGCGGTCGATGTGTTGAATGCCAGCAGCACCTCGCGCCCGGTCTTCGGATCGAACCGCGATATGGCGAACATACCCGGCTTTTCGGACATGGCGCGAACCTCGCTTGATCCCCCGGTCAACGCCGGCGTAGCGCTCCGCAATCGCGCCAGCTCGGCGATGAAACGGTACAACGGGTGCGCGGGATTGAAACTGGCACTGGCGGTGGTGGCCGCGGTGCCGACCAGCGCTTCATCGTTGTAGACGGCGACCTTGCTGGCGAACATGTCCTGCCGCGCCAGCTGATCGCCGCCATGTCCGGCAAAGCCCTGTTCATCGCCATAATAGATCACCGGCACCCCGCGCAGCGTCAGCATCAGCGCATGGCCCAGCTTGTCGCGCGCCAGCAGTTCCTCGGCGCCGATCGCGGGATTGGCCTGCTTCAGGAAATAGGCAAAGCGCCCGGCATCGTGGTTGCCCAGGAACGTGGGCAGGCGCAGCGCGGTGTCCTTGCCTCCTTCGTACAGCACATCATCGTCATGCAGCCGGGCAAGCGTTTCAGTTCCAGTCCTGCCGCTGGCGGCATCAACCGCAGCGCGCATGAACGCGAAGTCCAGGTTGGTCGGCAGACCGGCATTGCGGGTCCACCCTGCCTGCAGCGCAGGATCGAAATCGCCCGTCGCCACTTCGCCGAAAATGTGGAAGTTGGGAATGCCGCGGGCTTTGGCGCGGGCCAGCATCGCAGGCACGAACGCGCGCCAGAATGCAGGATTGACGTGTTTGGCGGTGTCTATCCGGAAGCCGTCGACGCCGTAGCGATCGATCCAGCCACCGTAAATGTCGATCATCCCGGCAACGACGCGCGGATGTTCGGTGGCCAAATCGTCCAGCCCCACGAAATCCCCGTACAGCGCGCTTTCGCCTTTCCAGTTTGAATTGCCGCGGTTGTGGTAGAAAGCCGGATCGTTGAGCCAGCCGGGCGTCTTGGCCTTCTCTTCACCCTTGGGTACGTAGGGCGTGTAGGCAAACGAGGGATCGGTCAGCTTGGCCCAGTTGTCGGCGCCCGGCTTGTCATCCCCGGCAAAGCCCGGATTGATCGCAGCCCCGCCCGCCCCGCCCCGGCGCGAGAAGGGATAGTCGGCCTTGCTGCGATACGTATAATCACCTCCTTCGCGGTACTGGATTACATCGGCGGTGTGGTTGACCACGATGTCCATGTAAACCTTCATGCCCCGGGCGTGGGCGGCATCGACAAAGGCCTTGAACTCGGCATTGGTGCCAAAATGCGGGTCGACCGCAGTGAAATCGGTGATCCAGTAACCGTGATAGCCGGCGCTTTCGTCACCCTTGGGGCCCTGCACCGCCTTGTTCTTGAAAATCGGCGCGAACCACACCGTTGTCGCGCCCAGGCCCTGGATGTAATCAAGCCGCCGGACCAGACCCCTAAGATCGCCGCCGTGGTAAAAGCCCTTGGCTGAAGGATCGAACCCGGTCTTCAGCCGGTCTCCCTTGATCCCGCCCCTGTCGTTGCGGGGATCGCCGTTTTCAAACCGGTCGGGCAGGACGAAATAGACCACCTCCCGTTCAGGCGGGCGGGCACGGAAGTCTGCCGGGCCTGGCTGGGCATTGGCAGCCACAGGAGCAGCAAGAGCAAGTCCGATCAGCGCAGCGACGGCTTGTTTCATGATGGCAGTCCGATCTTCTGGCCCGTCATCCGGGCAATAAAGTCCCTGTGGCGCGGCAGCGCCTGCGCGCGCGCGGTGCAGGACCGCGCAAGGCTGGACAGGAAAGGCCCGATATCCTCACCCGGAACATTGTCGGCCAGCGGCGACCAGCCGCTTGGCACGATCCCTTGTCCGATCATCACCTGGCCCCAGCTGTCATCAAGGAACAGCTCGTCCTCCTCGCGCACGAACAGGCCGCTGGCCTGGAACAGCGCAATCTTTTCGGCCAGTCCATCAGGGATCGCCATCGTGCGGCAATGATCCCAGAATGGATCGCCCATGCGCTGATTGGCAACGTAATGCAGCACCAGAAAGTCGCGGACGTGTTCCCACTCGGTGGTCGATTGGCGGTTGAACATGGCACGCGCCACCGCGCAATCGGTCAGATCGCGCGGCAACAGGTTAAGCAGGCGCGCGATGCCCGATTGCACCAGGTGGATGCTGGTCGATTCCAGCGGCTCCATGAACCCGGCGGCCAGCCCCAGAGCTATGCAGTTGTGCGACCAGTATTCGCGCCGGTGCCCGGTGGTGAACCGGATCGGACGCGGATCGGCCAATGGCTTGCCTTCAAGGTTTTCCAGCAGCACCGCGCTCGCCTGTTCCTGGTCCATGAACGCCGAGCAGAACACGTGGCCGTTGCCTGTGCGATGCTGCAGCGGAATGCGCCATTGCCATCCGGCCGGACGGGCAAGCGATTGCGTGTAAGGGCGAAAGCGCGGCCCCGGTTCACTTGGCACTGCCAGCGCGGTGTCGCACGGCAACCACTGTGTCCAGTCGGTGAAAGGCACCTGCAGGGCATCGCCCAGCAGCAGGCTGCGAAAGCCGGTGCAGTCAATAAACAGGTTTCCGGCGATACGGCGATCCGCGTCAAGCTGAAGCGCCGTGATATTGCCGCTGTTGCTGTCACGTTCTGCCGACACGATCTTGCCTTCGACCCGGCGGACCCCCCGCTGCGTGGCATAATCGCGCAGCATCTGTGCAAACAGCGTGGCATCAAGGTGATAGGCATAGGCCAGATCGGGCGCCGAACCATCAGCATTGCCGCCAATCCCGAACCGGTCTTCGTGCGCAGCGGCAACGTTGGGGCTGTAATTGCCAAAGTCGCCCGCCTGGCCCAATGCCCGCCCGCGCAGCCACAGCTGGCGGAACGGGATCAGCCCGACCCCGCGCCCGACCGTACCGAACGAATGGATGTAACTGTCACCCTCGCGCAGCCAGCCGGCAAACTCGATCCCCAGTTTGAAGCTGGCATTGGTAGCGCGCAGAAAATCGCCCTGGTCGATGCCAAGACCGACCAGCAAATTGTGGATTTGCGGGATGGTCGCTTCACCGACGCCCACCGTGCCGATTTCATCGGATTCAACCAGCGTGATCGCGGCGCAATCGCCCAGGAACCGCGCCAGGGTGGCGGCGGCAATCCATCCGGCGGTTCCGCCGCCGGCGATCACGAACTCCAGGCGCGGCGCGTCGCTCATGGCAAGCCTGCTCCTATGAAGGGGTTCCGCCGGACGATCCGGCGGAACCCTCATGGTATCAGAACTTGTAGGTAAAGCCCGCCAGATAACGGCGGCCATAGGTCTGATATTTCAGCCAGGCATCCGGCACGCCAGCCCCGTTTATTTCAGCCAGGGTTGCCTGACGCTCGTTGGTTAGGTTCTGGCCTTGAAGGTACAGAGACAGCCCGTGCAGCGACGAACTTTCAGGGAAGTCATACCCGATCTGCGCATCGTAAACGGTTTCGGCCAGAACAGCCTGGCGATCCAGACCGCCGCTGAACAGCGCGAAATCACCCAGGAAGCTTGACCGGTAACGCATCGATCCGCGCAGGTTGAAGCCGCCGTTTTCGTAGAACGCGGTCAGGCTGGCGACCCACTTTGAGTATCCCGGGATGGTTGACGCGTTACCCTTGGCGTCGAACGCCTTGGTTTCGGTGTATCCCAGACCGCCGGTGACGCCGAACCCGCTCAATGCCGAGGTAAACACGTCGAACGGCAAGGTACCGGCCAGTTCGCCGCCCATGATCCAGCCGCCCTTGGTGTTGACCGGGCCGCTGAAGATACCGATCGGCGAAGACGGAACCTGTCCTGCCGGGATCGGGAAGCGCGAATAGTCGAAGTCGGTGACGTTCGCACTCGGATCGATGTAAGTGTTCAGATGCTTGTAATACAGCTGGACCGCAACGTAGCCCTTGTTGGCGAAGTATTTTTCGACACTCAGGTCAAGAGCGGTCGCCTTGTAGGGGCGCAGCGTAGGGTTGCCGCCGCCGCCGGTGTAGATTGGCGGGGTGAAGGCATTGTTCACGCCAAATCCGATGATGTTGTTCATCTGCGGCAGGCGCGGACGCATCATTTCCTGCGATGCGGCAAAGCGCACAACCATGTCATTGGGCGTACGGAAGTTAAGGTTGAGGCTGGGCAGCACCATCCAGTACTTGTCGGTGACGGTCGGGTTGACCGCGCCGCTTGAGACCACACTAGTGTGGATGGCCTGAACACCGATATTGCCGGTCAGCGTGTTGCCGTTGCCCAGATCGGAATCAAACGATGCCATGCCGTAAGGTGTCCAGACATCTTCGCTGATGTCATAGGCTTGCGACGCGCCATAAGGGTTCGGAACGTATAGCAGCACCTTGTTTGGAACCAGCGTGCGCGGATCGTAAGACAGGATCGGACCAAATCCGCGATCAAGCTGGACCGGGGTCAGCAGCAGGTTGCTGGGGACGACGACACCGTCGACGCCCGCGGGCGGCGTCAGGAACGCTTCGTCCTGGGTCAGGGTCTTTTTGCGATAGGTATGGTCAACGCCAACCTTGATCGCTTTCAGGAAGCCGCCGCCAATATCCTGTTCGATCTCGGCCCGGATTTCCTTCAGGTCATCCTTGCTCTTGCGGATTTTGTCGTAACCTGCCTGGTTGGTCCCGCCCGACCAGCCCTGCACGTCGGTCAGCACCAGCGCCGGGTTCGCCCCGTTGAAATTGCTGGTGAACAGCAAAGCGTTGTTGTCGGTCAGGGTGTAGCCGAACGTGCCGCCCCAGCTGGAAACCGGTCCGACCGAGGTGTCGAGGTTTCGGCCCAAGCCCGCAATGGTTTCAAGCCGGTCCTGGTAGCGGTCGGTGCGCGACCAGCTCACGTCGAGCAGGGCGCGGGTGCCGTTGTCGTTGTCCCACTTGAGGTTGCCAGCGAACGAATAGGTATCGTTCTTGTTGTCGGTGGCGTAGTTCTCGATGATCGGGCGGCCGGTCCAGGTCGCGGCTGTCACCAGGCCGATCGGCACTGTCGATCCGCCAATGTTGTAGCTGTTGACTGTGCCCGGAGTGAACCCCGTCACCGTCGAACCGCAGCACAGGATCGGCATTTCGAAGCCCTTCTGGTCGAGCTTTTCGTTAAAGCGCGAATAGAAGCCGTCGAGTGTCAGGGTCAGCTGATCTCCAAGCTGGGCCTGGAACGTGCCGTTCAGGCCAAGCCGCTTGAGACGCGATGCTTCTTCCCAGGTCTTGACGCCGCTGATGCCGTACTGGTTGGTGCCGTAGCCGCCGTAACCCCAGGCGTTCCAGTCGCGGGTGTGGTACGGTTCATCCGAATAGGCGGCCGACAGGGCAATGCCCATCGTGTCATCGGCAAACTTGTCAACGTAGGTTGCGTAAACCCGATAACCCTTGTTGGTGGTGGTCGGGATGACCTTCTGGTCAACCACCGTTCCGCGTGCGCCAACCGCGATCACGCGCTTGCTCACATCAAGCGGGCGGATCGTGCGCATGTTGATCGTACCGACAAGGCCGCCGGCGGTGTGATCGGCCTGCGCGGTCTTGTAGACATCGACGCCTGCCAGGATTTCCGACGGGAACTGGTCGAACTCAACCGCGCGGCTGTCGTTGGTGGTGGTCTGTTCACGCCCGTTGAGCGTGGTCGAGGAGAAATCCGGACCGAAACCGCGGATCGAGATGATGTTGGCGCGGCCGTTGCTGCGCTGGGCAGCAAGACCGGGCAGGCGGGCGATCGATTCGCCGATCGAGTTGTCGGGGAGCTTACCGATGTCTTCGGCGTTGACTGATTCGACCACCGTTTCGGTGCGCTTCTTGATCGCGGTGGCGCTTTGCAGCGAAGCGCGGAAGCCGGTAACGACGATTTCATCGCCTGTCGCCTGATCATCGGCAGCCGAAGCGGCGTCCTGCGCCATGGCGGCGACTGGCAGCGCCAGGGCGGATGCGGTCAGCGCCAGGGCGGATACGCCAAGCGCGCCGTGAATACGGGTGCGAAGTGCCACAGTGAACTCTCCCAAAACCTTGCCGGTATTCCCCGAGCCCCGGCGAGATGGCCCTTTTTTAATGTGACGCGCGGCAATGACTTGCAGTGTCGTCAGCTGCGCCATTACGTCCGGCTGTGTTCCCGCGGATAGAAGGCATACGTATACGCATACTATGCATTGCCCCATGCTGTGGCCGCGATGCCACGCCCGTGCGCCAATGCAACCCGGACGCAAGCACGATTGCGGGAAGCGCCGCTCCGCATTAGTCTGACCGCCAAGCGCTGCCGCCGGATGGACGCGAGGGAGGTGTCCATGGGGCGCAAACGGTCGAACAAGCCCACAAGCTTCGACATCGCCTATATCGCCGGAGTATCGCAGCCCACGGTCAGCCGCGCGCTGCGCGGGTCGCGATCCGTCAGTCTGGCTACCCGCCAGCGGATCGAGGAGATTGCCCGCGAGCTTAATTATTCGGTCGACAAGAACGCGTCGTCGCTCCGCTCGCAGCGTGCCAACACCATCGCCCTGCTGTTTTTTGAAGAGCAGACGCCCGAAGATTCAAAGATCAATCCCTTCTTCCTCTCGATGCTGGGTTCGATCACCCACGCCTGCGCCAACAAGGGGTTTGACCTGCTGATCTCGTTCCAGAAGATGGAAGATGACTGGCACACCCGTTACCAGGACAGTCACCGCGCCGATGGGCTGATCCTGCTGGGTTATGGAGATTACACCCTGTACGAAAGCCGGCTGGCCAACCTGGTCCGCCAGGGCACCTATTTCGTGCGCTGGGGTTCGGTCAGCGACGACAACATCGGGGCCACCGTGGGGTCCGACAATTTCGGTGCGGGGCGCAGTGCGGGAGAGCACTTGCTGTCCCTGGGATGCAAGCGCATCGCGTTCATCGGCCAGGCGGACGAGCATTACCCCGAGTTCGCCGAGCGCTATCGCGGGCTGTGTTCGGCACTGACCGACGCTGGCTTCGCCGCCGATCCGGCCCTGTTACGCGGCGGCGTCAGTTTCGAGGATGACGGCCAGCGCGCAGTGGAGGACTTGCTGGCCAGAAATGCCGGTTTTGACGCGATATTTGCTGCCAGCGACCTTATTGCGATCGGGGCGATGCGTGCACTGGCCGCAGCGGGGCTGCGCATTCCAGAAGACGTTGCAGTGGTCGGTTTTGACAACCAGCCCGCCGCCAGCATGACCAATCCGCCGCTGACCACGGTCATGCAGGACCTTCGCCAGGCCGGCGACCTGCTGATCGAAACCCTGCTTGCCCAGATCGAAGACCGGCCGATCCCCAACACGTCGCTGCCCACCCAGCTGATCGTCCGGCGCAGCACCGTGGGGTGACCGGCTTTTCCATCAACCAGCCCCAACGTATTCGTATGCAGTTGTTGTGCGCGCAGCCCAGCCGTGCAAGCCACAGCGGCACTTAGGGAGAAGGCACAGCAATGGAAAAACCCCGCCAGAACTGGGCCGGGCTGGCGAATATCAGCTTCGGCTTTTTCGGGATCCAGATCGGCTTCGCGCTGCAGAATGCGAACATGAGCCGGGTGTTCCAGTCACTGGGGGCCAGCCTGGACGATCTTCCCGCGCTGTGGATCGCGGCGCCGCTGACCGGCCTGCTGGTGCAGCCAGTGATCGGCCATCTCAGCGATCGCACATGGCTTGGCCGGTTCGGGCGGCGGCGGCCCTACTTCGTGGCCGGTGCCTTGCTGGCGGCGCTGTCGCTGCTGCTTATGCCGTTAAGCCCGGTGCTGCTCGCATCGGCCCTGCTGCTATGGACGCTTGACGCCAGCCTGAACATTTCGATGGAGCCGTTCCGTGCCTTTGTCGGCGATATGCTGCGCAAGGATCAGCACACCGCAGGCTATGCAGTGCAGACCGCGTTCATCGGCGTGGGCGCGGTGGTAGGATCATTGTTCCCTTATCTCCTCGATCACTTCGGCGTCGCCAACGAAGCGCCAGGCGGCGGCATCCCCGATACGGTCCGCTATTCCTTCTGGGCCGGCGGCGTTGCCCTGTTCGCGTCGGTCATGTGGACCGTGCTGACCACGCGCGAATATTCGCCGGCTGAACAGGCGCAGTTCGGCGACACGGCCGAAACACCGGCAGATCCGGCAGCGGCACTGGCAGCGCGCGGCAGCGGCCCATCGTTCTGGTGGATTGCGGCGGGGGCCTTGCTTGCAGTAATCACGCAGAGGTTCGCGCTGGAAAAGGAAGTATACCTGCTGGCCGGGCTGCTGATCGGCTATGGCCTGATCAGCCATATTGCGATCCGGCTGGCCCGCGCGGGGCGCAGCCAGGGCATGCTGGCCAGCATCGTCGGCGATTTTTCCGGCATGCCGCCGATCATGAAACGGCTGGCCGTGGTGCAGTTTTTCAGTTGGTCGGCGCTGTTCATCATGTGGATCAACACCACACCGATCGTCGCGCAGCGTTATTTCGGTTCAACCAATCCGGACAGCGCACCGTTTCAGGAAGCGGGCAACTGGGTAGGAGTGCTGTTTTCCGTCTATAATGGCGTGGCCGCTCTGGCCGCCCTGTTCCTGCTCCCCGCCCTTTCGAAAGCAGTGGGCAAGGCGCGGACCCACATGGCGTGCCTGCTGGCGGGCGCTGCCGGCTATGCCAGCTTTTTCGTGATCAGGGATCCATCGGTGCTGATCATCAGCGAAATTGGTGTCGGCATCGCCTGGGCATCGATCCTGGCCATGCCTTATGCCATTCTGGCAAGCAGCCTGCCCCAGGCCAAGCTGGGAATCTACATGGGGCTGTTCAATGTATTCGTGGTTATCCCGCAGTTGCTGGTCGCGACCGTCATGGGATCGATCATGAAGGCGTTCTTCCCCGGCCAGCCGATCTGGACCATGGCCTTTGCTGCGGGAACCCTGGTGATTGCGGCCCTGGCGATGATCCGTGTGCAGGTACCCGAAGACGCTGCCCCGGCTGGCGCGCAGGCCTGACTTCTTTCAGGCAGCAGCCTTGCGCAGTTCAACCAGCGCGCAATAGTCTGCGAACAGCTTGTCAAAATGCCCGCGCATCGTTTCGCTGGGGGGGACCTGTTCCAGCGGCAGGGGCGGGCCGTCAATCAACCGCAGGATCGCCGCTGCCGCAGCTTCGGCGCTTCCGGCAGTGTAGGTCAGACCCGCTCCGTCTGCGGCGTGATCGGCTGCGCCGCCCCGATCGGGCACGATCACCGGAATGCCGCTGGCCCGTGCTTCGGCCGCGCCCAGGCAGAATGTCTCTGCCTCGCAGCCGTGGATCAGCGCATCAGCGCTGGCCAGGATCGTGGCAAAGCGGATACGGTCGCGTTCCGGTTCGAGCAGGCGAATATGCGGATTGCCGAAAATGCCGCGCACGATGCGGCTGCGCTTGTTGCCATCGCCCAGGATGACCAGCCCGATCGGATGATCGTGGCTGGCGGCCATCACCGCGTCGACCACCATCGGCCAGCGTTTTTCCGCGGATAGCCGGCCGACCCCGATCAGCAGGGTGGCGGTTTCGGGCAGGTCGCACAGTTCCAGCAAGCGGCGGCGCACTTCGGGATCGCGGCGGTCCTTTGAAAACAAACCTTCCTGCACTCCCATCGGATGCAGCACGGTGTTGGCCACCCCGCCCGCTTCAAGCCGCTCCTTCAATTCGCGGCTGGCGCAAACCACCCGGTCATAGCTTTGCCCCAACTCGCGGATATGCTCCCAGAAGGTCTTGAAACGGCGATCGATCAGCTCGCGGCTGAACAGCGGCTCGAACCAGCGATAGGCATAGGCGGAAAGCGGATCGGCATGCATCACCAGGGCGCGCGGCACCGGCGCATCCCAGCGCGCGACCATAGACGGGCTGCGCCAGGGCGACGACGCTTCGACAAAATCGGGCCTGAGCGCGTCAAGCTCGGCGTGAAGCGCCTCTTCATCGGCGAAGTACCAGTATTTGCGGTCCAGCGGAAAGCGCGGGCTGGGCAATGTGACGATCCGGGCGCCCGGACCGCGTTCGATCACCTCGCGCGTGTCGCCAGGGGCCAGAATGATGATCTCGTGGCCCAGCTCGGGCCCCAGACGCAGCTTCTGCTCGACGTAAGTCTTCACCCCGCCGCCATGCGGTGTGTAGAAGGCGCAGACATCGACGATGCGCAAAGCGTGCCCCCTGTTCTGCCGAACGTCAGTTGTTCAGCGGCCCGAAGCTCATCAGCCCCTTGCGGTAATTCATCACGACCGATGTCTGCGAAACACCATTGCCATTCACCACGACGCGGGTAGCGGCTGCCTTGGGCTTGCGCATGCCGAGCTTGGGATTGCCAGTAAAGCCGATCCCGTCGACCGACAGGCCGAACTTGCGGTTGGCATCGCGGTCATGCAGCACCGAAACGCTATAGCTGCCCGGCCCGGGAATGCGGACGCACAACTGAACATTGCCGCTGGCATTGACCGGTTGCTCAACCCGGCGAAACGTCTTGCCGGCCGAAACCAGGATGTTGTCATCAGCCAGGAAATCGGTGTCGTTGGAAGGATAGACTTCCAGTTTGAGAGTGCCCTTGCGGTCTTTGAGGCCGCCAACATTTACCAGCAGCGCCGGGCCGCTTTCGCCCGTGCGGCAACGGCCTTCGGCCTTGCCCAGATCGGGAGTGGAAGGGATTGTGGGCGCGGCCAGGGCAATAACCGGCAAGGCCAGGCCAAGCGCCACACCGGAACCAAGAACTGCTATCTTCACCGCGTACTCCTTGAATCAAGAAGCCCGACCAGGCCGACGATCGCGCCGACAGCCAGGTGGGCCATCAACAGCATGACTGCCATCAGCGTCATCAGGCTTGCGACCTGCACCTCGTGCCCAAGCAGGAACACGGCCAGGCCGGCAAAGACAACGTCCTTGTTGGGCAACAGCGGCAGGCGGGACAGCAGCATACGGAGCGTGGCCAGCACGATCCACAGATCCACCGAAACGTCCGGGAGGACCAGATGCCACATGAACGCCGAGCACGCCAAGACCACAAGGATCCGCAGCACATGTACCACCGAAATAAACCACAATTCACGTTTCGGCAGGCTGAACAGCCGCTGGCGGAACAGCAGGATCACGAACGAAGTGATCAGAATGACGCCAAGAGACATGAAGGTGCTGCGCATTTCCATGCCGATCTGGCCCGATGCGACCAGCGGCCAGGTAAATACCAGCATGACCAGCGTCATTACGTTGCCGGTCAGCGCGGACAGGATGGTGACATCCTTGATCGCGCCAAAGGGGGCCGCATCCATTTTCAGATGGCTGCGCGCCCAGCCATAGAACTGCGCTTCACCAAGGTAGCCCAGCAGCAGTTCGTTGCTGACCAGCTTGCGCAGCAGCGCCGCCATGCCAGACCCCAACGGGATCGGCCAAAGCCGGCGGTAGATAAGCCATTCGCTGACGGGCAGCGCCATGTAATAGATGGCGAAGAACACCCAGAAGCCAACGTGCCCGGGTACCAGTTCGATCACCTGCTCCCACTGCAGGTTGCGCAATTCGACCACCACTGCGACCAGCATGGCGAGCGATACCGCTGCGCTGAACCAGCCAGCCCAGCGGGTGCGGTTGCCGTCATCTGCCGGGGTAAGCGGCAGTGCGGCAGCGTCCGGCTGCGGTTCGGTTACGGCGATGGATTCGGTCATCAAGCGCGGCCCTTTGGCTGGCGAACGGTCAAGCCCGGCGCAGCCCCAGCGCCTGACGCACGAAACGTGCGAAGAAGATTCCCTCGAAGATTCACGTTGCGTTCGTCTCGGTTCCGGCCCCTTGGCAGAAATCGCCTTTGAAGGGAAGCGCCGAGGCATGGCCCCCTATCTTGCCGGCGGGAAGGGCGGGCGCTATCGCCCCGGTCCATGCCTGCCGAGCATATCCTGATCCCAATCCACGATTTTTCCGCCGGGGGAACCGAGGTTATCGCTTTTCGCCTTGCCGAACAGTGGATCGCCGCGGGTCGACGCGTGACGCTGCTGGCCGGGGCAGAGCATGGCGCCATGCGCGCGCGCGTGCCCGCCGGTGTAGCGGTCTCGGTCCTTGCACCGCCCGTGCAGCGCTCCACCATGTCACGGCTGTGGCTGGGCAAGGCCATGGAGTCCAAAGCCCGTGCGCTGTCCCCGGACGTGGTGTTCATTCCCGGTAATTTTCACTTCATCCTGGCCCGCGCGCTGAAACGCGCATTGCCCCGCACCCCAATCGTTGCCAAGATCAGCAATCCGATGCTGCCCGGCGGGATAGTGGGGTTTTTGGCCAGGGCGACCAGGCTGCTACCGCGTTATTTCGCGCCAATCGACATGGTGGTGGCCATGAACAAAGGCCTGGAGGCGGAGCATCGCCGCATGGCGCCGGGCAGCCGCGTTGTCACGATCATCGATCCCAACGTGCCCGATACCGCGCCCGTCCAGCCGATGCGAGATCGCCGCCGCAGTCTGGGACCGGCCCGCATCCTGCTGATTGGTCGGCTGGAGCCGCAAAAGGACGTGCTACTGGCGCTGCGTGTCTTGAAAGCCCTGCAGCAGCGGATCGCAGCGCATCTGACTGTACTGGGCGAAGGATATCTGCGCGCGCAGATACAAGCCGAAGTCAAGCGTCTGGCCCTTGAAGACACGGTCGCGCTTCCCGGTTTCGTGGCCGACGTGACCGCCGCTCTGGATGCCGCTGATGTGCTGCTTATAACGTCCCTCTATGAAGGCGGACCGGCCGTGGCGGTCGAGGCTTTGGCTCGCGGCCTGCCAGTGGTCAGCACAGATTGTTCTTATTTTCTGCGTGAATTGCTTCATGACGAACAGCTTGGCCGTCTTGTCGCTGGCCGCAGCCCGGCAGCAATAGCTGCCGCACTTGAAGCCCAGCTAACCACCCCTCCGGCTTCGAACGAACGGCTTAGAGCCGCAGTTGAACCTAGCCGCTACGGAGCATCAGCGCACGCTTATCTGGCGCAGTTCGATCAATTGACGGGCAGCAAATCCCCATAGCGTCCAGCCGGTCGGCGCGCGGCGAAGGCCCTGAAGGTTGCCTCGATACTCCCGATAAGCGCCGGTACGGTCGTATCGCCTGGGTGAACCGCAACACGCACCACCCGCTGTGAGTGCAGGGCGCCGCGTGCGAGGCCTGCGAAAAAACGTGATGACAGCTGCCGCCCTTTGCTGCGGCTGGCCCAGGTGATGACCGGGCCCTTGGCCAGCACCTCGCCCGACTGTGGCTGCCAGACTCGAAAATGGTCTTCGGCCAGGGCAAAGCCGCTGCTTGCCAGGGCTGCGCGTGCGCCTGCTCCGTAGAGCCATGCCGGGGCGATGAAGCCAGCCGCCGGGCGCCCGATGATATCTTCGATCAAGGCTTTCCCATCGGCCATGCGCGCCGCCGCCTCGGTTTCGGACAGGCCCAAAAACTCGCCCTCGCCCGCGGTCATGTGCTTGGCTTTGAACGAGGCGGCGCCTCTGTGCCGGACCAGATCCTTGTGGAACCAGCCGTGGACGAACATTTCGACGCCCGCATCGGACCAGCTGCGTAGTTTCGCCTGAAACGCCTTGGCCTGGGCCAACGGCGCCTCGCTCCAGTGATCGGCGACCACCAGCATGGCAAACCGCGGCCCACCCAGAATGCGTCCGAGCTGATCGGCGAGCTGATCAACCTCTCGCTCAAACCGGGGGCCAACATCGTGGATCGAGGCGAGGAGAACTTTGCTCACAGGGCAGGCATCTGTTGGCTGGCACAGTGAAAACTGCCGCCACCAGCCAGTACGGCATCGGCCATCATGCCGATTACCAGGCGATCTGGAAACAGGTCCTGCACAGCGGCCACGCCGTCACTGTCATGGGCCGTGCCATAGGTCGGTACTATCACCAGCTTCGATGTAATTGCAAAGTTCATATAGCTCGCCGGTTCGATACGCCCGCTTTCGCTTTCGACCCGGCCGGGCGAAGGTACTTCGCGCACATGCACCCCAAACGCTTCGGCGCGGGCCTTAGCATCGGCATAGATCGCAGCGTTCGGATCATCCCTTCCAGTGGCGCGCGGCAAAGCGAGCACGTCTGGCGCAACAAAACGGGCAAGGTTGTCGACATGCCCATCAGTATGGTCGTTGATCAGCCCGTCACCCAGCCACATCACACGGCTGAACCCAAGGTCGCGCGCCAGCCGGGCTTCCAGTTCGCTGCGCGAAAGCGCAGGGTTGCGGTTGGGGTTGAGCAGACATTGCTCGGTCGTTACGACCAGTCCCGTGCCATCTCCGTCCAGTGCACCACCTTCCAGGATCCAGTCGGCAGTCCGCACGGGCAGACCGGCGCTTTCAGCCAGTTCCGCGCCGATTTCCTGGTCGCCGTCCATCAGGTATTTGCCGCCCCAGCCGTTGAAACCAAAGCGCCGGGCAATCATCTCGCCGTTATGACGCACTACCAGCGGCCCGGTATCGCGCAGCCATACGTCGCCGTAGCGCCGCACCTCAAGCCTGACCGCCGCCGAACACAGTTGCCGCGCCCGCGCCGCATTGACCGCATTGCGCACGATCAGCCGCACGTCCTGCCCGCTGTCCGCCACGGCACTGGCAAAGGCGGCGATCTGTTCCTGCGCGCGGGTCAGGAACCCTGGCCACTCCTCTGCGTCGTGGGGAAAGCCGATCCACAGCCAGCGCTGCGGGTGCCATTCGGGCGGCATAAACACGGTCACCAGATATCTACCTTCCGCCCGCCAGGCTCTTGTCGCGGATCAGACGGAACTCGTCAGTCTTGTACCAGGTGGGCCACGCCTTGCTGTCGGCCAAGGCCCGACCCAGGCGATAGTAAAGCGTAACGTCCTGCTGCGGGCCCGACCAGTCCCAGTCGGCATGGTATTCATCGCTCGGCTGGTGATAGTCGACAGCGCTGTATTGCTCTGCCGCGGCGCGCCCGGCCCCCTTGCCGCCTTTGATCCAGTCGCTGCCCCGCTCGACCGAGAACATCGGCACCCCGCGCTTGGCAAAGCTGAAGTGATCGGAACGGTAGTAATAACCCCGTTCGGGATGATCTTCACCGGTAATGGTCATGCCCATGCCCTCCGCAACGCGCTTTAGGATTGCCGTGAGATCAGACTTGTCGCCTCCGGTCACGGTCACATCACGCGACGGGCTACCCGGCAGTAGCGCATCCATATTGACCCCGCCAACGGTCCTGGACAGCGGGTAGATAGGGTTGGCGGCGTAGAACTCGCTGCCCAGCAAGCCTGATTCCTCGAGCGTCACTGCCAGGAAAACCTGACTGCGGGCAGCTGCGCCAGCTCTTCGACTGGCCTCGGCCAAGGCGGTCAATGCCGCAATCCCCGTGGCGTTGTCGATCGCGCCGTTACAAATGTTGTCGCCCTTGGCGTTGGCTTTGCAACGGCCCAGATGATCCCAATGAGCGGTATAGAGCACATACTCTCCGGGACGCGCCTTGCCCGGCTGAATCCCTATGACGTTGTGCGAAGTTGCCCGTTCGATCGCGTTGTCGAACGACAGGCTGGCACTGGCACCAAGCATCACCGGTTTAAAGCCCTTTTGCTTGGCGGCCGTGCTAAGCATCGCAAAATCTTGCCCACCGGCCTTGAAGATTGCTTCGGCCACCGGCTTTTGCATCCAGCCGTTGGCGGCGGTCTGATCCATCCCGCCTTTGGCGCTTTGGACGTACTTCTGCTTGCCGGTCCAGCTGGATTGAACGACCTGCCAGCCATAGGCGGCAGGAAAGGTGTCGTGAACGATCAGTGCGCCGGCTGCGCCCTGCCGGGCTGCTTCCTCGAACTTGTAGCGCCAGCGACCGTAATAGGTCATCCTTCGTCCCTTGAATGGACCAGTTTCATCACTCATCTCGTAATCGGGATCATTGACCAGGATCACCGCGATCTTGCCCGTCATGTCGATTCCGGCATAATCGTTCCAGCCCAGTTCAGGGGCGTTGATGCCGTAACCGACAAAGACCAGCGGCGCGTCGACGAGTGCTGTTTTCGGTACGACCCGGTATGATCCCGCGACATAGTCGGTGCCGTAGGCAAAGTTCAGCACCAGACCTCCGGCCTTGACAGTTAGCGGGCTCATGTTCTGCGCCTCGACAATCACGGTGGGCACGTCCTGCAGCCAGCGACCCTTGTTGCCGGGCCTGAGGCCCGCGGCCTTGAACCGGTCAATGATCAGCGTGATCGTCCGGTCTTCGGCCGGGGTGCCGGGGCCGCGCCCGTCAAAAACATCGGATGAAAGGGTGCGCGTAACATCTTCCAACGTCGCGATCGATATTGGCGGAGCCTGGGGCACAGGCTTGGCAAGTGCGCTTGCAGCAAGGATTGATGATGCGCAGCACACGGCGATCAGGCGGGAGGATATGGAAAACACGGACTGCCCCTAGGTATTCAGCGGATTAACTGGCGATGTGGCAGAGCCGCCGCCGCCCCGCAAGCGCGCGTTCCGCTTGCTTGCCGGAGCGGGACCGGGCATCGCAGGGCTATGACCGCCCAATGGACCGGAGCGCTGGCCCGCGCGCGCGATCACGCGCCATACCTGTGCCGCGGGCTGGACCGGCTTCCAGAACTCGAAAAACTGCTAACCGCTGGCAGTATGGAGGACGCGCTGGAATGGGCCCGCGCAGCGGGGCACAACGCGCCTGATATACCGACCGCCTTGCGCCGCGAAAAGCTGGCGCTGGCGATGGCTCTTGCAATAGGCGATCTGGCCGGTGCGCTGCCCTTGCTGCGGGTTACCGGCGAACTGTCAGCCTTTGCCGATCACGCATTGGACGCTGCGATTGGCGATGCGATCCGTGCGCGGGTGCCTGATGCCGAGCCGGCCGGTTTCCTAGCTCTCGCGCTGGGCAAGCACGGGGCGGAAGAACTCAACTACAGTTCGGATATCGATCCGATCCTGCTTTACGACCCCGCCCTGCTGCCACGCCGCGAACGGGACGAGCCGGGGGAGGCGGCACAGCGCATTGCCCGCACGCTGATTCAAACCATGAGCCATGTCGATGCTGAAGGCTATGTCTTCCGCGTCGACCTGCGGCTGCGTCCGGCCTCAGAAGTAAGCCCCTTGGCAATTCCGATCGATGCCGCGCTGACTCACTACGAAAGCTCTGCCCTGGCATGGGAGCGGGCCGCCTTTATCCGGGCGAGGGCCTGCGCGGGGGATGTAACAGCAGGCGACGCGTTCCTTGCCGCGATCCGCCCCTTTGTGTGGCGCAAGAGCCTTGATTTTGGCGCAATCGCCGAAATCGGCCGCTTGACCCAGCAGATCCGCGCCAATCATTCCGGCGCACCCAACCCCGGCCCCGGATTCGACCTCAAGAAAGGGCGCGGCGGGATCCGCGAGGTCGAGTTCTATGCCCAGACTCACCAGTTGATCCACGGCGGGCGCAACCCTGCGCTGCGGCTTCGCGGCACGCGGGCCAGCCTCGACGCCCTGGCCGAAGCCGGCTTAATCGATCCCGAAGATGCGCGTCTATTGGGCGAAAGCTATGACCGTCTGCGCCAGATCGAGCATCGGCTGCAAATGGTGGCCGATCAGCAGACCCATGCCTTGCCGCTCGATCCTGCCGCGATCGATGCGGTGGCTCGGCTGGACGGGATACCAGACGGAGCGGCGTTGGTTGCAGAGCTGTTCGCGATCACCGAGGCGGTCGGCAGCCGTTATGACAGGCTCATCACCCAGCACGATCGGCCTTCGGGTGGGCTCCAAGCCGCCCCTTCGCCGCGCGGGGATTCGATGCAAGCTGAGCTGGCGGGGCTTGGATTTACAAACACCGCTGCGCTGGCGGCACGGATTACCGGCTGGCAATCGGGCAAGCTGCGCGCACTGCGCAGCGATGCCGGGCGCGCAGCATTCGAGGCGATCCGGCACCCTTTGCTCAGCGCTTTGGCCGCCGCGCCCGAGCCGGATCGCGCGCTTCTGCGCTGGGAACAGTTGCTGGCGGGCCTGCCCAGCGCGGTCAATCTGTTCCGGTTGCTGGAAGCCCGGCCCGGGCTAATCGACCTGCTTGTCCGGATCCTCAGCCTGGCACCGCCGCTGGCGGATGCGTTGGCTCGGCGAGCTGACCTGCTCGATCCACTCATCGACGCCAGCGCCTTTGAATTGCCCGGGTCGGTTGAGGAACTGGCTGCCCTGTTGATCCGGGGCGAAGCCGACGATGATTATGAGAGGCTGCTTGACAGTGTGCGCCGCAAGGTGGGCGAGCACCGCTTCCTGCTGGGCGTGCAATTGATCGAAGGCGCGCGCGATCCCCTGGAAATCGGCGCCGCTTTGTGCCGGGTGGCCGAAGCAGCGCTGCAAGTCCTGGCTACTGCCGCAGAGGCCGAGTTCGTGCGCCCGCACGGCCGGATTGCGGGCAGCCGCCTGCTGGCGATGGGTTATGGGCGCCTGGGCGGAGGGATTCTGACTCACGCCTCGGACCTCGATCTGGTGTTTGTGTTCAGCGGCGAGACGTCCGGCGAAAGCGATGGAGAAAGGCCAATCGGGGCAACGCTGTACTTCAACCGCCTGGCGCAAAGAGTGATAGGTGCTTTGTCAGTACCCACGGCCGAGGGGGCGTTATTCGACATAGATACGCGCCTGCGGCCATCAGGAGCACAGGGTCCGCTGGCCGTCAGCCTGGACAGTTTCGCCCGTTATCAGCGCGAATCGGCCTGGACGTGGGAGCACATGGCGCTGTGCCGGGCGCGGGTTTTGCTGGGGCCAGAGCAGGATCGTGCCGCTTTGAGCGCCCTTGTTCAAAGCGTCCTCACCATGCCGCGCGATCCAGCCAGGCTCCACACCGACGTCCTGGCGATGCGCGCCGACATGGTCCGGCACAAGCCCGCCAAGGGCCCGCTGGACGTCAAGCTGGCGCGCGGCGGCCTGGTCGATGTGGAGTTCATCACCCACTATCTGCAACTGCGCGAAGGTGTGGGCCTTGATCCGCATCTTCCCGGCGCTCTGGCCGCGCTGGTCAACGCCGGTCTGCTACCCGCCGCGATCCGCCCCGCCCATGCGCGGCTGGCGCGATTCCTGATCGCGGCGCGGCTGCTTGCCCCCGATACCGCCCTGCCGCCGCCTGCTGCGCGCGCTGTGCTTGCCAAGGCGTGCCAATGCCGCGATTGGGACAGCCTGACCGATGCCCTGCTTGATGCACGCCAGACAATCGCGGCATGCTGGCTGGACATTTTCGGCACCCGACTGGAGATAGACGGATGAGCGCATTACCCGGGATCGGCGATCCCTTGCCCGATATTGCCCTGACCACGCCCGATGGCGCGGCGATCAAACCAGCGGACTTTGCCGGCCAAAAGCTGGTGATGTTCTTCTATCCCAAGGACGACACGCCGGGCTGCACCACCGAGAATCAGGATTTTACCGCGCTGGCGGATGATTTTGCGCGGGCCGACACCGCCCTGCTGGGAGTGAGCAAGGATCCCCCGGCGCGCCATCAGAAATTCATTGCCAAATACGGCCTTGCCGCGCCGCTTGCGTCAGATGCCGAAACCGGGGGTCTGTCCGACGCTTTGCGGATCTGGACCGAAAAGCAGAACTATGGCCGGACCTATATGGGCATGGTCCGCACCACCTATCTGGTGGGCGCGGACGGGCGGATTGCGCGGGTGTGGAACAAGGTCAAGGTCAAGGGCCACGCCGCCGAAGTGCTGGAGGCAGCGCGCGCGCTGTGACCATTGCATGACCAGCCTGGCCGCAGCAATCCGCGCCGCACTGCTGGAAACCGATCCCCGCACCAAAATCTTTGCCGCGCGCGCGCTGGCCCGCGATCATGCCGCCGGCCGCCTGGCGTTCGTGTTCGATGCTCCCATGCCCGACGAACCCGGGCGCCCCGACCGCCCTGAACTGCTGCTGCCCGCGCAGATGCCCAAGCGCGGCAAGGGCGGATCACAGCGAAGCCGGATCGCGTTGTGGCATTCGATCGCCCATATCGAGTTCGTCGCGATTGATCTTGCACTCGACATGGCAGGCCGGTTCGGCGCGGAACGCGGGCACGCCTTCGTTTCCGACTTTCTCGATATCGCCGCGGACGAGGCGCTTCATTTTGCCCTGATCGACCGCAAGCTGCGCACGCTGGGCAGCTACTACGGCGCGCTGCCCGCTCACGGCGGGCTGTGGGAAGCAGCCGCTGCAACCGCTCATGATGTCGCTGCGCGGCTGGCAGTCGTGCCAATGGTGCTGGAAGCACGCGGACTGGATGTGACCCCGGCGATGCTGGAACGGGTGCGCTCTGGCGGCGATGAAACCGGCGCGCGAATCCTGCAGCGAATCCTTGACGACGAAATCCGCCACGTGCGGGCGGGATCAACACATTTCGTCGCAATTTGTTCCGAACGGCGCGAATCCGCAGAAATCCTTTGGAAAAACCTGGTGCGGCGCCATTTTGCCGGTGCCATTAAGCCGCCGTTCAACGACTCGGCGCGCCTCGCTGCCGGTTTGTCGCGCGAATGGTACAGCGGGGTTGTCTAGTTAACTTTTAGTGGTCAGACCGACCAGGCAAGAGACGGCGGGGGGTCCGACCATCTCAAAAACACTGCTCCGGGACGCTTTAAAAGTAGCCCGGTACTGGGAGGTTTTCGACCTTTCGGGCGCACGAATAAGGTAGTTTTAGTGGTCGCCACTTCGATTTTTGCCAAGGCTCGTACAGTTGTCGGTGCTTTCGCCGCCCTTGCCAGCATGGCCTTTACCGCTCCCGCGTTGGCCAACAGCAGCGCTGCTGCTGCCGATGTCAACGCGCCCCTGCGCGCTGCCCAGGCAGCCAAGGCGCAGAACCAGGGCGATGAAGAGTTCCGCCGCCTGTTCTCCAGCTGGAAGTCGCTTGACAAGGCCGGGATCGTTTCCACGACCGCTGCTGCCGTCACCAGCTTCCGCCCGCGCGGCGTTTCGGTGCCGTCGCGGATGCCGGTGATGGGCGCTGCGCTGACCAGCGGTTACGGCATGCGCATTCACCCCGTTCTGGGCGGTCGCCGCGCGCACAAGGGTATTGACCTTGCCATGCCCACCGGAACCCCTGTCTATGCCACCGCTGATGCCGTGGTCAGCAAGGCCGAACGCTTTTCCAGCTATGGCCTGTACATCAGCCTTGAACATGGCGGTGATATTCAGACCCGCTACGGGCACCTGTCGCGCATTGCCGTGGCTGCCGGCCAGTCGGTCCACAAGGGCGATGTGATCGGTTATGTGGGTTCGACCGGCCGTTCGACCGGTCCGCACCTGCACTATGAAGTCCGCGTAGGCGGCCTGTCGGTCAATCCGGTTCCCTACCTGCAGGGCGAAGGGCAACCCCGTGCCCAGATGGCAGTCGCTGGTGATAGCGATGCAATGGGTGACGGCGAAGAATAAGGATTTTATCCGTGACCGGGTAAAAGCCCGGGGCGGGATCAGCTTCGGGAGGGATGCTGAAACAGGGGCGGTGCGCAAGCGCCGCCCTTTTTCGTTTCCCGCCACCTGCAGCGGATAAACAATCGCAGCAGACCTGTGCATTTCCCTTTGCGGGCCTTTAATCGTTCGGTTAAACCAGTGGCAAGCGGCGCAAAGCCGTAACGGAGAGTCTTGCCCCATGCATCCAGCGATCCACGCCCGCACCACCCCAGAAAAGCCCGCGATAGTGATGGCCGGCAGCGGCGAAATTGTGACCTATGCCGAATTGGACCGGCGTTCTAACCAGGTCGCCCAGCTGCTTCGCGCGCGCGGGATCGGGATTGGCGATACGGTGGCGATGTGCCTGGAAAACCATCCGTGGTTCTTTTGCCTGGCCTGGGGCTTCCAGCGTTCGGGGGTTCATTATGTTGGTATTTCCAGCCGCCTGACCGCGCCGGAAATTGCCTATATCCTGGAAGACAGCGGGGCCAAGCTGCTGTTCGGATCGGCGCACGGCGCGGCCGTACTGGATGAAGTGGCTGGTCTGGCCCCGCAGGTTCCGCAGCTGCGGCTGGATACGCCCGGTGCGCTTAGTGCCGAAGATGCTCTGGCTGCCATGCCCGCAACCCCCATCGCCGATGAACGTGCCGGGGTCGACATGCTCTATTCCTCGGGCACGACCGGGCGGCCCAAAGGGGTCAAGATCCCGCTGCCCGATGATCCGGCGATTGATCAGACCAATGTGCTGGTGCAGCTGACCGTGGCGGCATACGGGATCGGCCCCGACGCCATCTATCTGTCGCCCGCGCCCTTGTATCACGCCGCGCCGCTGCGCTGGTCGATGACGCTCCACAAGATTGGCGGCACCGTTGTCGTCATGGAAAAGTTTGATCCCGAAGGCGCGCTTCAGACGATCGAGAAATACGGCATTACCGACAGCCAGTTTGTGCCCACCCATTTCGTCCGCATGCTAAAGCTGCCGGAAGCGGTGCGGGCGAAATACGATGTTTCCACCCTTAAATGCGCGATCCACGCGGCTGCCCCGATACCGGTCCCGGTCAAGCGCGCGATGATCGATTGGTGGGGGCCGGTGCTGTATGAATATTACGCCGGAACCGAGGGCAACGGATCGACTTTCATCACCAGCCCCGACTGGCTGACCAAGCCGGGATCGGTGGGCAAGGCGCTGTCGGGTATCCTCCACATTTGCGATGAAAACGGGGATGAAGTGCCGCGCGGCACCGAAGGCCAGGTTTTCTTCGAACCGAGCGATCCCAGCCAGCCTGTGTTTGAGTATCACAACGATCCGGTCAAGACCGCCGAAAGCCGCAACAAGCATGGCTGGTCCAGTCTGGGCGATGTCGGTTATCAGGACGAGGACGGCTATCTGTTCCTGACCGACCGCAAGAGCTTCATGATCATTTCGGGCGGAGTGAACATTTACCCGCAAGAAATCGAGAACCTGCTGGTCACGCACCCCAAGGTGGCTGATGCCGCCGTGATTGGCGCACCCGATGCCGATATGGGCGAACGCGTGGTCGCCGTGGTCCAGCCGCTCGACATGACGCAGGCCGGGCCTGAACTGGCCGCCGAACTGTCTGACTATCTCGGCACCCAGCTCAGCCGGGTCAAGATGCCGCGGCAAATCGATTTTCGCGAACAGCTGCCGCGTGAACTGACCGGTAAGCTGTACAAGCGCCTGCTGCGCGATGAGTACCGCGACGCCTATGCCAAAACCCAAGCAGGAGCATGATGGCCATGTCCGATCCCGTCGCCAGCCCCGAGGATGGCCTCGCTGTCGTCGATCCCAATTCCTATGCCGCATGGGACCCGCTGCTTGACACTTTCGACCGGCTTCGGTCCGAAACACCGGTCGTCAGGATCGAAAGCCCGGCGGACGATTTCGATCCGTTCTGGCTGCTGACCCGGTATGATGATGTAATGCGCGTGTCGAAGGACAATGTCGGCTTTCTTAATGCGCCGCGCGCCACCGTCTTCACCAACAAGCAGGGCGAGGCATTTGCCCGGGCGATCACTGCGGCGCAGGGCGAAGAAAGCCCCAATCTGGTATCGTCGCTGGTCGCGCTTGACGCGCCAAAGCACCCCAAGCTGCGCCGCCTGACGCAGGACTGGTTCATGCCCAAAAACCTGCGCACGATCGAGGCGCAGATCCGCGCTCTGGCCCAAAAGACCGCTGACCGCTTTGTAGCCGCAGGACCCGAAGCAGACTTTGTTCAGCTGGTTGCCGCGCCCTATCCGCTCCATGTCGTCATGCAGATCCTGGGCGTGCCGGAAGAAGACGAGGCGCGGATGCTGTTCCTGACCCAGCAGATGTTCGGCGGCCAGGATGAAGAGCTTAACAAGTCAGGCCTTGCCAGCATGACGCCCGAGCAGATCTTTCAGATCGTCCAGGGCGCCGTCGCCGATTTCGAGGCGTACTTTGAAGGGCTCGCCGCCCAGCGCCGCGCCAACCCGACCAGCGATGTCGCGACCATTCTGGCCCGGGCAGAAATCGATGGCGCGCCAATTTCCGCGCAGGATCTGGCCGGATATTACATCATCATCGCTGCTGCAGGGCACGATACCACCAGCGCATCGACCGCCGGGGCAATGCTGGCGCTGGCCCGCGATCCCGACCAGTTCGCCCGCGTCAAGGCGGATCGCAGCCTGGTCCCCGGCATTGTCGAAGAGGCGATCCGCTGGACCAGCCCGGTCCAGCATTTCATGCGCACTGCTACCCAGGACGCCCAGTTCGGCGATGTGACCATCAAGGCAGGCGATTGGCTGATGATGAACTATGTAGCTGCCAACCATGACCCGGCGCAGTTTGACAACCCGCGCAAGTTTGACGCAGCGCGCGAGGCCAACCGCCACATCGCCTTTGGTGCAGGTGCGCACCAATGTCTGGGTCTGCACCTGGCCCGGCTGGAAATGCGGCTGCTGTTCGAAGCCCTGCTTGACCGGGTCGATGCGGTGGAACTGGCCGGAGAGCCGCGCCGCGCCAAAAGCACCTTCGTCGGCGGATTGAAAACACTGCCGCTGCGCTTCACGGCGCACTGACGCAGAAACGCCGCGCCCCCGCTTGGGGACGCGGCGCTTTGCCGGGCCGTGACCCGGGTTCAGGCGAAGGCCGGCTCGCGGCCCGTGACGACCGGCTGCGCGGGACGGTACTGGCGGAAATCGAGCGGCTGCTGCGCCGTATCCTGCACAGGCTGTTCGCGTCCCTGGATAATCAGACGCGCCCGGCGGCGGCGCGCTTTGGCGCTGCGGAACGGATTGGCCGCATCGGGCTTTGCCGCAACCATCGCATCGATCACCGCGCGGCGCTGCTCAATCAATTGCGGTACCGCGTCTGTCCATGCGGATTGCGGCGCAGTTGCGGCCCCGACGGGGGCGGCGTAGGTCGCTACCGGGCGGACAGCCGCAACGCTTGGTGCCGGTTCATGGGCAGGTTCGGCAAGGGCGACCGGGCGGCGGCGACGTCGGCTCATGACAAGGACCGCGCTTGCCCCGAACGTAGCCAGTGCTCCGCCAAGAGCCAAAGCCGCAAGTCCGCGCGACGTGTCGGGCGCTGCAGGGGTTTTTGCTGCGGGCGCTACTGCCGCCACCGGAGCCGCTTCTGGCGCTAACTGGGTTGCCGCGTCCTGCCCTGCGCTTTGAGCAGGGAGGGATTGCTGCGCCGGACTGGACGCGGCAGGCACGTCCGCAGCAGCTGGAACAGCCGTACGGGGTGCGGTAGAAGGCCTGACTGGACGCGCTGAGGTGGCAGGGGCCACGGCAGCCGCGATGACTGCTGGCTCCTCAGGAACAGCGGCCGGAACCGCCTGGACGACTGGCTGTGAGACTATCACCGGGACCGGGGCGACAGACGCGGCAGCTTCGGGCACAGCAGGCGCCGCAGCCTCAGCCGCTGGCGCAGCATCCTGGGCCAGAACAGGAAAGGGAACGAGGGCGAGCACAGCGATAGTCGCTGCAAAGGCCCGGGGCGAACGGAGGGGTGTAAGCTTCGTCATGCCTATCAAAATGTTCGGAAGCGCATTTCCGTTCCATCTTGACATGTGCTGTTTGAGACTAACCGAGCACCCTTGTTCGACGAGTTGATACACGGCGTTATTTAATTTCACGCAGGCTTTCGTTTAATTCAACAGTCTGCAGCAGCTGTTAATCATAGCGAAAGGCGCTGTTCATCTGGCGTTTATTTAGCGTGGTTCGTTCATTTCAATTTGTCGCATCACCGTACCGACTTAGCGCGACGCTATGTGCACTATCCCAGCAGCCGCAGCGCCATTGCCCGCACGTCATCGCGCATGTCCTCGCGTTCCAGGGCGATCGCCAGGGTTGCTTCCACGAAGCCGGTCTTGCTGCCGCAGTCATAGCGTTTGCCTGCGAAGGTGACGGCGTGGAACGGCTGGGTGCCGATCATCTTGGCCATCGCGTCGGTCAGCTGGATTTCCCCGCCCGCGCCCTTCTCCTGCGCTTCGAGCACGCGCATAACCTCGGGCTGAAGGATGTAGCGGCCCGAAATGATCAGGTTTGACGGGGCTTCGCCGCGCTTTGGTTTTTCGACCAGACCCCTGACCTCGGTCAAGGCCCCGCTTCGCGCGCCGGGTTCGATCACGCCGTAGGATGACACGTCTTCTTCCGGCACTTCCAGCACCGAGATGAGGTTGCCGCCAACCGCGTTATAAGCCTCGACCATCTGCTTCATGCAGCCCGGCTGCCCTATCATCAACTCATCAGGCAGGAAGATCGCAAAGGGTTCATCGCCGACAATCGCCCGTGCGCACCAGATTGCATGGCCCAGCCCCAGCGGCACCTGCTGGCGCACGGTAACCAGGTTTCCCGGCTGGATGCGGGTCGGTTCGAGTATCGCGAGCGACTTGTCCCGCTCGGCCATCGTCGCCTCAAGTTCGAAGGCGTGGTCGAAATGTTCGACAATCGCGGTCTTGCCGCGTCCGGTCACGAAGATCAGCTGGTCGATCCCGGCCTCTCGCGCTTCGTCAACGGCATACTGGATCAGCGGCCGGTCGATCACCGGGAGCATTTCCTTGGGAATTGCCTTCGTCGCGGGAAGAAAGCGCGTCCCCATGCCCGCAACCGGGAACACCGCCTTGCGGATCGGCTTTCTAGAGGAGGATGTCATGCGGGGCCTTTTGCGTGGTCGGGTTGGAACGTGCTTAAAGCGGTTTCCACTCCCTCGCGCAACGCCCGGTTGAAGCCTGCGCGAATCGCGCTACACGGCAGGGATGGACAAGATCATCATCCAGGGCGGCCAGCGCCTTTCCGGCACCATCCCCATTTCGGGGGCAAAAAACGCGGCGCTGACGTTGCTGCCTTGCGCGCTGCTAACTGACGAGCCGCTGACCCTGCGAAATCTGCCGCGTCTGGCCGATATCGACGGGTTCCAGCACCTGATGAACCAGTTCGGCATCTCAACCTCGATCGCCGGATCGCGGCCGACCGATTTCGGCCGGGTGATGACACTTGAAGCGCCGCGCATCACCAGCACGGTGGCCCCCTATGAACTGGTGCGCAAGATGCGCGCCTCGATCCTGGTGCTCGGCCCGATGCTGGCCCGCATGGGCGAGGCGACGGTATCGCTGCCCGGCGGCTGCGCCATCGGTAACCGCCCGATCGACCTGCATCTCAAAGTGCTGGAAGCGATGGGGGCGACGATCGAACTGGCCGCCGGCTATGTCCGGGCCGTGGCGCCCGACGGCGGGCTTCCCGGGGGGCGATTCTCGTTCCCGGTAGTTTCGGTCGGCGCAACTGAAAACGCGCTGATGACCGCGGTGCTGTGCAACGGCCGCACCATCCTTCACAACGCCGCGCGCGAGCCCGAGATCGTCGACCTGTGCAACCTGCTGGTAGCGATGGGCGCGCAGATCGAAGGGATCGGCAGCAGCGACATAACCGTCCACGGCGTATCCCGCCTGCACGGCGCGACTTACCGCGTGATGAGCGACCGGATCGAGGCCGGTTCCTATGCCTGCGCCGCCGTGATCACCGGGGGCGAGGTGTTCCTAAAACACGCCGTGATCGACGAGATGGACGCAACCGTGCAGGCAATGCGCGATGCCGGCGTGCACGTCGAACCGCGCAAGGACGGCATCTTCTTTGCAGCGCAAGGCAAATTGAAAGCCGTCAATATTTCCACCGCGCCCTACCCCGGATTTGCTACCGACATGCAGGCACAGCTGATGGCCATGCTGTGCCTGGCCGAAGGCACATCGGTGCTGACCGAAACGATCTTCGAAAACCGCTATATGCATGTTCCCGAATTGAACCGGATGGGTGCGCATATCGAAACGTCGGGCCGCACCGCGATCGTGCACGGGGCGGGCACACTGACCGGGGCTGAAGTCATGGCCACCGACTTGCGTGCTTCGATGAGCCTGGTGATCGCCGGGCTCGCGGCAGAAGGGGAAACCCAGGTCCACCGCCTCTATCACCTCGACCGCGGGTACGAGCGACTGGAAGAAAAGCTGGCGCTGGTCGGCGCGCAGATTGAGCGGGTTGGCGGGGATTGATGCAGGCTTCAAGGCCCACTTTTCGCCGCGCCCGCGCGGCCGATGTGGCAAAAATCGTCACGTTGTTGGCCGACGACATGCTTGGCGATGCGCGGGAAGCGACGGCGGATGCGGAAGCGCAGCTGGCCTATCTTGCCGCCTTTGGCGAGATTGATGCTGACCCCAATCAACTGTTGGCAGTGGCGGAAATGAACGGCGAAATTGTCGGGACACTGCAACTCACCTTCATAGCGGGGCTTAGCCGTCAAGGCTCGAAACGCGGGATTATTGAGGCGGTACGGGTCGCCAGTCAGCATCGAGGCAAGAAGATCGGCGGTGCAATGATCGCCTGGGCGATTGAACATTGCCGGGAAAGACGTTGCCGTTTGGTCCAATTGACGACGGACAATGCACGCGTCGATGCGCACCGGTTTTATGATCGGCTGGGCTTCGAGGCCTCGCACATCGGATACAAGTTCGCCCTGTGATTCGTCTTGCGTTGGGTGTTGGCTAGCCCATCCGCCCGGCGAGCCAGCCCAGCAGCCACAGACGTACCGCGCTGGCCAGCCCCGGCGGGACCGGGGCCTTGATCCGCTCTGCATCAATCCGCGCGACCAGTGCGTTGATCGGCACACATTCAACCGCCGCTGCCTGCTTGAGCAGTTCCCAGAACAGCGGCTCGAGGCTGATCGAGGTCTTGTGGCCGGCGATCTCGACCGAGCGTTTGACCGGGGGGTGATAGGGCGTGGTCATATTGGGCCCCTTAGCCGAGAGGCGGGTGACGGCAAAGCCGCCGCCGTGACAGCAAACGGGTTAGGCGGACATCAGTCCGCCGCCCCGCTGGCCGGGCCGGGCCGGGCCATTGCTGCGCCAGCGCTGGGCACCTCGGCCCTGTTTCAATACATATGCTGGCCGCCATTGATGCTCAGGGTCGATCCGGTCACGAAGCCGCCGTTGTCGCTGGTCAGGAAGGCAACGCCGCGGGCGATTTCTTCGGCCTGGCCCAGACGGCCGACCGGGATCTTGGCAACGATTTTTTCCAGAACCGGGGCCGGCACGGCGGCAACCATGTCGGTATCGATGTAACCCGGTGCGATGGCGTTGACCGTGACGCCATACTTGGCCCCTTCCTGGGCGAGCGCTTTGGTAAAGCCGTGAATGCCCGATTTGGCGGCAGCATAGTTGACCTGGCCGTATTGCCCGGCTTGCCCGTTGATCGAACCGATATTGACGATCCGCCCCCAGCCACGTTCGCGCATTCCGGGAAAGCTGGCCTTGGCCATGTTGAAGCAGCCGCCCAGATTGATGCGCATGACCTCGTTCCAGTCATCGAAGCTCATCTTGTGGAGCACGCCGTCGCGGGTCACCCCGGCGTTGTTGATCACAATATCGATCGGGCCATATTCCGCGGCTACATCGTTGCAGTTGTGGATACAGGCTTCGTGATCGCCCACGTCCCAGCGGATCGAAGGGATGCCGGTGCGGTCGGTAAAGGCCCGGGCCTTTTCATCGTTGCCGCCATAGTTGGCGATCACCTGATGGCCCTGCTTTTTCAGGCGCAGGCAGATCGCCTCACCAATGCCTCGCGTTCCGCCGGTTACGATTGCCACGCGCGCCATATCAGTCCCTTCCCAAGGTGATTCCGTAAGGGAAAGTGTAGGCAGGGGATAACCCGCGGGCAAGCCGCCCGCATACGTAAATCAATCGGCTTTGGCAGATCAGAAGCGGATTTGCGTGCCGACGTAAACGGCCTGATTGTCCTGCTTGCCATCAACCACCGGATCGACGCGGTTGCGTTCCGATGAATAGCGCACCCCGGCGGTGACGTTCATGTTGCCGGTGACACGGTAACTGCCGCCCAGGTCCACCGTCTGATCGGCGCCCTGCCCTTCAAGAGTACGCGGACTGCGGCCGGCGCGGGCCTTTTCATCCAGTTCGATCCGCGGACTGAAGCGCGACGGGTCAGACTTTGCCGAACCGGAAATGCTGTATGCCGCCAGATCGGGCATATCGACTCGGCGGCTGTCGCTGACCCCGTTCTGGGCAAAAGACTTGTACCCCCGCGCCGCGCCCAGACTGTAAGCGGTAGGAGCGATGCTGATTGCGGCGGTCTGGCTGGCGCTGGCCGGACCGCGCACCACGATCGGCCGCGCAACGGGTGAGAACAGGCGCACCGCCACGGTCAGCGAACGGTCCATCCGCGCCGGTGTGGCAGCTGGTGTAAAGCGGAACGTTCGCCCCTGCGACAGCGCCCGCACTGTGATCGAACGGGCCAGGCGCGGATCAACCTCGGCAGCGCGGAAACCGCCGCGATTGGCCACCTCACCCGCATCATCTACTGGCTGGAGGTCAAGACGCGTTGAAAAGGCCAGCACCGCGCTGGGCAGCGCAAGCAGGGCTACGCTGCCGGCCAGCAGCATCGCTGCTGCCCCGCTGCGTGTCCTGCCTTGATCCTGCCCATCGGCCATTGCCAAGCGTTCCTTTGATGTTGCCGGGCGAGTCGCGCCGCCCACAACATAACCCATTTTCGGCCCGATCGGTTGCCGAGCCAAGCGCTAAATGCGCCCCATGCCTGCGGGGCGGTGAATTGCCGCTTAACCGCACCCCCGATCATTCACTGCCGGTTCACGCCAAGGACGGCCATTAGCCGGGCAAAGCGGGCTTGCCGCACTCGCCGCCTTAGTTATAGAGGCAGCGGGCAGTGCGGCAGATCCCGCACCTCTTAACGCCCTTGTGACAGGACCTGGAACGACAATGAACGGCAGCACCCTCAACGGCAAATCCACATTCACCCGCACGGGCCGCGCCGGACTGGTCGCGCTGAGCGTGCTGGCGCTGACCGCCTGCGGCGGAAAGGATCGCCCCAAGGCCGATCTCGCCGCGTCGAAGGTCACCACAATCGGCGTCAATTCCTACCTGTGGCGTGCCAGCCTCGAAGCGCTGTCGTTTATGAATTTCGTGCAGACCGACAGCAATGGCGGGGTCATCGTCACCGAATGGTACGCCAACCCGAACAACCCGAACGAACGGATGAAGGTCACCGTCACGATCCTTGACCAGGATCTGCGGGCCGATGCGCTGCGCGTGGCCGCCAGCCGCCAGGTCAACCAGGGCGGTTCGTGGGTCGATGCACCTGTCCAGGCCGCTACGATCCAGAAGCTGGAAGACGTCATCCTGACCAAGGCCCGCGATCTGCGCCGCGGCGCTGTCGGCTGAAAACCCGTTCCGCGCTTGCGCGGCGGCGCTGAAAAGCTAGAGGGACTGGCATGACCGAAAGTCCCGCCCAGCCCAGCCGTTTTGACCCCGCCAGCGCCGATCCGCGCTGGCAAAAGGTGTGGGACGAGCGCCAGTCGTTCCGCGCTGACGATGCCAGCCCCAAACCACGCAGCTTTGTGCTGGAGATGTTTCCCTATCCTTCAGGGCGCATCCACATCGGCCACGTGCGCAACTATACGATGGGCGATGTGCTGGCCCGGACCAAGCGGATGCAAGGGTTCGAAGTGCTCCATCCGATGGGCTGGGACGCGTTCGGCATGCCGGCTGAAAACGCGGCAATGGAAAAGGGCGTCCACCCTGGCGGCTGGACCCGCCAGAACATCGAGACGATGAAGGCGCAGCTCAAGCGGCTGGGCTTTGCGCTGGACTGGAGCCGCGAGCTCGCCACCTGCGATCCCGGATATTACGGCCATGAACAGGCGCTGTTCCTGGATATGTACCAGGCTGGCCTGGTCTACCGCAAGGAAAGCGCGGTCAACTGGGACCCGGTCGACATGACTGTGCTGGCCAACGAACAGGTGATCGACGGTCGCGGCTGGCGCAGCGGCGCGTTGGTTGAGCGGCGCAAGCTCAGCCAGTGGTTCCTCAAGATCACGCAGTTTGCCGATGAACTGCTGGACGGTCTGGATGCGCTTCACAACTGGCCCGAAAAGGTCCGGCTGATGCAGGAAAACTGGATCGGCAGGTCGCAGGGCCTGCGCTGCACATTCAACTTCGTTGACAGCGCGGATGGAATCGCGGTTTACACCACCCGGCCCGATACGCTGTTCGGGGCAAGCTTCGTGGCAATCGCTGCGGACCACCCCTTTGCCCAGCGGATCGCCGCGAACGCGCCCGAAATGGCCGCCTTTATTGCTGAGTGCAAGCAGGGCGGGACCACCGCGGCCGAGCTGGAAACGGCCGAGAAGAAAGGCATGTTTACCGGCTATTCGGTGGAGCATCCGCTTAAAAAGGCGTGGCACTTGCCGGTCTATGTCGCCAATTTCGTGCTGATGGATTACGGCACCGGCGCGGTCTTCGGGTGCCCGGCGCATGATCAGCGTGATCTGGACTTCGCCCTCAAATATGACCTGCCGGTCACGCGCGTGGTGGCCCAGGACGATGACACAGGCGCTACCTTCCACGGGGACGAGGCCTATACCGGACCGGGCCGGATCGTGAACTCCGACTGGCTTGACGGGATGAGCGTAGACCAGGCCAAGGCCGACGTCATCGCACGCGCCGAACACGAAGGCTGGGGCCAGGCCGAAACCCAGTACCGCCTGCGCGACTGGGGTGTGTCGCGTCAGCGCTATTGGGGCACGCCGATCCCCTTCGTCCACTGCGCTACCTGCGGCGTCATACCAGTGCCCAAAAGCCAGCTTCCGGTGGTGCTGCCCGACGATGTGGACTTTTCGGTTCCAGGCAATCCGCTTGATCGGCATCCAACCTGGAAGCACGTATCGTGCCCGACCTGCGGCAAGCCGGCGCAGCGCGAAACCGATACGCTGGATACCTTTGCCGATTCGTCGTGGTACTTCCTGCGCTTTGCCAGCCAGCCGGGCGATGCCCCGTTTGACCCGGCGGTGATCAAACAATGGCTGCCGGTCGAACAGTACATTGGCGGGATCGAGCATGCGATCCTCCACCTGCTTTACGCCCGTTTCTGGACCCGCGCGCTGGCCCACATCGGCATGATCGATGTGAAGGAACCCTTCGCCAGCCTCTTTACGCAGGGGATGGTGACGCACGAGACCTATTCGCGCGAACTTGAAGGACGGCCATCATTCTTCAGCCCGGAAGAAGTGGCGCGCAGCAGTGATGGCGCAACGCTTAAAGCCGATGGTCAGCCAGTCGAAATCGGCAAGGTCATCAAGATGTCCAAGTCGAAGAAAAACGTGGTCGATCCTGATGATATCATCGCTCAATACGGGGCTGATGCGGTGCGCTGGTTCATGCTGTCGGACAGCCCGCCCGAACGCGATCTGCCGTGGTCCGAAGCCGGGATCGAAGGCTGCGCCAGGTTTGTCCAGCGGTTGTGGCGGCTGTTTGGCCAGTACGACGCCGCTGCGACGGGTGAGGACAAGGCGCTTGATCGCAAACGCGATCAGACTGTTGCCGCCGTCGCCGCCGACATCGCAGCGCTGGGGTTCAACAAAGCGGTCGCCCGCATTTACGAACTGACCGGCGCAACGGAAAAGGCCCCGCCATCGGCCAGCCGAAGCGCCGCGATCCGCGCGCTGCTGCTGCTGGTTGCACCAATGATGCCGCACCTGGCAGAAGAAGCGTACTGCGCAATCGGCGGTGACGGAATTGTTGCCGATGCCGCCTGGCCGCCCGTCGATCCGGCGCTGCTGGTTGAAGACGAGGTGACCATCGCGATCCAGGTTCTGGGCAAACTGCGCGATACCGTGACCGTTGCCAAGGGCCTGCCGCGCGAACAGCTTGAAGCCCTTGCCCTTGCATCCGACAAGGTGCAGCGTGCGCTGGATGGCAAGGCAATCAAGAAGGTGATCGTGGTACCCGACCGTCTGGTGAATCTGGTGGCATGAAGCGCCTGCTCGCCTTTTTTCTCCCCCTCGCGCTGGCCGCCTGCGGCCTGCAGCCCATGTACGCCGGCGGCGCAAGCGGCGCGGTGGCACAGGGGCTGGCCGGAATTGCGGTCTCTCCGATCGAAGGCAAGGCGGGGTGGCTGGTGCGCAATGCGCTTAACGACCGGTTGCATCCCGCCGGGCCGCCCAGCGGATCGCGCTACCGGCTGGACGTGCGGCTTGACGACAAGCTGGAAGGGCTGGGCATCCTGTCTGACGATACCGTTTCGCGCGAACGGCGCACCCTGCGCGCGCGCTACCAGCTGGTCGATGCCGCCAGCGGCGAAATTGTGATCGATGCGACGGCCGGTTCGGACGCCGGGATCGACGTGGTCAGCAGCGAATATTCCACGATCGCGGCTGAACAGACCGCTTTGGAAAACCTGTCGAAGCAAGTCGCCGATCGGATTGTTTCGCGTGTTTCGTTGCAGCTGCGAGATGCTGCAGCCCGCCCGTGAAGGCCAGCCAGAAGGACTTCAAAGGACTGGCACCGCGCGCCGCGCGCGACGCGCGGGTGTTCTTTTTTTGCGGCCCGGATGATGCCGGATCGCAGGATGCCGCTGAAATGATTGCCGCCCTGTTGCCTGAAGCGGGAGAGCGGGTGGAACTGGCTGGCAGCGATTTGCGCAAGGACCCGGTAAGACTGGGCGACGAAGCGCGATCAACCTCGTTGTTTGGTGATGCCCGGCACATCTGGATCCGTGCCAGCGGGGACGAAGTTCACGACGCGGTCGAGAATCTGCTGGCGGGAGAAGCGGAGGCTTGCCCGGTCCTGATCCTGGCAACATCCGCGACCGACAAATCACGCACCGCAAAACTTCTGGCCAATCGCTCCGATGCGCTGGTTGCGATGTTTTACCCGCCCGATCTGCGCAGCATGGCGGGGACTGTGCGTGACATGGGTGACGCGGCGGGTGTGCAGCTGTCAGGCGAGCTGGCCGAACGGATCGCCCGCGCAGCCGCGCTCGACAGCCGGCTGGCCAAGTCCGAAGTTACCAAGCTGGCGCTGTACCTCGACGCGAGCAAGGAGGCGCCCAAGACCGCCGATGCCGATGCGCTGGACGCAATCGGGGCGCGCACCGACGATGATGGCTTTATGGGCCTGGTCAACGCGGTTCTATCGGGCGAAACGGCCAAGCTGGCGGGCGAACTGGCGCGGATGCGCGAATTGGGACTGAACCCGGTGGGCTTGCTGCTCGCGTTCGAACGGCGCACCGCCCAGCTGGTCCAGCTCGCCGGGAAACTTGGCCGGCGCGGCAATCCCGTTGAACTTGTCGATGCCGAAGCGGCGGCGCGGCGAGTGTTCTGGAAGGACAAGCGCGATCTGATCACTCAGCTCAAGGCGTGGCGAGGGCCAAAGCTGGCCCGGCTGGTTGACCGCCTGATGGACCTGCACCGCCAGCTTCTTGGCAACAGCCAGAACGCCGAACTTCTGCTGGCCCAGGGGCTTACCGCCATCGCCCGGGCCGCAGCGCCCCGCAGCAGCGGTGCATCCCGGCGCGATTGATGTGCGTTAAGCGCCAATAGCGGTTGGCGCATGGCTGCGATTCGACTAGGTACTGGTACATAAGCAAAAGCCCAGGGCAAACCGCTGGGACGCAAAAGAGCACGACTAGTCGCGATGCCCCCAAGCCAGGCACAATTTGCACATTCCGCTGAACCGCTGTTGGCGGCAGAAAACGACACGCTTCTGCATCCTGTTACGCGACCACTGCTGCCGCGACATTCGCTCGAACGGCGGCGGTTGCAATGTTATCTGGCGATGATCCTGGCCGATCTGGCCACTGTGTTCGTCAGCTTTGTCGGCGCAGGCTATTTCTACCTTGGTCCCTACGGCCTGGAACAGTCGAGCCTGCTTTCACAGCTGCTCATGCCGGTTTTTCTGACCATAGCGCTTTACAACGGTGCCTATTCGATGGGCGCGCTGGAATCGGCGGGCAAGGGCGCGCAACGGGCTATCCTGGCGCTGCTGCTATCGGCCGGTGCCGTGGTCTTCATCGCCTTTTATACCAAGTCGAGCAGTGACTTTTCGCGCTTGCTGTTCACGGTCGGCGTAGTGTGTTCGGCTTTTGGCCTTGCCTGGACCCGGGCCCAGATGCGCAGTTTCGTGCGTTGGCGCTGCGGAACACGGATCATCAACGAAATCCTGATTCGTGATGGTGGACCGCAGATCCGGCTGGCGGGTGCGTCTTACATCGATGCCGCCCAGATGGGCCTTTCGCCCGATCTAGACGATCCCGATGTTCTTAACCGCATTGCCCATGCGGTTCACACCGCCGATCGGGTCGTGGTATGTTGCAGCGCCGACAAACGGTCCGCCTGGGCTACGGTATTGCGCGGTGCCAACGTATCGGGAGACATCCTGGATGAAGCTGTGGCAGAACTTGGCGCGCACGGCGCACGGCTGGCAGGGGGGCATGGCTGGCTGCGGGTTTCGGTCGGGCCACTTGGCCTGCGAGCCCGGGCTATCAAGCGCCTGTTCGACGTGGCGGTTTCGGGACTGGGTTTGACCTTGCTCTCACCGCTGCTGCTTCTCGTCGCAGTCGCAATCCTGATCGAGGACGGCAGTCCGGTGCTGTTCATCCAGCGGCGGGTTGGCCGAAGCAATCGCTTTTTCGACATTGCCAAGTTCCGTTCAATGGCCAACCGGCTAGGCGATTCCACGGGCGAACGATCTGCCAGCCGCACCGACGAGCGTGTGACCCGGGTGGGGCGATTGATCCGCCGCACCAGCATCGATGAACTGCCCCAGCTGTTCAATGTGCTGATCGGTCAGATGTCGATCGTGGGTCCGCGCCCGCATGCGCTGGGATCACAGGCAGGCGCAAAAAAGTTCTGGGAGGTCGACGGCCGGTATTGGCAGCGCCACGCGCTCAAACCCGGGCTGACCGGTCTTGCACAGGTACGCGGCCTGCGCGGCGCAACCGATACCGAATCCGATCTGCAACACCGCCTCAACGCCGATCTGGAATATGTCGATGGCTGGTCGCTGTGGCGTGATATCGCTATTATTTTCCGCACTGTAACGGTTCTTTCGCACGATCAGGCCTATTGATCGGTCAGAAGGGCGTTCCAGATGAACGTTGATCCATCGGTTGATCGCGGTGCAAATGGCGGAACTTCCGACGTTTTATCGCCTTGAACGCTGGACCAAAGGTTGATGTCTGTGCTAATGCAACCGCAGACTTGGCTGGAGTAAGTCGATTGAGCGCTCAAATAGTTTCTGCGTTGGCTGCATTCGGCCTTATTGGTGCTGGCGTCGCCGGGTCTGTTGAAACGCGCGCGATCGATGCGGTTCCGGTTACCATGGCCATGATGGGCGGCGGCCAGGCGGCAGCTGGCGGCAAGTGCCGCGTTGATGTATTTCGCACCGGCAACCCCGGAAATGCTGACATTACGCGCCAGGTGCTCGACAATGGAAATTGCGTTTGCACGGTTATGACCGGTCCTGCGCCCAGCAACGGCGGTGCTGAAGACGTGGTCAAGGCCCTGCTTCGCGAACGCACTTGCGACAGCGCACCATTGACGTCGGCAACTGGCAATGGCGTGGGCGCGCCTGTTGCTGCGGCGGCAAGCACGGGCGGCGGCAGTGCCGCGGTGCTTCCTGTGGTTGTCGGCGTGGCAGGAGCGGCCGGACTCGCCGTTGCCTTGGGTAAAAGCTCCAAAGGCTAAGCACGCTGACGCGTGATGGTCCGGGTCACGGCGATGGCCCCTTTTTTCCGTTTGCAAGCTGCCGAACCCGGTTGTCCTTTGGCTGACGCCCCCTAAGGTGCCAGACCAATGGAACCGGCCATAACCCGATCCGAAAACCGACAGGGATGGATCACGCTGGTTGCGCTTGGTCTGACCTTGCTGCTGGGCGGCGGCGGATCCCCCGCTCCGCTACCCGAAATTGTCTTGCAGCTGGCGACGCTGGCATTGTTTGTTGGCTGGTTCTGGCACTTGCCCGGCGGCTTTTCCAGATTGGTCCCCGCACCTGCGCGTATCGTTGCGGGGATTTTGTTGGTTGTGCCCATGGTTCAGCTTATACCACTGCATCCGGCCCTTTGGCAGCAGCTGCCCGGGCGGGGCATCCAGGCCGAAGCACTGGCATTGATCGGTCATCAGGACAGCTGGCGTCCCATCAGCCTCGTGCCGGCGCGGACCGTATCGGCGTTCCTTGCCATGGTGTCGGCCGCGGCTCTGCTGGTAATGGCATCGGTGATGCCTGCGGCTTTGCGGTGGCGTCCGATTGCCCTCATCGCTGGATTCGGCATCGTGACACTTGTCCTGGGCGCAGCCCAGCTGGCCAGCGCGGCCAGCAGCCCCCTGTTCTTCTATGGCGCGGACGCCGTCGTGCTCAGCGGATTTCAGGCCAACCGCAACAGCACTGCCGACATTCTGCTTATCGCCTTTATCGCAAGCGTGTCGTTGATCGGCCATGTGGCGCAGCGCCGCCGAAAGTCGTTGAGCAGGGCGGCCGTAGTGACGAGCGCTGCCGCAATCGCCATCCTGTTCGCACTGGGCGTCGCGATGACGCAATCGCGTGCCGGAGTGCTGCTGATCGCAGTCGCGCTGATCGCCAGTCTCCTGATACTGCGTCCGTGGCTGGCCATGTCATCCCGATCAATCGGCATCGTCGCCATGGGCTTTGCTTTAATCGCCGCGATTGTCTGGCAAAGCCAGTCGCTGGACCGGGTGGCGCGGCGTTTTGACGTCATTGCCGATGCGCGCACCGACATCTGGCACGACAGTATCTACGTCGCGCGGCAGAATGCTCCGCTGGGTGTCGGAATGGGCGGGTTTTATCCTGCCTATATTGCAAACGAGCGCCTTGAAGCCATCGGCCAGACCGTGCCCAACCGTGCCCACAATGACTATCTGGAACTGGCGGTTGAGGCAGGAATAGCTGGCCTGATTGCCCTTGCCGTCTGCTCGGCGTTAATAGTTCGGGCCGCGGCGGTCACGCTGCGCAGCGGCGCAGACCGCCATATGCGCGAAGCTACCATTTTTGCCGTTGCCGTTCTGGCTATCGCCGGATTGCATTCGCTGGTCGATTATCCGCTTCGCTCTATGGCCCTGGCCGGTGTAGTGGCGACCTGCGCCGGGTTGATCTTTCCTGCGGTAAGGTTGCCGTTGCGCAGGGTTCAGGCGATTGGAGAGAGAAGCCCCGCATGAAACAGTTTCGCCGAATTGCCTTGCTTGGTTTCGCCTTCCTGGCCCTTGGCGCCTGCGCCGGAAGCCAGCCCAATATCCTGCCTGCCGGCGAAGCCGCTTATGGCACCATTCCGATCCGCATCGAAAGCGAAGACGATGAAACCTTGCGTGTGGGCGACCGCTTGGCGATCCGCGTGCTGGGAGAGCCCGAGCTGACCTCCGATCAATATCGCATTGATGGCAACGGCGCGGTCCAGGTGCCGCTGGCTGGTGAAATTCCCGCTGCTGGACGCCTGCCGGCCCAGGTTCGCGATGATATCGTCCGCCGCCTTGGCGCACGCTTTATCCGCAATCCGCAAGTGGCGGTGATCGTGATGGAGCGCATCAGGACCACGTTTGCGGTCGAAGGTGACGTGCACGAACCCGGTGTGTTCGAGGCCCTGCCCAATACCACACTTTTGTCAGCAATCGCCCAGGCCAAAAGCCCCAACAATGTGGCCCGACTGGATGAAGTGATGATATTTCGGCAGGCCAACGGGCAGCGAATGGGCGCGCGCTTCAACCTGGCCGAAATCCGCAAGGGCAATGCAGCCGACCCGCAGATTATCGCGGGCGATACAATTGTTGTCGGTCATTCCGCACTTAAAAGTGCCTGGCGCGAGTTTCTTCAGGCTGCGCCTGCTTTCAATCTGTTCTACATTTTCCGATAAATGCGACACGGGGACGCGCACTTGCCAAGCAATCAAATCATAGCGGATCGCCCGCTTGCCGGTGTGCCAGGCCAAGACGATGATCTGGCCATTTTTACAGCGCCGCGGCCCAGCTTTGACCTGCGCCACATCCTGGTGGCTGTGCGGTCCCATCTCTGGTTGATCGGCGGAATAATCGCAGGAATACTGACCTTGGCGTTGGTTTACACGCTGCTGCAGACTGCCCGCTATACTGCCAGTTCGACCATCCAGATCAACGATTCCACCGCTCGGGTACTGGGCCGCGGGCAGGACGCAGAAGACGATTCCGGCCCGACCAATGTCTACGATACTGACAGGTTCTTGAAGACGCAGATTGATATTCTTAACAGCAGGGGCCTGGCATTGCGCGTCGCCCAGCGGCTCAAATTAATCGGCAACAAGGAATTCTACGCCGAGCAAGGAGCGGGCCAGCCCAGCCCCAAGGCATCGCCCGATGATCTGCATCGGCAGGCCGTGGGAATGCTTATGGGCAACCTTTCGGTCAAGTTGCCGCGCGATTCGCGCATCGCCACGGTCAGCTACAAAAGTGCAAACCCGGTGCGTTCGGCGCAAATTGCCAATGCCTATGTTGCAGAGTTCATCAGTTCCAACCTGCAGCGAAAGTTCGACAGTTCTTCCTATGCACGCGATTTCCTGTCGGGACAGCTGGCGGATGCCAAACAGCGGCTGGAGATGTCGGAACGTGCGGTCAACGCCTATGCGCGGTCCGCCGGCCTGATCCGTACCGAACCGACTACCACGGATACATCCGGCAGCAGCACCCAGACATCCGTCACCACGTCAAGCCTGGCGCAGCTGAACGCTGCAACCAACGAAGCGACTGCCCGGCGCATCCAGGCCGAAGCGCGGTGGCGCTCGGTCAGCGGCAGCAATGCCCTGGGATCGACCGATGTAATCACCAACCCTACCGTTTCGACCCTGCTGGCCCAGCGCGCATCGCTGCAGGCCGCGCTTGACGAGGATCGTGCGCGGCATCTTGAAGACTATCCATCTATCCGGGCCCGCGTGTCCCAGCTTGCGGCGATTGAACGGCAAATCCAGCTAGGCGCGAGCAACATCCGCAGCGGGGTGCGGCAGGATTACCAGGCCGCCCTTTCAGCCGAGCAACAACTGAAGGCACAGGTTGCCCGGTTGAAAGGCGAAACCCTGTCGGAACAGGACAGCAATGTTCAGTACAACCTGTTGATGCGCGAGGCGGAGACTAATCGCGAACTCTACAACGGACTGCTCGAACGTTATAAGCAGCTCAACGCCGCGTCGGGCGTCAGCTTGTCCAACATTTATGTAATCGACAAAGCCGAAGTGCCTTCATCGCCGTCATCGCCAAATCTGTTCAAGAACCTGCTGCTGGCCCTGATCCTTTCCTTGGCGATCGCTGTGACGGTGGTGTTTCTGAAAGACCAGTTCGACGATTCGATCAGGATGCCCGAAGATGTCGAGCCCAAACTGGGGCTGCCCCTGCTGGGCGTAGTGCCCAATTCCGCACTGGATGATCCCCAGGCCGACCTCGCCGATCCCAAGTCTGCGATTTCCGAAGCGTTCAATTCACTACGCTCGTCGTTGCTCTATTCCACCCCGGAAGGCTTGCCGCGGACCATCCTGGTCACCAGCGCGCAAGCTTCAGAAGGCAAAACGACGTCAAGCTTTGCAATCGCTGCAGGACTGGCACGAATGGGCAAGAACATCCTGCTGATCGACGCCGACTTGCGCCGTCCCGCGTTACATCGGCGCAATGGGTCGGAAAATAGCCGCGGCCTTTCCGACCTGCTTACCTCGCACGATCCAATCGGAACTGCCGTAGTTCCGACCAAGACTGCGAACCTATCGATGATCCACGCCGGTCCGGTCCCCCCCAGCCCGACCGAACTGCTGTCAACGGACCGGATTGAACAAATCCTTGACCAGGCGACAAAGCAATTCGATGTCGTCGTCATCGACAGTCCTCCGGTGTTGGGCCTGGCGGATGCCCCGCTTATCGCGGGACTGGTCGGCGGCGTAATCTTCGTCGTCGAAGCGGACCGCGCGCGCCACGGTTCGCTGAAAACTTCGCTGCGACGGCTGCGCGCCATGCGCCCGCTAATTCTTGGCGCGGTGCTGACCAAGTTCGATCCCACGAAAGCGGGTAACCGGTATTCCGAATACTATGGCTACAATTACTACCAGTACGATAGCGATGGCCGCTCCTGATGATTGTGGCGGCGCGCCTTGAACAGGGCCGTCCCTCTGCCCTGATCCGGATTATGGTCGCAGCGGCCTCCATGTGTCTGGCGGCGGTCGCGATTTTGGACGGCTTGGACCGGATCAGCGCCGAACGCCCCGGCGTGGCTCGGCGGGTTCCAGCGCTCTTTGCGTCAGAGGCCCACCTTGCCAGAGCGCGGATAGCGCTTGAGTCTGGCGATGGTAAAGCAGCGCTGGTCGAGGCCGAAGCCGCAGTAGATGCAGCGCCGCTTGATCCGGGCAGCAGCGCCACACTTGGCGCCGCGCGGCTTGCCCTGCAGCAGAATCGATCGGCACAAAGCGCGTTCCGGATCGCCGGCAAACTGGGCTGGCGGATTTTCTTCACCCAAGCCTATTGGATGCAGCGCGCCTTGGCCGTTGGCGATTACAGCGTGGCGGCCATGCGGCTTGATGCACTGGCGCGGCAGGATCCGGCGCTTTTGCGGCATCATGAATTGCTCGATCCGTTTGAAGCCAATCCAGCCGGACAGGCCGCGCTGGCCAAACGTCTGGCAGTTGCGCCGTGGCGCGTTGCCTATGCTGCCGATACCAGCGGTTTGCCGCCCGGGATGCTGGCGCAGCGCGGGCTGGTGCTTGCCGAATTGGCCCGGCAAGGGACCGTGCTTGGCTGCCGGACGATCGCTCCGGCGGTATCGGGCCTGCTGGACCAGAGAGCCTTGGTCGATGCATCGGCGCTGTGGCGCAGTCATTGCCCGGATGCGCGCAGCACTCTCATCTATGATGGCGATTTTGTCGCCGCCATCACGGACGATGATCGTAACGATTTTGCATGGTCCTTCATCGGACAAAGCGATCTGGCAATGGTCCTGACCCCTGCAGACGAAGGCAAAGGCCAGCAGGTGGCGGTGGACAGCACTGCGCAGCGCCGGAGCCTGTTTCTGCGCCAGTTACTGCTTGTGCCGCCGGGGATCTACCGGTTGTCGTGGCGTGCGCAGACTGCCGATGGCAATCCGTCCAGCGCCGCGGTCCCGCTCGTCTTTTGCGAAGGGGCACCGGAAACCGAAGTAGCAGGAATCCACAGCCCGACGGCTGACAGGTGGTCGGGCATACTGACAATCGACAAGGCTTGCCCGGCACACTGGCTGGGCTTTGCGGTCAGGCCGGGTCCATCGCGCTTTACGCTATCTTCGATCCGGCTTGCGGTGGAGCGCTAAGGCAGCTTGCGCGCCTTTACCTTGACCGCCGGGTTTCCGCGATAGACCCCGGCTGATTCGGCATCTTCGAACAGGGCTGCACGCGCAGCCAGAACCGAGCGGTCATGCATCGTCACTCCGGGCCCGACAAATGCTTCGGCCGCGACCCAGCATTCACTCCCGATAATGATTGGACGCAGCACCAGTTGGAAATCGGGATCATCAAGCGCATGGGTCGAAGCGCATAAATGCGCCCGCTGTGATATCACGCTGCGTGCACCGACTGTGATCCGCCCCTGGTTGTACAGCCGCACGCCCGGTCCGATCAGGGCATTGGCGCCCAGCTCAAGGTACGCGGGAAGCCAGATTTGCGCGCTGCCGTGGACCCGCGCGCCGGCGCCGATCCGGGCTCCGAACATTCGTAGGATTGCTGCTCGCCAGACATGCATTTGCGGCGGGGTGAATCGCGCCAGAATCAGCCAGGTTATGCCCCAGATGACGCGCCGCAAACGGTTGCGAAGCGGAAAACTGGCGCCGCCTTCAAGTGGGCGGGTCACGCTGGCATCAAGCGGGGTCATCAAAGGCGCTGTTCCACCGGCGGATCATAAACGTCCAGCCACTGCCCCGCCACTGCAGATGCAGAAAAACGGTTTGTTACGAAATCCTGGCCCGCTTTTGTCATCTGCAGCCACTCGGCGCCATTCAAGCCGATCGCAATCTGCAGCGCTGAAGCGATTTCCTGGGCGCCCGTAGCGCATTCAATCGCAGCGCCGCATATAAATGCGTCCGACAGATTGCACTGCGGGGTCATGATGACAGGCACGCCCGCCGCCCAGGCATCAAGCGCAGCCATCGGCAAGGCTTCGGTCAGTGACGGCAGAATGGCAAAGCGCGCCGAACCCAGCAGGGCGGCCTTGTCGGTGCCATAGACCGGGCCAAGGAACGTGATGCCAGGCCCTGCCTTGGCAATCGCCGCATTCAATTCGGCCACGGATTCATCGGCACCCCATCCCGCGATCACCAGACTTGCTGTCTGATCCAGCCCGGCGGATGTCCAGCCGTCAATCAGGGCCAGTACGTTTTTTACCGCGTGGATCCGTCCGATGCATACGATCGTCGGCGGCGGCATGGCCGAGCGTATCGGTGATAGCGGCGGTGCGGGATTGGGAATCACCGCTATGTCGCGTCGGCCGGTTTCGGCAGCTATATCGGCTGCTTCAATGTCAGTGAGAGCGTGAAATTGATCGGCAGCCTGCCAGCTGGCACGTTCGTAGCCCGCCCTGGCCAGTGCCTTTTTAAGGCGGCCTCGTGCCGTAATCCACGGATTTAGCATGCCGTGGGCCGAAATCACATAACGCCGCCCGGTCTTATGCACCCAGCGCCGCGCGGCGTACGAGGGGTACATCCAGATCCCATGCAAGTGCAGGCAGTCCAGGTCTGCCGCAAGCAGTTGAGGCAGCAGGTTCGGCGCAAAACCAATTTGCTTCGGCCCTAGCACCGGCACGCTGATCACCCGGCTGGGAGCCAGACGGACGGCATCCTGGGCGGTATAACGATCCTGCAGTGCGAAAATGATTGGCTCACCGCCCATATCGCGGATCATCTTTGCCTGATGAATTACCGCTTCGAACACTCCGCCGCCAAGCCGTGACGCTTGCGCCGTCAAAAGGCCGATGCGCTTGCCGGTCAAGGCGCCGGTCATCCGCGCTTCCCATCCGTTTCATCGAAGGTGGCCAGATAGCGATCCATATCTTCGCCGGCAGGCTGGGCCGCAGGATCAACCAACAGTTCGACCGCGTCGGCAAAACGTTGGCAATCACCAAGCGCAGCCCGCTGGCGCGACGCTTCGCCCATAGCGCGCCACGCGGTCTCGTCGCGGCCCAATGCGGTCATGGCGGCGGCAAGGCTGTCGACCGCGCCCGGCGCGACGACAAAACCGTTGACCAGATTGCGGACGAGCACATCGCGTGCGCCAGGCGTTTCGCTGATCAGCAGGGGCAGGCCAAGCGCGCAAGCCTCGTTGATGACGAAGCCCCAGGGCTCGCTGGTGCTGACCAGGACCAGGCCAAGCCCGTTGGACAGGATCGCCGCCAATTCCGGACCCTGCTTGAAGCCGGTGAATTCAACTTGCCCGGCAAGTCCAAGCCGTTCAGCCATAACGCGCAATTCGGGCTCGAGTGGTCCTGCCCCGACCAGCTTCAACCTGCGCTCTGAATCTGGATTACAGGAGATAAAGCGGGCGAAACCGGTGAGCAGAAAGCGAAGATTCTTTTCTTCGGCCAGGCGCCCCACATAAACGAAATCACGCTCTGCAAAGCTGGGCGTCGATGCGGTCTGGCCAGCTTTGGCATCCTGGGTGATGCGGGCAATATCAAGCCCGTCCGCACCGCCCAGGATAATGCGGTTGCGAAAGCCAAGGAAGCGCAAGTAATCCCGCGTCCTGCTACTCGGGACAATAGCGCCGCTGTAGCTGGCGAGGGCCAATGACTTTAGCGCTTCGAACCAGACCGAGCGCGGGCGGTCGTCAAACTTGCTATCATAGATGATATAGACCCTGCATCCGCACAGCCGTAACAGCGGAACCAGCAACAAAACGACTTTCAGCGAATAAGGGATGCCAAGGCAGACAATGTCCTTCCCCGCCAGCGCCCGAAAGGATCGCCACAGCAGTGGCAGCGCAGCCACCGTGTTGACGTTGCCGTCCGGAAACAGCTGCACATGATCAAATCGGCCCAGCGCATCCGCTGGCGCAAAATCGCCATAGACCAGCGAAGTTGGGGCCACTTCTACAGCGGTGATCTGCGCCCTGCCCTGCAGGCGTGCCTGCACTGCAACGATGCGATCGACATGGGCCGGGATGAACTGGGTCCAGGCAAGGGCAATCTGGATTGTCTGGCCCTTCGCATGACCGGCAAGCCCCTTCGGTCTGTTCATCACGAGCTGCCAGCTTGCCCTTCATTGCGCATGCACATCGCACTAGCCCAGACCGAACACTGCGTATATATGCCAAAGCCAGCCCCGGGCGCCATAAGTTGGGGCCACCCACAGACCGACCGGGAACCTACGATCATCCCATGACCAGTTCCCCTGATCGAAACGGCGGCGGCCCACGGGTATCGGTCATGATCCCATGCTATGGACGGCCTGACGATTTGCGCCGGACGCTGCGCGAGACGCGCCGCCAGACTTATTGCTCATTTGAAACGGTGATTATCGATGACGGAACGCCAGACGACACGGTTGCCATGGCCGCAAGAGAGTTCCCCGAATGCCGCTATGTCCGGCTTGCCGCGAACGTCGGGCTGATTGGCGCGCGCAACCAAGGCGCTGCGCAGTGCCGGGGTGAATACATCGTCAACCTTGACGACGATAGCTGGCTGGTCGAACCCGATGCGTTGACGCAGATCGTGACCTTTCTGGACAAAAACACCCATGTGGCTGTTGCCGCGCTGAACGTTCGACAACCCGCTAGCGGCCTCGCCTGGCCTCTCGACAAGATGCCGTTTCCCTCTGGCAACTACAGCGGGGGCGGCAATGTCCAGCGACGGGCCGTGACCCTGAAAATCGGCGGATACATAGCCGAGTTTGTCCGTCAGGGCGAAGAGCTGGAACACACGATGCGGATCATCGACGCAGGCTATGCGATCATGGCGCTGCCGGGGATCGAGGTGTTTCACAACGAATCCGCAGTTAATCGCAATATCAGGCGAATTCGCACATTCGAAGCAGTCAACCTGCTGCGGCGCGAGGCGCTGCGCGCCCCGGCCGTGCTGCTGCCGCTGGGAGTCACCCTGTTTTTCAAGTTCATCGTCGTCCATTACCGCGGCATCGATTGGTCCTTGATGGCCCGCTTGCTGTTTTCCGCACCAAGTTCCATGGCCACGCTGATCCGCAAATACCGCAAGCCGGTGCAGGTTGCTTCGTACCTGAAATGCCTGCGGCTGCGCCGCGCGACCGCCGGTGGCTGAGTGACGGGTCAGGGCTTCCCCACGCGAATGGGCGCACGATCCGCGCGATACCCAGCCGCATTTCCGCTCGTCATCGCAGCGGTTTGCATCGCCTACGTCTATTTATGGGTGGTCGGAGAAACCGGGATCGAATTCTTTGACGAAGCGCTCCCCGCGCTCCGTTGGAGCCTGGCAGCAATCGCCATTCCGGCGGGCGCACTGGCCGGATTGAACAGTCAACATGGTCTGAAAACCCAGCTAGCTTTCTTCATCTCCATCGCTTTGAGCGTATTGCTGGCCGAGCTTCCGCTCGATTCGTTCTACATTTTTATCCGTATCGTGATGGCTTTTGCGCTTGCCCGGGCCTGCACGCTTATGACGCCGCTTGAACGAATGACACTGGTCATGCGGATTCTGCGCTTCATGGCCCTTTTTGTCATCGCATCGCTACTCGCGTGGTGGCTGGCATTTACCCCCCAACCGACCGTTACTTCCAGCAGCGCAGCCGCGGTTCGTGTTGTCGGTCTGGCATCGTCGCCAGGTTTGCTGGGCTATGCGGCCTCCATCGTTTTGCCCTGCGCGCTGTACATGGCACTCTGGGGCCAACGGCTGGTCATTTACCGATTGGCGTGGGGCGCCATAGCAACCACAAGCGCCGCCGCGATCTATCTGGCCAATTCACGCTCCGGCATGGCTGCAGGCTCAATAGGCTGCCTGACCATACTGGCCATGCCGATCATCCGCCGCAGACTGACAGACCGGGGCGGACTGCGCGGCGGGTATGCATTGCTATGCCTGGCTATTGTGGCGGCCTACACCTATCCCATCGCAATCGGCGCGGGCTTGATCGATACGTCGGGTGAAGGCTTTTCGGAGGATTCAACTTTGGTTCGCCTCGCCTTGTGGGAAAGCGGCTGGCACAGTTTCCTTGAGCATCCTTTCACGGGGATTGGCCTGGCCACGCCAATTACGGCCTATGCCAACAGCCGCCTGATCGATTATCCCAACTACTTTCACACAGCCTTGCTCAATTATATGGCAAAAACCGGGCTGATTTCCGCGATCTGCTTTGCAGCAATGGTGGCCACCGCGCTGTGGA
>NZ_JAHEBV010000011.1:54155-83907 GCF_024642085.1 Novosphingobium sp. | reverse complement strand
CGCCCAGCGCGCGGCCATTGGCCGCGATCCCGGCGGGCAACGCCGAATCGTTCTGGCCACGGCTATCGCCGAAACCTCGCTTACGCTGGACGGGGTTGCGGTGGTCGTCGATGCCGGTCTGTCGCGCCGCGCCGAGTATGACAAAGCGGCTGGGGTCACACGGCTGGTCACTCACCGGGCAAGCCAGGCCGCCGCCGCGCAGCGTGCCGGGCGTGCTGCCCGGCAAGGTCAAGGGGTCGCTTATCGTCTTTGGGAAGAGGCTGCGCATGCCGGAAGGCCCGAGTTTGACCCGCCCGAAATGTTGACGTCGGATCTGGCGCCGCTGCGGCTTACCTTGGCGCAATGGGGTGCAGCAGAACCTGCAGCATTACCTTGGATCGATCCACCACCCGGCGCAGCACTGGCTGCAGCAACGCGAAGTCTACAGGCGCTTCGTGCGCTTGACGCGGCGGGCACGATAACGCCGCACGGCCGCAACATGGCACGTTTGCCCATGGATCCAGCGGCGGCTCACATGCTGCTCTATGCGGCACAGCACGGCGAGGAGCTTGCTGCAGCTCGCTTGGCTCTGTTGCTGCAAGAGCGCGGATTGGGCGGGCGCAGCGATGACCTTGCCGCACGGATGCAGCACTGGGACCGCGACCGTTCTGGCCGTGCCAGGGCTTCGGACGAGCTGGCGGCACGCTGGGCCAAACTTGCGCGCGGTTTTAATCCAGGTCAGGCTGACTCTGCCAACGCTCATGCGCCATCGCTGCCATTGGGCGTGCTTCTGGCCGAGGCATATCCGCACAACATCGCCCGCCGCCGCGATGTGTCGGGAGAAAACTGGATCACCGCGGGAGGGCGCGGGCTTCGGCTCGATCCCGCATCGCCCCTGGCACGGGCAGGATGGCTGGCCGTTGGCGGTGCCCAGGGTGAAGCCAAAGGCGCGCGGATAACAAGCGCCATTGCGCTCGACGAAACAGATGTTCTTCGCTGGCTGGCGCACCGCACCACGCGCCGCAGCACGCTGCGCTGGGTCGCGGACGAGGGCAGAGTTGAGGCCTTGGTCGAAACCTGCTTGGGGGCGATCACCTTTGCTCGCGGGTCCGATGCTGCCCCCGATCCGGAAGCGATCCGGTTGTTCCTTGTGGAAAAGATTGCGAGGGAAGGCCTCGATATTTTGCCGCTTTCGAAAGCCAGCCAGGCGCTTCTGCGCCGCGCGCGCTATGCCATGATTGCGGCGCTGGGCGATGATGCACTGAAAGCGGATGCATCCGTCTGGCTTGGCCCCTTGCTGTCGCGCCGGCTGGACCAGACCGATCCGGCAAAGCTCCACGAAGCGCTGCGCGGCAGGCTGGACTATGCTGCGCAGCAAGCGCTTGAGCGGCACGCCCCGGCACAGTTCGCCAGCCCGGCAGGGACCAGTCACGCAATAGATTATGATGATCCCGGCGGGCCAAGCGTGGAATTGCGCGTCCAGGCGCTGTTCGGGCTTGACCAGCATCCCACGTTTGGGCAACCGCCTCAGCCCCTGCTTCTCAAGCTGACCGATCCCGGCGGCAAGCCGCTGCAAACTACACGCGATCTGCCCGGTTTCTGGCGCGGATCGTGGAAGGACGTGCAGCGCGACATGAAGGGCCGCTACCCCAAGCATCGCTGGCCGGACCAGCCGTGGACCGAGGCGCCCAGCCTGAAGACCAAGAACGCCTTTAACAGGAGCGGCTGATGCCGGCTTGATTTGGCGTGCCAAACGACGCTAGGGCGCAGGCCATGGCCGCACGCATCTATCAACGTCCCAAAAACGCCATGCAGTCGGGTAAGGCCCGGCTTGGTGAATGGATCCTCGACTTTGTTCCGGCAGAAGCACGAAAAGCTGATCCGCTGATGGGCTGGGCTGGTTCCGGCGATACACAAAGCCAGGTTCAGCTGACTTTTGGTTCGGCGGAAGACGCGCAGGCCTATGCCGTGCGTTATGGCATCGATGCGGCAGTTCATACAGTTCCGCCGCGCCGGCTGAAGCTGCAGACCTACGCCGACAATTTTCGCTGATCGCGCAGCGCCTGCTGGGTCTTGATGAATGAAGCGGACCCGGTCAGTGCTTGGGTCGCGCAGGTAAGCAATGGCCAGATCCGCTTCGCAGCCGAACTGGGACAGCCCGGCCATTTGACATGCCCCCTTGGAGCGAGTCGCCCACGATCCTACGCGTGCCCTGCACAGTAGACTTGCTTAAACGCGACACCGCCGCCATATGCGCCGCCGGGAGTCGGTCGGACGTTTGCGCTCGCCAATCTGGTCAGGTCCGGAAGGAAGCAGCCACAACGGGTTGCGGCGGGTCGGCCGGCTCCTTTACCTTCGACAATCAAGCTGCCTCCGCCTAGTCTGCGACCATGGGTGATTCCCCCGATATCTTCGGCGACGAGCCGGACCACGCCGCCGCCGCCCCGACCGTTGCCGAACTTGAAGAGGCGGGTCAGGGCGCAATGTTCGGCGCGCCTGAAGCCGTGCCTGTTGCATCCGTGGCTGCCATTGCAGTTTCCGCGGCTGGTTCGCCCGCGCAGCCCTATCGCGTGCTGGCGCGCAAATACCGCCCGCAGACTTTCAGTGCGCTGATCGGGCAGGACGCGATGGTCCAGACACTGGGCAACGCCATCAAGCGTGATCGGCTGGCGCACGCCTTCCTGATGACCGGCGTCCGGGGCGTGGGAAAGACCAGCACCGCAAGGTTGATTGCCAAGGCGCTTAATTGTGTCGGCGCTGACGGGCTGGGAGGGCCCACGATCGACCCATGCGGCCGGTGCGAACCGTGCGTTGCCATTGCCGAAGGGCGCCACATCGACGTGATCGAAATGGACGCCGCCAGCCACACCGGTGTCGACGATGTGCGCGAGATTATCGAGGCAGTGCGGTATGCTGCGGTTTCGGCGCGCTACAAGATCTACATCATCGACGAAGTCCATATGCTAAGCCGCAACGCCTTCAACGCGCTGCTAAAGACACTGGAAGAGCCGCCGGGGCATGTGAAGTTCCTGTTCGCCACCACCGAGGTCGACAAGTTGCCGGTTACCGTGCTGAGCCGCTGCCAGCGCTTTGACTTGCGCCGTATCGCCACGTCGATGCTTGCGGATCACTTCGCGGCAATCTGCAAGGCTGAAAACGTTGATGCCGAGGACGAGGCTTTGGCAATGATTGCTGCTGCTGCCGAAGGATCGGTGCGCGACGGGCTGTCTATACTCGACCAGGCGATTGCTCATGCTGACCTTGGCGGACAAGGTGCGGTCACCGTAGCCCAGGTCCAGGACATGCTGGGATTGGCGGACAAAACAGCCCAGCGCCGCCTTTTCGCCGCCATGCTGGCGGGAGACGGAAGCGCGCTGCTTGATCTGATCGACCAGCAGTTCGCGCTGGGGATAGAGCCACTGGCGTTGATGCGCTCGACCATGGAGCTGGCTCACCGGATTGCAGTGGCCCAGCTGGGCAAAAGCGCTGTCGAAGCCGTTTCGGCTGAAGAGCGCGAAGCCTTGGATGGGTGGGCTGAACGTCTTACGCCAGGCCAGGTCCACCGGCTGTGGCAGTTGCTGCTGAAAGGCCATGACGAAGTGCGGACCGCGCCCGATCCGCTGGTCGCAGCCAAAATGGCTTTGCTGCGTGTCCTGCACGCCAGCGACATGCCCGATCCTGGCGCTTTGGTGAAGAAGCTTGAGGCACTTGCGGCAAGCGGCGGCTCCGCTTTACCTGCTGCGCAGCTTGAGCCGTCCGCCGCCGCAGCTCAACCTTTGCCGGCCCCCGATTTGCCTTGGCGCGCGCTGGTTGAAACGGTTGATCAGTCGGGGCAGCTGCGCCTGGCCCAGGTCATGCGTGACTGGGTGCGGGTCATCGACCTTAAACCTACTGAACTGCTTTATGCCCTGGCTCCGGGCTATTCCGGGGATCCGACGGCTGAATTGCGCGACGCTTTGCTGCGCGCCACGGGCGAGCGCTGGCAGGTTACCCGAGGCGAAGGCGCCGGCCAGCCAAGCCTGCGCGAACAGGCCGAGGCGATAAAGGAAGCGGAACGTGCCGCGATGATGGCTCACCCGCTGGTCGCAGCGGCATTTGCCGCGTTTCCCGATGCACAGATAATCGAAGAAAGTCCCGACACGCGCGCTGCGCAGGGCGGCAACAGATGGAGCAGATGACGTGAAGTCGATGGAAGAGATGATCAAGGCGGCCCAGCAGGCGGCAGAGACCATCAGCAAGCAGATGGAAGAAAGCCAGACCAAGCTTGACGGGATAGAGGTTGAAGGCAGGGCTGGCGGCGGTCTGGTATCGGTGCGCGCTACGGCCAAGGGCCGCATTATTGGCGTGGCAATCGACGAAAGCCTGCTTCAACCATCTGAAAAGGGCATTCTGGAAGATCTGATCGCCGCCGCCTTCAACGATGCCCGCGCCAAGGCGGACGAGGTTGCGGGCCGTGAAATGGCATCGATGCAGCAGGGTATGGGATTGCCTCCGGGGTTCAAGCTGCCGGGGATGTGATTCAGGCTTTGGCACCTGGATGCTCACCAGCGCGCTGCGGCAGTATCAGCACTAGCGCGAGAATGACGCCAGCAAGCACCAATGATGCGAGTGGGCGGCTGAGTTCCAGTCCGCCCTTGGCCAGCGGCTTGTCAAGAAAGTCGCCCACTGTGGCGCCCAGCGGCCGGGTCAGGATGAATGCTGCCCAAAACAGCATGACCCGGCTGGCTTTGGTCCAAAGATATAGGGCGGCGACGCCTGCAAGCGCGGCGCCGAACACCGCCGCACCGCCCACATAACCCAGACCGATACCAGGCGGCAGGTCATCAAGGGGCGCGGCCAGCCAATCGCCCAGCGCGGTTCCGAGCGTCTGCGAAAACGTTATGGTCAACCAGTAGAACGCTTCGGCTCTTGCGGTTGCGATAGTGTTGACGTTGACCGTCCCCATCGAACGGTGCCAGGCAAACAGGCAGGCGAGGACTGAGCCAAACAGCAATACCGATCCGCCCGGATAACCGATGCCGATCGAACGGGTGGCGAAATCGGCCATGGTGGTGCCTGCGGTGGTGGAAGCGATAATCGTGGCCCAGTAGAGCAGAGGGTGAAATTGCTTCGCCCTGATCTGCGCAAGAACCAGCACAATAAGCGGCACGATGAAAATCGCGCTGCTTGCCAGGTAACCGAAATCATAGGTCATCGACAGCGAATCGCCGCCGGTTTCTCCCAGTGTGGTCGCAAGGATCTTGATGATCCAAAAGCCCAGCGTAATCGCTGGTACTTTGCTCAGCACGGCATTCGTCTGATCTGTGGGCATGGCTGTTCCTAACGCGCCGGTTCGATAATCTTGCCGCCCTTGACCACACCGCTGACGTGTTCAAGCAAGCGGACATCTTTAAGCGGATCGCCGTCGACAGCCACCAAATCGGCATAACGTCCGATGGAAATCTGGCCGACATCGCCAGCGCGTCCCAGCGCCTGCGCGGCATTAAGCGTTGCGGCGCGGATCGCGTCCAGCGGGGTCATGCCATATGTAACCATGGTATTGAACTGTTTGCCTACCTGACCATGGGGCATCACCCCGGCGTCGCTGCCGAACACCATGCGTACGCCGGCTTTGAATGCTTTACGGAAATTGTCGCGCTGGATCTGGCCGATTTCGCGGTCCTTGCGCAGGCTGTCTTCCAGCACGCCGTTCTTCTTGCCCTCGGCCTGGGTGTAATCTGTGTTGTAGATATCCATCGAAAACCAGACCGGCTGCTTGCGCGCAACCGCCATCTTGATCCCTTCATCGTCGACCAGGCTGGCGTGTTCTATGGTGTCGATCCCGGCCCGGATCGCGGCCTTGATCCCCGCTGCACCGTGCGCATGGGCGGCAACCCGAAGTCCGGCCATATGTGCTTCGTCGGCAACCGCATCCAGCTCGGCCTGGGTAAGCTGCTGCTGACCGGGTTCGTCGTTGTGAGAAAAGACCCCGCCGGTTGCACAAACCTTGATCACCTGGGCGCCATACTTTTTCTGGCGCCGCACCTGGAAGCGCAGTTCATCGGGCGAATCGCCCACGCCCTGTGCTTTTCGGCCCGGTTCCATCCCGGGCGGAAAGCCGGTGACATCGCAGTGACCGCCTGTCACTCCCAGCGCATAACCCGCGCCGATGATCCGCGGGCCGGTGACATAGCCGTTGTCGATTGCCTGCTGCAGTCCGATGTCATCCCAATTGGCCGACCCGACGTTGCGTACCGTAGTGAACCCGGCATCAAGCATGGCGCGGCCATTGGCTACAGCGGACACTGCAAAGAAGCTGTCGGTAAACTCCAGCCCTCGATACCCGCCGATGTCGGCCGGACTGTCGAGGTGGACGTGCATGTCGATCAGGCCCGGAATCAATGTCTTGCCGCCCATGTCGATATGACTTGTGTCAGCGGTCCAGCGCACTGTCCGCGCATCGGCAATCGAGGTGATACGCCCATCTTCGCCCACGAAAATGGCCGGATGTTCGACATAGGTGCCGCTCGTCACGTCAAGATATCGGTCAGCGGTAATTACCGTGTCGCCGGCAAGGGCGGGGGACGCGAACAGAATAACAAGTGTAGTGGCTGCAATGAAGGTGCGCATGACGTGTCCCGGATAGAGTGCGGGTCTCTGCGTAACGCACGGCAACCAATTGGCAAGAAGCCATCAGGCAAGCCCTGCATTCCACAGCCAGATTGGGCTCCGGCATTGCGCGCCGCGCGGGTCAACCCCATATCCCGATGCAAAGGCGGGATTCACCCGCACGGCGCGCATTCGCGCCGAACTGGATTAAGCCATGACCAAGACGCTTCCCCTGCTTCCCTTGCGCGACATAGTCGTATTTCCCGGCATGGTCGTGCCGCTGTTTGTCGGCCGCGACAAATCGGTCGCCGCGCTGGAAACGGCTATGGCCGCCAGCGACGACAAGGATATCTTCCTGCTCGCCCAGCTTGATCCGGGCTGCGATGATCCCGACGATCAGGACCTGTTCGACGTCGGCGTGATCGCGACAGTGCTGCAGCTTCTGAAACTGCCGGACGGTACGGTCCGCGTATTGGTTGAGGCCAAGCAGCGCGCCACGCTGGAAGAACTGAAGGTCATCGGCGGCGCCAACGGCGATTATGTAACGGCCAACATCCAGCTGGTTGATCCGGTTTCGGTGTCGGGCAACGAAGTGGCTGGCATGATGCGCTCGGTAGTCGAAGCGTTCGGCGAATATGCCAAGCTCAACAAAAAGCTGCCAAGCGAAGCGGGCGAAAACCTGGGCGAAATCGTCGATGCCTCTGCGCTGGCCGACGCTGTCGCCTCGCACATCCAGGCCAAGGTTTCGGACAAGCAGGCAATGCTGAGCGAGGCCGATCCCTTGAAGCGGCTGGAAATGGCCTATTCCTTCATGGAAGGCGAACTGGGCGTATTGCAGGTCGAACGCCGCATTCGCGGGCGCGTGAAGCGTCAGATGGAAAAAACCCAGCGCGAATATTACCTCAATGAACAGATGAAGGCGATCCAGTCGGAACTGGGCGGCGGCGACGATGGTGAAGCTGACGAGATGGCCGAATTGCAGGCCAAGATTGACAAGCTCAAGCTGTCAAAGGAAGCCCGCACCAAGGCCAACGCCGAACTCAAAAAGCTCAAGTCAATGCAGCCGATGAGCGCCGAAGCGACGGTCATCCGCAATTACCTGGACGTGTTGCTGGGCCTGCCGTGGGGCAAGCGTTCCAAGCTGAAGAAAGACATCGGCGCGGCGCAGGCAATCCTCGATGCAGATCATTATGCGCTCGACAAGGTCAAGGACCGGATTGTTGAATATCTGGCGGTTCAGGCCCGTACCAACAAGCTCAAGGGTCCGATCCTGTGTTTAGTCGGTCCTCCGGGTGTGGGCAAAACCAGCCTGGGCAAGTCCCTGGCGCGTGCGACAGGGCGTGAGTTTATTCGCCAGTCTCTGGGCGGAGTGCGCGACGAAGCCGAGATTCGCGGCCACCGCCGGACCTACATAGGCTCGTTACCCGGCAAGATCATCACCAACCTCAAAAAGGCCGGGGCGAGCAATCCACTGTTTTTGCTCGACGAAATCGACAAGCTGGGCCAGGATTTCCGCGGAGACCCGGCATCTGCCTTGCTTGAAGTGCTTGATCCTGAACAGAATGCCAAGTTTCAGGATCATTACCTTGAGCTCGATTTTGACCTGTCGGACGTGATGTTTGTCTGCACGGCCAACAGCCTCAACCTGCCGCAACCTCTGCTCGACCGAATGGAAATCATCCGGCTTGAGGGTTATACCGAAGATGAAAAGGTCGAAATTGCTGAGCGGCACTTGGTCGCCAAGCAGGTCGAGGCGCACGGGTTGAAGGAGGGTGAGTTTACTCTCACCACCGAGGCGCTGCGTGATCTCATCCGTTATTACACCCGCGAAGCCGGAGTGCGGACTCTTGAGCGTGAAATTGCCCGGCTGGCTCGCAAATCGCTGCGCCGCATTCTGGAAGGCAAGGACACTGTCGTTGCGATCACTCCGGAAAACCTGGGTGACTTCGCCGGCGTGCGCAAGTTCCGTTATGGCGTGGCGGAGGAAGAGCACCAGGTCGGTGCAGTGACGGGCCTCGCCTGGACCGAAGTGGGCGGCGAGCTGCTCACCATCGAAAGCGTCACGGTCCCGGGCAAAGGTACCGTGAAGACCACCGGCAAGCTGGGCGAAGTCATGAACGAATCGATCCAGGCAGCTTACAGCTTCGTTCGGGCGCGCAGCCCGGCGTACGGGATCAAGCCCAGTCTGATCGCGCGCAAGGACATTCACATTCACTTGCCCGAAGGCGCGGTCCCCAAGGACGGCCCGTCAGCCGGGATCGGAATGGTCACATCGATAGTTTCGACACTGTCGGGCATTCCGGTGCGCAAGGATATTGCCATGACCGGTGAGGTCACCTTGCGTGGCCGCGTGCTGGCTATCGGCGGGCTGAAGGAAAAGCTGCTTGCGGCGCTGCGCGGCGGGATAAAGACGGTGCTTATTCCCGAAGAAAACCGCAAGGATCTGGCCGAGATCCCGGCCAACGTCATCGAAGCGCTGGAGATCATCCCCGTCGCGCATGTTGACGAGGTGCTCGAACGGGCACTGACTGCGCCTTTGGAAGCGATTGAATGGAGCGAGGCCGACGACCTGTCGAGCCAGCCTGCGGCCGCTGGCGCCGAACCTTCCGGTTCGACTCATACCGCACATTGATTCGGCGATCCGCAGATGCTGCATTGCGGTATTTGCGTATCATATCTGAATGTTGCGGTGCACCATCGATGCAAAGAGGCCATACAAGCACTCATTTCGTCGAAAATGGCGGAAAATCGTGGATATTAGCGCGTTAATTTGCCGGTTTGGCTTTGACAGCTTGCCGAAAACCGGTTCAAGTCCGCCCACCTTTCGAGGCGAATCAACAAACACCGTTATCCCAAGACATTAGGGGGTTCCCGAATGAACAAGAACGATCTCATCAGTGCCGTCGCAGACTCGAGCGGCCTGACCAAAGGTGATGCAACCAAGGCTGTCGAAGGCGTCTTCGATGCCATCTCCGGCGCACTGAAAAGCGGCGATGAAGTCCGCCTCGTCGGCTTCGGCACCTTCTCGGTGGCCAAGCGCAAGGCTTCTACCGGACGCAACCCACGCACCGGCGAACCGATGTCGATCAAGGCGTCGTCGCAGCCCAAGTTCAAGGCCGGCAAGGGCCTGAAGGACGCCGTCAACTAAGACGGTCCTGCCAGGGCGCAACGCCTCGCATTCCTGGTTTTTAAGCACCGCGTCTGCCCCCGGGCAGGCGCGGTGTTTGATTCACATGCCGTGAAAGCGGCACTGTACTGGACGCGTTAACCTCACCGCTCTATATCGCCTGGCGATGAACCGTATATTCCTTGCCCTGCTGGCGCTGTTCGCCGGGATTGTTGCGCCGGTCGCACCGGCCCATGCGCGCATGAACGGCACCGGCAGTGCGGAAATAGGTGCGGTAGAACGGATTGAAACTGCGGCACGCGTCTGCACCGCTACGATAGCCGCGACAGAGCAGCCAAGCTGCCGCATCGTACGTCGCGAAAAATCGGCGAACAGGTCCCGCGGCGTGCGCTCGCGGGTCTACATTCCTTCGGTTTATTTTGGGGTCGATCGCGCGCTCGAATAGCGCCGCATCAACCGCCTGTCCTTTCGGTCTGCGCGGCAGCCACCTGCCGTCGCGGGCCATTTCACTATCACGCTTTTTTTCAGGAATAATGCCATGCTCGGCTCCATCGCCAAGGCCGTATTCGGCTCGTCCAATGACCGCTATGTCAAGTCGCTCGACAAGATTGTGCGGCAGATTTCCGCGTTTGAACCCACGATGCAGGCACTCAGCAATGATGAGCTGAGCGCCCAGACCGAGAAGTTCCGTACGCAAATGTCCGATGGCCGCACGCTTGACGATATTCTTCCCGAGGCCTTCGCCACGGTGCGCGAAGCATCGCAGCGGGTGCTGGGCATGCGGCACTTTGACGTACAGATGGTTGGCGGGATCGTACTTCACCGCGGTGAAATCGCCGAAATGCGCACGGGCGAGGGCAAGACCCTTGTTGCGACGCTGGCTGTCTATCTCAACGCCCTGGAAGGCAAGGGCGTCCACGTAGTTACCGTTAATGACTATCTCGCCCGCCGCGATGCGGAATGGATGGGCCAGATATACAAATTCCTGGGCCTGACGGTCGGCGTGATCGTCCCCAACCTCAACGAATTTGAGCGCCGAGAGGCCTACAACTCGGATATCACCTACGCCACGAACAACGAACTGGGCTTCGATTACCTGCGCGACAACATGAAGCATGAGCGTAGCCAGATGGTCCACCGGCCGTTCAACTATGCCGTGGTCGATGAAGTTGACTCGGTGCTAATCGACGAGGCGCGCACGCCGCTGATTATTTCCGGCCCGACCGATGACAAAACGGATTTGTACGTCTCGGTTGATGCCGTGGTGAAACAGCTGCCTGAGGACCTTTACGAAAAGGACGAAAAGACCAAGAACATCAGCCTGACCGAAGAGGGCGTCGAGTGGGCTGAGCGCCAGCTCGAAGCGGCCGGCCTGCTCGAAGGGTCGAACCTGTACGATGTGGAAAACACTCAGGTCGTCCACCACCTTGACCAGAGCCTCAAGGCCAACGTCATGTTCAAGCGGGACATCGACTATATCGTCAAGGACGAAAAGATCGTCATCATCGACGAGTTTACCGGCCGGATGATGGATGGCCGGCGCTGGTCGAACGGTTTGCACCAGGCGGTCGAGGCCAAGGAAGGCGTCAACATCGAGCCTGAAAACCAGACCATGGCTTCGATCACCTTCCAGAACTATTTTCGCATGTATCCGAAAATTGGGGGCATGACCGGCACCGCGGCGACCGAAGCGGCAGAGTTTTACGACATCTACAAGATCAACGTGGTCACCATTCCGACCAACGTGCCGGTCCTTCGCGTGGACGAAGAGGATGAGTTCTACAAAAATACCGCCGACAAATTCCAGGCGATCGCCAAGCTGATTGAGGAAAAATCAGTGGCCGGCCAGCCGGTGCTGGTTGGCACCGTGTCTATCGAAAAGTCGGAAATGCTGTCGGAGTACCTCAATGCTCTGGGGGTCAAGCACAATGTGCTAAACGCCCGTTTCCATGAAATGGAAGCGCACATCGTCGCGCAGGCAGGCCGGCTGGGCGCAGTCACTATCGCGACCAACATGGCCGGGCGCGGGACAGACATCAAGCTGGGCGGTAATGCCGAGTTCCGGGTTGAGGACGAACTTGCCGAGGTGCCCGAGGGCGCCGCGCGTGATACCGCCATCGCCCGGATTGAGGCCGAGGTCGACGCCGAGAAGGCCCAGGTGCTGGCCGCCGGCGGACTTTGCGTGATCGGCACCGAGCGGCACGAAAGCCGCCGCATCGACAACCAGCTGCGCGGCCGTTCAGGCCGCCAGGGCGATCCCGGGCTGTCGAAGTTCTACCTCTGCCTTGAGGACGATCTGCTGCGTATCTTCGGGCCCGATACGCTGTTTTCCAAGATGATGAACAGCAACCTTGCCGACGGCGAGGCAATCGGTTCGCGTTGGTTGTCGAAGGCGATCGAGACCGCGCAGAAAAAGGTCGAAGCGCGCAATTACGACATTCGCAAGCAGGTGGTTGAATACGATGACGTGATGAATGACCAGCGCAAGGTGATCTATGAGCAGCGCTCGGACATCATGGATTCCGAAGCGGTCGACGACGTGGTCATCGACATGCGCCATGATACTATCAACGCGATGGTCGGCGATGTGTGCCCGCCCGGATCCTATCCCGAACAATGGAACCTCGAAAGCCTGACCGCCAAGGTCGCAGACACGCTCGGCCTCGATCTGCCGATCGTGGACTGGCTGAACGAAGACGGTCTTGAGCCAGAAGATATCGAAACACGGATTCGTACCGCGGCCGATGCCAAAATGGACGCCAAGGTCGGCCAAGACAGTGCGACCTGGCGCCTTGTTGAAAAGCAGATCCTGCTCGAACGGCTCGATCACTATTGGAAAGAGCATCTGGCAACCCTTGATGCGCTTCGCCAGGTCGTGTTCCTGCGGGCCTATGCCCAGAAGACACCCATCAATGAATACAAGGCCGAGGCATTTAGCCTGTTTGAACGGATGCTCGACGCGATCCGCGAAGACGTCACCCGCATCCTGATGAACAGCGAACTGCGCATGTCGGATCAGGTCGAATTACCAGACCTGCCGGACTTCCTGACCAGTCACATCGATCCGTTCACCGGTGAAAACGATGCGCCCGGATCGATCCCGGGGGCTGCGGCGATGATGAGCGCGCTGGGTGCCGGTGCGGCCGAGGCATCAGCCGCCAGCGCCTTGCTGCCGCGGCCGGGCGATGGTGATCCCTATGCATCGATGGGCCTGTCGCGCAACGCGCAGTGCCCGTGCGGATCGGGGCAGAAATACAAACACTGTCACGGCGCAGCGGCCTGATCTGGCAAAGTCAGGGGGCTTAAGCGATGATCTGGCTACCCCTTGGTTTCTTCTTGACCGCGCTTCTTTACGCATCGGTCGGATTCGGCGGGGGTTCCACCTACAGCGCGCTGCTCACGCTGGTCGGGTTCGATTACCTGCTGCTTCCGCTGGTCAGTCTGGCGTGCAACGTCGTGGTGGTGACGGGCAGCACGCTGCGCTTTGCGCGCGGTGGCACGGTGCCGTGGCGGCGGGCGTTGATCCTGTCGTTGATTGCTGCGCCATTGGCGTTCCTTGGCGGGCTGACCCCGATCAAGCAGCATGCCTTCCTGATCGTGCTTGGCCTCAGCCTGGTCGGGGCTGGTCTGGCGCTGCTGCTGCCGCGATCACCCGGGGGAACTGGCGATCCGCTCCCGGCAGCGCGCTTTATGACATTTGCTGCCGCGCCGCTGGGCTATCTGGCAGGATTGGTCGGCATCGGCGGCGGTATATTCCTTGCGCCGCTGCTTCACCTGACCCGCTGGGCCCAGGCGCGCGAGATTGCCGCCACGACCAGCCTGTTCATCCTGATCAATTCGCTGGCCGGTCTGGCGGGGCAATTGGCGAAGAATGGCCCTGACCGCTTTGCAGAAGCAATGACCGGGGCTTTGCCGCTGCTGATAGCTGTAGTGCTGGGCGGGCAGCTTGGCAGCGTCCTTGTACTAAGGTTCCTGCCAGAACGGGTGATCCGCTGGTTGACTGCTGCACTGACGGTATGGGCCGGGAGCAGGCTGCTGCTGACCTGAGACGAAAAAGGCCCCACCGCATGGCAGGGCCTGTTTGCTGTTCAAAGGTGGCTCCCCGAGTAGGATTCGAACCTACGACCAAGTGATTAACAGTCACCTACTCTACCGCTGAGCTATCGGGGAATGCTCGGGCCGCCTTGTCGACAGGGGTGGGCCTATAGCAGCGCCTTGCCGTTTGGCAAGCAGGGCGCGTTCAAAATATCATCAGAAATGAAACTGCTCGGCAAAAATCCGTTCTTCCAGCGTGCGGCCTGGATCGAACAGCAATTCGAGCCGCATCTCGTGTGCCACACGGACATTGACGGTGTGGACGTCGCGCAGCTCCTTCTGGTCAGCCACCACCGCGACGGGTCGCTTTACCGGCTCAATCACTCGGAACTGCATTTCGTAATGATCGGGAATAATCGCCCCGCGCCAGCGGCGAGGGCGAAATGGGCTGATCGGGGTGAGCGCCAGCATGTTCGATCCCATCGGCAGGATCGGCCCGTTGGCCGACAGATTGTAGGCAGTCGATCCAGCCGGCGTTGCGACCAGGATGCCGTCACAAAACAGTTCGGGCAGGCGGACCTTGCCGTTGACCGAGATTTCCAGCTTGGCGGTCTGGCGTGTTTCACGAAGCAAGGACACTTCGTTGATCGCGCAGAACGATCTTTCCGCGCCGCTGCCCGTCGTCGCCACCATGTTGAGAGGGGTGACCGCCAGCGGCTTGGCGCGGGCGATCCGTTCTTCCAGTGTCCGGCTCGACTTCGGTTTGTTCATCATGAAACCGACCGTGCCGTAGTTGAGGCCATAGGCTGGAATCACGCGGCCATTGTCCAGCATGTGGTGCAGGCAATGCAACATGTGTCCGTCACCGCCAAGCACCACCAGGATTTCAGCATCTTCCAGCGGCACAAAAGAAAACGTCTTCTGCAAGACTTCCGCAGCCTCGCGCGCACGTTCAGTATCGGACGGCATCAAGGCCATGCGGCGGCTGTGGGGCATGCTGCGGTGATATGGCGCGCGCCTTCGCTTGGCAACGCAACAATTTGGTAGCCACTTTGCGCCTAAAGGAGCGACAATGACGGGGACTTGTGCCGACGAACTTGAAAGCGCACGCGACGCCGTGACCGGTCTGACCGGGCGCGACGGTGCGAAGGCGCGCCTGGCTCAGTGGTTGAAGGACGGGTTACAGGTTCATGCCATGCTGCTGGGTTTGCGCCGGTTCGATGCGGTCAACCTGGCTTATGGCAGCGCAGCCGGCGACGGGGCGCTTGCCGAAGTGGCTCTTCGCCTCAAGCATTTCGCGGCAAGCGAACTGGACGGCGGCTGGCTGATCGCGCGCAGCGGCGGCGGACAGTTCCTGCTGCTGTCGGCCCAGCCATGCAGCCGTGAAAGCTGGCAGGTTGCGGCTGCGCAATTACTTGATGCTCTGGCCCGGCCGATCGCCTGCCTTGGCGTTACGCTGCGGCTGTCGCCGCGTGCCGCGCTGTTGCGCGGGCTCGACAGTGAAGACGCCGATTCCATGCTCGACCGATTGGGGCAAGCCCTGTCGCGGGTGATGACGCAGCCGGGCCGCCGGCTGTTATGGGCCGACGGCGAGGGTGCCCGCGCCGGGCGCAGCGCCGCGCAGCTTGAGGTTGATCTGCTTGGCGCGCTTGACGGTGGAGAGATCGAAGTGGTCTATCAGCCGCAGTTTGCCTGCGCCGATGACCGGCTGGTTGGCGGCGAAGCGCTGGCGCGCTGGAATCACCCGCAGCTGGGCCGGATCGGTGCCGGCGCCTTGTTCAGCATAGCCGAGCGGGCAGATCATGTGGCTCAGCTTTCGCGGCACATTGCGCGACTGGCGATGAGCGGAGCACAGCGCTGGCCGATGGACCTGCGCTTGTCGCTCAACGTGACGCCAAATGACCTTGCGGAAGAAGCTTTTGCCGCCGAGTTCATGGCGCTTGCTGCCGCTTGCCGTTTTCCGCTGTGGCGGTTGACGCTTGAAGTCACAGAACAAGTTCTGCTTGCCGATGTGATCCAGGCGGCACGGTCGCTTGAATCGCTGGCGGCGGGCGGCGCCAGGATCGCGCTGGACGACTTTGGCGCAGGTTTCTGCAACTTTCGTTATTTGAAACTGCTGCCGCTGCACAAGCTGAAGCTTGACCGCAGCATGGTCGACGGGATCGCGGCCAATCCGCGTGATCTCGCTGTGCTACGCGGCATCGTGGCCATGGCGCGCGCGCTTGACCTGTCGGTGATTGCCGAAGGGATCGAAAGCGAAGCGCAGCGAGTGCTGGTCGCTGCCGAAGGGTGCAGCGCGTACCAGGGTTTCCTGCGTGCCCAGCCTCTTTCGGCCGACGCTTTCAACGACTTTGCGACAGGGCGTTGATCCGGCGGTAGACCAGCACATCGCCAAAGCGCTGGTCGAGCCGGTAACGTGCTGCCAGCCACGCATCAGTTGGCCGGCCGGTGGCACGCATCCAGGACGAGCCTATGCCGGCGGCATCGGTCACAACGAAGTCCGGCTCCATGTCCAGCAGACGACTGACTTCGTCCTTGCTGATATAGCCGTGCGCCGCCAGCGGGCCAGCTATCGCAGGGCGGGCGATATTTTCCGGCTGAACCCCCGCCTTTGAAAGTTGCGGGGAGTCCAGATACCAGCCTATCAATTGTTTGCGCCATGCCCAGACTGTGGGATTCGTGACACCGGATCGTTCAATGTGCCGCGCAGCAGTCGCAATGTCGAAAGGTTCGGCCTGATGATACTGCGCTGTCGCTACTTGCAGGGCCTGCGGCATTGTCCGGACGAATGCAGAGCCGAGCGGCAACGCCACCAAAGACACGGCCATCCAGCGGCCAAACCGAAGGCTGGCCGCGAAATCCAGCGCGGCCGCGCAGGCAATCGCGAGCAGCGGCAACAGCTGAAGCCAGTAATGCGGATACACCGCGCCGCTTGTCACAAGACTGAAAACCACGGCCAAGGCGGCGAGCGTGATCAGTCCCAGGGTCCAGCGCTCAACCTGAGACGCAGGATAAAGCAATCTTGCTCCAATAACGGTCCAGCCGGTGGCTGCGGCAGCCACGAACGGCGCAACGATCATGGGCTGCATCGTCGTGATGACATACAATTGCTGCAGGTTGTCCAGCACGGCTTCCGCAATGCCGACTTGCTGCGCGTAGACCAGCGGCACATCGATCATCGCCAGCTTGAGCACCGCCAGCTGGCCCGCGCGGGCATAGGCGAAGATCAACAGCGCTACTGGGATCAGTCCGCCAAGGCCAAAGGTCAACCACGCCGCCATTTTAACCTGAGGGTCTTTTCGGACTGCAACGCCCAGCAGCAGCAGACCCGAAACGAGCGGCAAGGGGTAAAGATTCGAGCGCGACAGCACTGCCAGCGACATCAGCAAGCCTGCCAGCGCCGCACGGCCGAGCGTGACCGGACTGCAGGCCAAGGCAAGCAGCCCGCCCATGCCGAAAAACAGCGCTGGCAGCTCACTGTAGGTCGGCTGGCCCAGCTCGAGGCTGGCAAAGCAGACATAAAGCAACGCTCCGCCCAGTGCCGCCCAGTCGCTGGTCACGCGCCGCGTCAGCAGGAAAGTAATCAACGCAGTACCCAGCAGCAGCGCGTCGCCCAACAAGCGAACGGCCGCGATGCTTTTGCCGAAGGCGGCTAGCGTACCGCCGATCAGGAAGAAGATCATCGGCGGTTTGAGATCAAATTGCGTGACGAACGGCAAGTGCCCCCTGGCGACATCGGCCCCCATCAGGATGAAGGTCGATTCGTCGGGATCGATCACCTCGCGTCCCAGTCCGCCTAACTGCGTGACCAGCACGCTGCACGCCAGAACAAACGCCGCAACGGCCAGATCGGGGCGAAACGAGCGCGTCATTGTGCAGCACATTGCCATGCCCGGCGCGGCGCGCAATTCGATTAACTATCTGCGTGCCTTGCGGGCGATGGCGCTGAGGCCCTTGGTCAGCTGAAACAGCCCGTTGAGACGGGCCTGCGAATCTCCCCAGGCGCGCACGACCGCGATCTTGCTGTCGGGGCGAAGCTTGATCGTGCCTTCCAGCCGCTGAGCATAGGCCAGCAGCCCTTCGGGATCGGGGAACGTGTCGTTGTGAAAGGCGACCAGCGTGCCCTTGGCGCCGACATCGATTTTCGCGATGTTGGCTTCCACTGCCTGACGCTTGATCTGGATCAGCTTGACCAGGTTGGCGGTTGCAGGCGGCAGTGGGCCGAAACGGTCGATCATTTCGGCGGACAGCGCTTCAATCTCGGCTTGATCCTCGGCATCGTTGAGACGGCGGTAAAGCGCCATGCGCACCGCCAGGTCGGGGACGTAATCATCCGGGATCATGATTGGCGCGTCGACCGTGATTTGCGGGCTGAGCGCGTGACGTTCCTTGGCGATGCCCATTTCGCCCGCCTTGGCCGCCAGGATCGCGTCTTCCAGCATCGACTGGTAAAGTTCAAAACCAACCTCGCGGATATGGCCCGACTGCTCGTCGCCCAGCAGGTTGCCCGCTCCGCGTATATCGAGGTCGTGGCTGGCCAGTTGGAAGCCGGCACCAAGGCTGTCCAGATCGCCCAGCACCTTGAGCCGCTTTTCGGCCACTTCGGAAAGTTGGGTATCGGCCGGCGTGGTCAGATAGGCATAGGCGCGCAGTTTCGAGCGGCCGACCCGCCCGCGCAATTGATACAGCTGGGCCAGGCCGAACCGGTCGGCACGGTGGATGATGATCGTATTGGCCGATGGAATGTCCAATCCGGATTCAACGATGGTTGTGGACAGCAGCACCTCGTATTTCTTCTCGTAAAAAGCGCTCATCCGCTCTTCCACTTCGCTTGCCGCCATCTGGCCGTGGGCGGCAATGAAGCGTACTTCGGGCACGGTTTCGCGCAGCCATTTCTCCACCCCTTCCATGTCTGAAATACGCGGGACGACGATAAAGCTCTGCCCGCCGCGGTGGTGTTCGCGTAGCAGGGCTTCGCGCATCACCATGTCGTCCCATTCCATCACATAGGTGCGCACCGCAAGGCGGTCGACCGGCGGGGTCTGGATCGTGGACAGTTCGCGCAGGCCAGACATTGCCATCTGCAATGTGCGCGGAATCGGCGTGGCAGTCAGGGTCAGGACGTGGACATTGGTACGCAGCTGCTTGAGCGCTTCCTTGTGATTGACGCCAAAGCGCTGCTCCTCGTCGACTACCACCAGGCCAAGCCGCCTGAACTGCAGGCTCTTGGCGAGCAGCGCGTGCGTGCCAATCACTACGTCGGTCGTACCTTCGGCCAGGCCCGCCTTGGTTGCGCGGGCTTCCTTATCTCCAACCAGCCGGGAAAGGCGCCCGACATTCAGCGGAAAGCCGTTAAAACGCTCGGTAAAATTGGTATAGTGTTGGCGCGCCAGAAGCGTTGTCGGTGCGATAATCGCCACCTGCTGTCCAGCCATTGCCGCGACGAATGCGGCGCGCAAAGCCACCTCGGTCTTGCCGAAACCAACGTCGCCGCAAACCAGCCGGTCCATTGGCCGCCCTTCGGCCAGATCGCTCAGCACATCGTCGATCGCTGCTTCCTGATCGTCGGTCTCTTGCCAGGGAAAACCTTCGACGAACTTGTCAAAACTGGCCGCTTCGGGCGCGACGACGGGCGCCTGGCGCAACGCACGCTCGGCCGCAGTTTTGAGCAATTCGTGCGCGATGGCGCGGATACGTTCTTTCAGGCGGCTTTTACGCCGCTGCCAGCCTTCGCCGCCAAGCCGGTCCAGCGCGACAAATTCGGCATCCGAACCATAGCGGCTGAGCACGTCGATATTCTCGACCGGCACGTAGAGTTTGTCGCCGCCGTGGTATTCCAGCATCACGCAATCATGCGGACTGTCTCCGACCGGGATCGACTGAAGCCCGCCATAGCGGCCGATGCCGTGGTCCATGTGAACGACCAGATCACCTGGGGTCAGCGCAGCCAGTTCCGCCATGAAGGCGTCGGCGCCCTTGCGCTTTTTCTTACGGCGCACCAGCCGGTCACCCAGGATGTCCTGTTCGGTGACCAATTCGATCTGGTCATTGGCGAACCCGGTTTCGAGCGGCAGCACCATGGCCACCGGCACGCCTTTGGCCGCCAGACCCAGCGCTTCCTGCCAGGTATCGGCAAGCACCGGTTCGGGCTTGACCGCTTCACCAAGGATTGCGGCAATGCGGGCGCGGCTGCCGGTGCTGTAGGCCGCAATCAGTGTCTTGCGCCCGCGCTTGGCTTGGCCGGTCAGATAGGTCGCCGCGGCGTCATAGACATTGTCACCGCGGGCGCGTTCGGGGGCGAAGTCGCGGCTACCGGTAAACCCGCAGTCGATCACGCCCTGGCTTTCGGGCTGGGCAAAGATGTCGGTACGGTGGATCGGGCGGGCAATGGTTGCTGCGTCCAGCTCCGCCCGGGCAAGATAAAGCGCGCCCGGTTCAAGCGGACGGTAGCTTCCCGCTGCCTTGCCGGCGGTGTCGGTGCGAGCCTTGAAGTAGTCGGCAATGTCGTCCAGCCGCTCATCCGCCGCGCCCAGCGCCGCGTTGTCGATCAGAACCAGATCGGCCGGTTCCAGGTGATCGAACAGCGTGACCAGCTTGTCTTCGAAAAGGGGAAGCCAATGCTCCATCCCGGCCAGGCGGCGTCCATCGCTGACCGCCTGGTACAGCGGATCGCCGGTGGCATTGGCACCGAATTGTTCGCGGTACCGGGTGCGGAAACGCTTGACCGATTCCTCGTCCAACAAAGCCTCGCTGGCCGGGAGCAGGAGGTGCTGATCGACCGGACCGGTTGACCGCTGCGTGTTGGGATCGAACAGCCGCAACGTTTCCAGCTCGTCGCCAAAGAAATCTAGACGCAGGCCGCTTTCCAGGCCTGACGGGAAGATATCGAAGATTGATCCGCGCACTGCGTATTCGCCCGCGTCAACCACGGTGTCAGTGCGCGAATAGCCTTGTCGCTGCAGCAGCCCGATCAAGCTTTCACGGCCGATCACCATCCCCGGTTTGAGTAGGCGGACATTTTCGCGGACCCGAAACGGGCTGAGCACACGCTGCAGCAGGGCATTGATCGTGGTGATCAGCAGCTGCGGCCCGGCAGCCTTGGTCTGCAAGCGGTGCAGCGTGGCAAGGCGCCGCGCACTGACCGACAGGGCGGGACTGGCCCGGTCATAGGGCAGGCAATCCCATGCCGGAAAGGTCAGCACATCCAGTTCGGGCGCAAAAAACCCTGCGCTGTCGGCGATCGCCTGCATTGCTGCATCGTCGGGCGCGACAAACACCGCGCGGCCTTTTGCGGCGCGCGCAAGATCGCCAAGCACGAGCGGCTGCGCACCGCGGGGCAGGGCGGCAAGCGTCAGCGGGGTGGCGGCGGACAGCAATCGGGACAGGTCGGGCATGGCACTCGCACAACAGCAATTGCCCCGCAGGCCGTTTTTGCGGCCAACGGGGTATGAGAAGAACGTGGCCCTAGCGCGGCCGATGCGTCCTGTCAGCGGGGAATATCAACGAAATCCAGTTTGCAGAAAGCATCCATCTGCGCGCCTGCGTATTCAGGCGGCACAGCAAGGCTGCCCAGCGCCCAACCGATGATGTCGACGTCTTCCTCGTCCAGCAGCTTTTCGAACCATAGAAGCCCGGCCTCGTCCCATTCCGTGCCATAGCGATCGAAGAAACAGCCGATCATGTAATCAGCCTCACGCGTGCCGCGGTGCCAGGCGCGAAACTTTAGCCGCTTTATCCGGGAAGCCTTGTCCATGTCGGTGCGGCTAGGGCATGGGCCGTAGGCTGGCAAGATCAAGGTGCCTTTGCCCTGCCACATGCTGCCGACAAGGACGCCCGATGACTGATCCGTTTTCTCCGCTTGCCCATGCCGCCCGTCATGCCGAAGCCTACCGCCGGCGCATTGCCAGGGCAGAAACGACGCCTGTCGACAGCTATGCGCAGGTTCTGGCCCGGTTCGCCGGCCCCTTGCCAGAAAGTGGCGGTGACGGCGTGGCGATAATCGAGGAGCTGGTCGCTGCTGCCGAAGGCGGGATTCGCGCCACTACCGCGCCTCGCTTTTTCGGCTGGGTAATCGGCAGTTCGCATCCTACCGGCGTTGCCGCCGATTGGCTGACCTCTGCCTGGGGGCAAAACGCGGCTAACGTGCTCGCCGCACCGGCGGCAAGCGTGGCTGAACAGGTTGCCATAGGTTGGCTGCTTGACCTGCTGGGCCTTCCCTCCAGCGCTTCGGTGGGTGTTGTGACCGGGGCGACGGTGGCAAACTTCGTCTGCCTTGCCGCAGCACGTAGCGAAGTGCTGCGCCGTGTCGGTTGGGACGTGGAAAGTGACGGACTGTTCGGCGCGCCCGAAGTCCGGGTATTGATCGGCGCTGACGCCCATGCCACGGTTTTCTCGGGACTGAAGTACCTTGGCCTTGGCGCCAGGCGCGTTCGCACGGTTGCGACCGATGATCTGGGACGGATTTTGCCCGCCGATTTCGAAAAGGCGCTGGGTGAATATTCCGGGCCGACCATTGCGGTCGCCCAGTCTGGCCAGATCTGCACGGGGGCGCACGATCCTTTTGCCCAGATCGCTCCGCTGGCCACGGCCGCCGGCGCATGGCTTCACGTCGATGGAGCTTTCGGCATGTGGGCCAACGCTTCAGCTGAGCTTAGCCACCTGACCGCAGGAATCGAATTGGCCGATTCGTGGGCAACCGATGGCCATAAGTGGCTGCAAACGCCTTATGATTGCGGGTTTGCAATTGTCCGCGATGGCGAAGCACACCGCCGTGCCATGGCAATTTCGGCCAGTTACCTGACGCCGGCAAGCGACACCGAACGCGATCCTTCAACCTATGTGCCCGAACTGTCGCGCCGGGCGCGCGGCTTTGCCGTCTGGGCGATGATCAAGCAGCTGGGCCGTGAAGGCATTGCTGCGATGGTCGAACAGGATGTGGCTGTTGCCCGGCTAATGGCAGCAGGCATGGCGAAGATCGAAGGTGTCGAGCTGGTCTGCGAAGCGGAGCTTAACCAGTTCATGGTCCGCTTTGGCGCCGGCCAGTCCGATGAAGAGGGCGACCGCCTGACGCTCGCCACGGTTGAACAGGTTCAGGCCGATGCCGCTGCGTTCATCGGTTCGTCCCAGTGGCGGGGGCGCTGGGTCATGCGGGTTTCGGTATGCTCGGTTGCGACCACGCCCGAACATGGCGCAATGACGGTCGAAGCGGTGCGCGCTGCTTGGGAAAAGGTGCGCATCAGGGGCTGACCACCCCTTTGCCGCGCGTTCGGAAATGCCTACACCAATGCGCAATGCGTCCTGATCGGCTCAACCCCATGTTTGTCGCAGCTGACAGCCTGAAAGGCGTCGGACCCGGTCTGGCGCGCCCGCTGGAACGGCTGGGGCTGACCCGGGTGCGCGATTTTCTTTACCACTTGCCCGACCGCTTCGTTGAACGCAGGGCGGTGCCCGATCTGGACCAGGCGAGCGTCGGGGAAAACATCGTCGTCGCATTAACCCCGGTGGAATACCGCAGTTCCGCAGGTCGAGGGCCATTTCGCGTGCTGGCCAGCGACGGCCCCGGCAACATCTGCGCAATCACCTATTTCGGGCGTAACGCCGGCTGGGCTAAAAAGTCGCTGCCGCTGGGCGAAACCCGGTGGATTGCCGGGCGGCTCGACCAGTTCGGTCAGTTGCTGCAGATTGTCCATCCGGACCACGTCAGCGAAGAAAGCGCCGCTGCGCTGGGCCAGCTGGTCGAACCGGTCTACCCGCTGTCCGAAGGGTTGACCCAAGGGCGGCTGATCGCTTTGATCCAGCAGGCGCTGGCCAGTGCCACGGATCTGCCCGAATGGATCGAGCCCGGGCTGTTCGACAAGATGAAGTGGCCCAGCTGGCGCGACGCGCTGGAACTTGCCCACCGTGCCGACCATCCCCAGGCGCGGGACCGGCTGGCCTATGACGAACTGTTGGCAAACAGCCTGGCGCTGATGCTGGTGCGCAATGCCAACCGGGCGCGGCGCGGCACGCCGCTTCAGGGCGACGGACGGCTGCGCGCACGGATCAACCTGCCGTTCGCGCTGACCGGCGCGCAGCAGCGGTCCATTGCCGAGATTGCGGGTGATCTGGTGCAGGATGCGCCGATGCTGCGGCTGCTGCAGGGCGATGTCGGATCGGGCAAGACGGTCGTCGCGCTTGAGGCCATGCTGATCGCGGTAGAGGCCGGGACGCAGGCGGCCTTGCTCGCCCCGACCGAAATTCTTGCACGGCAGCATTTCGATACGCTGAAGCGCATGGCTCAGGGCACGGGAGTCGAGATTGCGCTCCTGACCGGGCGCGACAAGGGCAGGGCCCGTGAGGCGACCTTGATGGGTCTGCACAATGGTTCAATTCCGATCGTGGTTGGCACCCACGCGATTTTTCAGGACGCGGTCCAGTACCGCAACCTGGCATTGGTGGTGATCGACGAACAGCACCGCTTCGGGGTGGGCCAGCGGCTGATGCTGGCGCAGAAAGGCAAACGCACACCGCATTGCCTGGCAATGACTGCCACCCCGATCCCCCGCACGCTGACGTTGGCCCAATATGGCGAAATGGACGTGTCGAAACTGGACGAGATGCCGCCGGGCCGCCAGCCGATCGATACTCGCGTGGTTGCCGTTGAGCGAATGGCCGATGTTATTGCCGGGGTTGAACGGCATTTGGCAACAGGCCAGCAAGCCTATTGGGTCTGCCCGATGGTGCGCGAGTTGGAAAACGAGGATCTTGCCGCTGCCGAAGCCCGCTATGCCGAGCTGCAGCTGCGCTTTGGCGATGCGGTGGTATTGGTCCACGGGCAGCTGCGGCCCGAGGCCAAGGACGCCGCAATGGAGCGCTTTGCGAGCGGCGCAGCAAAGCTTTTGGTGGCGACCACCGTGATCGAGGTTGGCGTGGATGTGCCCAGCGCAACCCTGATGGTGATTGAACAGGCCGAACGGTTCGGCCTGGCCCAGCTGCATCAGCTGCGCGGCCGGGTCGGTCGGGGGACTGCGGCAAGCACATGCTTGCTGCTGCGCTCTGGCGCCTTGTCCGAAACGGCGAAGCGGCGGCTGGCCTTGATGCGGGAAACCCAGGATGGTTTTCGCATTGCCGAGGAAGATCTTGAACTGCGCGGCGGGGGCGAATTGCTCGGCACGCGCCAATCGGGCGATACGACCTTCCGCGTTGCCAGCCTGGACCAGATCCAGCGTTTGTTGCCTCTGGCCCACAACGATGCGCGGCTATTGATCGACCGCGACGGCGGCTTGACGGGTGCGCGCGGCGAGGCGGCGCGGTTGCTGCTCTATCTGTTTGAACGCGACTGGGGTGTCCAGTTATTGCGTGGGGGATGACAATGAATGATGCACCAGTCAGGCTGCTGGTTTGCGATATCGATGGCACGCTGGTGCGCCACGACAAATCACTTCCGGATGAAAATATTGTTGCGATCCGCAACCTCATCGAACGCGGGGTTGCCGTAACTCTGATTTCAGCACGGCCTGCAGCCGGCATCATGCCGATTGCCGATATGCTTGGGCTTACAGGGCCATTCGGGGCGTTCAACGGTGGGACAATCTTCGCAAACAGAGGCGAGGTGCTGATCGACAATGTGCTGCCGCTTGCGATTACCCGGCAACTTTTGCAGCTGAGCATTGATGAATGCGTGACCCGATGGCTTTTCACCGCAGACCGCTGGCTATCCAGTGATCACGCCGACCCGCACACCATCCGCGAAGTGATGTCATCAGGCCTGCGGCCCGAAGCCTGGGAGGATACCGAAAACCTGATGAAACAGGGGCACAAACTAGTCGCGGTATGCGATGACGACACGCAGATGGACCGGATCGAAATCGCGGCCCGCGAAATTGCCGGTGAAGCCATTACGCTGGTCCGCTCGCAGGACTATTATCTGGATGCCACCGCCATCAGGGCCAACAAGGGAGACGGGGTGGCGCAGCTGGCGGGGCTTCACGGGGTCGATCTGGCACAGGTTGCGGTCATCGGCGATCAGGCCAACGATATTGCCATGTTCCGCCGCGCCGGAATGGCGATTGCCATGGGGCAGGCCAGGCCGGCGGTGAAGGAGGCCGCACAGTTTGTGGCGGCCAGCAACGAGCAGGCGGGAGTGGCCGATGCCATCGCCCGCTATATTCTTCCAACGTTGGGATAGACCAGCCAACGAAATGGCAAGGGAAATAGGATTGGCATCGCCGATCCACTTCTAAGCTGGGATGAGAAACGACGTGGTCGGGGAAAGAGGATTCGAACCTCCGGCCCCTGCCTCCCGAAGACAGTGCTCTACCAGGCTGAGCTATTCCCCGACCGATCGTTCGTCCTTCCGCAAGCAGAAGGGCGAGGCAGGAGCGGGCCTATAGTCAGCCAATTGCACAGTGGCAAGCGGGCAATCTCGCCGCTAGGGTCATTTGATGGCCAGTGCAGCGATTCCCGACAATTGCCCCGAAACACCGCACTGGGAGTGGCAGTACCTGGACCTGATGCGCCGCATATGGGAGCGGGGGGATGAACGGGTAGACCGCACAGGCGTCGGCACCCGGTCAGTGTTCGGCACGCAGATTCGCTTTGATCTGGCAGGCGGAGCCATGCCGCTGATCACCACCAAAAGAGTGTACTGGAAAACCGCCACGCGCGAGTTTCTGTGGTTCCTGACCGGGCAAACCAACATCCGCGAGCTTTGCGCACAAGGCGTTCAAATCTGGACCGACTGGCCGCTCGATCGCTACCGCCGCGATACCGGGGCTGTCATCAGCCGTGATGATTTTTCAGCAAGGATTGTCGCCGACGCCGCCTTTGCTGCGCGCTGGGGCGATCTTGGGCCAGTTTACGGCAAGCAATGGACCGATTGGCCGGTCTATTCGACGGTTGGTGAAAACTTGTACAAACGCGACACAGGGATCAACCAGGTTCAGCAGGTGGTGGATAGCTTGCGCAGCAACCCTGGCAGTCGCCGCCACATTATCGAGGGCTGGAACGTCGCCGAACTTGACCGGATGGCTCTGCCGCCGTGCCACAAGACCTATCAGTTTCATGTTGCCGGTAACCGGCTCAACTGCTTGCTGTACCAGCGCAGCTGTGACGTGGCGCTTGGCCTGCCATTCAACCTTTGGGGCGGAGCGCTGTTCACGCGACTGCTGGCCCAGCAGTGCGATCTGGAGCCGGGCGAACTGGTGTGGATGGGCGGTGATACGCACCTTTATCTGAACCACGCTGACCTGGTCGAAGCACAGCTGGATCGCAGGCCAGAGGGAGCACCGCGGATGGATATCGGCCGCCGCCCTGCGTCGATATTCGACTACCGGATCGAAGACTTTTCCGTGCATGACTATGCCCCCCAGGCCCCCCTGTCGGCGCCGGTTGCGGTCTAGTTGACGCTTACCCCTGTTTGAAATAATATATCGCCAGTCTAAAATATGCTTCCAAGGCTGCTGCGGGCAGCCGCGAGGCGGGAGAGCGCGATATGGCCGAGCGGCCTTCGATCGACGAACATGTTCGCGGCAATCTGCCGCCGCTTTCGCTGCACGTGCCCGAACCGCCGTTCAGGCCTGGCGATCCTGTCGATTATTCTTATCTCACGATCCCGCCGGCCGGCGCTCAGCCACGCCCGGACGAGGCGTGTGATCCCGCAGAAACACATCCGCTTTGCCATGATCTGATTCGCGTTCTGGATGATGAAGGGCGGGCGGTAGGACCGTGGGATCCCAGGCTCGATCCTGAAACGCTGCGCCGGATGTTGCGCACCATGGCGCTTACCCGCGCGTTTGACGACCGGATGTATCGCGGCCAGCGACAGGGCAAGACCAGCTTCTACATGAAGTGCACCGGCGAAGAGGCGACCAGCGTTGCTTCGGCCTTTGCCCTTGCTGACGATGACATGGTGTTCCCCAGTTACCGACAGCAGGGCATCCTGATCGCACGCGGCTATCCGCTGACCGAGATGATCAACCAGATCTATTCGAACCGCGCGGACAAGCTGAAGGGCCGTCAGCTGCCGATCATGTATTCCAGCCGTGAGCATTCATTCTTCACGATCAGCGGCAACCTGGCGACGCAGTATCCGCAGGCCGCCGGCTGGTCCATGGCCAGTGCGATCAAGGGCGATACCCGTATCGCCGCGACCTGGATCGGCGAGGGATCGAGCGCGGAAGGTGATGCGCATGCAGCCTTCACCTTTGCCACCGTGTTCAACGCACCTTGCGTGTTCAACATCGTCAACAACCAGTGGGCCATATCCAGCTTTTCCGGTTTTGCAGGCGGTGAAAGGGCCACCTTTGCGGCCAAGGCCGTCGGGTATGGCATCGCCGGACTGCGGGTGGACGGTAACGATGCGCTGGCAGTCTACGCCGCGATGCGCTGGGCCGCCAACCGGGCGCGGGCGAACAAAGGGCCGACCCTGATCGAACATTTTACCTACCGCGCCGAAGGTCATTCCACTTCGGACGATCCATCCGCCTATCGCTCGGCCCAGGAACGCAGCGAGTGGCCGCTGGGCGATCCCATTACCCGGCTGAAGAACCACCTTGTTGCGCTGGGTGAATGGAGCGACCAGCAGCACGACGCGATGGACAAGGAGCATATCGAACAGGTCAAGGCAGCGACCAAGGAGGCCGAGAAGAACGGCATACTTGGCCACGGGTTGCACCACCCGTTCCACACGATGTTTGAGGACGTATTCGAGGAACTGCCCTGGCATCTTGAGGAGCAGGCCGAACAGGCAATCCGGGAACGCCGGATCAAATGGCCGACCTGGAAGGAGTACGATTGATGGGCCTTGAAGAAGCGCCGCTCTCGCTCGCCAATGCTCCGACCAAACGGCTCAACATGATCGAGGCGATCAACGATGCCCTGGCCGTGATGATGGAGCGCGATCCCAACGTGGTCGTGTTCGGAGAAGATGTCGGCTACTTTGGCGGAGTGTTTCGCGCCACGGCCGGCCTGCAGAAACGGTTCGGCAAGACCCGTGTGTTCGACACTCCGATCAATGAATGCGGGATCATCGGAGCTGCGGTGGGAATGGGTGCCTATGGCCTGCGTCCGGTGCCGGAAATCCAGTTTGCCGACTATATCTATCCCGGTCTTGACCAGCTGATTTCCGAAGCCGCACGGTTGCGCTACCGTTCAGCGGGAGAGTTCACTGCGCCTATCACGGTGCGATCACCCTTTGGCGGCGGTATCTTTGGCGGGCAGACCCACAGCCAGAGCCCGGAGGCACTTTTTACGCACGTCGCCGGAATCAAGACAGTTATCCCCGCCACGCCGCACGATGCCAAGGGCCTGTTGATCGCCGCCATCGAAGACAACGATCCGGTAATCTTCTTTGAACCCAAGCGCATATACAACGGCCCGTTCAGCGGGAATTACGACACGCCGGTTGAGCCGTGGTCACGCCACAAGGACAGCGAAGTTCCCGAAGGCTACTACCGCATTCCGCTGGGCAAGGCCCGCGTGGTGCGCGAAGGCGAGGCGATGACCGTTCTGGCCTATGGCACAATGATCCACGTGGCTGAGGCAGTTCTGGCCGAAAAGGGCATCGACGCCGAAATCATCGACCTGCGCACCTTGGTCCCGATCGACATCGAGACTGTGCAAAAGTCGGTGGAAAAAACCGGCAAATGCCTGATCATCCATGAAGCGACCCGCACTTGCGGTTACGGGGCAGAACTGTCTGCGCTGGTCCAGGAACGCTGTTTCTATCACCTCGAAGCCCCGATCGAACGCGTGACCGGGTTTGATACACCCTATCCCCACAGCCTAGAATGGGCCTATTTCCCCGGACCGGTCCGCATTGGCGAGGCCGTCGACCGCCTGCTGAAAGCATAAGACTATGGGCAAGTTCACTTTCAAGCTCCCCGATATCGGCGAAGGCATCGCCGAGGCCGAGATTGTTGCTTGGCACGTCAAAGTCGGCGACCGGATCGAGGAAGACGGCAAGCTGGCCGACGTGATGACAGACAAGGCCACGGTCGAGATGGAAAGCCCGGTTTCGGGTGTGGTTCTTGAAGTGGCCGGCGC
>NZ_JAHEBV010000011.1:0-54055 GCF_024642085.1 Novosphingobium sp. | reverse complement strand
GGCACGTCAAAGTCGGCGACCGGATCGAGGAAGACGGCAAGCTGGCCGACGTGATGACAGACAAGGCCACGGTCGAGATGGAAAGCCCGGTTTCGGGTGTGGTTCTTGAAGTGGCCGGCGCCGAGGGCGACATGATCGCAATCGGATCGCCGCTGGTGGTGATCGAGACAGAGGGCGAAGGGGCAGCCGATGCCGTTGCCGACCGGATCGACGCCGAAACGCCCGACGCAGCGGATGTTGCAAAGGTGATTGCGGCCGTGCCCGCCTGTGATGAGCAACCCGAACCAGCTCCTGCATCTGCGCCAGCGCGAGCGCCCGAACCCGCGGCGCCTCAGTCTGCCGAGGGCCGTTCACCATCAAGCGCCCAAACTGCCAAAGTTCTCGCCAGTCCCGCTGTGCGATCGCGGGCCAAGGAGCTGGGCATCGAACTGGCCCAGGTCCGCCCGGCTGAGGATGGCCGTCTGCGCCACGCCGATCTTGATGCCTTCCTGGCCTATAACGGTGCCTATCGCGGTACTGGCGGCAAAGCGGCTGATCAACAGGTCAAGGTAATTGGCATGCGCCGCCGGATTGCGGAAAACATGGCTGCGTCCAAGCGCAACATCCCGCACTTCTCCTATGTCGAGGAATGCGACGTGACCGCGCTGGAAGAATTGCGCGCGCAGCTGAACACCGGCTTTGGTGCGGACCGGCCCAAGCTGACGATGCTGCCGCTGCTGATTGCTGCGATCTGCCGGACGCTGCCCGATTTTCCGATGCTCAATGCGCGGTATGATGACGAAGCCGGCGTTGTGAGCCGCTTTGGCGCGGTCCACCTGGGCATGGCGACGCAGACCGACGCCGGACTGATGGTTCCGGTCATTCGCGATGCGCAGGACAAAAACCTTTGGCAACTGGCCAACGAAATCCGCCGGCTGGCAGACGCGGCTCGCACCGGCAGCGCCAAGAGCGAGGAACTCTCGGGATCGACCATTACGATTACGTCGCTCGGTCCGCTGGGCGGAGTGGCGACCACACCCGTCATCAACCGTCCCGAAGTGGCGATCATCGGCCCCAACCGGATCGTCGAACGGCCGATGTTCGTGCCCGACGGAATGGGGGGCGAGCGCATCGCCAAGCGCAAGCTAATGAACATTTCGATCAGCTGCGATCACCGCGTGGTCGACGGCTGGGACGCGGCCAGCTTTGTTCAAGCGGTCAAACGGCTGATCGAAAACCCGGCGTTGCTGCTGGCTAGCTGATAGGCCTGCAAGATAACTGGTCAATTAGCGGACAATAGCGCTGTAGGCGATCTGTCCTGATCCGCGCGCGGCGACAAGTGCCGGCACGCGCCAGCGGATATGGGTGACGTCTTCCGGCGTGGCAAGGCGGCTGCCGAGACGCATCGCATCCAGCTTGCCCCAGGTCCGGCCACCGTCGATTGACACCTCTTCGTTCTCATCAGCGCTGGCCTGGTAGTAGACCGTGCGGGGCAAAGGATTGGTCACCACGAAACCGCCATCACCAGCCTGTCGCGTCCAGGTGACAACATAGACCACGCGGTCGCCGCGGCTAAGCCGGCTTGCTGGTTCCAGCATCCGCCCGCTGCGTGCCGTGGCTCGTTCAACAAAAATCGCGCTGTCCAGCGCCACCGTGGCACGCGCCTGCGCCAGAGCGGGAGCGACAAGAGCCCCTGCAACCATCAGGGCGGACAGAACGCGCGTTGCGCTGCGGTATGTTTTCAGCACCTGGCAATGGCCCCCGATTCACCCGCATAGGGGCGTCTCAAGGCGTTATGCCGGGCAGCGGCAAACATATGGTTAATGCTGTATTTGCCAACGCCATGCCACTTGGCGCAGAGAGCAAAAAATCCATGGGCGAAGCGGTTGACAGCCCCGATTGGCTGGCCTAGTGGCGCTGCTCCCAAGTGGCTGCGCGGGTGTAGCTCAGTTGGTTAGAGTGTCGGCCTGTCACGCCGAAGGTCGCGGGTTCGAGCCCCGTCACTCGCGCCACTTGGGGTTTTCCAATAAGATTGCGTAACGCGTTGTCGGTTTTGCGGCTAAGCGAATGTTGTTGCCCTTGTGGCGGGCAACAAGCACGTTCGCGGCATGACGCTTACGCCGCTGCTTCGATCAGCCTTGATCGACGTATCGACCATCATGGCGCCGGCGCGGCATGATTGGTGGATCATCGGCAGTGCGGCGCTGGCGCTTCATGGTTTTGATCCCGGGCCAGTTGGAGATGTGGATGTCTTGCTCGATCCGCGCGACTTTCAGCAAGTACTCGCTCCGCTGGCAATTGATTCTGCAGCGGGCGGCGATGCTGATCGGTTTCGGTCTGACATGTTTGCGACATGGTACGGCGGCGCATTGCCGGTCGAGCTGTTTGCCGGATTTTCGGTACGCGAAGGTCAGACGTGGCAGCAAGTTGCGCTAAGAAGGCGTCAGCCAGTCGATCTTGACGGCCAACGCCTTTGGGTGCCGCCGCCGGCAGAGCTTCACGCCTTGCTGCTGCGCTTTGGCCGGGAAAAGGACCTCGCCCGCGCCGCACTGATCAGCCCCAGCGGCCGGTTTCCATCCAGATCAGGAACCGCTTGAGCGGCAGCAGCCATACAAGGCCCAGAACAACGTACACCGGAAGCTGTGCCAGCGCAGGCCAGCTTTGCATCAGCGGGGCAACGGTGCGGGCAATCACAACGCCGTAGACCAGCAGCGCCAGCAGAAGTCCCAGGATGCCAAGCGGGATGCGGAGAGTGGGTTCTTCGCGCATGATCAGAACGGTCCGTAAAAGCGGGTTGGAGTCACCACCGCGCGCAGCGGCATATCGTGCGATTCCAATGGCAAGGCTTCAACCCGCTGGCAATCCCAGGCAAGGCCGATTGTCACAGCGTCCTGATATTCCGTCAAATAACGATCGTAATGCCCGCCGCCCTGTCCCAGCCGGTTGCCCTCGTCGGTAAACGCCAGCAGCGGCACGATCAGGACTTCGGGATCCGCTGGATCAGCAGCATTATCGGGTTGCAATCCGCCCCACGGCGACTGTTCCAGATCGTCCGTATCAAAGGGATTGTCCCACAGCCGAAACTGCATTGTGCTGCTGCGGCATTCAAACCAAGGCAGGGCTACGCGGTGGCCGGCTTCGTAGAACCAGCGCGCGTAACCCAGCGGAGACGCTTCGTTGCCGATCGGATGATACAGTCCGATCACTGCATCCGGCGCGATCAGGTCAAGCAAGGGCGAAGGCGGGCGCAGGAACAGCAGGCTGCGCATCGCATCGGGGATTGCCGCCTGGTGCTGTTGCCGTACTGCGCGCATCCGGGTGCGAAGCGCTTGCTTGTCGGTCACGGAGCGGCAGCCTTTTCGGGAAACGAGGGTGGGTGACGGGACCACCATGGGCCGTTGCCGGGGAAATCCTCTGACGCGTTCACGTCAGGTGGGGACCATGTGTGCCAAATCTCTACGCGAAGTAGCGATCTGACCAGGGACAGCCCCCATTGGATTGCTTATAGCCTCAGGGATGTTCTGTCGGTTCGTACCGGGCAGTACCCGTCGCGCCCCATGTAGGGCCATGCGGCCTAACCCTCAAGAGACAGAGCGAGTTTTTCCAGCCTGTCGGCTATTGCTTCAAACGCACCCGCGTTTTCATCGCTGTATGCGGCGGGTGTTGAAGCGGCAATTGCGGACGGACGGCCGCGCGCTTCGTGCAATTCGTCGGCCAGCAACAGCGATGCGAACAACAGTTGCCGCACTTCGCTTTGTCCGGCGCCCATCTGTTCAACCTTATCGGCGATGGAGCGGCCGAGCGCGGCAATGTGCGCTTCTTCCCCGTCCGCGCAGGCCATGGTGTAGGCGCGGCCGCCGATTTGCAGGGTCACGTTGCTCATCGCCGGATCACCCTTCAGCGCTTTCGATTATCTGGTCGAGCTGGCTGAGCGAATCCTGGACCACCGCGCGCAGCCGGTCATGCCGCGCCTGCAAATGCGCAAGTTCGGCCCCGCCGGTCGGGGCAGCTGCCCCGCCGCCCAAGCCTTTGGCCCTGTGCGCGCTCGCCTCGATCCGGGCGAGCGCCGCTTCGATCCGCGCCTGTGCGCGGGCGGTGCGATCCCCATCCATAATTGCTGGCTAACCTAAAACCTCCGGTGTGCAAAGGGATGCGTCATGCTTTTCCCACGCTTTGACAGCCCCACCCGGCAAGGCCGGGTTGACGGGGGCCGGTGCCTCCGCAAAGGAAGCGGCGCGCCGACTCGGTGCATATTCAGCGATCTTTTCGGGAGCCTTTGTGATGAGCCCCTCTGCCGCGAACCTGGCTCCTTCCCGCCTGGCCCCCATGGCCAATGCAATCCGTGCGCTATCGATGGACGCAGTGCAGGCGGCCAATTCCGGCCATCCTGGCATGCCGATGGGCATGGCCGACGTTGCCACCGTGCTGTTCAGCCAGTTCCTGAGCTTTGATCCCGCTGCGCCCAAGTGGCCCGACAGGGACCGGTTCATCCTGTCAGCCGGGCATGGATCGATGCTGCTTTATTCGCTGCTTTACCTGACCGGGTATGATGCGCCGACGATCGATGACATCCGCAATTTTCGCCAACTGCACTCGGTTTGTGCAGGGCATCCTGAAAATACCGAACTTGCCGGGGTCGAATGCACTACCGGTCCGTTGGGTCAGGGGCTGGCCATGGCGGTGGGCATGGCCATTGCCGAACGCCACCTCAATGCCGAGTTTGGCGGCGATCTGGTCAACCACAAAACCTGGGTGATCGCCGGTGACGGCTGTCTGATGGAAGGCATCAACCACGAGGCGATCGGACTAGCCGCCAATTACAAGCTGGGCGGAATGAACGTGCTGTGGGATTCCAATCACATCACGATCGACGGGGACACGTCACTTTCGACCTGCGAGGATATTCTTGCCCGCTACCGCGCGACCGGCTGGCACACCGCCGAATGCGATGGTCACGATTTTGCCGACATCGCCCGCGCCCTGGCCGAGGCAGAGGCCGATCCGCGCCCGTCGCTGGTTGCCTGCCATACCGTTATCGGCAAGGGCGCGCCTAACAAGCAAGGCACCCACAACGTTCATGGCAGTCCTCTGGGCGCCGATGAGATTGCCGCGGCGCGCGGTGTTTTGGGGTGGAGCGCCGAACCTTTCGTCATTCCCGCCGACATTCTGGCTGACTGGCGCAGCCTGGGCGCGAAGGGCGCCGCCAGGCGCGCCGATTGGGAAGCACGGCTTGCCTCCAATGCGCGCAGCGGCGAGTTTTCCGCGCGCATGGCTGGCGAGCTTCCGTCCCTGAACGGCTGGCATGAATACCGCGGCAAGCTGGCTGCCGATATGCCCAAGCTGGCCACCCGCAAGTCGAGCGAAGACGCGTTGACCGTCCTGACCGCAACCGTTTCGGCCATGATCGGTGGTTCGGCTGACCTCACGGGTTCGAACAACACCAAGACCGCATCGACCACGCCGTTTTCACCGGCTGACTATGCCGGGCGTTACCTTTATTACGGGATCCGCGAGTTTGGCATGGCCGCGGCGATGAACGGTATGGCCCTGCACGGCGGGATCGTGCCCTATGGCGGGACTTTCCTGGTATTCTCTGACTATTGCCGCAATGCCATTCGCCTGTCGGCGATCCAGCATGCCCGGGCGATCTATGTCCTGACTCACGATTCAATCGGACTGGGTGAGGACGGACCGACCCACCAGCCGATCGAACACGTCGCCTCGCTGCGCGCCATCCCCGGCCTGTGGGTGATGCGTCCGGCCGATGCGATGGAAACCGCGGAATGTTGGGAATTGGCGCTGAAACGGCAGAACGGGCCCAGCGCGCTTGCTCTAACCCGCCAAAATCTGCCTGCGCTGCGCAATGATGCGGACGAAAACCGCTGCGCCAAAGGCGCTTACCGTCTGGTTGCCGCCAAGGCATCGCGCAAGGTGGTGCTGCTGGCGACCGGCAGCGAAGTGCAGATCGCCGTGGAAGCCGCCGCCGCGCTGGAACAAGCCGGCGTGGGCGCCGATGTTGTTTCGATGCCCTGCTGGGAACTGTTCGAAGCGCAGGATGAGGCTTACCAGGACAGCCTGATTCCTGCTGGCATTCTGGCCGTCTCGATCGAGGCGGGCACGACTTTCGGCTGGCACAAATGGATTGGCCGCGATGGTCTGGCCATCGGTATCGACAGGTTCGGGGCATCGGCGCCGGCCGAAAAGCTATTCAGCTACTTCGGGCTTACGACCGAAGCTATTGTTCCGCAAATCAAGGCCAAGCTGGGCCTGTAAGAGGAGTTTAGTTCATGGCGATCAAGGTTGCGATCAACGGTTTCGGGCGCATCGGGCGCAATGTGGCGCGAGCCATTCTGGAGCGGACCGACCACGACCTGGAACTGGTTTCGATCAATGATCTCGCCTCGGCGAAAGCCAATGCCATGCTCTTCCAGCGCGACAGCGTGCACGGCGCGTTTTCGGGTTCGGTCGAAGTGGACGGCAACGATCTGGTGATCAACGGCAAGCGCATCCAGGTCACCGCCGAGCGAGATCCCGCCAACCTTCCGCACAAGGCCAACGGTGTTGACATCGCGCTGGAATGCACCGGTTTCTTTACGGACCGCGCAAGCTGCGAAAAGCATATCGCAGCCGGTGCGAAGAAAGTCCTGATTTCTGCGCCGGGCAAAAACGTTGACCTGACCGTGGTGTTCGGTGTCAATCATGACAAGTTGGAAGCAGGCCACACCATCGTGTCCAATGCTTCGTGCACAACCAATTGCCTGGCGCCGTTTGCCAAGGTGCTGAACGATGCGATCGGGATCGAGCGCGGGCTGATGACCACGATCCATGCCTATACCAACGACCAGAAGATCCTTGACCAGATCCATGAAGATCCGCGCCGCGCGCGCGCGGCTGGCATGTCGATGATCCCGACCACCACCGGCGCGGCCCGTGCTGTGGGCGAGGTTCTGCCCGAACTGAAAGGCAAGCTGGACGGCAGCGCGATCCGTGTGCCGACCCCCAATGTCTCGGTTGTTGACCTGACTTTCCAGCCCAAGCGCGACACCACCAAGGACGAGGTCAACGCCCTGCTCAAGGCCGCGTCGCAAGGTGCGCTCAAAGGCGTGCTAAGCTATTCGGACGAACCGCTGGTCTCGATCGATTACAACGGCGATGCCAGCAGCTCGACCATCGACGCGCTCGAAACCTCGGTGATCGATGGCAAGCTGGTCCGCGTGCTGAGCTGGTACGACAACGAATGGGGCTTTTCCAACCGGATGGTCGATACAGCTGGCGCGATGGGCAAGCTTATCTGATGAGCGGCGGGCGTCTTGTTGGCATTGCGCGGCACGCACGGCCGCGCGGGGCGATAGAGACGCTGGACCGGGTGCCGGTGTCGGCTGCAGGGGGCTTGCAGGGTGACTTTCGCGGTGCAGTGCGTCCCGGCCGCAAGCCACGCCGCCAGGTCTCGCTGATCGAGGCGGAAAGCTGGGCCGCCGCGCTGGCCGAACTGGGCCGCACCGATGACCCGGACCTGCCGTGGTGGGTGCGCCGGGCCAATCTGCTGACACAGGGCATCCGCCTGCCGCGCCAGCCAGGCGCAGTTATAGAAATCGGCGATAAACTGCGGATTGAGGTCACTACTGAATGTGATCCGTGCAGCCGGATGGAAGAAATCGCAACCGGCCTAAAGGCGGTTCTGCTGCCCGATTGGCGGGGCGGGGTGCTGGGCCGGGTTATAGGCGATGGTGAAATTGCCGTGGGTGACGGAATAAGGATAAGCGAATGACGCGGTTCAAGACGCTTGACGATCTGGGCGACGTTGCGGGCAAGGTTGCGCTTGTGCGGGTGGATCTCAACCTGCCTATGCAGGACGGCGCAGTAACCGACGATACCCGCGTGCGCGCTTCGGCTCCAACGATCCTGGAATTGGCAGGAAAAGGCGCCAAGGTCCTGCTGCTGGCCCATTTCGGACGACCCAAGGGCGAGCGGGCTTCGACCCTGTCGGTGTCGATGACGCTCGATGCGGTACAGGCGGTGCTGCACGAAGAGGTGATGTTCATCCCCGAAATCACCGGGCCTGTGGTTGAACAGGCGATCGGCATCCTCCAGCCGGGCGACATAGCGATGCTGGAAAACACCCGTTTCTGGAAAGGCGAAGAGGCCAACGATCCTGATTTCGCCGCGGCAATCGCCGCCAACGGTGACTTCTACGTCAACGATGCGTTTTCCGCTGCGCACCGCGCCCATGCCAGTACAGAGGGCATTGCGCACCTGCTGCCGGCCTATGCCGGGCGGTCGATGGAGGCTGAGCTTAAGGCGCTTGATGCGGCGCTGGGCAATCCGGCCAAGCCCGTCGCTGCAGTGGTTGGCGGGGCCAAGGTTTCATCAAAGCTGGATGTGTTGAAGCACCTGGTCACGCGGGTCGAACACCTGATTATTGGCGGCGGCATGGCCAACACGTTCCTTGCTGCGCGCGGGGTCGATGTGGGCAAGTCGCTGTGCGAACACGATCTGGCCAGTACGGCCGAAGAAATCCTCGACGCCGCCGATAAAGCGGGCTGCACCGTTCACCTGCCTTATGACGTGGTGGTGGCAAAGGAATTTGCCGCAAATCCGGCAAGCCTCCGAACTTGCAATGTCCATGAGGTCGCGCCGGACGAAATGATCCTCGATATCGGCCCGCAGGCGGTGGAAGCCCTGGCCGATGTGCTCAAGACCTGCCGCACTCTGGTCTGGAACGGGCCTCTCGGCGCGTTTGAGATGGCGCCGTTCGATACAGCGACCGTATCGCTCGCGCGAAGTGCCGCGGCGCTGACAGTCGAAGGCGCACTTGTATCGGTGGCGGGCGGCGGCGATACCGTTGCCGCGCTGAACCATGCCGGGGTGGCGGACGATTTTTCTTACGTCTCGACCGCAGGCGGTGCCTTTCTTGAGTGGATGGAAGGCAAGGAACTGCCTGGTGTGGTTGCTCTGGAACAGGCCTGATCGCCGCACTTGCAGGGTGACCGCAGGCCGGTTATGGCCCGCTCACATACGTATGCAACGCCAGGGACCCCACGCATTATGAACACTGCCGACATGACCGCCAAGATGGCCAAGGGAAACGGTTTCATTGCCGCGCTGGACCAGTCGGGCGGGTCGACGCCCAAGGCGCTGGCCGGTTACGGCATCGAAGCCGGGGCGTGGGGCAGTGACGACGAGATGTACGGCCTGATCCACGCCATGCGCAGCCGTATCATCCGGTCCCCGGCATTCGACGGCAGCAAGGTAATTGGTGCCATCCTGTTCGAGCGGACAATGGATGGGCTAGTCGACGGCCAGCCGGTCCCCTCCGCGCTGATCGCCAAGGGCATCGTCCCGTTTATCAAGATCGACAAGGGCCTGGAGGATGAGGCTGATGGGGTTCAGCTGATGAAGCCGATGCCCGATCTGGATGCGCTGCTGGAAAAATCCAAAGCGCTGGGCGTATTCGGGACCAAAGAACGGTCGGTCATCAATGCAGCCAACGCCGAAGGTATCGCTGCCGTGGTTGCTCAGCAGTTTGCAGTGGGACAGCAGGTCATCGCCCACGCCATGATGCCGATCATCGAACCCGAAGTGAACATCAAGAGCGCCACCCGGGCAGAGTGTGACACGATCCTGCGTGATGAGATCCTTAAAGCGCTGGCAGCGATGCCAGAAGGGCACAAGGTAATGCTCAAGCTGTCGCTGCCGGTCGTGCCGGGCACTTATGATGCGCTGGTCGACCATCCCAAAGTGCTGCGCGTCGTCGCTCTGTCGGGCGGATATGCGCGGGCCGAGGCCTGTGCCGAATTGGCCAGGAACCGCGGTATCATAGCCAGCTTCAGCCGCGCGCTGCTTGAAGACCTGCGCTTTGAAATGAGCGAAGACGAGTTCGACGCCGCACTGGGCAGTGCAATTGACGAGATTGCCGCCGGGTCGACCGTCAAGACGGGCTGAGGCGTTACAAACCTCCGGCGAACTTGAAACCGAAGCGGTATTCATCAGGGTAGATCGCCTGGTCTTTCTTCTTTTGAGGCAGCACCTCGACCAGCGTAAGGCTGCCATCTGCCACCGATTGCTCCTCGCCCAGCACCATGTCGCGGGTTTGTGAGCCGGTACCAAGTTCGACCCGCACCGATACCTTGACCCGTCCCGCCCAAAGGCACTGCACTTCGGCCGGGCAGCGGCTGTCTTCCAATACCGCAAGCGGAGTAACGGTCGGCCCGTCAACGCTGCCGGACTCACCAATCCGCAACCGGGTGATCCCGTCGCTGCGGTTCTGGTAGGTGATGCAGCCGGACAAGGCGACAACAAGGAGCGAGGCAAACGCGATCTTTTTCATGGCGACCCTAACGAACGATCCGGCTGAACGGTTGCGGAACGCTTGGCTAAGCGCGCCGGGGTCGATAGAGCGCAGGCCATGTCCGATTGCCAGCTTTATCTGATCTCTCCGCTCGACGTGTCGGGCGCCTTTCCTGATCGCCTTGCAAGTGCGCTCGATGCCGGGCCGGTCGCGGCGTTTCAGTTTAGGGTCAAGGGCATTGACGAACATGAAGCGGCGCGGCTGGCCGATCCGCTGCAGCGGATCTGCGCCGATCGCGAAGTTGCTTTCATCGTCAACGATTCGGTCAGTCTGGCCAAACGCCTTGGCGCCGACGGGGTTCATCTGGGACAAAACGACGGCGACCTGGCTGATGCCCGCGCACGCCTTGGCCGCGACGCGCAGATCGGCGTCACATGTCATAACAGCCGACATTTTGCGATGGAAGCGGGGGATGCCGGCGCCGACTACGTTGCGTTCGGCGCTTTTTACCCGACCATTACCAAGCAGACCGAACACGTCGCCGCACCTGACCTGCTGACCTGGTGGCAATCCATCTTCGAACTTCCGTGTGTGGCAATCGGCGGCATCACGCCAGACAACGCAGCCCCACTGGTGGCTGCTGGTGCCGATTTCCTGGCCGTGAGCAATGCGGTCTGGGGCGGTAATGAAGCCGCTGCGGTACAGGCCTTCGCCGCCGTCCTGCAAGCGTGAATCGCGGCACGCGCGTGATGAACATGCGGGATATTCTGTCCTTGATGTTCAGGGCTTGTCCCAAGGTTCCCTACTCCGACAAAACCTGTCACACCTTTGTCCAAGCGTTTGGCTTGCAGTAGGCGCTAGCGGTTTATGCGCACACGACCGTGTGTTTTGTGTGATGTTGTTCATTTCCTGCCACGCGAATATGAATGAGGGTATCTGATGAGCGGCATGCCGATTCCCAAGGAACTGACACTGCGCGGTGTAGTGCTGGGTGCGATCCTGACAGTCGTGTTTACCGCGGCGAACGTTTACCTGGGTCTGAAAGTTGGGCTTACTTTCGCCACATCGATCCCGGCAGCAGTCATATCAATGGCGATCTTGCGGTTTTTTTCAGGCGCGACGATCCAAGAAAACAACATCGTCCAGACCATTGCCAGCGCGGCGGGCACGCTGTCGGCCATCGTATTCGTCTTGCCCGGGCTGATCATGGTCGGCTGGTGGACCGGGTTTCCCTATTGGCAGTCGGTCGCGGTGATAGCCATCGGCGGGGTGCTGGGGGTGATGTATTCGGTGCCGCTGCGCCGCGCGCTCGTCACCGGATCGGACTTGCCCTATCCCGAAGGCGTGGCGGCCGCCGAAGTGCTCAAAGTCGGAGCTGGTGTAGGCGGGGCTGAGGAAAACCGCCGGGGTCTGGCCGCCGTCGTGCTCGGCACCGGTATCGCTGCGCTCTATCCGCTGCTCGCCAAGATGAAACTGGTGGCGGAAGGGGCCAACACGACTTTCAAACTGGGCGCAGGCAGCACTTTTGCCTCGGCTTCGTTATCGCTGGCGCTGGTCGGGGTGGGGCACCTTGTCGGTCTGGCAGTGGGCCTTGCAATGCTGGTCGGCATCGTGATCAGCTTCCTGATCATCCTGCCGCAGCTGACCGCCGCTGGCCCTCCTGCAGGGACCGAGCTGGCCGATTTTGTTGCCACGGTATTCCGCCAGAAAGTGCGCTTTATCGGTGCCGGCGCGATTGGCGTGGCGGCGATCTGGACGTTGCTCAAGGTCATCGGCCCTATTTTCAAGGGGATTGCCGGCGCTCTCACCGCTGATCGTGCACGCAAGGCGGCGGGCACAATGGACAGCCTTGAATTGACAGAGCGCGACCTGCCGATCGGCATAGTCGGAGGCACTATCCTGGCCCTGATGATTCCCATCGGCCTGCTGCTGGCAGACTTTGCCGTGGGCGGGCCAGTAGCCGGCAACCTTGGCCTGTCGCTGATTGCCTCGATTGCCTATGTGCTGGTGGCGGGCATCATTATCGCCTCGGTCACCGGATACATGGCGGGCTTGATCGGCGCGTCTAACAGTCCGGTTTCGGGAGTAGGCATCCTGTCTGCTTTGGGCATTTCGCTGTTGCTTCTCGGTCTGTTCGGCCGCGGGCTAGATGCCGATGCAACCAAGGCGCTGGTCGCCTTTGCGCTGTTCGTAACCGCGATCATCTTTGGCGTGGCGACGATTTCAAACGATAACCTGCAGGATCTTAAAACCGGGCAACTGGTGGGTGCGACGCCGTGGCGCCAGCAGGTCGCCTTGATTATGGGCGTAATATTCGGCGCGCTGGTCATTCCGCCGATCCTGACTTTGCTAAATCAGACTTTTGGGTTCCAGGGCGCGCCGGGGGCTGGTCCAGATGCTCTGGCCGCGCCGCAAGCGGCGCTCATTTCAGCCATTGCCCAAGGGGTGCTGGGCGGTAGTCTGGACTGGACACTTATCGGCCTGGGCGCGGCCATCGGCGCAGGTGTGATCGCGCTTGATGAGGTGCTGAAGAAGACCGGACGCGGATCGCTGCCACCGCTGGCCGTGGGGATGGGCATGTACCTGCCGATGGATGTGACCGCGATGGTCGTGCTCGGCGCTGTGCTGGGCCACCTTTATAACCGCTGGGCCGAAAAGCAGCGCGATCCCGGTTTTGCCGAGCGTATCGGGGTGCTGACCGCAACCGGGATGATCGTCGGTGATAGCCTGTTCAACGTGGTTTACGCCGGAATTGTCGCATGGAATGACAATCCGGACGCCTTGGCTGTGACTGCGGCAAGCGGCCTCACCACACCACTGGGCATCGCCCTGTTCGGCGGTCTGATCGCGCTGGCTTATTGGCGGATGCGCGAAGGTGCGCGGCGGCCAGTGCAGGCGGTCTAGCCGTTGTTGACAACCCGGCGGACGCAGCGCAGCGCGCTGTCCTTGCCGTCAGGTCCGATCAGACGCAGGAAACGGTCGGACAGGCGATGATAGCGGGTTCCCCGTTTGGGCCCGCTGGTCATGGTCAGGATATCGCCGGTCAGCAAATAGGATCCGCGCCCGGTCGGACTGCGATAGGTGTTGGCGTTGACGATATCGAACGCCTCGTCTGGCTGGCGCAGACCGGCCGCACCCGCGGCATCGCCGGGCAGTTCGCAAACGTAACTGCCGGCATCGAGAGTATCGAGCTTGCCGCCCGGAACCGCCCAGGCGGGAGTGGCGGCCAGCAGCAGGGCAGAAAAGGCGGTACGGATCATGGGCGTTCCCTTGGACGGGCATCGCTTAGCAGGCGATGAACGCCCGCGCCACCTTGCCGTTCGGCGCAGCCTCGGCTAAGGGCGCGCCTTTCCCGGTGCAGACCGGTACGTCTTTCTCAACTTTGAAGGCATCCCCATGGCGAAGATCAGCGGTGTGGACATTCGTCCCGGCAACATCATCGAATACGAAAAGGGCATCTGGAAAGTTGCCAAGATCCAGCACACCCAGCCGGGCAAGGGCGGTGCATTCATGCAGGTCGAAATGAAGAACCTGATCGATGGCCGCAAGACCAACGTCCGTTTCCGCAGCCAGGATACGGTCGAAAAGGTCCGCCTCGACACCAAGGACTTCCAGTACCTTTATGCCGAGGGCGATGACCTGGTATTCATGGACAAGGACAACTTCGAGCAGATCACTCTACCGCGTGATCTGCTGGGGGAAGCGGCCGATTTCCTGCAGGACGGCATGGATGTGGTTCTGGAACTGTGGGAAGAACGCCCGGTGAGCGTTGAACTGCCTGCCCAGATCGACGCCACCATCGTCGAAGCCGATGCGGTGGTGAAGGGGCAGACCGCCTCGTCCAGCTACAAGCCGGCGATCCTCGACAACGGAGTTCGCGTGATGGTCCCGCCGCACATTTCCAGCGGCACGCGCATCACGGTCGACGTGTACGAGCGTACCTACGTCGGCAAGGCGGATTAAGGACACCTGACATGGCCGTCATTTCCGGCATTATCCGCGTCATGGAGAAGGCTGCCCGCAAGGCTGGCCAACGCCTGCGCCGCGACTTCGGCGAGGTCGAGCACCTGCAAGTGAGTCGTAAGGGGCCTGCCGACTTCGTGTCCAAGGCCGATCAGCGTTCCGAACGGGCGATCTATGACGAGCTGCTGGCAGCGCGCCCTGATTGGGGCTTCGTCCTGGAAGAAGGCGGGATCATCGAGGGTGACCCCGGCAAGCCGCGCTGGATTGTCGATCCACTCGACGGGACGAGCAACTTTTTGCATGGCATTCCGCATTTTGCGATCTCAATTGCCGTGCAGGAACCCAAGCTTGATGGATCGGGCTGGGGCGAAGTCAGTGCGGGCCTCGTATACCAGCCGGTTACCGATGAAAGTTATTGGGCCGAGAAAACGCGCGGTGCCTGGCTCCACGATCGGCGCCTGCGGGTATCGGCGCGCCGCCATATGGACGAAAGCCTGATAGCTACCGGCACGCCCTTTGCGGGGCATGGCGATCCGGCAGAATGGACCAAGATTTTCAATGCGATTGCGCCGCAGGTGGCGGGGATCCGCCGCTTTGGCTCGGCTGCGCTCGATCTCGCCTGGGTTGCGGCGGGCCGCTATGAAGGATTTTGGGAAAGTGGTCTTTCGCCGTGGGACAGCGCTGCAGGCTGCCTGCTGGTCCGCGAAGCTGGCGGGTTCGTCACCGACTGGCGCGGCATCTCGCAGCCGATCTGCGACAAGCAGATCCTGGCCGGCAACGATGCCCTGCATTCGCGTCTCCACAAGGCGCTTGCTGCCGCGATCAAGTCCTGACTTTTTAATGCTTAACGTGCCGGTGAAGTGACCCCTTAATTCCTTCTTAGCCACGCTCCGCAATGTTCACCTGAACGGGAAGATTGCAAAAAGGGGGCGGAAGAATGTCTGGGGATCTCTTTGTTGAAGGGATTGGACTGCTGATAGCGGCAGCCGCGGCGCCGCTTTTGCCAACGCACACTGTGACGCTTGCCGATGCGGTGCCATCGCAAAGCGAAGCAGTTGCCGGCACCCCAGCGACCGCTGCGCAGCGCGCGCGGACCAGAGACGAACGCATCGGTGCGGTGGCCTTGCGCGGATTTCCGAGTGCGGAAATCTGGACGCCGCCAGCCAAGTCGTGGGGCGACCAGGCTTACGGGCCGGTGCTGGAAGTCGGCGCGCTTGGTGCGCGGCGCTCAAACCAGCCCGATCTGGCGCACGTGACGATTGACTGGCAATTTTAATTCCATCGCTTGAACCGGAACGCCGGGACGGCTAAGCGCGCATCCTGTCGTGCCCCTGTGGCGGAATGGTAGACGCGAACGACTCAAAATCGTTTGTCGAGAGACGTGCCCGTTCGAGTCGGGCCAGGGGCACCACGACGCTAGCTTCAGACGTTGCAATTGCGCTTCATCAGTCCGCTTGGTTGGCGTTCGGGTCAGCTCGCATACGGGCCAGACGCTTCAACTCTTCTATCTGTTCCTTGGTCAGTTTGAACGCCTTGCTCCGCGCCTTGAGCAGGTTAAGCGGCAATTTGGCGGGCCCTGGCGCGCTTGCGCGCGCAATGGCGCGTTGCATTTCCGCCTGATCCGGTCCGGCTGCAACGCTCGACGGGGTCCATTGCGGAGCGCTGCCCGGGTTACCAACGTCAGGCTTATCGTTGAGCTTTTCGTAGCCTTCGCCGCTATCTTGATTTTCGGCGACCGCATCGCGCCGTATCGACCGGGTTCCAACCTTCGCAGCTTCGGCCTTCAGCAAAGTGTTGCGCGCCTCGCGGGCTTTGACGGCTTCAACAAGCTGCGAGTTCTCGCCATTGGAAAACATGGCAAGCAGGGCCGTCGCGATAATCGTGATCAGCGTAAACTGCTTCATCACCTGAGGTGACAGCTGGACGGTGGGAGCGCGGCGCCGCATGCGGGGGGCTTAGCGGGGGAAGGTTAACCGGCCTTCACCGCGCCATGGTTAGCGAAATCTTACCGCAAATCGCGGTGTTCTGATCGTGTCACACCCTTAACCAAAGTCTGTAAAGTTTACCGACATTTTACACTCGGCCGTTAGGCCCGGACAGGAGATCACAAGGAAGGCTGCCGTGGGTCAATGATCCGGCTGTTCAAACACTACGTACCGCATGCCGTGCTGTTGCTTGGCCTGGTCGATTTCGTGCTGCTGTTTATGGCGGCTGACCTTGCTTGGCAGCTGCGCGCATCGCAGATAAATATTGCGGTAGGCGGCTTTGCCCAGCGCATCTGGCCATCCCTTGGCTTTGCCGTGACTATCCAGACAGCGATGATAGCTGTGGGCGTCTATGGCCTTGATGCCCTGCGCTCGCTGCGTCATGCCGGCGCCCGGCTGCTGGTGGCCGTGGGTTTGGGAATAATCGGCCTCGCATTTTTGAACTTCCTGTTTGGAGCCCAGGCTTTCTGGCGCTCGACCTTGGCCTATTCAATGGTGCTGGCTATCGTTTTGCCCCTGTTGAACCGGTTATTGACGGGCCGTCTGCTTGGGGCAGAGGCATTTCGCCGCCGCGTCCTCGTCCTTGGTGCGGGAAACCGCGCTGAACGCTTAAGGCAATTGTCCGAACGCCCGGAGAGCGGCTTCGTCATTGTCGGGTTTGTTGCGATGACTGATGCAGCACCGGTAATCGACACGTCAATCAACCGGGCCGCGATTGCCAACCTGACCAAGCATGTCGAAGTTCTGGCGGCCAGCGAAGTCGTGTTGGCACTGGAAGAACGGCGCAATTCTCTGCCGCTTGGCGATTTATTGCGGATCAAGACTACGGGCGTTCATGTCAACGAGTTCGCCAGCTTCATGGAGCGGGAAACCGGGAGGGTCGATCTTGATACCGTCAATCCCAGCTGGCTGATCTTTTCCGACGGCTTTTCATCGGGAAGGGCGATTTCAGGTGCGCTGAAACGAATTTTCGATATCGCCGCGAGTTCGCTTTTGCTGTTGCTGACCGCGCCAGTCATCGCGCTTTTTGCCGCTCTGGTTAAGTTGGACAGCACGGGGCCTGCCTTTTTCCGCCAGCGCCGCGTCGGGCTTTACGGAGAGGACTTCGATGTCATCAAGCTGCGTTCGATGCGCGTCGATGCGGAAGCAGGCGGCGCGCAGTGGGCCGTCGAGAACGATCCGCGCGTAACGCGGCTGGGACATTTCATTCGCAAATCGCGGATCGATGAACTGCCTCAGACCTGGACGGTGCTGAAAGGGGAGATGAGCTTTGTCGGCCCGCGCCCCGAACGGCCCGAGTTTGTCGGCGACCTTGAAAAACAGCTGTCCTATTATGCCGAACGCCACATGGTGAAGCCCGGCATCACCGGCTGGGCGCAAATCAACTATCCCTATGGAGCCTCGATTGAGGACGCGCGCCACAAGTTGGAATACGACCTTTATTACGCCAAAAATTACACCCCGTTTCTTGACCTTCTGATCCTGTTGCAGACGCTGCGGGTCGTGCTGTGGCGCGAGGGGGCGCGGTAGGCATGGCATTCGGCAGCGAAGGGTTGTGGTCCACCGTAGCGTCGCTGGCATGGCAGGCTGGCGCTATGTCCAGTACAATCGCTGCGGCGTGGCTGCTGGTCGTGCCTCGCCGTTACGGCCCGGCGCGCCGACCGCTGAGCGCTGCACTGGCGATGACCGCAGTCTGGGCAATATGCGGGATTTATAACGGCATCCACGCACCGGCTACCGCGCTGCTCGACGCGGCGCGCAATCTGGCCTGGCTGTTCGCTCTGTACCGGTTGTTTGCAATCGATGGCCGCCACACGTCAATGGCGCCGATCCGGCCAATTTTGGCTGCCGTGGCATTTGTCGAGCTGCTTTCCGCAGGCGGCGTGATGGCGCTGGTCAGGGCGGCACCGGGTGCGGCTGAACCGGTCGGCTTTCTGACATTCGTCTCGCTTGGGTTACTGGTGACGATTGGCGGTCTGGTGCTGGTCCACAACCTTTACGGCGCCGCTTCTGCACAGGCACGTCTGTTACTGCGCTGGCCAGCATTGGCCATGGCGCTGCTGTGGGGTTTCGACCTGACCTATTACGTGATTGCCTATCTTTCAGGGGCGAGTCCCGACGTGCTTGACGGCCTGCGCGGCGCGCTTGGTGTGGTACTGGCCGGGCTGGTGGTGCTGGGCGCGCGCGACGGCAGTGAGCAAATCCGTTTCCGCCCATCACATGCAGCAACGTTCCAAAGCCTGTCGCTGCTGCTGATCGGCGGGTATCTGGTAGTGCTGGTCGCGATTGCCCAGTGGCTGGCTTTTTCGGGCGGTGATTTTTCCGCGCGGATGCAGATCGGCCTGGTGGCGCTGGCCCTGCTGACCGCGCTTGCGATGCTGCCGTCAAAACGGCTGAGGGGCTGGCTGCGTGTATCGCTGAGCAAGCATTTGTTTGCGCACCGGTTTGACTACCGCGCCGAATGGCTGCGCTTTACACGCACGATCGGACAAGCTGGCGGTGCATCGGCCACGCTGGAGGAGCGCGCCATCCGGGCGCTGGCCGATATTACTGAGAGCCAGGCCGGGTTGCTGCTGACCCGCGGCGAGGATGGGATGTTTGAACTTGCTGCGCGCTGGCAATGGCCGACTGCCGAAGTACCGGTTGCAGCACTTGACGCGGTGACCGTAAGCGCGTTCGAAAGAACCGCTTTTGTTGCCGATATCGACGCATTGCGTGACGGCGTCCCCAATCCCGAAAAATGCCCGCCTCTACCCGACTGGTTGCTGGCTGAACCGCGCGCGTGGAGCGCAGTGCCGCTGCTGCATTTCGACCGGATGGTGGGTCTGGTTGTGCTTGCCCGCCCTGCCTATACCCGTTCGCTCGACTGGGAGGATTTTGATCTGCTGCGGGTAGCAGGCCGTCAGCTGGCATCATACCTGGCTGAGAACAAAGGGCAGGAAGCACTGGCCGAGGCGAGCCGGTTCGACGATTTTCATCGCCGCATCGCCTTTGTCATGCACGACATCAAAAATCTGGCGAGCCAGCTTAGCCTGCTGGCCCGCAACGCAGAGCTCCATGCCGAAAACCCGGATTTCCGTGCTGACATGCTGCTGACGCTGCGCAATTCTGCTGATAAGCTGAACGCCCTGCTGGCGCGTCTATCGCGCTATGGCCCCCTTTCGGTGCAAGTTCTTGCTCCGGTTCGCGCTGACGAAACGGCAAAACGCACCGTGCAGCAATTTCGCGGTGTCCACGCCGTTTCGGTGGTCGAAAGCGAAGTCTGTGAAGTGTCCGCTGAAGCAGATTCGCTGGAACAGGCGATTCTCCACCTGGTTCAGAATGCCGTTGATGCAAGTATTGACGGCGGCCCGGTGTTCGTCCGTGTGGCGACTGATAACCTCAACGGAATAATTGAAATTGTCGATTCTGGTGCAGGCATGAGCGCCGAGTTCATTCGCAGCCACCTGTTTAAGCCTTTTGTCTCAACCAAAGCCGGTGGGTTCGGGATCGGTGCCTATGAAGCACGCGAACTGGTCCGCGCCATGGGCGGCCGGCTTGACGTTGAAAGCCGCGAAGGCCTGGGGTCACGCTTTACCATCCGCTTGCCGTTGGCTGCCGCAGCGGCGCTGCGCAAAACTTTTGAAGATGTTGGCAAGAAGGTCGCCTGATGCCTGATACAAAACCAAAACTGTTGATCGTCGAAGATGATGCCGGACTGCAGGCTCAGCTAAAGTGGGCCTATCCCGATTTCGACGTCATCATCGCGGGCGACCGCGCCACGGCGATCAACGCGCTACGCTCGGAGGAGCCGGCCGTGGTCACGCTTGACCTTGGACTGCCGCCCGATCCCGATGGCACAAGTGAAGGCTTTGCCGTGCTGGACGAAATCATGGCCCTGAAGCCCGACACGAAGGTGATCGTCGCTTCAGGACATGGCGCGCGGGAAAGCGCGCTGCAGGCGATCGCCAAGGGGGCCTATGATTTCTACCAGAAGCCGGTGGATATCGAAGCACTTGGCTTGATCGTACGTCGCGCTTTCGAGCTGCACAGAATTGAGGCGGAAAACCGCCGCCTTGCCGTGCGATCGGACGGCGACAACCGCGTGTTGGGCCGGATGATCACCAGCGCGCCCGAAATGGTCAAGGTGGCCAGGACAATCGAACGCGTGGCCAACACCAATGTATCGGTGATGCTGCTGGGAGCCAGCGGCACCGGCAAGGAACTGCTAGCTCGGGGGCTGCATGAGGCCGGTGACCGGCGCGACGGCGCGTTCGTGGCAATCAATTGCGCGGCCATTCCCGAAAACCTGCTGGAAAGCGAATTGTTCGGCCACGAAAAGGGTGCGTTTACCGGCGCGGTCAAGACCACTGAGGGTAAAATCGAATTGGCCCATGGTGGCACCTTGTTCCTAGACGAAGTGGGCGATATCCCCTTGCCACTGCAAGTCAAATTGCTGCGGTTCCTGCAAGAACGAGTGATCGAAAGGATCGGATCGCGCAAATCCATCGCGGTCGATACCCGCATAGTTTGCGCCACCCACCAGGACCTTGAAGCGATGATCGCCGACGGACGGTTCCGCGAAGACCTGTTCTACCGTCTGGCCGAAATAGTCGTAAAAATCCCGAGCCTAGCTGAACGACCCGGCGACGCGGCGCTACTGGCCAAAGCGTTCATGGCACGCTTTGCCCGCGAGATGAACCCGCAGGTCAAGGGTTTCTCTGCCGATGCACTGGCCGCGATCGACGCCTGGCATTGGCCGGGTAACGTGCGCGAACTGGAAAACCGCGTGAAGCGGGCGGTCATCATGACTGACGCCAAGCTTGTCCACGCCCACGATCTTGACCTTGCGGCAGACGAAGCGGAGGACAGCCAGGTGCTGAATATCAAATCGGCGCGCGAGGCAGCTGATCGGCGGGTTATTCGCCATGCCCTGGCGCGCAGCGAAGGTAATATTTCGAGTACCGCCAAATTGCTGGGGATCAGCCGGCCCACGCTCTACGATCTGCTAAAACAATACGACATGCAGGTTTGACGGCTTGGGCCGAGCGTTCAACCTAGCTGCGGCACTTGTGCTGCTGACTGCCCCCGGGTTTGCAGGAGCAGGAGATACCGCACCGCTGCTGAGCGAGGCGCACAGCGCCTTGGAGCGGGGCGACGGAATCGCTGCCGAAATTGCCTTGAAGAAAGCCCAGGATGCGGGGGCAAGCCGCCCCCAGATCGCAGCACCCATGGGGGAAGCACTGATCATCCAGAACAATCTTGTTGGGGCACGAAAGTGGCTTGGCGAGGGTCGATTTGCCGCCAATGACGCCGGGTATGGCTGGCGGATGCTGGGAATGCTCGAACGGTTTTCAGGCAACCTTGCTGCTGCTGAAGAGGCATATCAGCGCGCCGCAGCGATGGCCCCCGATGACCCGCTGGTATGGTCCGACATCGGCCGTCTGCGGTTCAGCCAGGGCGATCAAGTTGGTGCGGTGGGGGCGGCCAACAAGGCATTGCTGGCGGATCCCGATAACCCGCGCGCTTTGGAATTGCGCGCCCAGATGCTGCGTGAGCAGGCCGGCTGGGAGGCTGCGCTTCCCCTTTACGAACGCGCGTTACTGAGAGCGCCGAAAGACATTGATCTGTTGGCCGGCTATGCCGGAACACTGGGTGAGGCTGGACGCATGCGCGACATGCTGACCGTGACCCGCAGCATGATCGCGCTCAACGCAAAGGACCCGCGCGCCTGGTTCTATCAGGCGGTGCTGGCTGCCCGCGCCGGGAATGTTGATCTGGCCCGCAGCCTTTTGGACCATACGCGTTCCAGGTTTGACGGAATGCCAGCCGGCCTGCTGCTGCGCGGCGCGCTGGAACTTGAAGCAGGCAATGCGAACGTCGCGGTAAGCTTGTTGGATGGCCTGATCCAGCGTCAGCCCGCCAACAGTACCGCGCAACTGCTTTTGGCCCGCGCCCTTTATGAAGCTGGCGACACGCGCGGGCTGCTGGGGCGCTTTGCCGGATTGGCAGGCCGTCCCGATGCCTCGTCCTATCTCCTTGCCCTGATGGCCCGCACGCTGGAAGAACAAGGTGACCGCGCGGGTGCTGCGCAGTATCTTGATCGCCTTGCCAAGGCCGCCCCTGCGCCGGTCATGCCAGTCGCTGAACACGGATCTGACGATGTCGCAGGAGCCGTGCGGCGCCTTATCGCCGGCGGCAATTTCGCCGCAGCCAATTTAGCGGCTGTGAATTATGCAAAGCAGCGGCCGGGCATGTTTGAAGCCTTGTCGCTGGCGGGCGATACCTCGCTGGCACAATCCCAATCGCTGCCCGCGCTGGATTACTACCGCCGCGCAATGGCGGTCCGCTTTCCTGATCGGATGCTGCTGCGCAGTGTCGAGGCACTGGAGCGCAGCGGGCGCGGATCGCAGGTGCCCGCAGTGGTGGTCGGCTATCTTGGCGCCTGGCCGAGCAGCCGCCTTGCTGCGCGCCTTGCAGCGGGACACGCGGCCTATGCTGGTGATTGGGCGCACAGCCGGTTGCTTTTGGAAACGATAGTCTTGCGGACGGGAACGCGAGATGCCCGGGTAATGGCTGATCTTAGTCTGGCGCAAACGGAGAGCGGCGATCCCGAAATGGCGCTGGTATCGGCTGAGCGGGCCGCGCTGTTGCTGCCGAACAGCGGTTTTGCTGCGCAGGCGTGGGGGCTGGCGTTGGTGGGACTGAACGCCGAGCCTGACGCAGCTCGCGCGTTGTTGACCAAGGCGCGCCGGATTGACGGTGACAACCCCCGCATTGCCGCCGCGCTTAAGGGGTTGGGCAAATAGCCCTCTCGACAAGCGACACTCATGGCCTAATAGAAATTTCATCGATCGATTAAATTTCGAGGGATGAGGATGGCTGGCGTACTTTCTGGGGTAACCGTTATCGAATTGGCCGGGATCGGCCCTGGTCCATTTGCGGGCATGATGCTGGCCGACCACGGTGCGAGGGTGATCCGAGTGGAACGGCCTGGTAGTGGTGGCCGGTTCGGCGATGGCGGCAACCGGGATATCCTTAACCGCAACCGTGAGCGGATCGAGCTGGACCTCAAAGACCCCGCGTCAATTGCCCAGCTCAAGGATATGGCCAAGGATGCCGATGCACTGATCGAGGGTTACCGGCCCGGTGTGATTGAACGGATGGGAATCGGCCCCGACCTGCTGCTGGCAATCAACCCCAAACTGGTGATCGGGCGGATGACCGGATGGGGACAGCATGGCCCGATGGCGCCGCTGGCCGGCCATGACATCAACTATATCGCTTTGTCCGGCGCGCTTCACAGCTATGGGCGCAAGGGGCAAAAGCCGACCTTTCCGGTCAACGCCGTTGGCGATTTTGGCGGCGGCGGGATGATGCTGGCCTTCGGTGTGGTGTCCGCGATCCTTCACGCGCGTAGCGGCGGGCCAGGCCAAGTGGTTGACTGCGCCATGGTGGACGGTGCAGCGATCCTGTCGGCGATGACTTATACATTCCTGGGCAATGGACAATGGCAAGACGAGCGCGGAGTTAACCTGCTCGATAGCGGGACGCACTTTTACGACACCTACGAAACAAGCGACGGCAAGTTCATCTCGCTTGGCTCGATTGAGCCGCAGTTTTATGCACTGCTGATGGAGAAAACCGGTCTGGCCGGAGACGGCGACTTTGCCCAGCAGATGAATCCTGCCAAGTGGGACGACCTTAAGGCCCGGATGACCGCGCTGATCCTGACGAAGACGCGCGACGATTGGTGCGCGATCATGGACGGGACCGACATCTGTTTCGCCCCGGTGCTCAGTCTCAAAGAAGCCCCCACGCATCCGCACAATGTTGCCCGGTCAACATTTGTCGAAGATGGCGGCATGATCCAGCCCGCGCCCGCACCGCGCTTTTCCGCAACGCCAGCCCCGGCGCCCAATCTGGCGGGACGCTGAGCACGGTTGCCTTGGAGCGGATGTTGCGCAATTGCGCCGCGGCATGAGCTGGACATCTCGCATCGATCCGATGGTCCGGCTGTTGGCGGTTGCAATCGCCCTGGCTGTCCTTGCGCCGGTTCACGGCGAGGGTCGCGCTACGGCCCAGTTCGTCGCCAACGCAGCGGTGTTTCTGCTGTTCTTCCTTAACGGGCTGCGCCTCCCCCGCAGCGAGGTATGGCAGGGCATGGGCAATCACCGGCTGCTGTGGCCGCTGATCGCCTGGGTATTCGGCGGCATGACGCTAGCTGGATGGCTGGTGTGGCAGGCGGGGCAGGGATGGATGCCGCCGCTGATAGCGCTAGGCTTCCTCTACTTAGGCTGCCTTCCTTCGACTGTTCAGTCGGCCACAGCCTACTCATCATTGGCGGGGGGAAATGTGGCGAGCTCGGTAGTGGCGGCCGCGCTCCTCAATATTTTGGGCGTGTTCGTTACGGCACCGCTGTTTTCCCTTCTTGCCGGCGGGCAGGGCGCAGGCTTTCACACCGATGGCCTGATCAAGGTGGTGACTATCCTGCTTGTGCCCTTTGTGCTGGGCCAAGCGCTTCAAACCCGGTTCGGATCGTGGGTCGCGGGGCACCGTGCGCTGGTTACCTGGATGGACCGCTGCTCAATCGCGATTGCGGTTTATGTGGCGTTTTCAGGGGCGGTCGCGCAGCGGTTCTGGACCCAAGTGGACGGCGCGGGCTGGCTATGGCTAACGGGAGGAACCGTTTTGTTGCTGTTGATCGGCCACGCAGGCGCGTGGCTGCTAGGCGGCGCAATGGGGCTTGATCCTGCCAACCGACGGACCATGCTGTTTGCTGGCGCGCAGAAAAGCATAGCCATGGGTGCGCCGCTGGCCACGGTACTGTTTGCACCGGCTGCCGCGGGGATCGTGCTGCTACCCATTCTGCTTTATCATTTGGCGCAGCTGGTAATCGCCGCGCCGCTGGCCGCGCGTCTTAGCCAGCCCTGATCACGCTGGCATTGCCGCTATCAGGGTGTCGCCGCTTGTGGCGGATCGACCACCAAAGCGAAAGGCCGATCAACACCGCGCCAATCAGCCCGGTAACCGATTCGGGTATATGGAACCGCGCTGACAGCAGCATGATCGCGCCCAGTACGATGATCGCCCAAAAGGCTCCGTGCTCCAGATAGCGATATTCCGCCAAGGTGCCCTGCTTGACCAGATGGATGGTCATCGAGCGGACGAACATGGCACCGATCGACAGCCCAAGCGCGATCACCACCATGTTATTGGACAAGGCAAAGGCACCAATCACGCCGTCAAAACTAAACGAGGCGTCCAGCACGTTAAGGTAGAGAAACCCGCCCAGACCTGATCGCACTATCACGCCGTTCACCGCCTTGGTCTGGTCCCGCATTTCCAGGATCGTGCTGATCGCCTCAACCGCGATAAAGCTGACCAGGCCAAGCGTACCTGCAACCATGAAGGTAAGCGCTTCATCCTGCGGCAGCAGGCGCGAAATGAGATAAAGTACGAGCAGAAGCAGTGCGATTTCGGCGGCCTTGATGTTGGAAACCAGCGCCAGTTTTTTCTCAATCCATTTCAGCCAATGAATGTCTTTTTCGCCGTCGAAGAAGAACGATAGACCGACCATGGCCAGGAATGCCCCACCAAACCCCGCAATGCCAACGTGCGCGCTGCTGACGATCCGTTCGTATTGGGCCGGATTGTTGAGCGACAGTTTCAGCGCGTCAACCGGGCCCAGACCCGCCGCAATAGCTACGATTGCCAGCGGGAATACAATCCTCATCCCGAATACGGCAATCACCATGCCCCAGGTAAGGAAGCGCTTCTGCCAGATATCGTCCATGTCCTTGAGCACAGCGGCATTGACCACCGCGTTATCGAACGAAAGCGATACCTCAAGGATGGCCAGGACCAGGATGATCCACAAAAGCGACGCCGTCGCAGCCATGCTGCCGCTTTGCGACCAGCCATACCACGCACCCAAGATTAGGCAGACGACCGTGAAAAAGATCGAGCCCTTGTAGAATCGCATCAACATCAATTTGTCCTGGTATTGGCGGCAGTTCCGGCCTGGCTGCTTCGGATCATTTTGGTTGGTAGGTTTGGTCGATCCCCGGAAACGCACGGATACGAACTTCAGTTGCATAGCGTTCTGCCGCTCCGGCTATGGTTGCGGCGATATCCTCGTAACGTTTGACGAAACGCGGTACGCGGTCGAACATCCCCAGCATGTCTTCGGTCACCAGAACCTGCCCGTCGCACTGGTTGGAAGCGCCGATGCCGATGGTGGGACAGCCAACGGATTTGGTCGCTTCAATTGCGATCGGCTCGACCACGCCTTCTATGACAATTGCAAAGGCACCGGCCTGATCCAGTGCCACTGCATCGGACACGATCTTCTTGGCTTCTGCATCGCTGCGTCCGCGAGCATTGTAGCCGCCCAGCGTGTTGACCGCCTGCGGGGTCAGGCCAACATGGCCCATCACCGGCACGCCGCGCTGCGACAGGAACGAAACCGTTTCGGCCATGACCGCGCCGCCTTCGAGTTTTACCGCCGAGCATCCAGTTTCGCTTAGGATCCGCGCCGCGCTTTCCAGCGCCTGTTCGGGCGAGCGTTCATAGCTGCCAAACGGCAGATCGACCACAACCGCTGCATGATAGGACCCGCGCACCACCGCCGCGCCGTGAGCGATCATCATGTCCAGCGTAACCTGAAGGCTGCTGGGCAAGCCATAGATAACCTGACCCAGGGAATCGCCGCACAGCAACAGATCGCAGTGCGCGTCGAGTAGCTGGGCCTGCCGCGCGGTATAGGCAGTAAGCATGACCACCGGCTCTGCCGTGACCCCGTTTTCCTTGCGCAATCGGATCGCGGGGATGGACAACCGGCGCAGTGGGGCCGGGGTGGGATGCGCGCGGCTGGTAGCCGTATCGAGCTGGTAGGTGGTGGACATGGGGCAGGGCCATAGCCGAGGCGGCAAAGCTGGGGAAGGCTTGGTGTTTAGCGCTTGCCATCGGCTCGCTTGCCGCTAGCTTCCGGCGCCATGTAAGAACAAGCGGTCGCACGCTCAAACTCTTGAGCGATGGGACCGCCAGACTAGGGGAAATGCATGTTCGGCCGCGTAAAACCGCTGGATGCCATTCTGGCGACCGCCGAAAAGAAATCGCTTCATCGGTCCCTTGGCGCCTTCCAGCTTACCATGTTGGGTATCGGCGCAGTGATCGGCACCGGGATTTTCGTATTAACCGCAGAAGCCGCGCAAAAAGCAGGGCCGGGCATGATGCTCAGCTTCGTCATTGCCGGATTCGTCTGCGCCGTTGCAGCGCTTTGTTATGCCGAAATGTCGGCGATGGTGCCGGTTTCGGGCTCTGCCTATACATACAGCTATGCCGTGATGGGCGAATTGATTGCCTGGATGGTGGGTTGGGCGCTGATCCTCGAATATGCGGTGGCGGCCGGCGCGGTCAGCGTCGGGTGGTCGGGCTACGTGGTCGGCCTGATAGAGAATGCGCTGCATATCGACATACCCGATCTGCTGGTACGCGGACCGTACGATGGCGGGATGATCAACTTGCCTGCAATGTTGATTGCCGGTCTGGTTACCTGGCTGCTGGTGATCGGCACCAAGGAAAGTGCCAGCGTCAACGCTGTGCTGGTCGCCATCAAGGTTTCTGCGCTTACCCTGTTTGTCATCCTGGCATTGCCGGTGATGAAGATGGAAAACTTCGAACCGTTTTCGCCGTTGGGCTTTAGCGGGATTGGTGCTGCAGCCGCTTCGATCTTCTTCGCTTATGTCGGGTTCGATGCTGTTTCGACCGCGGCAGAGGAAACCAAAAATCCTCAGCGCAACATGCCCATCGGTTTGATCGGCAGCCTTGGCATTTGCACGATATTCTATCTGCTGGTCGCAGCCGGGGTAATCGGCTCGGTCGGCGCGCAGCCAGTCATGGGTTCGCCGGGCGTTGGCCTTGAACCCGGCAGCCGCGAACTTGCCGCTCAGTGCGCCGCGATGGGCGATCAGGCAGTGGTCTGTTCCAAGGAAGCCCTTGCCTGGACGCTGCGCGAAATAGGCTGGCCGCAGATCGGAAACCTGATTGGTCTTGCTGCCGGCCTGGCGCTGCCTTCGGTCATTTTGATGATGATGTTCGGACAGACCCGCATCTTCTTCGTGATGAGCCGTGATGGTTTGCTTCCGGCGATGTTCTCGAAGATCCACCCGCGCTACAATACTCCGGCCACGATCACGATTATCACAGGTATCGCGGTCGCGCTGTTTTCTGCGTTCTTTCCGGTTGGCCTGCTGGCCAACATATCGAACTCGGGAACGCTGTTTGCTTTCGCCGCCGTTTCGATCGCTGTGCTGGTTATCCGCCGCACCGACCCTAGCCGGCATCGTCCGTTCCGGACACCGGCAATCATGGTTACTGCGCCGCTGTCACTGCTCGGCTGCCTCTATCTGTTCTACAAACTCGATGTGAAAAGCCAGATGCTGTTCGTTGTCTGGGCTGTGATCGGGCTGGTTGTCTATTTCGGTTACAGCCGCAGCCGCAGTCATGTCGGGCTTGGTCTGGTAGAAGTGCACGAAACCGATGCCGATGTGCCGCCTCAGCCCGTGCCGCCGATTTCGTCGGATCGTGAAGACTAAGCTTGTTTGAGTTCACCCCCTGAAAAGGGCCGCTTCCCAAGTGGAAGCGGCCCTCTTTTTTTATGACTCTAGGTGTTAGAGCGCTACTTCGGCGTAGCCGCCCTTCATATCGTCACGCACGTTCATGCCCATGGCCATCTTGGCAACGTTTAGCAGGCCCATTTCGCCTGACCAGATAGATGCGTCTCCCAGGTCCATGCGCAGAAGAAGGGCACTGGCCTTTCCTTCGGGAAACCAGGCTTCAACGAAATTATTCCATAGCGCGTCCTTTCGCTCGGCGCTGGTTTCCTCGGTCAGTGTGCCGGAGAAACGGGCGTGAAGGTCGTGTCCCTTGCTGCTGTAGGTGGCGGTGGCCGGACCCATTTTGGCAAAGCGGTTGTCGCGGCTGGTGAAAAACCAGATTTTGTGATGCGCATCCTTGTCTAGCTGTGCCGTCATCGGTGCGGCGCTATCGGGATCGGCGTCAAGCTGAAGCATCACATAGGGAGAACTGGCCAGTTCCTTCCAGAACTTGTCCTTCAGTTCATCAGCGTTGCCCTGGTCGTATTTCATGATGGTCTCCTGCGTTGGGGATAGTGATTTAACGACAGGCAGAGGCCCTGGGTTCCCTTGCCCCTTGGGCCATGCGGCAAGACGTTCGCACGGTCTTGCGAATCGTGATGTATGAGAACATAAGCGGAACACTGATTCTCTTATGGCACCCTTACACACCCCTCTCGCCGCCTTTGCGCGCCGCCCTTTGCCGCTGCCACGCGGCGTCACGCCGGCCGATGCCCGGGGCTGGCAGCCTGGCAAGGCGGACGCCCCCCTGCATGGCGAGATTTTTGCCTCCTCGCGCGAAGGCGGCGGGGCGGCTCTGGCCCTGGCCTTGGTGCTTGACCAGATGGCAGCGCAGGATGTGAACCCTGCGGCCGACGTGCCCGATCAGCGCGCTTGGTTGTGGGTTCAGGATGCAGGGGCCGTGCGGCTGACTGGACGGCCCTATCGACCGGGATTGCCCGCTGCGCTGCGCCACCGCCTGGTCCATGTCTCCGCCAAGAACCCCGAAGATGCGCTGTTTTCCCTGGAAGAGGGATTGCGTTGTCGCGATCTCGCCTTTGTCATAGGCGAAGTGGCGGGCAATCCTCGCGCGCTCGATTTCACTGCCTCGCGCCGGCTCAGCCTGGCGGCAGAGCGGCACCGCGTGCCGTTGTGGCTGGTGCGGATCGATGCGCAGCGGGATCTGTCATCGGCGCGGCAGCGCTGGGATGCGCGCGCGGCACCCAGCTTGCCACCGCGCTGGAATCCGCAGGGTCCCGGCAGTGCGGCGTGGCAGGCACAGCTGTTCCGCGCACGCAGCCATCCGCCCGGCGCATGGCTGCTGCACGATCAGGACGGCCGCTTGGCGCTGAGCGTTGCTGGCGATGCTGCCGCACTGCAGGTGTTCTGATCCGGTGTCCCGGCGCATCATGGCGATCTGGTTCGCCCGGCTGGCGATCGACCGCTGGCGGCTGGGCGAAGGGGTGCGCGGGGATGTGGACGATGCTGCCGCCCCGCTGGTCTTGATTGCTGATACCGCGCACGGACCGCGCATTACCGCCGCCACCCGCGCCGGACTGGATGTGGGCGCGCGGCCGGGCATGATGCTGGCCGATGTCCGGGCGCTGTGCCCCGCCATCGCCGTGGCTTCAGCCGATCCGACGGGCGATCTGGCCTTGCTGGAACGGCTGGCGCTGTGGGCGCAGCGCTGGGGGCCGTGGTCGGCGCTTGATCCGCCCGATGGGCTGGTGATTGATGTGACCGGCGCTGGCCATCTGTTCGGGGGCGAGGATGCACTGCTTGCCGATGCCCGCCAGCGTTTGACCGCGCGGGGGCTTTCCGCCCGGCTGGCCATTGCCCCCACTGCCGGGGCGGCTTGGGCGCTGGCGCATTACGGGCCCGATTGCGCCATTTTGCAGCCTGGCGGCAGCCTCGAAAGCCTGCCCGTCGCCGCCTTGCGCCTTGACCCCGCAGTACTGACCGTGCTGCGCCGCCTTGGGCTGAAGCGGATCGGCGATCTTTCGGGCGTGGCGCGCGATGCCCTGGCACGGCGCTTCCGCAGCGCCCATGCTCCGGCGGCCAATCCACTGATCCGGCTCGATCAGCTAGTAGGGCGCACCCCCGAACCCCTGCTGCCGGTCTTCGCGGTAGAGGCGCCGCTGGTCCAGCGCCGGTTGATGGAGCCGATCCGCCATCGCCCCTTGCTCGACCGTGTCCTGCACGACCTGTGCGCCGATATGGCGCGGCTGCTAGAAGGCCAGGCCCAAGGCGCGCGGCGGTTGGAACTGGCGCTGTGGAAGGTGGATGGCGAAGTGGTTTCGCGCCAGCTCGAACTGGCTGCGGCCAGCCGTGACGGAGCGCATCTGGCGAGGCTTTTCGGGCGCAAGCTGGATGATGTTGATGCCGGGTTCGGAATCGAACTGGCCCGCCTGCGCGCGCCCTGGACTGAACCTTTGGCCTTGGCGCAAAAGGATTTCGAGGCTGGTGCAGAGCAGCACGGCACCAGCCTAGCGGCCTGTATTGACCGGCTGAGCGTGCGTCTGGGCGAAGCGGCGATCCGCCGCCCGGTGCTCCACGCCAGCCATGTTCCGGAACGCGCCCAACGCTGGGTGCCAGTGCTGGACGGTGCAGCTGCGCAGCAGGAAAATCTGGCTTTCCATGCCCGTCCGCTCAAGCTGCTTGACCGGGCCGAACCGATCGCAGTGCTCTATGCCAGCCCGGTTGGTCTGCCGCGCCGGTTTCGCTGGCGCGGACACGTTCACGAGGTCGCGCGGGCCGAAGGGCCGGAACGGATTGCGCCGGAATGGTGGCGCGAACGATCAACCGTGCGGCTGCGCGATTATTACCGGGTCGAGGATGGTGAGGGCAGGCGCTACTGGATTTACCGCCACGGCCTGTCAGGGGACGGGCGTGGCGGCAATCCGGAATGGTATCTGCAAGGGCTCTATGGCTGATCCCTAGAGTTGCGGCAGGACCAATGCCTCACGGGTCATTTCGTCCAGCACTTCCTGGTTCCGAGGCGTCTCCTCACCCGACAGGAAAGCAAGAAGATCGTTGGTCAGCCGCTCGGTCTGCGTGGCGAACAGTCCGTGCGGCTCGCCCTCGTATTCAATCAGGTGCGCACTTTGGACGCGGCGCGCCACTTCATGGCCTGTTGCGGCAATCGGCACTGTTTTATCAGCAGTACCGTGGATGACTAACGTCGGCACAGTGAAGTGCGCCAGGTCGGGGCGGAAATCGGTAGAGGCAAAAGCCTTGGCCGCGGCCAGTGTCGGGCGAAGACCAGCCTGCATCGCCGTGGTCCAGGCCAAATTCAGCACCTCCTCGCTGACCGGGTGAGCCAGCATGCCGATGCCGAAAAAGTCCTTGAAAAAGCCACTGAAAAACTTCGCCCGGTCATCCAACATGCCTTGGGTCATCTGGTCGAACGTGGCTTGGGGCACGCCATCAGGATTGGTATCCTCCTTGAGCATGTAGGGTACTACCGACGAAATCAGCGCAGCCTGGCTTACTCCTTTACCGCCGTGCCGCGACATGTAGCGGGCAATCTCTCCGCCTCCCATCGAAAAACCGACCAGCGCCGCGTCAGCCGCAACGCTGTAGTGCTGCAACACTACGGCCAGATCGTCAGCCAACGTATCATAGTCGTAGCCACCCGAAGGCTGGCTTGACCGCCCAAATCCGCGCCGGTCATAGGCGATGGCTTTATACCCCGCTTCGGCCAGGGCATGACTTACCGGATCCCAGCTATCGCTCGACAACGGCCAGCCGTGGATCAGGATCACCGGACGCCCTTCGCCCCAGGCCTTGGAGTAGATGTGGGTTCCGTCGGCAGTCTCGATCATGTGCATTTCAAATCCTTTTCTGGAGTGAAAGAAAATGCACCGAGCGTGCATAAAGTTCCACAAAAGCGATGCTTTGCGACGAATTACTCGGCGTTTCTGCACAAAGGACTCGCCACCTCCAAAGTTGGAACATATAAGGAACGAATGTCGCAACCAAATCTGATGGAACGCCTTGGCATCCTCGCCGATGCTGCCAAGTACGATGCTTCGTGTGCTTCTTCCGGTACGTCCAAGCGAACCAGCAAGGGCGGCAAGGGCGTGGGCTCGACCGAGGGGATGGGCATTTGCCATGCCTACGCGCCGGATGGTCGCTGTATTTCGCTGCTCAAGATTCTGCTGACCAACCACTGCGTGTTCGATTGCCATTACTGCATCAACCGCAAGAGCTCGAACGTGCGGCGCGCCCGGTTCACCCCGCAGGAAGTAGCCGATCTGACTATCGCCTTTTACAAGCGCAACTATATCGAGGGGCTGTTCCTCTCTTCCGGCATCGTCAAGAACTCCAGCCACACGATGGAGCAGCTGATCGAAACTGCGCGGATCCTGCGCGAGGAGCACGATTTTCGCGGCTATATCCATTTAAAGACCATTCCCGAGGCGGAGCCGGAGCTGGTCCACCGCGCAGGGCTTTATGCCGACCGTGTCTCGATCAACGTCGAGCTGCCCACGGTAGCAGGCCTGACCCGCCTGGCCCCCGACAAGAAGGTCGAGGTGATCGAAGGGGCGATGAGCGATCTCAAGGCCTCGATCATCGAGGCGAAGGATGCGAAAAAGCGCTTTAAATCAGCCCCCCGCTTCGCCCCCGCCGGGCAATCGACCCAGATGATTGTTGGCGCTGACGATGCCAGCGATGCCGCAATTGTTGGCAAGGCCAGCACGCTTTATTCCAGCTTCCGCCTGCGCCGGGTTTACTATTCGGCTTTCAGCCCGATCCCCGATGCCAGCGCGGTGCTGCCGCTGCAGCGCCCGCCCTTGATCCGTGAGCACCGGCTCTACCAGTCGGACTGGCTGATGCGGTTTTATGGTTTTGCCCCGCACGAGGTGCAACAGGCCGCAGACGAGGCGGGAATGCTGCCGCTCGACATTGATCCCAAGCTGGCCTGGGCGCTCAAGTTTCGCGAACAGTTTCCGGTCGACATCAACCGTGCCCCGCGTGAGGCGCTGCTGCGCGTTCCCGGGCTGGGCACCCGCGCGGTGGGCGCAATCCTGGCCGCGCGGCGTCAGCGCCGGTTGCGGCTGGACGATGTTGGCAAGCTGACCGTGTCGGTGGCCAAGATCCGCCCGTTCATCGTTGCGGCCGATTGGCGTCCGGTCCTGCTCACCGACCGCGCTGATCTGAAGGCCTTGGTCGCCCCGCGCCGGACCGAACAGCTGGAACTGTTCGCGGCATGACCCAGCTGTTCCGCGATGCCCGGATCGGCGATGCCTGTGTGGTGGCGCTGGCCGCGCCCGACGATTTTGCCGGCTGGCGCGAACAGGCGCGGCGGCTGGTCATGGCCGAAGTCCCGCCTGACCGCGTGATCTGGCAGGTGCCGGGTGAGGGCGGGGGTGATCTGTTTGCAGGCCCCGGCAATGCGCGCCGTCTGCCTACGCCGCCGCGCGATGCGCCGCCGCCGCGGGTGCCGCGCGCGTTCCTCGATCTGGCCGGCAAGGCCGCGCTGCATCGCGATGAGCAGCGCCATGCCTTGCTCTACCGGCTGCTGTGGCGGTTGCAGACCAGGCCTGGCCTGATGGAGGATGCCGCCGACGATGACGTGCGCCGCCTTCAGATGCTGGCTCGTACCGTGCGCCGCGACATCCACAAGATGCGCGCCTTCGTCCGGTTTCGCGTGATCGCGGACACGCAGGGTGAGCGCTATGTCGCCTGGTTTGAGCCGGAACATTACATTTTGCGCGCCAATGCTGCGTTCTTCGTCAATCGTTTCACTCAGATGCAATGGACCATCCTGACCCCGCAAGGCTCGATCGACTGGGACGGTGAAACCCTGCGCGAAGGCCCGCCCGCCGCGCGCAGCGATGCCCCGGCCGAGGATGCCGCGGAAGACCTGTGGAAGACCTATTACGCGTCCATCTTCAACCCTGCGCGGCTCAAGATCGGGGCCATGCTTAAGGAAATGCCCAAGCGCTACTGGAAGAACATGCCCGAGGCCGCGCTGATCCCCGCATTGGTCGCCGGGGCCCAGGCGCGTGAGGCGCGGATGGTCGAAACCGGCGCGGCACTGTTTACCGAAGACCGTCCTGACAGTCTTGACGCCATCGCAGCAGGTGTTTCCGCCTGCACCCGCTGCGCGATCGGTTGCAACGGCACCCGCGCCGTGGCGGGCGAGGGGCGCGATGATGCCGCATTGATGATCGTGGGCGAACAGCCCGGTGACAGCGAGGAGCAGGCCGGGCGGCCTTTCATCGGCCCGGCCGGACAGGTCCTGCGCGGACATCTTGAACAGGCCGGGATAGATCCGCAGCAGGCGTGGCTGACCAACGCGGTCAAGCATTTCAAGTTTGTCATGCGCGCGCCTGCCAAGCGGCGGCTGCATCAGAATCCCTCGGCCAAGGAGATCGACACTTGCCGCTGGTGGGTGGAGAGCGAACGCCTGCTGGTCCGCCCCAGACTGGTCCTGGCGCTCGGGGCCAGCGCGGCGCGGTCGGTGCTGGGCAAGACGGTCAGCGTGCAGAAGGTGCGCGGGGTGCCGCATCGGCTGGATGACGGGGCCGAACTGTGGATCACCACCCATCCGTCCTATCTGCTGCGTCTGGATGATGCGGCCCGCGCGGGTGAAGAGGCGCGCTTTGCCGCCGATCTGGCTGCTGCGCAGGCTCGCCTGCGTGAGCTGGCCGGGTGAACCATGCCCGAGCCCGCCCTTACCCCTGAACGGCGCCGGGTAGAACAGACCTTGCCGCCGCCCGAAGCGGCCGCGCCGTTTGTCGAGCTGGGGCTGGCAAGCTGCTTTTCGTTCCTGCGCGGTGCGTCCGATGCGGTCGACCTGGCGACCGCCGCTCGCGCGCTGGGTTATGACGCAATCGGGATTGCTGATGCCAACACCATGGCCGGGGCGGTGCGCCTCCATAGCGAGGCGCGCGCGCTGGGCCTGCGTCCTGTGATCGGCTGCCAGATCGAGACGGTCGAGGGCCTGGTCTTTTTGGCCTATCCTGCCGACCGTGCAGCCTATGGCCGCCTGTGCCGCCTGATTTCCGCTGGACGCATGGCAACGCCCGAAGGGCAGTGGCAGGACAAGGGGGTTTGCGACATCACGCTCGCCATGCTCGCCGCTCATGCGCAAGGCGTGCATCTGGTGTTGTTGCCGCCAGACGATCTCGACGCGCCCTTCAAGATCGCCGCGCAAAGCAATGTGGTGCCGCTTCGTAGTTCCGGCCTGCGGGGGGATGATCTGCGCACCGCCCCTTTTGCTCAGCTGCTTCCTGATCTTGCCGCGCAGCTGCCAACGCTGCGCCACCTGGCCGCCGCCTATCTCTACTCCGGTGATGATCTGGCCCGGATTGAGCGGCTTGATGCCCTGGCCAGGGCGCATGATCTGACGATCATGGCCACCAACCGCGTCCTTTATCATGCCCCGCACCGCCGCCCGTTGCATGATGTGATGACGGCCATCCGTCACAAGACCACGGTCGCCGCAGCGGGCCACCTGCTTCAAGCCAACGCTGAACGCCATCTCAAGGGGCCCCAAGCCATGGCTCGCCTGTTCGCCCGCTGGCCTCATGCGCTGGCTGTGGCGCGGCAACTTGCGGATGAATGTACCTTCAGCCTGGAGGAGCTGCGCTATGAATATCCGGAAGAAACCTGCCCCGACGGATTAAAGCCGCAGGACCAGCTGGACCGGCTGACCTGGCAGGGCGCTGCCCGGCGCTATCCCTCGGGCGTGCCCGCTAGCGTCGTCGATACGTTGCATAAAGAGTTGGTGCTGATCGGTAAACTAGACCTCGCACGGTACTTTCTGACTATCAAGGATATCATTGATTTTGCGAGAAATCAGGATCCACCAATCCTGTGCCAGGGGCGTGGTTCGGCGGCTAATTCGGCGGTCTGCTACTGCCTGGAAATTACCGCAGTCGATCCCGCGCGCCATGCCTTGCTGTTCGACCGGTTCATCTCCGAGGAGCGCAAGGAGCCGCCCGACATCGATGTCGATTTCGAGCACGAACGGCGCGAGGAGGTAATCCAGTACATCTACGCCCGTTACGGCCGTCACCGCGCTGGCCTGTGCGCCACGGTGATCCACTACCGCCCGCGCATGGCAATCCGCGAGGTGGGCAAAGCAATGGGGCTGTCGGAAGACGTGACATCCTCGCTCGCCCGCACGGTCTGGGGAGGACACGGACGCTCGATCAAGGAAGCGCATGTCGAGCAGGAAGCCGGTATGGACCTGTCCGATCCGCACCTCAGGCGGGTTCTTGCGCTTACCGAGCAAATGATTGGAATGCCGCGCCATTTGTCTCAGCATGTGGGCGGCTTTATCCTCACCCAAGGCCTTCTGACCGAGACGGTGCCGATCGGGAACGGGGCCATGCCCGATCGCACTTTTATCGAATGGGACAAGGACGATATCGACGCGCTAGGTATCCTCAAGGTCGATGTCCTGGCGCTGGGAATGCTGACCTGCATCCGCAAATGTCTGACCCTGCTGGGCGCACACCACGGCCAGGACATTACCTTGGCGAACGTCCCGCGTGAAGATCCTGCAGTCTACGACATGCTGTGCAAAGGCGATTCGCTGGGTGTGTTTCAGGTCGAAAGCCGCGCCCAGATGAACATGCTGCCGCGTCTGCGTCCGCGTCAATTCTACGATCTGGTGATCGAGGTGGCGATCGTCCGTCCCGGCCCGATCCAGGGTGATATGGTTCACCCCTATCTCAAGCGGCGGCGCGGGGCTGAACCGGTAGAAATTCCTGCCCCCGACGCCGAGCACGGACCCCCGGATGAACTGACCAGCATCCTCGGACGCACGTTGGGTGTGCCGATTTTCCAGGAACAGGCGATGAAGATTGCGCTAGATGCGGCCAAGTTTTCCAGCCTTGAGGCCAACCGTCTGCGCAAGGCAATGGCCACGTTCCGCAGCCGCGGCATGGTCGATGAACTGCAGGACATGATGGTCGGGCGAATGATCGCGCGCGGCTATGATCCGGTCTTCGCCGAACGCTGCTTCAACCAGATCAAGGGCTTTGGCGAATACGGCTTTCCGGAAAGCCATGCCGCCAGCTTCGCCTTGCTGGTCTATGTCTCGTCGTGGCTGAAGTGCCATTTCCCCGCGGCTTTCGCGGCAGCCTTGCTCAATTCGCAGCCGATGGGCTTCTATGCGCCCGCCCAGATTGTGCGCGATGCGCGCGAACATGGCGTCACGGTACTGCCGGTAGATGTCAACCACAGTAATTGGGATAACACGCTGGAGGGCGCTAAAGAGCACGTCGCGCTGCGCTTGGGCATGCGCCAGGTTGATGGCTTTCCCGAGGCTGCCGCCGCCCGCATCGTCGCCGTCCGGGCAGACGGTATTCCGTTCCGCAATATCCGCGAATTAAAGGAGCGCGCCGGACTCTCACCAGCACTGGTGGAACGCTTGGCTAGCGCCGATTGCCTGGGATCGCTGGCGCTCACCCGCCGTCAGGCGCTGTGGGATGCGCGCAGCTTGATTGCCGCCCCCGATCTGCCGCTGTTTGCCGCTGCCGCAACGCGCGACGAGGGGCCTGAACGCGGGGTTACTTGTCTGCCGCAAATGCCGCTGAGCGAGGAAGTGGTGGCAGATTACCAGACCCAGCGGCTCAGCTTGAAAGCGCACCCAGTGGCCTTTCTGCGCGCCAGCTTGGCCGAGCGCGGGTTTGTTCGGGCGAGCGAGCTGCGCGAACGGAAATACCGCAGCCAGGTCCAGGTGGCTGGCGTGGTGCTTATCCGCCAGCGCCCCGGCAGCGCCAAAGGGGTATGCTTCATCACGCTGGAGGATGAAACCGGAGTAGTGAACCTGGTGATCTGGCCCGATCTGATGGAAAAGCAGCGCAAGGTGATCATGGGAGCGCGGCTGATGGAAGTACGCGGCCGGGTGGAGTACGACGACGAGGTGATCCACGTCATCGCCCAGCACCTGACCGACGCAACCGTCAGCCTGCATGCCCTGTCGGACGATCTGCTGAACAGTCAGGTCGCCCGCGCCGATCACGTCAACAATCCCCTGCCATCGCGGGCTCAGGCCCCTGATTTCGAGTTGCCTGGTGCCGCCAACCGCGATTGCGCGTGGCATGGCGGGCATCCGCGAGATGCCCGGATAATACCGGCCTCGCGCGATTTTCATTGATTGCGCGCAGCAAGGACACTGCTAGCCTGAACCAAACAGGGAGAACATAATGGCAAAGCGCATAATGCTGATTATCGCTGCAGCGGTAAGCAACATCGGGCCATTGGCCGCCAAACCCTTGCCCGTCCCTCTTGCCATTTATACCGATCCTGCACCGGACAAGATGCATCCCGCGCGCATGGAAGTGCTCCACGTGCCTAGCGGCGGGGTCGAGATTAACGCTGCGGCATATCTTCCTGCAGGCAAAGGAACGCATCCGACTATCGTGATCTGCCACGGCTGGCCGGGTAACGAGAAGAACCTTGATCTGGCGCAGGCGGTTCGCCGGGCCGGATGGAACGCGATCACGTTCAATTATCGCGGGTCGTGGGGCAGCCCTGGCAGCTTCCGCTTTGCCCATAACCCTGAAGATGCCCAAGCGGTCATTGCCTACCTGCGCAATCCCGCCAACGCCGCCAAACTTGGCGTTGACCCGTCCAAAATCGCCATCATCGGACATAGTATGGGCGGATGGGTCAGCGCCACGGTCGGCGCTCGCGATCCCCGCCTTCTGGGTGCAGGGCTAATTTCTGCCGGCAACATGGGCATTCTGAAAATGTTGCCACGTGAAGAGCTGATCAAAGAATCAGCAGGAAACGCAGAAACCCTTGCTGATACCAGCCCCGAGCGGATGGCTGATGAACTGATCGCGGCCCCGACATGGTTTGATTTTCGTAGCGGAGCAGCGTCGCTGAAGAATAAGCCAGTTCTGGCCCTGACGTCGGACGACGGTCTGGCCGGACATACCGATGATCTGGTAAAAGCTATCCACGCTATAGGGGGCACCAAGGTTACGGCTTACCATGCGCCAACTGATCACAGCTGGTCTGACAGGCGGATTGACTTGCAAGTCCATGTCATTCGCTGGCTGAACACGCTGATACCGCCGCGAAAATAGCGCTTAGATGGCTTCGAGAGAGTACCCGGCCGACCGCACTGTGCGGACCGGATCAGCAGACCCGGCAAGTTCTATGCCCTTGCGCAGACGGCGAATGTGGACATCAACAGTGCGCAGTTCGATGTCGCTGTCCGTACCCCATACGGCATCGAGCAGCTGCCCTCGGCTAAATACCCTCCCGGGGTGCTCCATGAAGAACTTCAGCAGGCGGAACTCGGTCGGTCCCAGGGCGACCACCTGTCCCTTACGCGTGACCTTGTGAGCGGTCGCATCAAGCGCAAGGTCACCGACTTCCAAAGTCTCGCCGGCCAGAGCTGGCCGAATACGGCGCATGATCGCATTGACGCGCGCGATCAACTCGCGCGGTGAGAAGGGCTTGGTAACATAGTCATCGGCGCCGGTATCAAGACCGCGGATCTTGTCATCCTCGGCCCCGCGCGCGGTCAGCATCACGATGGGAACGTGGGCGGTTGATTTTTCGCGGCGCAAACGGCGACAAACTTCGATACCGCTGGTTCCTTCGATCATCCAGTCGAGCACCACCAGATCCGGAGCTTCTTCAACTGCAAGAAGCAGCGCTTCGTCGCCGTCTGCGGTTGCAGTCACGCTATAGCCCTCTGCGGTAAAGCGGAACTCTAGCAGCTCAGCCAAAGCCGGGTCATCTTCTACCAGCAGCAAACGCGGCGCGGGCACGGCGATCACACTCCCGTCTTGTCTTCCTTGTCCGTCAGATAGCTGCCGGTTGCTGCGTAATAGACCATTTCGGCCACGTTGGTGGCATGATCGCCGATCCTCTCAATATTGCGCGCAACGAACAGCAGTTGGGCAATGCTGGAAATGGTCGCCGGATTTTCCATCATATGGGTCACGAAGTTACGAAATATGCTCTCGTAAAATGCATCGACCTTGTCGTCACGGACGACAACCTCGGCGGCCAGAACGGGGTCGCGCGCTGCAAAAGCGGTCATTACATCATGGACCATGGCAATAGCCAAGTCGCCCATCGTCGGGATCAGGGTCAGCGGTTCGAACTTTCGCCGGTTTTCGATCTTGTCCGCGCTCTTCGCAATATTTTTGGCATAGTCGCCAATACGTTCGACGACGCCCGCGATCTTGAGTGCGGCAATTACCTCACGCAGATCGTCAGCCATTGGTGCGCGCAGCGCGATCGTGCGAACTGCGAGGCGATCAACCTCAGCCTCGAGGGCATCGATCCGCTTGTCGCGGGCAACGACTTCACGCGCTAGTTCGGAGTTGCCCTTGACCAAAGCTTCCATTGCTTCAGCAATTGCGACTTCGGCCAAACCTCCCATTTCGGCAATCAGGCCGCGCAGTTTGGTGATGTCCTCGTCGAAGGCCTTGACGGTGTGTTCGTGTGCCATTTTACCCGTACCTTCCGGTAATATAATCCTTGGTCCGTTCTTCACGCGGGTTGGTGAAAATATCGGACGTCTTGCCATATTCCACCATTCTGCCGAGGTGGAAAAAGGCGGTACGTTGCGAAACGCGCGCGGCCTGCTGCATCGAGTGGGTGACGATCACAATGGCGTAGTTTCCGCGCAGTTCGTCAATCAGTTCCTCGATCCGTGCCGTCGCGATCGGATCCAGAGCGGAGCAGGGCTCATCCATCAGGATTACTTCGGGTTCGACTGCAATTGCCCGAGCAATGCACAGTCGCTGCTGCTGCCCGCCCGAAAGCGCGGTACCGCTGTCACTCAGACGGTCCTTCACTTCTTCCCAAAGGCCGGCGCGGCGAAGCGAGCGCTCAACAATCTCCTCCAACTCGGTCTTGCTAGCGCTTAGGCCATGGATACGTGGACCATAAGCGACGTTTTCGAAGATAGATTTGGGGAACGGATTGGGCTTTTGAAATACCATGCCTACGCGTGCGCGCAGTTGCACCACGTCCATGCTCGATTTGTAGATGTCGATCCCGTCAAGCGCGATGTCTCCTTCAACGCGCGCGCCTGCAATCGTGTCATTCATCCTGTTTAGGGTGCGCAGAAACGTTGACTTGCCGCATCCGGAAGGCCCGATGAACGAGGTGACATATTTAGGGCTGATGTCGATCGAAACGTCATCAATGGCGCGTTTGTCCCCGTAATAGACTGAGACATTTCGCGCCGTGATCTTCGCATCAGCGGTATCAAGGGAATGAAGTGTGGTCATTACCAGCGTTTCTCAAAGCGGTTGCGAAGGTAGATGGCGAGGCCGTTCATCACCAGGAGGAACAGAAGCAGGACGATGATCGCGGCAGAAGTGCGTTCGACAAAACCGCGGTCGATTTCGTCCGACCAGAGGAAAATCTGAACCGGGAGCACCGTTGCGGGCGAGGTTACACCATCGGGCGGGGTGGCAACGAAAGCGCGCATCCCGATCATCAGCAGTGGTGCTGTTTCACCCAATGCGCGGGCCATTCCAATGATGGTGCCAGTCAGGATTCCCGGTAGGGCCAGTGGCAGGACGTGATGAAAGACGGTCTGGACGCGGCTGGCCCCGACGGCAAGCGCAGCATCGCGGATCGACGGCGGGACAGCCTTGATTGCGTTGCGTCCGGAAATGACGATAACCGGCATTGTCATAAGCGCGAGAGTCATGCCGCCAATCAGCGGCGCCGACCGGTAATTGGGGAAGATCGCCAGAAATACGGCGAGCCCTAGCAAGCCGAAGATGATCGACGGCACGGCCGCGAGGTTATTGATCGAAACCTCGATAATGTCGGTCCAGCGGTTCTTCGGGGCGTATTCCTCAAGATAGACGGCTGCCAACACGCCGATCGGAAAGGCCAGCAGCAGCGTAACCAGCATGGTCAGCATCGATCCTTTGAGCGCTCCCCAGATGCCCACATCCTGCGGGCCTGTCGCATCGCCGCGCGACAGGAACCCCAGGTCGATCGCATTAACAAGCTTGCCTTGCTTGCCAAGCGAATCGGCCAGGCCGCGCAATTGTGCTTGGCCATCACCTCGCAAAGCCGAGGCAAGATCATCGGATGCAGGGATTGAAACATTCAGCGTACCCGACAATTTGCTGGGATCGGCGATCAAAGCCTTTGCCACTTCACGCCATGCTCCGTCTTGAACCTGCGCAGCGCCTGCTTCACCAAGACCGTTGACAGCGGCGAAAGCGACAACGTCTTTCAGTCCAGCCCCGTCCAGCGCCTGCATCGCGCCCGTCCCCTGAAGCTGCGCTGGATCAATACTCAAAACACCGGACGTGAAGTCGATGGGAAAGCGAAGTTCGGCGCGCTTGAAACCGCCGAGTGCATTGGATGTCATCGTGAAAAGCAAAAAGGCGAGGACGAGGCCGGAAAAAAACACGGCACCGAAGCCAAGCGCTTTGAATCGCCGTTCAGCCGCATAACGGCGTTTAAGCAAGCGCTCAATGCGTTCATCGCGCGGCTGGCTCTCAAATTTACTCATAAGCTTCCCTGAAGCGCTTCACCACGCGCAAAGCTATGTAATTGAGCGCAAGAGTAACCAGGAACAGCACCATGCCTAGCGCGAAGGCCGACAAGGTAGCGGGGTGATCGAAGCTTCCCTCTCCTGTCAGCATGGCGACAATCTGGAAGGTCACCGTGGTCATTGATTCAAATGGATTGGCGGTAAGGCGCGCGGCGGCACCGGCCGCCATGACGACAATCATGGTTTCCCCGATAGCCCTGCTGACCGCCAGCATCACACCCGCTACAATACCCGGCAGAGCGGCCGGGATAAGTACCCGTTTGATCGTCTCGGATTTCGTTGCGCCCATGGCCAGGCTGCCGTCGCGCATGGCCTGGGGGACCGCGGCGATTGAATCGTCTGCCATTGAGGAGACGAAGGGAATGATCATGATTCCCATTACCAGCCCGGCGGCAAGCGCACTTTCACTCGACGCGCTCGATACCCCGATCATGTGCCCGAAATCGCGAATGAACGGGGCCACGGTCAGTGCGGCAAAATAACCGTAAACGACGGTGGGCACGCCGGCGAGTATTTCAAGCAGAGGCTTCATCCATTTGCGCAGAAGCGGCGATGCGTACTGCGTCAGGAAAATAGCGCTCATCAAGCCAAGCGGGATGGCCACCGCCATAGCGATGATCGCTCCTATGAAGATGGTTCCCCAGAACAGCGGCACCGCGCCGTAGGTATCGCCGCGCACCGACGCGGGATCGGACATAGGATCGGGCCCCCAATGGGTGCCGAACAGGAAGTCCACCGGGTTCACAACGTTGAAGAAGCGCGCAGTTTCAAAAATCAGTGAAGCGAGAATTCCAAAGGTGGTGAGGATCGCGACCAGTGATGCGCCGAGCAGCCCCATCATCACAGCGCGTTCGACCCGAGTGCGAGCAGTGAAATCGGGACGCAAGCGCACAAAGGCGTACGCGCCCCCCGCAAAGCCGATTGCCAGGGTCGCTACCAGACCGATGACCGAAAAATGCTTCAGCGCAGCGCGAAATGGCTCAACCAGTAAGGCGCTGCCTTGCTGAAAACCTGCGGTTGCCGACCCGCTCGCGATGGCCTGAGCCTCAGCCAGGATTGAATCCCGCTGGATCCCGAAAGCCGGCAACGTTGCTGCGGCGGGATTGGCCAACACCTGCTGCAAGACCAGACCAGGACTCAACGCGTCCCAAGCGACGGCAAACAGCAGAGCCGGAACTAGCGTCCATAAGGCTACGTACCAGCCATGGTAGTGCGGAAGAGAATGCAGTTCGCCACCCTCAACACGGACGGCCTTTCGCATGGACCATGCGCGCGAGCGTGCCGCCAGCCACCCGATTAGCCCCAGCGCCAGGGCAAGCAGAATCGGAATGGCAGGCGACATCGTTTGCTGGGTACCTTGTGCTCGATGATTCGAGCGGTTCTTACTTCAGTTCAGCGGGATCGAGCAGTGTGAAATCGCTTGCAGTCGTAGCGCTTTTGGCAAGCACGGCGTCCGGTGCAACGACCATGCCCTGCTTTGCCAGCAGGCCGTCTTTGCCCCAGCTCTTGGCCCACTCGGCTACAAACTCCTTCAGGCCCTTGATCGCATCCAAGTGTGCTACCTTGACGTAGATGTAGAGCGGACGCGCGCCAGGATAGCTGAAATCTGAAATCGAAGCATAAGTCGGCGTTATTCCGTTCATTGTCAGGCCCATCAGCTTGTCGGCGTTTTCCTCGAGGTAAGAGAATCCGAAGATGCCGATTGCCTTGGGATTGGCTTCCAGCTTCTGAACGATCAGATTGTCGTTTTCGCCCGAATCGACATAGGCCCCGTCATTACGCACTTCGGTGCAAACCTTGTCGTGCTTGTCCTTGTCGCTGTCTTTAAGCGCTTTCATTTCGGCATTGGCGTCGCAGCCCTTGGTCAGGATCAGTTCCTTGAGCGCATCGCGTGTGCCCGAGGTGCTGGGCGGGCCATAAACCAGGATCGGTTCGGCCGGATATGCCGGGTTGACATCCTTCCAGGTTTTGGTGGTGTTGGCCTTGCCGTAAGGGTTTGCGGCCAGCGCTTTGTAGACGTCTTCAGGCGTCAATTTGATACCCAGGCCGCCTTTGGATTCAGCAAAAGCCACACCATCCAGGCCGACCTGCACTTCTGCAATCTTTTCGACGCCGTTCTTCGCACAGTCTTCGTACTCGGATTTCTTCATTCGCCGAGATGCGTTCTCAATATCGGGGAAGGCAACGCCAACGCCAGCACAAAACAGCTTCATGCCTGCGCCCGTTCCGGTCGATTCGATGATCGGTGACTTGATCGCGGCGTTCGACTTTGCCAGCGAATCGGCAACTGCCTTGGCGAACGGATAAACCGTCGACGAACCAACGGCGCGGATTTGATCACGTGACGAGCTTTGCGCACCGCCGCAAGCTGCAAGCAGCGCGGAGGCGGAAATGACGGTGGCAAAAGTCAGCATTTTCTTGGTCATGGCGATTCTCTCGTTCGCGGATGTTGCCGCCGCTCTGGTTGGGTTTCGTGACAACTTCGTGACAATGGCTGTCGGTGCACTGACAGCATGGTGACAACGCGCGCAACGTCGTACGCTTGTCTAATTAGCGCGGCAAAGCGTCATTGAAGTGTCACAGAACGGACTTAATGGCCACCCCGAAGCTATCGCACAGGGATAACCAAGATCATGCGCAAGACAATTCTTCTCGCTACCGTGCCCGCGCTGGCGCTTGCCAGTCCGAGCTACGCGAATGAGGACACCCAGTATTGGCAGACACTCAGTGTGGGAGTAGCCCTTTCGCCTGACTTCAAGATCACCAATGAACTGGTCGCCCGCTCCGGAGAAGCACGCGGTTTCTACGAGCTAGAAAACTCAACCATGCTAAATTACAAGATAACGAAGCAAGTCACAATTGCGGCTGGATACGTTCACAATCCCACATATAGATCGAGCGATTTCGTCGCGATGGAGCACCGCTTTCGCGAACAGGTGACATTCGACAACATCGCCAAACTGGGGTCGATCAAGTTGGGTGCAAGGCTGCGAATGGAACAGCGCTGGCGCGATAACGTCGCCGGTACTGGTTGGCGTTTGCGCCCCTATCTCAAGGCCAGCATGCCTTTTGTCGGCAAATCATCGTTAAACGTTACCCACGAAAGCTTTGTAAACTTGAACACTACAGCATTCCAGAGGGTCGACGGTTATGACCGGATGCGAAATGCCGTGACCGTTTCTGTCCCGCTCAACAAGCAGGTCAGTCTTGATGTCGGCTACCTGAACCAGCTCGGCATTGTCCGAAATGGCCCGGATAACATGGACCATGTGGCCACCGTTGCTGTCAGCGCAAACTTCTGACCGGGTCAGTCCCCTGCGTGCCGCAAGGCAGGCAGGGTGACGCTGACCTGGGTGCCTTCGCCAAGCTGGCTTGATATCTCCAGTTGACCGCCATGTCGCTCGACTATGTGCTTGACTATCGCAAGGCCCAAGCCCGTTCCGCCCGAGGCCCTGCTTCTTCCCGGATCGGTGCGATAAAAGCGCCGTGTCAGGTGAGGCAGGTGTTCGGGCCCGATTCCGGGGCCCTGATCCGTTACGCGCACGATCAACTCCGAAGCTCCGTCACGCAATATTGCAACGTTCACGGCCGCGTCGGGTGATCCGTATTTCATGGCATTATCGATCAGGTTGCGCAGGATCTGTTCGAGCTGACGGGCGTCGCCTTTGATAAGTGGTTGGTCGACTGCTTCTTTCAACACGATGCGGTCTTTGCCTGTCATGGCGTTCATTTCCGACAGCACTCGGCGGACTAATTTGGCAAGGTCGACCTGTTCATCTGGCCTGTCGTGCTTTTCGGCTTCGACATGACTTAATGTCATCAGGTCTTCGACCAAGGTTAGCATGCGCTTGGCTTCGCGTTCGGTGACACTGAGGAATCGCTTGGTCGTCGTTTCGTCAACCGCCGGACCGCCATCTGACAGGGTTTCAACATAGCCGATGATCGCCGCAAGAGGCGTGCGAAGTTCATGACTGGCATTGGCGACAAAATCGGTGTGAGCCCTGCTGACATCCGATTCTGCAGTGCGATCGATCATTTCGATCATCCAGCGCTCATCATCGACGCGGCGGCGGGTAAGTTGCCATAAGCTGCGCCCCCCGGTGAATCCGGCGATACTGACCGTGTCATTATCGTCCATCTCGAGCAATCGCATGGCATCGGGATGGCGCAGCGCAATGCGCGCGTCCTGGCCGACAACATGAGTGCCAAGGGCCGCACGCGCAGCAGCATTTGCGACAAGAATCCGCCGGCCATCCAGGATCAGCAGGGGATGGCCAAGCGGCTCGATGGTCTCGCGCACCGCATCGCGCGAGACTTCGCCCAAATCTACGCGCGGCGGTAAAATCTCCGGCTCAGGGGCTGCCAGCCACAACGAGCCAATCCAGACAATCAAGACTATCAGGGCGATCCACGCACTGACGCCCGCGGCGATTATCGCTGCAGCAGTGGCCGCGGCAAGGATCGCGCTTGGCCAGGGCATGGGTCGCACAGGTCTCATCAGGATTGCTTTAGAAAGGGGTTGGTGATGATGCCAGACGCAAATGCGGCCCATGTATTACCATGTGGTGACCCCTACGGGAATCGAACCCGTGTTTCAGCCGTGAGAGGGCCGCGTCCTGACCGCTAGACGAAGGGGCCGCAGAACCAAAACGCCCACGGCATTCCCGTTGGTGACCCCTACGGGAATCGAACCCGTGTTTCAGCCGTGAAAGGGCCGCGTCCTAACCGCTAGACGAAGGGGCCTCACTGGGTGTGCCGTGGGCAGGCCCGCGCCTTTAGGCAAGCACGGGAAAAGGGTCAAGCCCTCGCTGGCAAGAATGTCTCAATCACAGAACGCTGCATCTTCCAGATGAAGTTCTGCCGCAGGCCGCGATGTCCAATCATCGATCTTGGCACGGCCGGCCAGCCACAGCCGGCGCTGGTGCGTGGCGTGAAGCAGGGTTTGACCCATTTCGCTGTTGGCCGCGCGAAAGGCGATGGCTTTGAAGCTGGTGCCATCATCGCCGCGCACGATAAGGCGCAAGTGATCGGTGCCCACCACATCAGCCTTGACCAGCCGCACTGGCCCGACCGCTATGCGCGGCCCTGGCCAACCAACACCAAAAGGGCCAGCGCTCTCCATGGTTTCGACCAGAGCTGGCACAAGCCCGCCTGGCGCAATCGCCATATCCAACAGCATAGCCTGGTTCGCCATGGCGACCGAAACGGTGCTGCCCAGTTGTTTGTCAAGCCAGTCGCCGAGCGCGTCGATCTTGCCTTCGGCAATGGTCAGCCCTGCCGCCATCGCGTGCCCTCCGCCAGCCACCAACAGGCCATGCTCGCGCGCGGCAATGATCGCTGCACCCAGATCGACACCGGCAATCGAACGTCCTGACCCTTTGCCGTTGCCATGCTCGTCCGCATTCAGCGCGACGACTAGCGTAGGTTTGCCGGTTTTTTCCTTAATTCGCCCGGCGACAATTCCGATCACGCCCGGATGCCAACCGTGGCCCGCAATTGTTAGAACCGCTCGGTTGTGCTGGGCAGCAATCTGGGCTTCGGCGGCCTCTTGCACTTCTGCCTCGATCGCGCGGCGTTCTTCGTTAAGGGTGGAAAGCTGCGACGCAATAGCGCGCGCCTCGTCGGGATCTTCCGTTATCAAGAGCCGCACGCCCAAAGTCGATTCGCCAACGCGCCCACCGGCATTGATCCGCGGGCCCAACGCAAAACCGAGATCGCTGCAAGTGGGCGCTCGGCTAAGCCGGCTGGCATCGATCAGTGCGGCCATGCCGATATTATCGCGCCTTGCCATGACCTTCAGGCCCTGAGACACAAGTGCGCGGTTCAGCCCGTGGAGTGCCGCCACGTCGGCAACTGTGCCAAGCGCCACGATGTCGAGCAGCGCGAATAGGTCTGGTTCGCTTCTGCCGTCAAAGAAACCGCGCTGGCGCAAGGTGCGTACTATGGCGACGGCGAGCAGAAATGCGACACCAACAGCGGCAAGATGCCCATGCGCCGCGCCGGTATCGCTTTCGTCCAGCCGGTTGGGATTGACCAGGGCAGCAGCCAGCGGAAGTTCGGCCGAGCACTTGTGATGATCCACCACGATCACGTCCACCCCGGCGGCATGGGCCATGCCTAGCGCCTCATGCGCCATTGCACCGCAATCGACCGTGACAATCAGACTTGATCCTTCTTCGGCCAGACGAACCAGTGCTGCGCCAGAAGGTCCGTACCCTTCAAGCAAGCGATCTGGAATGTAGTATCCCGCATCGAGCCCCAGATCACGAAGCAGACGGATCAGCAACGCGGCGCTGGTTGCACCATCAACATCATAATCGCCGTAGACAGTTACGCGTTCCTGAGTCAGGACCGCCTGAGCCAGGCGTTCTGCGGCGGCGTCCATGTCGCGGAATTGCGACGGATCAGGCAGGAAGGCACGCAATGAGGGGTTGCGGTGGCGCTCCACATCTTCCGGAGCCACGCCGCGTGACAACAACAATTGTGTGACCAGGTCGTGATCCAACGTTGCCGCGCCGCCACCGAGATTCATGTTGCCGCCGCGCCAACGCCACAAGCGACCGGAAAGTGAACGGTCAAGGCCAAGGACGGAAGCGTGCGGTGCAGACATACCTGTAGCGCTATCCTATTGCGGCCTCAGCGCAAAGGCCCAGTCGATGACGGCCGGCAGTTGACGCGGTATGGCATGTCGGACCAATCCCAGGCGAATTGTCTCAGGAGAAATTGATGCTGGCGATTGTCTGGCACAGCCGAACCGGCGCATCGCGCGCCATGGCGCAAAGCGCTGACCGCGGTGCAGCAGGCCGGGCGCGGCTTATCCATGCTGGAGACGTTGTGGCGCAGGATTTGCTGAACGCTAGCGGCTATCTGTTTGTTTGTCCCGAAAACCTGGGCACGATGAGCGGCATGATGAAAGACATGTTCGATCGCTGCTATTATCCGTTGCTTGGGCAGATCGAAGGACGGGCCTATGCCACCGCCATTGCGGCTGGGTCCGATGGCCGCGGGGCGCAAGCCCAGATCGACCGGATCGTGACAGGCTGGCGGCTGCGCCGCGTTGCTGAGCCTCTGATCGCTAACCTGGGGGCTCAGACGCCTGAGCAAATATTGGCGCCAAAGGTGATTGAACAGGCGATTGCGCAGCAATGTTTCGATCTAGGTGCGGCGCTTTGCGAAGGCCTCGACGTGGGACTGTTTTGACACATTGATGCAATTAGCACCGAAATCGAACAATCGAATGCGTCAGGACTCGACTAAACCATTGTATAAGTGCCAGAGACATAAGTGTTACTTGGAACAGATCGGGGTTAAGTCATCGTTGATGCACGCAACAATTGCGAGCTTGCTGACGGCACGGTCCTTTCGCTTGTCTTTGCGGAAGGGCATCGACCCCACGCAGACCTTATCGCAGAAGCAGGACTGACACCGGGGCCGGAAGGCGCTTTTTCAATCAGTCACCGGCCGGATCCGCAAGAAGGGTGGCTGGAACTGCTGGCCAGCGGCCTGACCTTTGATTGCCATGGATTGCCGCCGGCCGGACCTTCGCCGATGCCTGGCCCAGGCGCATTGCTGGGGATCGATGCTTTGCCCCGTGGAGAACCGATCGCGCTCAGACCAGGGCAGCATATCGCGGCTGGGCGCGGTCTGCTGCCGGTTGTTCGCGTTCTGGCCGCGATAGGGAATAGGCTCGCCGCCTTGCCCCATGTCCGGGCGGTCTGCTGGCTTCCCGCAGGAAGCTGGATGGAACCGGCATATTACCGCCGTGTGGTGGGTGACTGGCTTAATGGTGGTGCCTTTCCTGCACTTGGCTTGACGTCGCTGCGGCGAGAAAGCAATGGCGCGATGGTCTCGCTCGGCCTTGGCCTTCTGATCGGTCAGGAACTTCGGTTCGAGCCCGAACGTTCTCTCTCTGCGGGCGCTGTTGCCCGTATTTCGGTGCGGTTGATCCACGAACTGGTCACCAGCGGTCCGGTCGATTCGCCGCGCGAGTTTACCGGCGCCGATGGAGAGGTTCTGCTTGCCGTACCGGTCAGAGGCGGGGCGCAGCTTCGGGTCATGGTACGCAAATGATCTTATGCAGGTTGTCTTTTCGGCGGAAAACAAACCTTGCCTGAACGGGTGCGGGGTATCCCTTTTGTTCCCCCGAAACGTCGTGACTGCATTCGCTTTCGTGCGGTCAATTGCAGAAACGCGCCTGATTATGACGGCGGCCTGCAGCGGCATCACATCCTGCCGCGCCAAATCCTCAAGAAGGCCGCTTTCACACCGATGCTTGCAGCCATCGGTACAGACCGCCTGTGCTTTGACGATTTCCGCGCCAATGGCTTGCTCCTGCCGGCCAATGACGACGCTGCGATACGCCATGGACTGCCGCTCCACCGCGGCCCGCACAACACCTACAACGCCATGGTGATGGAACGTGTTGGCCAGATTGAACAGACATGGTCTTCAACGCGTTTGCCCGCGCCCGAAATCGCTCTATGCGAAGCTTACGAGCGACTTGCATTGCTGCAACGCGCGCTGCGCCGACGCCTTCTTGATCAGCAGCGCCGGCTTCGGCTCAATCGCAACGATCCGTTGGGCAGCGGAATCGACTTTGCCGAGTTGGATGCCATGGCCAATGCGTTGTGGCCAGCGACAGAAGACGCAGTAAGCTAGCTTGCCGTCATGCGCGCCTTGGTCGCCAATTCCAGCCGAGCATGGTTATATTCAGTTTCCAGCCGGTCAACCCGGTCGGCCACGCTTTCTACCGCGGTAACGGCACCAATGCCTTGACCCGAACCCCAGATATCCTTCCATGCCTTGGCTTCGGTGTTGCCGCCCGATCCAAAGTTCATTGCACTGGGACTGCTGACCGGCAGATTGTCGGGATCCATACCCGCCGCGACGATTGAGGGTCGCAGGTAATTTCCGTGAACTCCGGTGAAGAGGTTTGAATAGACGATATCGTCGGCCCGCCCGTCGACGATCGCATTCTTGTAACCTTCAGCCGCATTTGCCTCTTTGGTTGCGATCCACGGGCTGCCGATATAGCCGAAATCGGCGCCCATCGCCTGCGCCGCCAGGATCGAACGGCCGCAGGCGATTGAGCCAGACAGGGCAATCAAGCCTTCGAACCACTCGCGGATTTCCTGCATCAGGGCGAAGGGTGACAGTACCCCGGCGTGGCCGCCAGCCCCAGCCGCCACAGGGATCAACCCGTCAGCGCCTTTTTCAATGGCCTTGCGGGCGAACCTGTCATTTATCACATCGTGCATGACGATCCCGCCCCATCCATGCACCGCCTTATTCAGGTCTTCACGCGCGCCCAGCGACGTAATGATCATCGGGACCTGCCACTTGGCGCAGACTTCCATGTCCTCATCCAGCCGGTTATTCGACTTGTGGACGATCTGGTTGACGGCAAAGGGCGCCGCCGGACGATCGGGATTATCGCGATTGTGCGCGGCCAGCTCTTCGGTAATCCGGTGACACCATTCGTCGAACACGCCTGAGGGCCGCGCGTTGAGCGACGGGAACGAGCCGACGATCCCCGCCTTGCACTGGGCAATCACCAGTTCGGGTCCAGAAACGATGAACAGCGGCGAACCGATGACGGGCAGGCGAAGGCGATCGAACGGGGCGGGAAGCGGCATCTCTCGAAGGATCCAGTTCTGGTTGTTTCGGTTTTCCTATGAGACTTGATTGGACCTGTCGAGTGGTCCGAAGTTCACAAAGTTGACAGGGCCGCCCCATCTGAAAAAAGTCAGCGGCGCTCTGACCACACCAGTCCAAGCGGTGAAATGGGCGACAGGGGCTGCGGATGCTGCGATCATGGCCCAGGTTTTATAGAACGCGCATGATGTAGGAAAACCGCAGCATCTGCTTGCCCGTCTGGCAGCGGTCCCATAGCCTGACCGTCATGAGCGCCACGATCCTTGCCCTGGCCAGCGACCCGGCGCACCGTTTCTCAAAGATTGAACAGTGCGAATTGACGCTTATTGCCGGACGGGGAGCCAAAGGTGATGCGCACGCCGGCCAGACAGTCCAGCATTTGTCGCGGATCGCCAAGGATCCCTTTCAGCCTAATTTACGCCAGATCCACTTGATCCATGCTGAACTGTTTGAAGAGCTCGCGGCGCAAGGTTTTGCTGTTGCGCCTGCCCAGCTTGGCGAAAACGTGACGACACGCGGGGTGGACCTGCTTGGCTTGTCGCGCGGGACGCGATTGCAGCTGGGACAGGAAGCGGTGATCGAAATTACCGGCTTGCGCAATCCTTGCCGTCAGATCGACGGGCTTGCCAAGGGCCTGATGGCGGCCACGCTCAGCCTGGCGGACAACGGCAGCCTAATCCGCAGGTGCGGCGTCATGGCGATTGTTGTCGCGGGAGGCACCATATCCGTTGGCGATCCGATCGAACTTCACTCGATGCCAAAGATACATCAGCCGCTTGAGCCGGTATGACCCCGGCGGCCAAAGGGGACGGTTCAATTGTTCCCGCCACGGCTGACCGCGCTTTCCATTTGCGGCCGCGCGCTGGCCCAGGCGTACTCGCTGCAGGCCTTGCTATCATTGATTTGCCATTTCGCCGCCCTGGGAGGCGGCCCGCAGAAACGAGCGATCACGTTAGTGATGCGTTTTTCAAGTTTGGAGACCCCGGCGGCTGTCGCAAGGTCGAGATCTTTGATGCCAACGACCATTTTGACCGGCTCCAGTCCTTCCGGG
>NZ_JAHEBV010000032.1 GCF_024642085.1 Novosphingobium sp. | reverse complement strand
ACGCTGCGCGGCGGCGGCCTGGCTTGCCCGGTGAGTGACCAGCCGTGTGACCCCCGCCGCTTTGTCATACTCGGCGCGGCGCGACAGACCGGCATCGACGACCACCGCAACCCCGTCCAGCGTAAGCGAGGTTTCGGCGATAGCCGTGGCCAGAACAATTCGGCGTTGCCCGCCGGGATCGCGGCCAATGGCCGCGCGCTGGGCGGCAGGCTCGCATTGCCCGTGGAGCGGCAGGACCAGCGCACCGGGCAGGCGTTCGGCCAGCCGTTCGCGGGTGCGCTCAATCTCGCCCACTCCGGGCAGAAAGGCCAACAGATCGCCAGCTTCTTCTCGCCAGGCAGTCACGACTGCGGAAGCCATCGCTTCATCAATCCGCACCTCGGGCCGCGCGCCCAACCAACGGATCGTCAATGGCCAGCTCTTGCCGGCGCTTTCAATAACCGGAGCTTGGCCAAGCAGGGAAGCAAACCGCGACCCGTCGATCGTGGCGCTCATCACCAGCAAGCGCAGATCAGGACGCAAGACTGTCTGGCTTTCGATTGCGAGCGCCAGACCCAGATCGGAATCGAGGTGCCGTTCATGCGCTTCGTCGAAAAGCACAGCCGACACACCCGGAAGATCGGGATCAGCAAGAATCGTTGCCACGAAAATTGCCTCGGTCATCACCAAAATGCGCGTTCGCTTGGAACGCTTGCTGTCCAGCCGCGTTGCATAACCAATCGTCTCGCCCGGCGCTTCGCCACGCTGCTCGGCCATGCGTTCGGCTGCGGCGCGCGCGGCCACGCGCCTCGGCGAAAGGAGCAGTACCATGCCGCCGCACCATTCTTCTTCAAGCAACTGCGGAGCAACCGCAGTAGTCTTGCCCGCACCCGGCGGCGCGATCAGCACGGCGCCGTTGCTCTGCCTCAAGGCACCAAGCAGGTCAGCCATCACGGCTTGGATCGGCAGTTTGCTCATCGGCGCCGGGATAGCCTTTCCCCAGCGCCCATCAACCGTTTCGTAAGGGGTTCATGGCATCACCATGGATATGACAACGTTTCTTGCCGCCTTCGTCGATCTGTTGCTGAAATCGGCCATTGCCGCCTTCGTGCTCAACGAAGTCCGCGGTATCGTGCTGGCGGGGCCTGTGCTTTACGGAATGTACCAGGCAGGCGGAACGCTGATGGCGATCTGGCTCGGGTTCTGCTCACTGGCTGGCATCACCCTGTCGGTCGTGGTTCCGCTGTTTGTCGACAAGCGCTTCAGGATCCGTGAACGCCTGCGCGCCGCTGTCAAGCCGGCCTGATTTCCTAACCCATCGGGTACATGATCTCCTTCGACACCTTGTCGATGGCCTTTAACGTGTCCTTTTCCAACACTACGTCCCCGGCCGCCAGAATGTCGGCCAGCTGGCTGTAGGTGCTGACCCCGACAATGGTCGAGGCGACGAAATCATGCTGTTTGGACCAGGCGACCGCCATGGTCACTGGGCTTATGCCTGCTTTCTGGGCGATTGCCGCGAAACGCCCGGTGGAAGCGAGTGATTTTTCGTTCACGAACCGCCTGCCCATGGCAGAGTGCCGGCCTTCCATGTCAAGATATCGCGTAAACCGCGCGCCTTCGGGACGGGCGCCGTCGTTGTATTTGCCGGAAAGTACCCCGCCGCCGATTGGCGAATAGGGGATAAGGCTGACGCCTTCCTTCCGGCAAGCCTGGGCCAGTTCATCTTCGAACCGCCGGTTATTGAGGCTAAAATTGTTCTGGATCGTGTGATAGCGCGCCGTGCCCAGCCGTTCTGACGCGGCGATACTCTTCATCAGGCCCCAGCTTGTCTCGTTAGAGCAGCCCAGAACGCGGACCTTGCCTGCCCGGACGAGCTCGTCGAGCACTTCCATTGTCTCATCATAGGGCAAGTCATGGTCAGGCCAGTGAGTCTGGTAGAGGTCGATGTAATCGGTGCCCAGCTTGGTCAGGCTGGCTTCCACCGCAGTAATGATGTTGCGCCGATCCAGAGACGTCATGCCGCTGCGCAAGGGTGAGCGGAACCAGACATGGCTGGGGCCGGAAACCTTGGTTGCCAGAATGATTGCGTCGCGCGGCTTGGTCTTGAGCCAGCGGCCGACGATCTCTTCGGTGCGGCCGACCCATTTGGCATCGGGCGGAACCGGATATCCTTCGGCGGTGTCGTAGAAATCGATGCCCGCATCGAAGCAGGCATCCAGAATGCGGATGGCTTCCGCCTCGTCGGTTTGGCTGCCAAATGTCATCGTACCCATACAGATATCGGACACGACGATAGAGGATTTTCCCAGACGGCGGCGTTCCATTGCGGCGATGCTCCGATGCGATTGGTTGTCGTTCGCAACTGGAGTGGCGGCTTGGACTGGTCAGGTCAAGCCCGTGCGCCGAGGGTCCCGCTCGGAGACCAGGGGGTAAGGACCCTCGGCGGCTTGGGGTCTTCGCGATGCTGGGGGGCATCGGCGAAGCTGGTAAACCTTGTGCATGGTGCGCGGGCGTTCAGACCGCGACCAGTTCCTGACGGCGCTGCAATGCAGCCGGAGCCGATTGCGGACGATCACGGCGCCTTGCTGCGCGATCGGCAGACGACCACGCAACGCGCAGGCCGGATACGCCGGCACGGTCCATGGCGCGCTGCCATGAGTAAAACTCCTCAAGACTGAGGCTGTAGCGCGCCATCACTTCGTCCAGGGTCAGCAGACCGCCCTGAACCGCTGCCACCACCTGGGCCTTGCGGCTGGCCACCCAGCGAGTGGTGTTGGGCGGCGGCAGGCTGTCCCGGGTAAGGACTTCGCTTAGCGGCCCTATGATCCGGGCAGCGCGGGAGTTATGGTATTCAATCATCGTTCGGACCCTCGATTTTCTGGTCAAATCGTTGGCCCCCAAGCACACTGAATTTGTGGCCCAAGTGGTTAAAAGCGGGTAAATTTTTTCTGCATTCCACCGCGCGGACAAGCCATCTCACGCCGGGTTGAGTGTCACCGTCGACAAGCTGCGCTTGTACTACAGGTTTGGCGAATCAGGCCCTGCGGCTGACTGCAAACTCGGCCGCTTCGATCATTGCGGCATGGGCCTCGCTGTGCGGGAAGCCGGCAATCGCATCGATTGCCCGGCTGGCATAGTGACGGGCCCGTTCCCGCGTGGCGCTTACCGCGTCGTGGCGCGCGATCAGGCTGACCGCATGGGCCAGATCTTCGTCCCGGTTGCGATGCCCGCTTATCGCCTGGCGCCAGAATGTGCGTTCACTTTCGTCCCCGCGGGCATAGGCCAGGATCACGGGAAGCGTCATCTTGCCTTCGCGAAAATCGTCGCCCTGCCCTTTGCCCATTTCGCCGGCATCGGAATCGTAGTCCATCGCATCGTCGACAAGCTGGAATGCAACACCCAGATTGCGGCCATATGCGTCAAGCGCGCGCTCTTCTGCCTCGCCTTTCTCGGCCACCACGGCGGCGATTCGGGTCGCAGCAGCGAACAGCGCGGCAGTCTTGGCGCCGATGATCTTGAGGTAATGTTCCTCGCTGGTGTCAATCTGGCGCGCGGCGGTAAGCTGATCGACCTCGCCCTCGGAAATGATCGAACTCGCCCCTGACAGGATCTTGAGCACGCGCAGCGACCCATCCTCGACCATCAGTTCAAAGCTTCGCGTGAACAGGAAATCGCCGACCAGTACAGTGGCTGGATTGCCAAAGATCAGATTGGCCGCCGCCTTGCCCCGGCGCAGTTCCGAACCGTCAACCACATCGTCGTGCAGCAGCGTTGCCGTGTGTATGAACTCAACCGCTGCGGCGAGCTTGTGATGGCGCGTCCCGGTATAATCGCACAATGCCGCCCCGGCCAGCGTCAGCATCGGGCGCATCCGCTTGCCCCCGCCGGCAATAAGATGGCCTGCCAGCGCCGGTATCAAAGGAATCTCGCTTTGCATCCGTTCAAGGATGACCGCATTGACTGCGTTCATGCCAGACGCGGTCAGGGCCATTATCGGGGCCAGCGAAGGCGCACTATCACGCGGACGCAAGGGGACAATTTCGGCGCTCATTGCTGCAGGGCATTGCCCGCGCCGACGCGCCAAGGCAAGTGCAAAGCGGGCAATGGTCTTGCGCAAAAAGTCATGCTAGCGCAGCGATTATGTCCGAGCCCAAAACCGACCCGACGCTCGCCAGCTTTCGCGCCAGCATCGACAATATCGATGCCGCGCTGATCCACATCCTGGCCGAACGATTTCGCATCACCAAGGCTGTGGGCAGCTACAAGGCGGATCACGCCCTTCCTGCGTCGGATCCGGGACGTGAGGAACGGCAGATTGCCCGCCTGCGCAAACTGGCCGAGGATGCCCAGCTTGACCCCGAGTTTTCGGAGAAGTTCCTGCGCTTCATCATTCAGGAAGTGATCCGGCATCACGAGCAGGCTGCCGCCAAATAGGCGGTCAGGCCCGCACGCGCGGAAGGCGCAGTTTCACCAGCAGCCCGCCCAGATCCTCGCTTTCGTCCAGTGTCACCGATCCGCCATAGATTTCGGCAACATCGCGAACAATGGCCAGGCCCAGCCCGGTGCCGGGCTTGCCAGTGTCCAGCCGCGCGCCGCGATCAAAGATGCGGGTGCGTTCTTCTTCCGGAATGCCCTTCCCGTCATCTTCGACCCAAATTTCGCAAAATTGCAGTTCTTTGCCGGGATCGATGGTAACAAAAACACTGCCGCCGCCGTATTTTGCCGCATTCTCGATCAAGTTACCAAGGATCTCGTCCAGGTCCTGTCGTTCGATCGCCACCGCCGTCTCGCGATCACCGTCAAGGTCGAAGCGGGTCTGGTCGTAAAGCACGGTCACCGCGCGCAGGACTGCCTCGACACTTTCGCCCACGTTTGCCCTGGCCTGGCCGACTGCGCGGCGACCCACCGCACGCGCGCGGGCCAAATGATGATCCACCTGCCGGCGCATGACGGCTGCTTCGCGGATTACTGTATCGGACAAGTCCGGAGCTTTCGCGGTGGCTGCGTTCATCACCACCGTAAGCGGGGTTTTGAGCGCGTGAGCCAGATTTCCAGCGTGGGTCCGCGCCTCTTCCGCCTGTCTGACCGAATGAGCGAGCAAGCCGTTTAGCTCGTCTACCAGGGGTGCGACTTCCAGCGGCAAAGGCTCAGTCACCCGGTTTTCGCCGGTGGTTCGCATCCGCTGGATCGCCAGACGAACGCGGCGCAGCGGACCCAGCCCATACCACGTCTGCAGCGCTGCCATCAGCATCAGGCCCAGACCCAGAACAACGAAGCTCCACACAAGGATCGAGCGGGTGCGGCGGATCTGGTCGTCGAGTTCCTGTCGGCTTTCCGCGACAACAAAGGTCCAGCGCGTTTCGCTCCCGGGCAGGATAACGGAACGTTCGATGATACGCAGCGGCTCGCCCTTCAACGGTTCGGCATTGTAGGTGTGCGGCTGGGCGTCGAAATGATCGTTGCTGACCGACAGCGTGCGGTCCCATAGCGAACGTGACGGATAGTCATCGTGCCCAGCTCCGCTGATCTGGTAATAAAGTCCGCTGTTGGGTTCCAGAAATCGCTGGTCGCCCAGCGGACGGTTGAAATAGACCTCTCCGTCCGAACTGATTTCGGCCGAACCGACCATCGCGGTCAACATGTAGCCCAATTGGTTGTCGAAATTGCGCGTGACCAGATTGGCCAAAGTGCGGTCCAGCAGGATGCCTCCGCCCAGCAAAAGAACCGCAATCCACCCTGCCGCGATCAGCATCATCCGCCGCGAAAGCGAGCCGGTATGCGCCACTCCCGCACCAGACTGAGCGGGAAGTTCCTGCTCGCTCATCCAGCGGTCAGCCGCGCGGCAGCGCGGGATCGTCCAGGCTGTAGCCAAGTCCGCGGATGGTGGTAATCACATCGGCGCCCAGTTTTTTGCGGATGCGGGTCACAAACACCTCGATGGTGTTGGAATCGCGATCAAAATCCTGATCGTAGATATGCTCGATCAGCTCTGTGCGGCTGACGACCTTGCCCTTGTGGTGCAGCAGATAGGACAGGAGCTTGTATTCCTGCGCCGTCAGCTTGACCGGTTCGCCGTTCAGCGTAACCCGGCCAGACCGCGTATCAAGCCGCACATCGCCTGCGATCAGTTCGCTGCTGGTGTTACCCGAAGCCCGGCGGATCAGGGCGCGCAGCCGGGCAATCAGCTCTTCGGTCTGAAACGGCTTGGCCAGATAATCATCGGCGCCGGCATCAAGCCCGGCGACCTTGTCCGACCAGCTATCGCGTGCCGTAAGCACAAGGACCGGAAACTTTCGGCCTTCCTTGCGCCACATGCCCAGCACGGTCAGACCGTCAATCTCGGGCAAACCAAGATCAAGCACGACCGCATCATATTCTTCAGTAGCGCCGAGGAAGTGCCCGTCTTCTCCGTCAGTCGACAGGTCGACTGCATAGCCGGTGGCTTCAAGCGTCGATTTGAGCTGTTTGCCGAGGGTGGGTTCGTCCTCGACGATAAGGATGCGCATCGCAAAAAATCCCCTAAATGGTGCGCATCAAATGGGGACAATCCCCACGCCCGTCAAGCAAGCCGCCTAGCGCGACTGGCGCATAACTTCGCCAGTCCTCGCATCCACATCGATAAAGATTACGCGGCCCTGGCGAATAAACTTGAGCCGATAGGCCATGGCCGCCGGATCGTACTCCGGACCTAGGTATTGCGATCCGTTCATTGATGGCAGCACGCGCTGCTCGATCTCGCGCAGCGATCGCACATTGCCGGCGCGCAGTTCCTTGCGAGCCTGTCCCTGCTCTCCGCCAGGGCCGGCAAGGAGCGGCAGCGGAGACAAGAGCATCGCAAAGGCGGCAAGGATCGCAGGGGTCTTCATGATGCGGCGCTCTACCGACATGGCATTGAACGCGCCATGAATAGTTACACAGGCGAAAGTTCACCAATCAACGGATCATCTCGTACTTTACTGTCAGTTGGGCAGAGATTCCCACCAGGCCCGGCTGGATCGGAGTCGCTGTTTGCGAACTGACCGACGAAACGTTTACGGCACTTTCGCCCCTGAAATATCCGCCGCCCATGGTTTGGTACACTTCTGAAAGTTCAAGTAGCCTCACCGATTTGAAACCGGCATATCCGGCAAGTTCGCGTGCTCGCGCCTCGGCACTGGTGAAGGCGTTCTTGCGAGCCTGCGTGCGCGCTGCCGTATCATTGTCGAGCACAAAGTTGGGTCCACTGAAACTGTTGGCTCCAGCAGCTACCAAAGCGTCCAGTGCCGGGCCGATCTTGGCTATATCGCGAAGCTTCACCGTCACCTGATTATTTACGTCATAGCCCAGAAACGTGGGCTGGCGGCCTTCATTGCTGTTGTTGTAGCTATAAAGCGGATTGAGCGAGAAGCTGTTAGTCTGGATGTCACTGGCGGCAACACCCAGCTGCTTCAGGCGGTTGATGATCTGGTCCATGCGTACGGCGTTCAGGCGCGCGGCTTCGTTGGCTCCCATTGCCCGCGTAGTCACCCCTGCTGACACGGTGGCGGCGTCGGGCTTGGCGTTGACGTTGTCGCTGACAGTAAGCTCAACCACCGGCCCTGCCGAAGCGATCTGGATTTCCGCAGCGGCAGTGGGGAAAGCAAAGGCAGCGACTGCAATTGCTGCGACGGCGGCATAGCGCTTCATTTTCAAACTCCTGAACCAATCCGGCCTGCTCAGGTAACGAGGGGCCCAGCGCCTTGTTCCGGTCAGGTGCCGCGCAGACGTTCGATATACCGCCGCCGAATATCCGCAGTGACTGCGCCGGGACCGCCATTGCCAATGGGCTGCCCATCAACTTCGATCACCGGCACGACCAGAGTTCCTGCGCCTGAAATGAACGCCTCGCGCGCAGATAACAATTCGGCCGGCTTGAAGGGCCGTTCCTCCACCGCAAGGCCAAGCTCCCGGGCAATTTCGATAACGCTGATTCGCGTCACGCCGGGCAATACGCCGTGATCGACCGGGTGCGATACCAGCACCCCGCGTGCGTCGATGATGTGGGCGTTGGAACTGGTCGCTTCGGTGATATTGCCGTTCTCGACCAGCCAGGCGTCGTCCACCCCGGCTTCGCGCGCCTCGGCCTTCATCATCACGGCATAAAGCAGCTGTGTGGTCTTGGCCGAGCGGAGCTGCCAGCGCAAATCAGGCCGCAGCACTACCCGTTGTCCTTGCTCCGCCTGAGAATTGGCCAGCAGACTATCGGCCTGGGTGAAGGCAAAGCGCGTGGCCGGGACCGCCGGGTCGGGCAAAGGAAACGCCCGGTCATCCGGCGCTCCACCCGTCACTTGCAGATAGATGCGCCCTTCGTTCAGCCCGTTGCGCGCGATCAATTCGTCCAGCACAACTGGCCAGTCGGTCTGGTCCTCAATCCTGGCCAGCGCCTTGGATCGCTCCAGCCGCGCCTGATGATGCGGCCAGTTGCAGAAGTGGCCGTCGATTACCGGAGTCACTTCGTAAATCGATTGCCCGAAATTGAGCCCGCGGTCGAAGATCGATACCCGAGCTTCGGTTTCGGGCAAGAACTCACCATTCAGCCAGACTGTTCGCATCCGCACCTCTTCCCCCGCGCGCCCGGCCTTGTCAACGCGGGGGCAAGCCCCTAGGCCGCGCGGCACTATGGCCGCCGCACCGATCCTCTCTTGGGAACACATGAGCCTGCACCAGGGATCGGGCTGGCTGTTCCGCGATCTGGACCTGCACATCGCCCCCCGTGACCGGTTGGCCCTGATCGGCCGCAACGGCGCGGGCAAGACCACCATGCTCAAGCTGGTTTCGGGCGAGATCGAGGCCGACAAGGGCACTCGCTCGATCCAGCCAGGCACCCGGATCGTCATGCTGGAACAGGACCCGTTCTTTACCGGATATGCCACGCTGATGGACTTTGCCTTGAACGGCAAGGACGCCCCGCCCCGCCATGCGATCGAGGCAATCGCCGGACAATTGGGCATCGATATGAGCCGCGATGCCGAAAGCGCTAGCGGGGGCGAACGGCGCCGCGCCGCGCTGGCCCGGGCCCTTGCCAGCGAACCGGACCTGCTGCTGCTGGACGAGCCTACCAACCACCTGGACCTTGCCGCGATCGACTGGCTGGAAGGCTGGCTGCAACGCTATAACGGCGCTTTCATGGTGATCAGCCATGACCGAACGTTTCTGGAAAGGCTGACCAAAGCGACCGTCTGGCTCGACCGGGGATCGCTGCGCCGCAAGGACATCGGCTTTGGCGGCTATGAAGCGTGGATGGAACAGATCTACGCCGAGGATGCGCGCGCCGCCGACAAGCTGGACGCCAAGCTGAAGATCGAAGCGCACTGGCTGGAACGCGGCGTTACCGCACGGCGGAAACGCAACCAGGGGCGGCTTGAAAAGCTGTGGGAAATGCGCGCTACCCGCGCAGCGATGCTGGGTCCGCAGGGCGCGGCCAAGATGAAGCTGGCGGTTGATGATGTAAAAACAAAGGCTGTCATCACCGCAGACAAGGTAACCAAGCGGTTCGGTGAACGCACGATCATCAAGGACTTTTCGCTGCGCATCCAGCGCGGTGACCGGATCGGCCTGGTCGGCGCCAACGGTTCGGGCAAAACCACCCTGCTGCGTATGCTGACCGGAGAACTGGAGCCCGATAGCGGCAGCGTTGCTCTGGCCAAGACGCTGCACGGCGTGATGATCGACCAGCAGCGCAGTGTGCTAAGCCCCGAAAAACGGGTGCGCGATGTGCTCGCCGAAGGTGGTGACTGGATCGACGTGCGCGGCGTGCGAAAGCATATCCAGGGCTATCTCAAGGATTTCCTGTTCGACCCCGGCTTGGTGGATGCCCGGGTCGGGACGCTTTCGGGCGGCGAACAATCACGCCTGTTGCTCGCGCGCGAGTTTGCCCGGCGATCAAATCTGCTGGTTCTGGACGAGCCGACCAACGACCTCGACCTGGAAACGCTCGACCTCTTGCAGGAAGTGATCGCCGATTATGACGGCACCGTCCTGATCGTCAGCCACGACCGCGACTTTCTGGACCGCACTGTCACGGTTACCCTGGGCCTTGACGGCAGCGGCAAGGTCGATGTGGTGGCGGGCGGCTATGCCGACTGGGAAAGGCAGCGAACGCAGCGGGCCGCAGCGATCAGAAAACCGCCTAACCCCTACCCGGCGCCGGCTGAGCTTGCCGATGGCCGGACTGAGACAGCACCCAAAAAGGCCAAACTTACCTACAAGGATCAGCGCGACTACGAAATCCTCCCAGCCCGGATCGAGGAAATTGCAGCCCAGATCGCCCGCGATGAGAGTGCACTGTCCGATCCCGCGCTCTACACCCGCGATCCGGCCAGGTTTGCATCGCTGACTAACGCGATCGAATTAGCCCGCGCCGAGAAGGACGCGGCGGAGGAACGGTGGCTGGAACTGGCGGAACTGGTCGAAGGCTGAGTCGTCATACGATCCGATAAAAACCTGCCACCCGGTCCAGCGCCAGCTTGAGCACCAGCTTGCCGCTGCGCACCGGCCAGGCAAGCGCCTTTTCCGCATCCGGCAAAGTCTCCCCCGCACAAACCACGCGCCACAGCACGTCGGACAGCCCCGGCCCCGCCGCCGCAACCGCACCGTCAAACCGCGCTCGCGCAGCGATCTGGCGTTCGGTTGCATTGAGCAAGCCGCCAGCAGGACCGCCCTGCACCCGGACCGGATCCCAGCGCATGGTCAAACCCGGCACCATCTGCGCCGCTTCGTAATCGCGGCGCAGGGCCTCCCCCGCTGCAAGCTGCGGATCGCTGAGATGGCCGCGGGAATGGAGCCAGGTCAGCGGGCTTTCGGCAAGATTGACCGTCACCCTGCGCCCGCCTTTTACCGGCGCACCGCGACCGGGCCCTAAGGGCGTCATTATGCGGTCCACCAAATGCCTTTTCATACAAACTCCCGTTCTGATAACCAAGCGCGGCACTTGCCAAATTGGACGCTTTGTAGGAAAGCGGAAAAACCAAATCGGTTCGTAAAGGCCAAATCATGATCAACCGCATTCGCGATATCCGCCGTGAAATGGGCCTTACTTTAGCTGATGTCGCCGCCCGCTGCGCTCCGCCAACCACAGCGCAGACGATCGGCCGTCTGGAGACTGGCACCCGGCAATTGTCGCTTACCTGGATGAACCGTATTGCCGCCGCACTGACGGTCGATCCTGAACTGCTGCTTCGCGGAGAAGCGGCCCCCCATCCCAGATATGTCGCCCGGCTGACTGCTGACGGGGCGGAAGCGCTGGCCGCACCGCGCGATGCAATTCTGCCTACCGCGCTGGCCGGAGACGGCGATTTGCTGGCGCTGGCTATCGAAAGCCCGGCAGGGCAGTACCGCGTCGGCGATCAGGTCTGGCTACGCCGCGTCGACCCGGCCGACTTTGCGCGGCTGCTTAACCGGGATGTGCTGGCACCGCGATCGGGCGGGCGCTTTGCCTTTGGCCGCATGATCGACCGCGATGCCAGCCGCGTCGCGATCCTTCCGCCTGATCCCGGCCAGCGCCAGGTGGTGGTGGAAAACCCAGCCTGGCTGGCCGTGGCGGAAATGCTGGTGCGCGCACTGTGAGGCGCTTGCGGGTCCTCTCGCTTTCCACGCTTTATCCAAACGACCTTACCCCCAATTTCGGGGTTTTCGTGGAACGGCAGATGCAGGCGGTCGCCAAGCGCGGCGATGTTGACCTGGTGATGGTCAACCCGCTGGGCATACCGCCCTTTCCGCTATCGCTGCACCCACGATATCAGGCGCTCGCGCGGCTTTCCGGCAGCGAGGAACGCGGCGGTGTGAAGGTGCTGCGCCCCCACTTCCGCCTGATCCCCAGCATTGGCGCCCACCGCAACGCGCGGGCTGAAGCGCGCGCTGTGCTGCCGCTGGCCAAGCGCTTGCATACACATGAGCCTTTCGATGTCATCGACGCGCAGTTCTTCTATCCCGACGGGCCCGCGGCGGTTGCTACCGGCAAGGCGCTGGGCCGGCCCGTTTCGATCAAGGCGCGCGGGGCCGATATTCATCATTGGGGCAGCGCACCGGCCACGCGCAAACAGGTTTTGGAAGCTGGCCGGGCGGCCGATGGATTGCTTGCCGTATCGCTGGGCTTGATCGAGGATATGGCAGCGCTGGGCATGCCGCGTGAGCGGATTTCGGTGCACCGCACCGGCCTTAACGCTGACCTGTTTCGCCCTTATGATCGCCGCTTATGCCGTGATCAGCTGGGGCTGCCTCGCGATGCGGTGGTGCTGGCCACGGTCGGCGCGCTCATCGCGCGCAAGGGGCAGCGATTTGCGATTGAGGCGCTTGCCGACCTTCCTGGCGCGATTTTGCTGCTAGCGGGAGCAGGGGAGGATGAGAACGCGCTGCGCAGCCAGGCTGAGCGGCTGGGCCTGTCCGATCGCGTGCGCTTTCTTGGTGCGGTGCCGCACGCGGAACTCCCCGCGGTGCTGAACGCGGCGAACGTCTTCGTGCTGCCGACGGCCAGCGAAGGATTGGCAAATGCCTGGGTTGAGGCGCTGGCCTGCGGAACCCCGGTCGTCACGACGCCGATTGCCGGCGCGCAGGAATTGCTGACCGACCCCGCCTGGGGCCGCATGGTGCCCCGCGATGCGAAAGCGATCGCTCTTGCAGTTCGCGAGATGTTGTTTGCCCGCCCTTCACCGGAAAGCGTAAGCGCCGCAATTTCCGCGTTCAGCTGGGATGCCAATGCAGCCGCACTGGTCGCGCACTGGCAGCGGCTGGCGCGGCGCGACTAGCCCCGCTCGCGCGCCAGGCGCTCCTGCTTGTCCAGCGCGCTTTCGGCCGGAACGAAGCTGGACGAATTGACCTTGAGCCAGATCAGGATCGGCGCGGCCATGTAAATCGAACTGTAGGTGCCCACGAAGATCCCCAGAGTGATCGCCGCAGTAAACCCGAAAATCACGTTGGGGCCAAGCAGCAGCAACGCGAACAGCGTGATCAGCACCGAAAGCGATGTAACGATTGTCCGGCTGAGCGTTTCGTTGACCGAAAGGTCAAGCATTTCAGGAAGCGGCATCCGGCGATACTTGCGCAGGTTTTCGCGGATACGGTCATAGACCACGATCGTATCGTTAAGCGAATAGCCCATCAGAGTAAGCACGGCGGCGACGATGTTAAGGTCAAACTCCAACTGGGTCAGTGCGAACATGCCCAGCGTCAGCGTTACATCGTGGAACAGCGCAAACAGCGCGCCCACCCCGAACTGCCATTCAAAGCGCACCCAGATATAGATCGAGATCGCCAGCATTGCCGACAGGAGTGCCTTGATCCCAGTCTTGAACAATTCGTCCGACACCTTGCCCGAAACCGAATCGACGCCGTCGAGCCGGACATCGGGGTGCCTTGATTTGATATCGGCGACGATCCGCTTGGACATGGCAGCAGCCAATGACGCATCCTTTTCCCCGCCTTCAGGCAAGTGCATCCGGATCGAGATTTCGTTAGGCTTGCCGAACTGCTGAATGGTCGGTTCGCCATAACCCAGCTTGCCAACTTCTTCACGCAGTTGACCAACCGGTGCGGCGGCGCTGTTGACGAAGGTTACGCGGATCATTTGCCCACCGACAAAATCAACGCCCAGATTAAGGCCGCGAGTAACCACCAGGGTAATCGATGCCGCAATCAGTAACAGGCTGATCACATAAAACGGCACCCGCCAGCGCAGGAAACGGATATTGGTGTTGTCAGGGACGAGCTTCAAGAGTTTCATCGGGTTCGTTCCTTACAGCACCAGCTCGGTCGGGCGCGATTTGCGCAGCCAGCCAGCCACCCACATCCGGGTCAGCGTCACTGCAGTAAAGACTGAGGTTGCGATCCCGATGATCAGCACGATGGCAAAGCCCTTGACCGGGCCGGATCCGATCAGGAACATCAGCGTGGCGGCAATAACATTGGTGATGTTTCCGTCAAAAATGGCGCTGCGGGCTTCGGAATAGCCAAACTCCACCGCTTGGGTAACCTTGCGCCCCCTCGCCCTTTCTTCGCGGATGCGTTCGTTGATCAGCACGTTGGCGTCCACCGCAGCGCCAATGGTCAGCACGAACCCGGCAATGCCTGGAAGCGTCAGCGTTGTGCCAATCAGCGCCATGATGCCCAGGATCATCAGCGTATTGATGATCAGGGCAAGGCAAGTGTAGATGCCAAAACGGCCGTAAGTGACCAGCATGAACAGCATCAGCGTCACCGTGCCCACGGCAAAGGCGATCATACCTTTCTCAATTGAATCTGCACCCAGGTCCGGCCCGACGGTCCGTTCCTCGACCACTTTGAGGTCTACCGGCAGTGCACCGGACCGCAGCGCGATGGCCAGTTGGTTGGCACTCTCGGTCGTGAAGCTGCCCGAAATGCGCGCGGTGCCGCCAATGATTGGTTCGTTGATGTTTGGCGCTGATATCACCTTGCCATCGAGGACGATCGCAAACGGCTTACCCACGTTTTCCGTCGTCAGCTTGGCAAACTTGGCTCCGCCTTGCTGGTCGAAATCGATCGTCACGATCGGCTGGTTGTTCTGTTGATCGTTGCCGGGCTTCGCGTCGATCAGCTGATCCCCCTTGATCCCGCCCAAACGCTTGACCGCCAGCGGCGTTGCGCCGTCCTTGGCCGGATTGGCGAAATAGACGATTTCATCGCCCGGAGGGACAATTCCTTGCGCAAGGTCACTGGGCAAAGCGGTCGTATCGACCAGTTTGAACTCAAGCTTTGCCGTCTTGCCCAGCAGATCCTTGAGCGCCGCCGGATCCTTCAGACCTGGAACCTGAACCACGATGCGGTCATTACCTTGCCGGATGATGGTCGGCTCGCGCGTGCCGAGCGCGTCGATGCGCTTGCGCACGACTTCGGTCGCGGTTTCCATCGCCTTGGTCACGGCCAGATCCAACCCGGCCTGGGTCGGGGTCATGACGATGCGGTTGCCATCGATTACCTGCAAGTCCCAGTCGCGCTGACCGGTCAGCCCTGCTCCTGCGGTCAATGTCTGCAGTTGTTCGCGCGCGGCATCGATCTGGGCGGGATTGGCAAGCATGAAGCTGACCGAACCATCCTTGGTCGATATGTCACCGATCTCTATCCGCTGATCAGCTTGCTTGAGGCGGTTGCGGACCTGCTCTTCCATCGATTCGAGCCGCTGGCGTCGCACCTGGTCCGTGCTCGCTTCGAGCAGCAAGTGGCTACCTCCGGCAAGATCGAGACCCAAATTGATCTTGGGATTGGGCAGCACGGCAGGCCAAGCCAGCCCGGCAACCGAAAATACCGAGGGTAGCGCAGCAACCGCGCAGACCAAGGTGATGAACCAAAGCCAGATCTGCTTCCAACGGGGAAAATCGAGCATGCGTGTCGCTTTCGCTTCGGGACCCTGCGGGTCAGTCGTTAGCGGGCTTGCCGCCGGTCGGCGGGACGACATCGGCGATGGTCGAACGCAGCGCCTTGACCTTCACGTTCGGTGCCAGCTCCAGGTCGACGTAATGTTCATCGACCTTGATAATCTTCCCCAGCAGGCCGCCAGCGGTCAAAACCTGGTCGCCTTTTTTCAGACCGCCGATCTTGCCCTGCAGTTCCTTCTGCCGCTTCATTTGCGGGCGCAGGATCAGGAACCAGAAGATCACGAGCATGCCTACCAGCGGCAGGAAGCTGACCCATCCAGGAGGCGAACCGGCCGCAGTGGCCGAGGCTGACAGTGCGAATGTGGAAGCAGTCATAATGGTCCGAAACTGGCCTTTTGAACGGTTGGGCCCGGCGGTGCCGGACGCGATGGCGCGCGCCTAGCAGCAATGGTTGGTGATGGCAACGCGCCGCCCCTTCTCTTCCCCGCCGGGGACATGGAGATGGCGTTCCAGGAAGCTGCTTCAAGACGGGCAGCAGACGCGCGCACCCGCTTGCCAAGACCGACTACCATGCCTATAGGCGCGCTTCCCCGATCCCGCCACGCGCGGGATCCACGGAACCGGTCGGGACGTAGCGCAGCCTGGTAGCGCATCACACTGGGGGTGTGGGGGTCGGAGGTTCGAATCCTCTCGTCCCGACCAATTTTTTTTGCAGGCATTAGCAATCCGGCCGCCCTTGCCGCACGGGTGCGTCAGGTCCTGTCAGCGGCAGGGCATGCACGCGCGAACGTGTAACGGATGAAGCTGCTGCACGGCTTGCTGATCGTGTGCTGTATTGCGCTTTCACAGCCCGTCCTTGCCGCGCCAGATCGGCGCAGCCGGAATGCCAGCGTGGCCGAGTTTTCGAAAATGGCCCGGATCAGCCCGGGAGGCCGCTATGCCAGCTTCCCGCAACCGATGTTCGTCATCGACCGCGCAGCAAACGAGGGGCCAACGTTACATTTCGTCAATTCGCGCCGGTTTCTTTAATCATATCGACTTCGTCCAGCGCACTTACCTGTCTACCCAACCGACCGAAGCTTTAGAGGACGCCAACTCTTCAAAGGACAATCACCGGTTCGCGTTCGGCCCGGTCGTCCGCTATTCCGGGCTGGACCGCTATGGGGTGGAGTTTTGGGAGGGGGATGTGCTGAACGGCAACCTTCTGCGCTCAACGTGCGCGCTGATCGGCCCCGCTTTTCCCGCTCAGCCGGCTTTCAAAGCAAATTGCGCAGCGCAATTGATGCTGGTCCAAGCCCTTAAGCATCTGCCGAAAATCGATGCCAGGCGCGGCCTGGGCATCCGCATGGTGAAGGCAAAGCGCAGGACATCGAATGGCTGCTGATGGCGGAGGCAATCTACATCATCAAATCATGCCCATACCTGCGCGGCAACTGACCGGGCATTTTCCTACATGGCGTAATTTCGTTATCTGGCCTGCTCCCTTCACCCCGGAGTTTTTCCACTATGCCCATTCTCGAAGCGCTCATCGGCCCGATTGCCGCGATCATCGACAAGGTGATCCCTGACAAGGCTGCCCGCGACAAGGCCAAGCTCGAACTGCTGCACCTGCAGGGCACGCAAGATCTGGCTGAAATCAACGCCCGCCTGTCTGCCATCGTGGCCGAGGCCAATTCGCATGATCCCTGGACGAGCCGGGCGCGTCCCAGTTTTCTTTATGTCATCTATATTCTGCTGCTGTGGGCCTTGCCGATGGGCATTCTGGCCGCCTTTGCGCCGCAACGCGCCTTGGCCATCGCCAGCGGCATGAACGCTTACCTTTCAGGCCTTCCCGAGCCGCTGTATGCCCTGTTCGGGACCGGTTACCTTGGCTATACTGCGGCCCGCCAATGGGGCAAGATTGCCGGAAGCGACAAGTAAGCTGTTCAAGGCTGCGCAGGCCTAGTTGCTTTCGCGTAACGATTTTGTCTTAATGCGGCGGAGCGGCGCATTCTGTCGCACAGACTTTAAGAACCGGGACGGAGTAGCACCGTGAAACGCCTATGCACCGCAGCCACTCTTGCCTTTTCTTGCGCCGCGCTGGCTGCATGCAGCGGCGATGCGCCCGATGATCAGGCCAGCGCTGCGCCGGACACCGCTGCATCAGCCAGTGCGAGTGCCAGTTCCTCCTCGTCCGACAACATGGCAGTGGCCGGGCCGGGCGGCATCAGCGGCAACGTCACTAAAAGCAGCAGTTCCCCTGCTGCCGCCGACAATGCCGAACAGGAAGTGCAAACCGACGAGAACGGAAACCCGATCCCCGCCGGACCGCCCCAGGCCACCGAAGAAGACGTCCGCCGCGCGCTTGAACAAGCCCAATCACGGTAAGGCGTTTGCGGCAAAGCGGCGCTGGGCTAAGGCGCCGCTATTGACCCCTGCCCGACGGTGACCTGATCCATGGCCGAAAAGACGATCTATGTCCTTAACGGACCCAATCTCAACATGCTGGGCACCCGCCAGCCCGAGATTTACGGCACAGACACTCTCGATGACATAGCCGAGCGGCTGACAGTGCAAGGCGCCGCGCTGGGCTTTGCAATCGACCTGCGCCAATCCAATCACGAAGGACATCTGGTCGACTGGCTGCACGAAGCCCATTTCGAAGGGGTGCACGCCGTGCTGCTTAATGCCGGGGCCTATACCCACACATCGATCGCGCTCCACGATGCAATCAAATCGATCACGGTGCCGGTAATAGAAGTACACCTGTCCGATCCCGAAACGCGCGAACCGTTCCGCCATGTGTCCTATGTCGGCATGGCGGCGACCGATTGCGTCAAGGGCCTTGGCGCCGACAGCTACCGCGTTGCGCTGGAAAAGGCCGCGGCGCTCTAGCGTCGGGTGCGTGTGGACAGGGCGGCATAGCCCCTTGTCAGGGCGGCTGCCCCCGCGCATAGGCGATGAACGACAGCAATCACGAGGATCGCATGAGCGACGCAAAGAGCGCCGACCGCACCACCAGCGGCATGAACATCGACAGCGGCCTGGTTCGGGAACTTGCCGAACTGCTGGCTGAAACCGGCCTTACCGAGATCGAGGTTGAAGACGGCGACCGCAAGATCAAGGTCGCGCGCCAGCCTGCCCCGGTTGCGGCCGTGCAGCACATGATGCCCGCGCCTGCGGCGCCACTGATTGCCGCCCCCGCTGCCGCCGCGGCTGCCGTCGCCTCCGTTCCGGCCGATGATCCGAACGCCGTGAAATCGCCAATGGTCGGCACCTGCTATCTTTCGGCCGAGCCGGGCGCTGCCGCTTTCGTGGCCGTTGGGCAATCGGTCAAGGAAGGTGAAACGCTGCTGATCATCGAGGCGATGAAAGTGATGAACCCGATCACCGCACCCAAGGCAGGAACGATCAAGGCGATCTTGGTGGATAACGCGCAGCCGGTCGAATATGACCAGCCGCTGGTCGTGATCGGCTAGGCCCTTTTCATGGCAATATCCCGGATCCTGATCGCCAACCGCGGCGAGATCGCGCTGCGCATTCACCGCGCCGCCCATGAGATGGGCATCGAGACGATCGCGGTTCATTCCACTGCCGATGCTGATGCCATGCATGTGCGGCTGGCCGATCACGCAGTGTGCATCGGCCCTCCGGCAGCCAAGGACAGCTACCTCAACACCGCAGCGATAATTTCGGCCGCCGAAATTGCCCATGCCGACGCGATCCACCCAGGTTATGGCTTCCTGTCCGAAAACGCCCAGTTCGCCGAGATTGTCGAAGCCCACGGGATCACCTGGATCGGGCCCAAGCCCGAACATATCCGCACCATGGGCGACAAGATCGAGGCTAAGCGCACTGCAGGCGCGCTTGGCCTGCCTCTGGTTCCGGGATCGGACGGCGCGGTAAGCGATATCGATGAAGCCAAGGCAATCGCCGAAGCGGCGGGTTATCCGGTGATCATCAAGGCCGCATCGGGCGGCGGCGGGCGCGGGATGAAAGTCTGCAACGGACCGGACGAGCTCGAGACGCTGATCCAGCAAGCCGGGTCCGAGGCCAAGGCCGCGTTCGGCGATGCCACCGTCTACATCGAAAAATACCTCGGTAATCCTCGCCATATCGAGTTTCAGATTTTTGGAGACGGCAACGGCGAGGCGATCCATCTGGGCGAACGCGATTGCTCGCTTCAGCGCCGCCATCAAAAGGTGCTGGAAGAGGCCCCCTCGCCTGTCATCAGCCCGGCAGAGCGCGACCGCATGGGCGGCATCGTTGCCAAGGCGATGGCCGACATGGCCTATCGCGGCGCGGGAACAATCGAGTTCCTGTGGGAAAACGGCGCGTTCTATTTCATCGAAATGAACACCCGCCTGCAGGTCGAACACCCCGTGACCGAAGCAATCACCGGGGTCGATCTGGTGCGCGAACAGATCCGCATTGCCGATGGCAAGCCGCTGTCGGTGCGCCAGGAAGATATCGAGTTCAAGGGCCACGCGATCGAGTGCCGGATCAATGCCGAAGATCCCTGGACGTTTGCCCCTTCACCCGGCCTGGTCAGCAATTATCACGCCGCCGGGGGCATGCACGTCCGCGTCGATTCAGGCCTTTATGCAGGATACAAGATCCCGCCCTATTACGATTCCATGATCGCCAAGCTCATCGTTTCTGGCCGCAGCCGTGAAGGCTGCATCATGCGCCTGAAACGCGCGCTGGAAGAAATGGTAATTGGCGGGGTCAAGACCTCAATCCCGCTGCACCAGGCGCTGATGAACGAACCCGACTTCATCCACGGCGATTATACGATCAAGTGGCTGGAGGAGTGGTTGGCGGGGCGGGCTACGTAATCGCAAATGGCTTACGACCGATACCAAAGCAGCACTTCAAAAGGAACCAGGTGGGGTTGTGTAATCGCGGCCTTTACCGGGATTCCGCTGTTCTTCGTTTGAACTTTAGTCGATGCCCTAGGTGATTGCGATCCAGACCTTCCGTGTAAGAAGGGCTTTTGGTTGATGGCTGCGCTACCGACAGCCTTCGTTGCCGCTTCAGTTGGTTTGGCAATTCGATGGCTTATCAATCGCCGCTGACCCGACAATCGTTGCAAGCAAAAGTTCCTCTCCTTTTTTGCGAAGCACAAAAGGGGAGGTGGCACGGCCAAAGGCCGTGACGGAGGGGTACCTACTCCAACGGCACTCCAGGCATCTGCTTGGCCGTCCGGATCGTCAGGCTGGTCTTCACGCTTGCCACATTCGGCGCCGGGGTCAGCTTGCTGGTCAGGAATTCCTGGAAGCTTTGCAAGTCCTTGCTGACGATCTTGAGGATGAAATCGATCTCGCCATTCAGCATATGACATTCGCGCACTTCGGGCAGGTCGCGCATCGCTTCTTCGAACTGGCGCAGCGAATCCTCGGCCTGGCTCTTGAGGCTAACCATGGCGAAGACGGTTATGGCAAAACCCAGTTTCGAGGAATCGAGATCGGCGTGGTAGCCGCGGATGACGCCGGATTCTTCCAGTGCACGGACGCGGCGCAGGCACGGCGGCGCGGTCAGCCCGACGCGGTTGGCCAGTTCCACATTGGTGACGCGGCCTTCGTCCTGCAATTCGGCCAGCAAGCGTCGGTCGATCGTATCGAGATTTGCCATGCAACCCACCCCTTGGCGCCTGTCCCGGACCACCCCCTCGACGCCCCGGGCTTGTAATCATTGATCCGCAACAATCACAGGTGAGACCCTGCCGTGTGCTAATATTATTATTTCATATCGCAATTGTCCCGCTTTGCAACGCTGCATTTGCTGCCAGTACAGCTTGGGGACAAGTTTGCTATGTATCATGGGCGCGTCCGTCTTTTAGCTATAGGAGCGGGCGCCAGCACCGGAGATTGAATGCATTTCGATGATCGCCTCGGAACCGTTTTGCGCCTTCGGGCGGACGGCCCGGCGGTGCGCCGGATTCAGTTCCGGCAATTGCTCGATTTGCTGGGGACCATGCCCAGCGACGCGCGCGGAGCGCAGATCGATTGCGCGTTTTCGCGTTTGGCACAGCTGGCCGCGACAATTCCTGCGGCCGACCGCGCCGCGATGGTTCGTGACCAGGGGCTGCGGCTGCGTTCGCCGCGTCTGGTTGCCAGTCTTGTCGGTGACGAGTCGCAGATCGCTGCCGCCGCGGTCGACCGCGCAGAGTTGAGCGAAAACGAATGGCTTGATCTGATCCCGGCCCTGCCCATTGGCGCGCGCGGCCATGTTCGCCGCCGCCGCGATCTGGGCCTTGCGGTCGAGGCACACCTTGCCCGGCTGGGCATTCGCGAGCGCGGTCTGCCTCCTGCCGTGCCTGCGGTTGCGGCCGGCGAAGCCGCGCAGCCTCCTTCGTCCGTCGCGGCCGACGATGGCCCTGAACCGGCGCAGACAAACGTTGCACCGTTCGTCTCTCCTGCTCGTGCCTCGATTCCAGCAAACGAAGACGGCATCGGCGCAATCGTCCGCAAGATCGAGGCCTATCGCCGCTCGCGCCAGGAAGCAGACGCCGCGCTGTCCGTCGATGCGCCGCGGTTGCCGCTGGACGAAGATCCGATCCTGCACGCCCCTGCGCATGTTCGTGCGTTTGACTTTGCCACCGATGCTGCCGGACGGATCAGTTGGTCTGACCCTGGCACTGCGCCGATGATGATCGGGCAGGCGCTGGCCTCGCTTACCGCGTCCCCGCCTTCTGCCCTGCGCGATGCCTTGCGCGGCCGTCAGCCGCTTCGCGCCGTGCGCGTACGGATGGAAGGGGCACGCGCCATAGCCGGCGATTGGCAGATCGATGCCACTCCCTGGTTCGACCCTTTGACCGGGCGGCACCTGGGCTGGCGCGGTCGGATGCGGCGCCCGGTTTCGGCGCCGTCCAGCCCGGCTGCCGCTTTGCCGACTAAGCCTGACAGCCAATCTGATCGCATCCGCCAGATGCTGCATGAGCTGCGCACCCCGGTGAACGCAATCCAGGGGTTTGCCGAAGTCATCCAGCAGCAGCTGTTCGGCCCCACCCCGCATGAATACCGCGCCCTGGCCGCGACGATAGCGGGGGATGCCGCGCGCATGCTGGCCGCGTTCGAGGAACTGGAGCGGCTGGCCAAACTGGACAGCGACGCGCTCGATCTTGAACCGGGCGAAACCGATCTTGCCGGCGTGGTCGAGGCGACCGTTGGGCAACTGGCGGCACACACCCGTCAGCGCGGCAGCGGATTTGCGCTCAAGATCAGCGGAACTGTGCCCGCGGTGCCTTTGGCCCAGATCGAGGTTGAACGGATCGTGTGGCGGCTGCTTGCAACCCTTGCAGGAGTGTCCGGCCCCGGCGAAGTGCTCAAGCTCAAACTGCAACCCCGCGGATCGGCTATCAGGGTCGATGTCAGCCTACCGGCGGTCCTGGCCGCGCGCGATGACAAGGCGCTGTTCGAAACTTCGGCGGGTTCGGTTCCGCAAGTAATCGCGGCCGGGGTATTCGGCGTGGGGTTTGCCCTGCGCCTGGTTGCGGCAGAGGCCAAGGCCGCCGGCGGGCAGCTTGTCCACAAGGGCGATCGTCTTCGGCTGGTCCTGCCGGGGTTGACCGCAGCGCCATCGCCCCATAGCGATAAGGACGCTGGCGGTCAGGGCTCAGATGACAAGGTCAGCGCGGCGGGGAAATAGACAAAGGACGGTTTCATTGTGGCGGGTATCCGCATCACTGATCCCCCGGCACCGGGGAGTGCCGTTCAATTTGCGCCTGATTTCGGCCAGCGGTTCATCCTGACGGTAGATACCGAGGAAGAATTTGACTGGGACAAGCCGATCGACCGATCCGGCCACACGGTCCACACCATCGCCCGGCTGGCACGCTTTCAGGAGTTTTGCGAAGGCGCCGGGATCTGCCCGATCTATCTGGTCGATTATCCGATCGCCTCATCGCCCGCAGCAGCTGAAATCCTGCGTCCGGCCCTGGCCGCTGGCCGTGCAGAAATTGGGGTGCAGTTGCATCCCTGGGTCAGCCCGCCGCACAGCGAAGACGTGACCGAATACAACAGCTTTGCTGGTAATCTTCCAGCGGATCTTGAACGGGAAAAGTTTACCCGGCTACGCGAGACTATTGCCAAGGCGTTCGGCACGGCGCCGCTGATCTATCGGGCGGGACGTTATGGCGTTGGGCCCAACACGGCACAAATGCTGGCAGATGGCGGGATAGCGATCGACACATCGGTGCGTTCCAACTTTGACTACAGCTTTGCCGGGGGGCCCAATTTTCGCCGATTGCCGCTTTTTCCGTGGTGGATCGATGCCGACCGGCGCTTGATGGAGCTGCCGCTGACCACGGTCTATTCCGGCCTGCTGCGCCAGATCGGTGATTGGCTTTACCCGCGGCTGTGGCGGACACCGCCGCTGCGCGGTGTGCTGTCGCGGCTTGGGGTGATGGAGCGTATTCCCCTGACTCCGGAAGGTGTCACGCTGGCCGAAGCGCTGCGCGGGATCGATATCGCGCTCGACATGGGCCTGCCGGTGCTGGTCTTCTCGTTCCACAGTCCATCATTGGCTCCGGGCTATACCCCCTATGTCCGCAGCGAGGATGATCTGGACGCTTTGTACGATTGGTGGCGCGGAGTTTTCACACACCTTCAGCGCCGCCGGATCGCTCCTGCCAGCGTCGGTGAAATCATGACCGCAGTAGCCCTTGCCTAATCACCCGACAGCGGCTAACCCGCGCGGCGTCCGACCGGGCCTGGGTGACCGAGCCTGATCCGGCTTGGGCCTGTAGCTCAGTTGGTTAGAGCTGGCCGCTCATAACGGCTAGGTCGCGGGTTCGAGTCCTGCCGGGCCCACCAC
>NZ_JAHEBV010000031.1 GCF_024642085.1 Novosphingobium sp. | reverse complement strand
TCGACGTGCTCGAACTGTTCCTGGCCGATGACGCGACCAAGTCGATCATCATGATCGGCGAGATTGGCGGCGATGCCGAAGAACAGGCCGCGCAGTTCCTGATCGATGAGGCCAAGAAGGGCCGCAAGAAGCCGATGGCTGGTTTCATCGCCGGGCGCACCGCCCCGCCGGGCCGCCGCATGGGCCACGCCGGCGCAATCGTTTCGGGCGGCAAAGGCGACGCCGAAAGCAAGATCGCGGCGATGGAAGCCGCCGGCATCCGCGTTTCCTCGTCTCCCAGCCTGCTGGGTGAAACGCTGGCCGAAGCGCTCAAGGGCTAACTCCCGCTCCTCCTCCCTCCCCAGGACAGGTACTATGGGCAACGAAACGCACGACTTCCTCCCCGACGATCCCCAGCCGGGGCCAAGCTGGGGCCGGCCCGGCTGGCGCAGCGATGCCGATGATCTGACAGCGGCGCTTGATCCCACGCAGATGCAGGCGGCGGTCAAGGCCGCTGCGGCCAAGGCCGGCGCGCCGACCGATCCCAAGGCGATCGAGCAGGCGGCGGGCGATTCGATCCGCGCGATGATGCTGGTGCGCACTTACCGTGTGCGCGGCCACCTGGCAGCGGACCTTGATCCCCTGGGCCTGTCGCATCAGAATCTGCCGCCTGACCTCAGCCTGGAATACCACGGCTTCACAGGCGCGGCGCTGGACCGCAAAGTCTATCTGGGCGGCACACTGGGCTTGGAATGGGCCACGATGCGCGAACTGGTGGATATCCTGAAGCGCAATTACTGCGGCAAGGTCGGCTTTGAATACATGCACATCGCCGATGTGGACGAGCGCCGCTTCATCCAGGACCGGATCGAAGGCGGCGATAAGGCGATCGACTTTACCCCCGAAGGCAAAAAAGCGATCCTGGAGGCCGTGATCCGCGGCGAACAGTACGAAAAGTTCCTGGGCAAGAAATACGTCGGGACCAAGCGGTTCGGCCTTGATGGCGGGGAATCGATGATCCCGGCGCTGGAAGCGGTCATCAAGTACGGCGGGCAGCGCGGCGTGCGCGAGATCGTCTATGGCATGGCGCATCGCGGGCGGCTGAACATTCTGGCCAACGTACTGGCCAAGCCGTACCGGGTGATCTTTCACGAGTTTTCGGGCGGCACTGCCAATCCCGAAGATGTCGGCGGATCGGGCGACGTCAAGTATCACCTTGGAACCAGCACCGACCGCGAGTTTGACGGCATCAAGGTGCACATGAGCCTGGTCCCCAACCCCAGCCACCTTGAAACGGTCGATCCGATCGTGCTGGGCAAGGCCCGCGCCAACCAGATGTTCCGCGACGATATCGGCAAGGACAAGCACAAGCAGGTCCTGCCCGTGCTGATCCACGGCGACGCGGCCTTTGCCGGCCAGGGCATCGTGTGGGAATGCTTCGGGTTTTCAGGCGTCAAGGGTTACAACACCGGCGGCTGCATCCATTTCATCATCAACAACCAGATCGGGTTCACCACCAGCCCGCAGTTTTCGCGCGGATCACCCTATCCTTCTGACGTCGCCAAGGGGGTCCAGGCCCCGATCCTGCATGTCAACGGCGATGATCCCGAAGCGGTGACCTTTGCCTGCAAGCTGGCGATTGATTACCGCCAGACCTTTGGCCGCGACATCGTGGTCGACATGTGGTGTTATCGCCGCTTCGGCCACAACGAAGGCGACGAGCCGAGCTTCACCCAGCCGCTGATGTATTCCCAGATCCGCCAGCATCCACCAGTCAGCACGCTTTATGCCGGACGCCTGGCCGATCAGGGCGTGATCGACAAGGATTATGCGCCCGAGGCCGAGATGCGCTTTACGCGCACGCTGGAGCAGGAGTTCGACGCATCCAAAGGCTACAAGGCCAACGAGGCTGACTGGTTTGCCGGACGGTGGAGCGGTCTGCACGCCCCGGCCGATCCCGAAACCGCGCGCCGCAACATCCACACCGGCATCGAACAGAAGCTGTTCGACAGTCTGGGCCGCACGCTGACCACGGTCCCCGATAGCGTGAAAATCCACAAGACACTGGCCCGCGTGCTGGATGCCAAGCGCGAGATGTTTGCCGGCGGGGTCGGGTTCGATTGGGCCACGGCAGAAGCGCTGGCGTTTGGCTCGCTGCTGTCCGAAGGTTTCGGGGTGCGCCTGTCGGGCCAGGATTCCGGCCGCGGCACGTTCAGCCAGCGCCACGCGGTATGGGTCGACCAGACCGACGAGCATAAGTACGTGCCGCTGAGCACCGTCCCGCACGGCACATTTGAAGTCCATGACAGCCCGCTGTCGGAATACGGCGTGCTGGGTTTCGAATACGGCTATGCCAGCGCCGATCCCAAATCACTGGTCTTGTGGGAAGCGCAGTTTGGCGATTTCGCCAACGGTGCGCAGATCGTGATCGATCAGTATATTGCCGCATCCGAAGCCAAATGGCTGCGCGCCAACGGTCTCGTCCTGCTGCTCCCCCACGGCTATGAAGGCCAGGGTCCGGAACACAGTTCGGCCCGGCTGGAACGCTTTCTGCAATTGTGCGCGCAGGACAATATCCAGGTGTGCAATATTACCAACCCGGCCAATTATTTCCACGTGCTGCGCCGGCAGATGCACCGCCCGTTCCGCAAGCCGCTGATCATCATGACGCCCAAGTCGCTATTGCGTCACCCACTGGCCAAGAGCGAGGCAAACGAGTTTGTTGGCGAGGCGCATTTCAAGCGCATCCTGTCCGACCGCAGCGGCGCGGCTGATGCGAATACCAGGCGCGTGATCCTGTGTTCGGGCAAAGTCGCCTATGACCTGATGGAGGCACGCGACGCCGCCGAAGTGACCGATACCCAGATCATCCGGCTGGAACAGCTTTACCCCTTCCCGGGCGAGCCGCTGGCGCTGCGGTTCTCCAGAATGCCCAAGCTGGAAGACGTGGTCTGGTGCCAGGAAGAACCGCGCAACAACGGCGCCTGGTTCTTCGTCGAACCGTTTATCGAGGAAGCGCTGATTGCCGCCAAGCGTCAGGTCACCCGCCCGCGCTATGCCGGGCGGGTCGCCAGTGCCTCGCCCGCCACCGGCCTGGCCAAACGCCACGAGGCGGAACAGGGCGCGCTGATCGGCAATGCCCTGGGCCTGTCGGTCCGTTCTGAAATCCGCCGCCGCAAGAAGGCCTGAGGAATAGCCATGTCCACCGAAGTCAAAGTCCCCACCCTGGGCGAATCTGTTGCTGAAGCCACTATCGGCGAATGGCTGAAAAAGCCGGGCGAAGCTGTGGCACTGGATGAACCCATCGCCAGCCTGGAAACCGACAAGGTCGCGGTCGAAGTCGGCGCGCCGGTAGCAGGCGTGATGGGCCAGTATGTGGTCAACGTGGGCGATAACGTCGCGGTTGGCGCCGTGATCGCCACGATCGAGGACGGTGCCCCTTCCGCCGGCGCAGAGCCGGTTGCCGAACGTAAGGAAGACCTGGCGGCGTCTGCTTTGGACAGCACGGCGCCCGCCGCTTCGGCAGGATCTGGCGATGCCGCCGCCGCGCTTTCTCCGGCGGTGCGCCGCGCAGTGCTGGAACACGGGATCGATCCCGCAACGGTCAAGGGATCGGGCAAGGACGGCCGGATCACCAAGGAAGACGTGGTGGCAGCTGCCAGTCAAAAGCAGGAAGCGGCAAAGACTGCCGCACCGGCCCCGGTTGCCGCCGCCCCGGCAGCGGCCGCCGGTGCCCCAGTATCGGGTGATCGCGGCGCGGAACGGGTCAAGATGACCCGCCTGCGCCAGACCATCGCCCGCCGCCTGAAGGATGCGCAGGACACCGCGGCGCTGCTCACCACTTTCAACGATTGCGACATGTCGGCGGTGATGGCCGCACGGGACAGGTTCAAGGAAAGCTTCGAAAAGAAGCACGGTGTCAAGCTGGGCTTCATGTCCTTCTTCGCCAAGGCGGCCTGCCTGGCATTGAAAGACTTTCCCGCGGTCAACGCCCAGATTCAGGGCGATGAAATCGTCTATTTTCCTTATGTGGACCTGTCAGTCGCGGTATCTGCGCCTAATGGCCTGGTCGTGCCGGTGGTGCGCAATGTCGACCAGATGGGCTTTGCCGCAATCGAAAAGGCGATCGGTGATCTGGGCCGCCGCGCCAAGGACGGCACCCTGACCATGGCGGATATGCAAGGCGGCACTTTCACCATTTCCAATGGCGGCGTGTTCGGCGGGCTGATGTCCACCCCGATCATCAATCCCCCGCAATCGGCAGTGCTTGGCCTCCACCGGATCGAAGACCGTCCGGTCGTGCGTGACGGGCAGATCGTGATCCGCCCGATGATGTACCTGGCGCTGTCCTATGACCACCGCCTGATCGACGGGCGCGAGGCCGTAACCGCGCTCAAGACCATCAAGGAAGCGATCGAGGATCCGACCCGGTTGCTGATCGATTTGTGATTTTGACGCGGTCCCCGGGTCAGGCCCGGGACGACGGAGATGGAAATGGCTGAATACGACTACGACGTCCTGATTATCGGTTCTGGCCCGGGCGGCTATGTCGCGGCGATCCGCGCGGCCCAGCTGGGGCTGAAGGTGGCCTGCATCGAAGGGCGCGAGACGCTGGGCGGAACCTGCCTCAACGTCGGTTGCATCCCCTCCAAGGCCATGCTCCACGCATCCGAATATTTCGATGCCGCCGCCAATGGTGCGATGGCCAAGATGGGCGTAATCGTTACCCCCAAGCTGGACCTGCCCGCCATGCACGCCCAGCGGCTTGATGCGGTAAAACAGCTGACTGGCGGGATCGAATTCCTGTTCAAGAAGAACAAGGTCGACTGGATCAAGGGTTATGGCCGGTTCACGGCGGCCGACACGGTCGATGTTGCGGGCAAAAGCTACCGCGCAAAGAACATCGTCATCGCCACCGGATCAAGCGTTACCCCGCTGCCCGGGGTGACGGTCGATCAGAAGGTGGTGGTCGACAGCACCGGCGCGCTTGAACTGGCCAAGGTGCCGAAGAAAATGGTCGTCATCGGCGGCGGCGTGATCGGGCTGGAACTTGGTTCGGTCTGGCGGCGGCTGGGGGCCGATGTGCTTGTGGTCGAATTCCTCGATCAGCTGCTCCCCGGCATGGACATGGACATCCGCAAGGAAGCGGCCAAGATCTTCAAAAAGCAGGGCATGACGCTGAAGCTGGGCACCAAGGTGACAGGCGTTGCGGTAAAAGGCAGCACCGCCACCCTGACACTGGAACCCGCAGCCGGCGGCGCGGCCGAAACGCTGGATGCCGATTGCGTGCTGGTGTCGATCGGACGGCGTCCAAACACCGAAGGTCTGGGACTGGACGCGATCGGGCTTGTCCCCAACGCGCGCGGCCAGATCGAAATTGGCCACGATTTCCGCACCGCAATACCCGGAGTCTGGGCTATCGGCGATGTCGTGCCTGGCCCGATGCTGGCCCACAAGGCCGAGGATGAAGGCATCGCGGTGGCCGAATACATCGCCGGGCAGACCGGCATCGTCAATCACGCGGTAATCCCCGGTGTGGTCTATACCTGGCCGGAAATTGCCGGGGTCGGACTGACAGAAGATCAGGCCAGGGAACAGGGCGAGATCAAGGTCGGCAAGTTCCCGATGCTTGGCAACAGCCGCGCCAAGACCAATCACGAACCCGATGGTTTTGTGAAAGTCATCGCCGATGCCAGGACTGATCGTGTGCTGGGCGTCTGGGCAATTGCCAGCGTCGCCGGGACGATGATCGCAGAGGCCTGCGTGGCGATGGAGTTCGGCGCTACATCCGAGGACATCGCCTATACCTGCCACGCCCACCCGACCCACAGCGAAGCGATGAAGGAAGCGGCGATGGGCGTGATGGGCAAGCCGATCCACATCTAAGGAACGTTACGCCCCGCCCCGCGTTTGCGCATCAACAGGCGCACAGGGGGGCGGGCATGACGGCAATTTCAACTTGGGCGCGGTTTGGTTTGGCCGTGGCTGCACTATCCGGTCTTGCGGCCTGCGACCGTAGCGGCCCCGGCGGCGCCCCGCCCCGCGCTACCGATACAATCATCTCGCCGCCGCAAAGCTCGATCATCGCTGTGCCGATCGAAGCCGATCTCACCACGCTGCGCGCCGCACTGGAACGCGAAATACCCAGACAATTGTGGACCATAGACAAACCCGGGCAGGTTTGCGTCCCGTCCAGGAAGGTCAAGGTTCTGGTGGTCAAGATCAAGACCCCCACGCTCAAATGCCGGTTGGTTGGCCAGGTGACCCGCGGCGCCATTGCGCTGGGCGGGAACGGCAAGGACCTGGTGGTGACGATGCCGATCAGCGCGGTAATCCATGCGCAGGACATTGGCGGAATCCTCAAGCAGGAAACCGCCACCGCCCGCGCGCAGGTGCGCATTGCAGTGCGGATGGACCTGACGCCCGACTGGAACCCGCGCAGCACGGTCGACATCAACTATGCCTGGACCAGAGAGCCAGGTGCCGACTTTCTGGGCCAGAAAATCGACCTGACCGATGCTGCCAACGACAAGCTGGCCGGTGTGGTGGCCAAGCTGGAACGCACTCTGCCCGCCGAAATCAACAAGCTGGGCTTTCGCGAGGAAGTGCAGAAAGCGTGGGGTGAGGCGTTTACCTCGGTCCTCCTCAACCGTGACAATCCCCCGGTGTGGATGCGCATAACACCGCAGGAACTGCAGTACGGCGGCTACAGCGTGGCTGGCTCGAAGCTGGTCCTGCGCCTGGGGATGAAAGCCCAGACCGAGACGTTTGTCGGTGACCGCCCTGCCGATCCGCCCCGCAGCGCACTGCCATCGGTGCGCCCGCTTGCCGCCGATACGGGCAGCCTGCAGTTCTTCATCCCCGTGATTGCTGACTATGCCGAACTGGAACCGGTGATTTCCGAAGCCCTGGTCAAACGGTCTGCCCGGCCGTTTGACGTGCCTGGGTTCGGCCCGGTCAAGGCCACCTTCGGCAAGGTGACGGCCTATGGCACGACCGGCGGCCGCGTGGCGGTGGGCCTTTCGTTCACGGCTTCCGATCCTGCCGGCGGCAAAGCCGAATCCAAAGGCACGGTCTGGCTCACCGGGCTGCCGATCAACCCGCCCAATACGCAAAAGGTAATGTTCACCGACGTCAAGGTGACCGGAACGACCGACAGCACCGGTACCAACTTGCTGCTTAAACTGGCCAACACCACCGCGCTGTCGGGCACCATTGCCGAAGCCCTGGCCCAGAACTTCACCAAGGATTACAACGAACTGCTTGGCAAGATAAGCCGCGCGATTGATGACACGCGCGAAGGCAGCGTGCAGATTCAAGCGCGCATCGACAATGTGCGCACCGGATCGCTGAAAGCGGCAGGCAACGGTCTTTATCTTCCGGTGTGGGGAACAGGAACGGCTGCGATCCGCATCGTGCGATAGCGCTGCTTTCCCCGGAAAATCGCCGTTTCGGTCTTTTCGCCTGCGTTGATCGCACTATGAAGGGCAGCCAAGCCGAACAAAGGAATACCCCGTGGCCGATACCCATACGATCAAACTTTCCAGCGACGAGATCGAGATCATCGTCGACGCCCTTGAAGCCGACATGGAAGGCTATGTCGAAGCGGCCAAGGAAGCCCGCGGCAACAGCCGGCGCGAGGAAGTGGCGACTTTCACCGAAGCGGCGCAGCGGATCCTGGCGGTCAAGACCCGGCTGGAGGAACTGGTCGAGGACTGAACCGGCCATGGCCCGGTCCACCGCCATGCAGCGTCTGGCCCGCTGGCACATCTGGCTGGGCTGGGTCGCAGCGGTCCCCTTGTTGCTGTGGACGATTAGCGGGCTGGTGATGGTGGCGCGGCCGATCGAGACGGTGCGCGGAAATGACTTGCGCATCGCGCAAACCAGGCCCGCCTTCGATCCGTCGCGCATCATCCTGCCCGCCGGCTTCACCAGGCCGGTCCGTTCGTTGACTTACACACTGGAACCTTCCGGCCTCACCGGACGGGCCGAATTGATTGACGGTCAAATCGCCCGCTTCGATGCTGCCGGGATTGCGCTGCGCGATTTCGATGAGCTGGCAGCCCGGCAGCTGGTTGCCCGGCAGATCGTGGGCGGCGACAAGTCCGTTTCGGCAAGGCTTTTTGCCGCCGACCGTGTTCCGCTCGACTTTCGCAAGCCGATCGCCGTCTGGCAGGTCGTTCTGGCGGACGGGACACACGTGTACGTGGGCAAGCAAAGCGGCCAGATCGAAGCAGTACGCACGCGGTTCTGGCGTTTTTACGATTTCATGTGGGGCCTGCACATCATGGACCCGGTGGAACGCGAAGATACCCACCATCCCGTCTTGATCATGGCAGCCATATCCGCGCTGGCATCGTGCGTCCTGGGCACGGTCCTGCTGCTGCGCCGCAGACGGCGGGCATCAGCATGAACCCCGCGCTACCTTCGCTGCCGCCCGTGCTGGATCTGGCTGGCACGGCGATCTTCGCGCTCAGCGGCGCGCTGCTGGCGGCGCGACTGAGGCAGACTTTTGTCACGATGACCTTCTTCGCGCTGATTACAGGGGTTGGCGGCGGCACGGTGCGCGATCTGCTGATCGGGGCGCCGGCGTTCTGGGTACGCGATCCTTATGTCGCGGCGGTGTGCCTGGGCGTGGCTGGGATTGCGTGGTTTACCCCGCGCGGGTGGTGGGAAGGCCAGCTGCTGGAATGGGCGGATGCGGCGGGGCTTGCGGTCTATGCAGTGCTTGGCACCGCCAAGGCGCTGGCATTTGGCGTCGCGCCGATCCCGGCCATGATGATGGGCGTCATCACCGGCTGCGTCGGCGGGGTTATCCGCGATGTGCTGGCCAACCGCCCGTCGATCATCATGCGGCCTGAAATCTACGTCACCGCCGCCGCGCTGACATCGGCGCTCGTGGTCGCGGGAAGCCTTGCCGGACTGCCGCGCGCACCGGTCTGGATGCTGGCGGCGCTGGCCGGCTTCATCCTGCGCGGGCTTGCCATTTCGCGCGGGCTGGCCCTTCCCAGCTACAAACGAGATACGGCCTAGGCCCAATGGCCTGGCACAGCGCAACCCATCCTCTAAAGTCACCCGCGCCGGGCCTGATTGCACCGCGGCAACGTTGCCCGTCACAGCGGGCTGCGTTGCCGATTGTGCTGACTTCCGGTATGTTCGGGACAGTCAAAGGGGAGACACCCGATGCTGAAAGCTAACCCACTATTATTAGCAGGTTTGAGCGGCATGCTCTTTTCCTGCGGCCCAAACGCCGGCTCGGACAAGCTGGCCGCAGACAGCGCGCCAGCGCATGAGCAGGCCATAGGCAAAAACAACGAACAGTGGCTGGCTCTGATCCGCAATCACGACGCTGCTGCGGTTTCCAGGATTTACACTGCCGATGGAGCGATGATGGCGCCTGGCGCGCCGATTGCGCAGGGCCAGCCAGCGTTGGAAAAGGCCTGGGGCGGGCTTATGAAGATGCCAGGTTTTGGACTGACCTTCAAAGCCGATCAGATCGTTGTGGCCTCGGGCGGAGACATGGCTCTGGACCGCGGCACTTACGAACTGTCGCTTGACGGTCCGAAGGGAGCGACAAAGGAAATCGGAAAATATGTCGTGGTCTGGCGCAATGTCGATGGCCAGTGGAAAGTCGCAGCCGACATCTTTAACAGCGACGGAACCCCGCCATCTTAGGCCGATAGCCAAGCTGGCAGCCTTTTCGGGGCGGATCTGACGCCTTGGCGTCAGGCTGTCGGCCGGCCAGCAATGCCTGTTGCCCTTTCAAGCTAAACCCGGTCCAGCTCCTTCAGCGGCCTTGTGGCGTCGGCCAGGTCATCTGGTGCGATCACTGCGCCTTCCTCAACCAGTTTGCGCGCCTGGACATAGTCCTTGACCATGTTGACCGCATCGACCGCGATGACCCGCCCTTCCTTGAGGTAGATCACCGAAAAACTGCGGGTGGCAGGATCGCCGCGCACCACTTCGCCGTCGTAACCGGACGACAGGCCGACAGTCTGCAGCTTGAGGTCATACTGGTTTGACCAGAACCACGGCGTCGCCTTGTAGGCATCGCTGCCGCCAAGCAGCGCCTTGACCGCGGTTGCCGCCTGGTCGTTGGCGTTCTGCACGCTTTCCAGCCGCACCACCGCACCATCGGCAAAATCATTGGCGTGGGCCGCGCAATCGCCGATCGCATAGATGTGCGGCAAGCTGGTACGGCACAGTTCATCAACGTCTACCCCGTTGCCGCCCGCAGCCCCGGCGCTCAGCAGTGGTCCGACGGCGGGCACTATTCCGATGCCCACGATCACCAGTTGGCAGGCAATTTCACTGCCGTCTGCCAGCCTTACGCCGCTGACCCGGCCATCGCCCAGGATCGCGTCAATCCCGATGTCGGTGCGCAAATCCACGCCGTGGGCGCGGTGCTCAGCCTCGTAGAACGCGGACAGTTGCGGTCCGGCCACACGCGCCAGCACGCGCGGCAAGACTTCCAGCAGGGTTACCGCTTTACCCAGCTTGCGCAGCACGGCAGCCGCCTCCAGCCCGATATAGCCGCCACCGATCACGACCACCCGCTCAACCCCGTCCAGCGCCCCAAGGATCGCATCGGCATCGTCCCGCGTGCGCACGCCGTGGACACCGGCAAGCTCGCCGCCGGGGATCATCAACCGGCGCGGATCGCCGCCGGTCGCCCAGATAACGTCACCGTAGGTGATCGTGCTCCCGTCACTCAGGCTCAACGTCCTGGATTTGGCGTCAATCGCGGTAATCTCGACCGACAGCATCATGTCGATGGCTTTGCCCGCCCAGAACTCGGGCGGGCGAATATAGAGCCGCTCAAACGTCTTTTCGCCCAGCAGGTATTCCTTGGACAACGGTGGCCGCTCGTAAGGCGGTTCGCTTTCCCGCCCGATCATGGCGACGGTTCCGGCAAAACCCTGCTGGCGCAGCTGGATGGCAGCAGCGCCCCCGCCTTGACCCGCTCCGACAATCACGACGTCATAGTGCATTGCGCGTCCATGCCTGTCCGGGCGCCGCGCGGCAAGGGCTTGCCGAACGGCCTAGCGGCCCGAAAAGGCCGCGGGCCGCTTTTCCAGGAACGAGGCGATGCCTTCCTTGAAATCGTCGCTGGCGAACAGCGGCAGCAGTTGCAGATAGACGTGCTGCACGTGGGTATCGAAGGTTTCGTCCATGCCCATGCGCATCATGCGCTTGGCCGCGCGCACCGCCATCGGCGCATTTGCGGCAATTTCCTGCGCCATGGCCAGCGCGGCATCACCCACCTGATCGGTCTGCACCACGGCATTGACCAGCCCTTCGGCCAGGCATTGATCGGCGGTCAGCGTGCGCCCGGTAAAGATGATTTCCGCCGCCTTGGCCCAGCCCAGCATCCGCGGCAGGAACCAGGTTCCGCCGCTTTCGGGCAGGACGCCGCGCTTGACGAAAGCCGCCGCCAGCTTGGCATCATGGGCCATGATCCGGATATCGCAGCCCAGCGCCAGGTCCATGCCGTATCCGGCAGCTGACCCGTTCAGCGCACAGATCACCGGCTTGTCCATCGCGAACAGCACGGTGGGCGGAGTATTGCGCAGATCGAGCGTAGGCGGCGCCTTGCGCTGCCCACCGCCGATACCATCGCCGCTGGTCGCCTCGTTCAGATCAAGCCCGGCGCAGAACGCGCGGCCGGTGCCGGTCAGGATCACGACGCGGACATCGTCATCCTCGTTGGCGCGGACCAGCGTGGCGGTCAGTTCGTCCAGCATTGCGGATGAAATGGTGTTCATCCGTTCAGGCCGGTTGAGCGTGATCGTGGCGATGTGGCCCGCCACTGCGTAGGTCAGCGCGCTCATTCCCGGCCCTCCTGGTTGTGGGATCAGCTTTCGATACGTTCGATGATGATCGCCGGCGCCATGCCGCCCGCTGCGCACATCGTCACCAGACCATAGCGCCCGCCCGAGCGTTCCAGTTCGTCCAGCGCGGTGCCGATCAGGATTGATCCGGTGGCGCCGATCGGGTGGCCCAGCGCCATCGCGCCGCCATTGATGTTGACCTTGTCCCGCGGCAGATCGAGATCGCGGATAAACTTTTCAGCGACCACGGCAAAGGCTTCGTTGATTTCCCAGACGTCGATATCGTCCTTGGTCAGACCGGCCTTTTCCAGCACCTTTTTCGCTGCCGGGACCGGCGCGTTGAGCATCAGCGTGGGATCATCGCCCTGGTTGGCATAAGCCACGATCCGCGCGCGCGGCTTGAGGCCATGTTCCTTGGCATAAGCAGGGGATGTGATCAGGATCGCCGCCGCGCCGTCGACCACGCCCGAACTGTTGCCGGCATGATGGAAATGCTGGATTTCCACGTCCGGATAACGGCGGTTGATCTGCTTGCGGAAAGAGGTCCCGCCGATGTCGAAATCGGCCAGCCCGGTGAATGCCGGCTTCAGGCTGGCAAGCCCTTCGGCCGTGGTTTCGGGGCGGGGAAACTCTTCCCGGTCCAGCGCCACCGAGCCATCGGGGTTCATCACCGGCACGACCGATCTGTCAAAGCGGCCCTCCTTGATCGCCCGGTCGGCGCGCTGCTGGCTGACCAGGGCCAGCGCGTCCAGCGCCTCGCGGCTGATCCCTTCGATCGTCGCGATGGCATCGCCGCACACGCCCTGGTGGCTTTGCGGGTGCAGTTCATCCAGCGCGTCGTGGCCTGATCCCATCAGGCGGGGCGGCAGACCGGCATTGGCCTGTTCGGCCGCATGGGCCGTGGTATAGCTCATCATCTCGGTCCCGCCGGCGATGACGCAGTCTTCCATGCCCGACATGACCGTGGCCGCCGCCAGGTTGACCGACGTGATCCCGCCGCCGCAGAACCGGTCAAGCGTCGTGCCGCTAGCGCTGGTGGCATAGCCGGCCGAAAGCGCTGCCATGCGGCCCAGATCGCCGCCCTGCTTGCCGTTCTGGCTTGAAGTCGACCAGATGATGTCGTCCACTGTCGCGGTGTCGAGGTGGTTGCGCTCCTTGATCGCCTGCAGCACGGTTGCAGCAAGATGCTGCGGGTGAAGGTGCGACAGGGCACCCTTGCCGGGCTTGCCCACCCCGCGCGGGGTGCGGACGGCGTCGATGATATAGGCTTCGGACATCGGGGTTCTCCTCTTATGCCAGCATGCCGTTGAGGCGCTGGCGGATGATGGCTTCGGCATCGGCAACGATGCGGGTCACAAGTTCGTGGCAAGTCGGAATGTCGTGGATCAGGCCCTGGATCATGCCCGCCGACCAGATGCCGTGATTGGTATCGCCGGTCTGCAGGCCTTCACGGCCGCGCACGCCCTTGACCAGGCCGGCGACTTCTTCAAACGGCTTGCCCTCGCGCTCGGCGGCGACCACGGCCTGGCTGATTTCGTTCTTCGCGACGCGGGCGGTGTTGCGGTACGAACGGAAAATCAGATCGGTCGCGCGTTCGTCGCCTTCGACCATGGCGTCCTTGAACGCCTGGTGGATCGGTGCTTCGACTGTCGCAGTAAAGCGGGTGCCCATGTTGATCCCGTCAGCGCCCAGCGCCAGCGCAGCGGCAAGGCCACGCCCGTCGCCAAAGCCGCCGCTGGCCAGCATCGGGATCTTGACCTTGTCGGCCGCTGCCGGGATCAGGATCAGGCCGGGAATGTCATCTTCGCCGGGATGGCCGGCGCATTCGAACCCGTCGATGCTGATCACATCAACGCCGTTGCGTTCCGCCGACAGTGCGTGGCGCACGGCGGTGCATTTGTGCAAAATCAGGATGCCGTGGGGCTTCATCATCTCCCACAGTTCGCGCACCGCGGGGGTGCCTGCCGTTTCGACGATCTTGACGCCCGAATCGATGATTGCCTGGGCATAGGCCTTGTAATCAGGCGCGTTGATCGTCGGGAACACGGTCATGTTCACACCGAACGGCTTGTCGGTCATGCTGCGGCACCGCTCGATCTCGGCGGCAAGTGCCTTTGCATCGGGCTGGGTCAGGCCGGTCAGGATGCCGAGCCCGCCCGCGTTGGAAACCGCGCTGGCCATTTCAGCCACCCCGACCCACTGCATCCCGCCCTGGACAACGGGATGATCGATCCCAAGCATTTCGGTAATGCGGGTCTTGATTGCCATGGTGCCTCTCCGAACCGTGTTTGGCAGAGGTTTTAACCGCTCAATTAAAATTGGCAACGGCTATGACGCGCCGGGACCGAAATGAGCGACCAGTTCATAGCTGTCGCCGCGGAAAACCTGGCGGACATGGGTGATCGGATCGGTCCCGCGCCAGGTCCGGCGCTCAACACACAGGCACGGAGTGCCCGCCTCAACGCCCAGCAACAGTGCCTCGGCGGGCGATGCGCCCAGCGCCGTGATCCGGCTGTCCGCCTCGGTCCACGGAACGTGGTGGAGCAGCCAGGTGCCGGGTGCCTCGGCATTGAGATCGGCCGCAGCGATGTCCGGCACGGCAGCCAGGCTGACCAGCCGGTCCTCTACCGCCATTGCCCGGTCATCGGCAAAATGAACGCCAGAGACGTGCAGCGCAGGGTGCCCGGCCAGGTGCCCTTCGCCGCTTGTCACGGTGTCCCGCTGGTCGAGCCGGTAGCGATAGGCCTGCCCCCGCGCCGCTACCAGCGCGGCCAGATCGGGCACTTCCAGCACCATCGAGTGAACCCGCGGCCGTGCCACGAAGGTGCCCGCCCGTTTGCGCCGTTCGATCAGCCCGGCAGTAGCAAGGGCAGTCAGCGCCTTGCTAACGGTCATGCGCGAACAGCCAAATTGCGCCATGATCTGCTGCTCGGTTGGCAGGCGCGCACCGGGGGCCAGCGTGCCCGCCAGGATCTGCCGCTCAAAATGTTCGCGGATCGTTTCGCCCAGCGGCGGGGTCATGCGGTCAGCCGCGCGATGGTGGCGGCATATCGCGCCGCGATGGCATCGCGGGCATGATGGCGCCCGGCGCTTACCACCTTGCGGCCCCGCCGCCACACCCCGTCGATCGCCTCGCGTCCGGCAGAAAAGATCGCCGCGTCCAGTCGCAGGGCAGCTGGAATTGCGGCAAAGGCCGGGTGTCCGGCGTCCAGGCTAACGCAGTCTGCCGGATTGCCCACCGCTATTCCGAAAGCACCGCCAAGGGCCTGTGCCCCGCCCTGCCCCGCCTGTTCGAACAGTGCCGCCCCGGTTGATTGTCCGGCGCAAAGCGCGGCGACATTGCGGCGGCGCAGGGTCAGTCGCTGGCCGTATTCCAGCCAGCGCAGTTCCTCGAACAGGTCGATGCGGACATTCGAATCGCTCCCCACGCCCCACTTTCCCGGCGCGGCGAAATAGTCCGGAGCGGGGAACAGCCCGTCGCCCAGATTGGCTTCGGTAACCGGGCACAGTCCCGCGACCGCGCCGCTGGCAGCAAGGGAAGCGGATTCCGCGGCTGTTATGTGGGTCGCATGGACCAGGCACCAGTTCGGCCCGACGGGCGCATGGTCCAGCAGCCATTCGACCGGCCGCTGTCCGCTCCATTCCACGCACTGTTCGACTTCGCGCAGCTGTTCCGCCACATGGACATGCAGCGGCGCCGATCCGGCAAGGTCCGTCAGCGCGCCCAGCTGCGCCGGTGACACCGCGCGCAGGCTGTGCGGGGCAACACCCAGCACCGCGTCAGCCAGACCGGCCAATGCGCCGCTGCATGCCGTATGGAGCATCGCATAGTCATCCACTGAGCTGACAAAGCGTGCCTGCTCGGCCAGCGGAGGCTGCGCGCCAAACCCGGAATGAGCATAGAACACCGGCAGCAGGGTCATCGCCAGCCCGGTGTCCCGCGCCGCTTGCGCCAGCGCATCGGCCATGGCGGCAGGAGCGCAATAGCGAGCGCCATCGGGCGCATTGTGAAGATAGTGAAACTCTCCCACGCGGGTAAAGCCGCCTTCCAGCATCTCGGCATAGGCCATCGCGGCGATTGCCAGCATCGCTTCAGGATCAAGCCGCTCGACAAAGCGGTACATCGCCTGCCGCCATGACCAGAAGCTGTCCTCGCCGCTGCCGCGCACCTCGCCCCGCCCGGCAATCGCCCGCTGAAAGGCATGGCTGTGTACATTCGGCATTCCGGGTATCAGCCAGCCAGCCCGCTCGTCATCCGGTTGCGCCGCAACGCCGTGTTCGACCGCAGTGATCATCCCGTTGACCAGCACCACGCGGGCATTGTCCACCCACCCGTGGGCAAGCAGCGCGGCAGCGGCGTGGATTGCACTGGACATGATCGCGCTCCCTTCGTTTCGATAATGTCTATACATTATTGGCGGACTCTGCAACACTGGGCGTGAGAGGATTCGCAAGCGCCATGACCATCGACCGGATCTGGACCAATGCATGCCTGGCAACCATGACCGGAGATGGCCTGGGCGTGATCGAACCCGGCGCAGTGGCCAGCAGCGGCGGGGTCATCGCCTATGCCGGGCCAGCGGCGGGCCTGCCCCGGGCCGCCAATGCCCAGGTGATCGACTGCGCTGGGCGCTGGATCACTCCCGGTCTGATCGATTGCCACACCCATCTGGTACACGCCGGCAACCGCGCGCACGAGTTTGAGCAGCGGCTGGCCGGTGCCAGCTATGAAGAAATAGCCCGCGCCGGCGGCGGCATCGTCTCGACGATGCAGGCCACCCGCGCGGCGAGCGAGGATGATCTGGTCGCGCAAAGCCTGCCCCGGCTTGACGCCCTGCTGGCCGAAGGGGTCACTACGGTCGAGATCAAGTCGGGCTACGGCCTTGATCCCCAATCCGAACGGGCCATGCTGCGCGCCGCGCGGCGGCTGGGCCGGGAACGCGCCGTCACCGTGCGCACAACCTTTCTTGGTGCACATGCCGTGCCGCCGGAATATGCCGATGATAGCGACCGTTACATAGCCATGCTGTGCAACGACCTGATTCCGCAGATCGCCGCCGAACGGCTGGCCGATGCGGTCGACGGGTTCTGTGAAGGGATCGGCTTTTCGCCTGCGCAGATCGAACGGGTGTTCACCGCCGCTAAGGCTGCGGGAATGCCGGTAAAACTGCACGCCGAACAGCTTTCCAACCTGGGCGGCGCGGCACTGGCGGCGCGGTTCGAGGCCTTGTCGGCCGATCATCTCGAACACCTCGACCCATCCGGGGTGGAAGCGATGGCCAAGGCCGGCACGGTCGCCGTCCTGCTGCCCGGGGCTTTCTATTTTACCCGCGAAACCCGGCTGCCGCCGGTCGGCGCGCTGCGGACCGCCGGTGTACCACTGGCGCTGGCGACCGATTGCAACCCGGGCACTTCACCGCTCACCTCGCTGCTGCTGGCGATGAACATGGGCGCGACCCTGTTCCGCCTTACGGTTGATGAATGCCTGCGCGGCGTGACGGTGCAGGCCGCCCGCGCGCTGGGGCTGGCTGACAGTATCGGCACGCTTGAGGCCGGCAAGCGCTGCGACCTTGCCATCTGGAACGTCGCGCACCCTGCCGAACTGGTTTACCGCATGGGCTTCAACCCGCTCCATGCCCGCGTCTGGAGTGGACAATGAAGCCGATCGTGATGATCCCCGGCGCCGTGAGCCTGGCGCAGTGGCGCGCGGTTTATACCGGCGCGCCGGTATCGCTTGATCCCGCGTCAGCCGACGCCATCGCCGCCAGCGCGGCGACGGTTGCGGCAATCCTGGCCCGGGACGAGGCGGTCTACGGGATCAACACCGGGTTCGGCAAACTGGCCTCGGTCCGCATCGTCGCCGATGATCTGGCCGCCCTGCAGCGCAACATCGTCCTCAGCCATGCCGCCGGGACCGGCGAGCCCAGCCCCGCCGCGGTAGTCCGCCTGATGATGGCGCTCAAGCTGGCGAGCCTGGCCCAGGGCGCATCGGGGGTCCGCCCTGAGACCATCGCGCTGCTTGAAGCGATGCTGACGCACGATATTGTTCCGATCGTCCCCTGCCAGGGTTCGGTTGGCGCGAGCGGCGACCTGGCACCACTGGCCCATATGACCGCGCCGCTGATCGGGGTTGGCGATGTGTGGCTGAAGGGTGAGCGGATGGCGGTGACCGGCGCCTTTGCCCGCACCGGCCTTTCCGCGCTGGAACTGGGCCCCAAAGAGGGCCTGGCCCTGCTCAACGGCACCCAGTTTTCCACTGCCAATGCCCTTGCCGGACTGTTTGGCGCCGAACGCGCGCTGCAATCGGCGCTGGTTACCGGGGCGCTTTCCACCGAGGCGGCCAAAGGCAGCGACACCCCGTTCGATCCGCGCATTCATACGCTGCGCCGTCATGCCGGGCAGATCGAAACCGCCGCTGCCCTGCGCGCGCTGGTGGCCGGATCGGCGATCCGCGCCAGCCACCTGGACGATGACATCCGGGTGCAGGACCCTTATTGCCTGCGCTGCCAGCCTCAGGTGATGGGCGCCTGCCTTGATTTGCTGCGCCAGGCCGCGACCACGCTGGCGGCCGAAGCCAACGGCGTGACCGACAATCCGTTGATCTTCACCGCTACCGGCGAGGCGCTGTCGGGCGGCAATTTCCATGCCGAGCCGGTGGCCTTTGCCGCCGACATGATCGCGCTGGCGCTGTGCGAAATCGGCAGCCTTAGCGAGCGGCGGCTGGCCATGCTGGTCGATCCCGCGCTGTCAGGCCTGCCCGCCTTCCTCACCCCGCGCCCCGGCCTTAATTCCGGTTTCATGATCCCGCAGGTGACCGCCGCCGCTTTGGTCAGCGAGAACAAGCAGCGCGCCTATCCAGCCAGCGTCGATTCGATTCCCACCAGCGCCAACCAGGAAGACCACGTCTCGATGGCTGCCCACGGCGCGCGGCGGCTGGCCGGGATGGCCGCCAATGTAGAAGCGGTAATCGCGCTGGAATGGCTGGCTGCGGCGCAGGGAATCGAATTCCACCGTCCGCTGCACTCCAGCGCCGCATTGGAAGGCGCTCATGCGGTGCTGCGCGGCAGGGTCCCCGCGCTGGATGAAGATCGCCACTTTGCCCCGGATATCGAGGCAGCTTGCGCACTGGTGCGCAGCGGAGCGCTGCTGGACAGCGCGGCGATCGACCTGCCTGGCGTTGCATGACGGGTTGGCTGCACATCCAGCGCGGCGAAGCGCCCTTGGTCGTTGCCTTGCCCCACGGCGGAACCGGGCTGGGCGGGATCGAGGACCGCTTCGTTTCGCCCTGGCTTGCCCGCCGCGATGCCGACTGGCACATTGCCGAGCTATACGCCTTTGCCGCAGATCTGGGCGCGACCACCATTGCCACGCAGGTCAGCCGCAGCGTGATTGACGTCAACCGAGATCCGTCAGGCGCTTCGCTCTATCCAGGCATGGCGACGACTGAGCTGTGCCCGACCACCACTTTCGATGGCGACCGCCTCTATCGCTGCTTTGATCCCGAAGAGGACGAGATTTCCTGGCGCCGCCGGACGTTCTTCGATCCGTACCACGCCGCCGTTACGGCAGAACTTGAACGTCTGAATGCAACACATGGTAAAGTCGTGCTTTACGATGCCCATTCGATCCGCAGCCGCGTGCCCCGCCTGTTCGACGGCGAACTGCCGCAGTTCAACATCGGCACCAATTCGGGCGCTAGCTGCGATCAGCCTCTGGCCCGACAAGTAGCCGGGATCTGCGGATCAGATTGCGTCATCGATGGCCGCTTCAAAGGCGGCTGGACCACGCGGCACTACGGCCACCCTGAACGCGGCATCCACGCCGTGCAAATGGAACTGGCAATGCGCGGCTACATGATTGAGCCCGCCGAAGTGACCCCCGGCACATGGCCCACCCCGCTGCTTGCCCAGCCCGAAATCCTCCCGATCCTCCACGCGGTTCTGACCGCCTGCATCGCCTTCGCGAAAGGAAGCGCATGACCCGCCTTGACAATGCCCGCGTGATCCGCCCCGCCACGGGAACCGAGCGCACCGCGAAATCCTGGCTGACGGAAGCGCCTCTGCGGATGCTGATGAACAACCTTCATCCCGATGTCGCCGAACGGCCAGAGGAGCTGGTGGTCTATGGCGGGATCGGGCGCGCCGCGCGCGACTGGGAAAGCTACGATGCAATTGTCGCTGCGCTGCGCCGCCTGGAAGATGATGAAACGCTGCTGATCCAGTCGGGCAAGCCGGTCGGCATATTTCGCACCCACGCCGATGCGCCGCGCGTTCTGATCGCCAATTCCAACCTGGTGCCGCACTGGGCCAACTGGGACCATTTCAACGAACTCGATAAAAAGGGTCTGGCGATGTACGGCCAGATGACCGCAGGTTCGTGGATATACATCGGCACCCAGGGCATCGTGCAGGGCACTTATGAGACGTTTGTCGAGATGGGACGCCAGCATTATGGCGGCGACCTGTCGGGCAAGTGGCTGCTGACCGCGGGGCTTGGCGGCATGGGCGGCGCCCAGCCGCTGGCCGCAGTCATGGCCGGAGCATCCTGCCTGGCAATCGAATGTCAGGCCAGCCGGATCGAGATGCGGCTGCGCACAGGCTATCTCGACAAGGCGGCGAGCTCGATCGACGAGGCGCTGGCGATGATTGCCCAAAGCTGTGCAGCCAAGACGCCGCTATCGGTTGGCTTGCTCGGCAACGCGGCTGAATTGCTGCCTGAACTGTTCAGACGCGGCGTGCGCCCCGACCTGCTGACCGATCAGACCAGTGCACATGATCCCATCAACGGTTATCTGCCGGTCGGCTGGTCAGTCGATGAGTGGCTCAGCCGCCGCGAGAGCGATCCTGCCGCGGTTGCCAAGGCCGCCAAGGCCAGCATGGCCCAACACGTGCGCGCAATGCTCGATTTTCAGGCCGCCGGGGTGCCCACCACCGACTATGGCAACAACATCCGCCAGGTCGCTTTTGACGAGGGCGTGACCAACGCCTTTGCCTTTCCCGGCTTTGTCCCGGCCTATATCCGTCCGCTGTTCTGCCGCGGGATCGGCCCGTTTCGCTGGGCGGCGTTGTCGGGCGATCCCGAAGATATCTACAAGACCGATGCCAAGGTGAAAGAGTTGCTGCCCGATGACGCGCATCTGCATCACTGGCTCGACATGGCGCGCGAGAAGATCCAGTTTCAGGGGCTGCCCGCGCGGATTTGCTGGGTTGGCCTGGGCGATCGCCACCGGCTGGGTCTGGCCTTCAACGAAATGGTCGCCTCGGGCGAGCTTAAGGCCCCGGTGGTAATCGGCCGCGATCACCTCGATTCAGGTTCGGTCGCCAGCCCCAACCGCGAAACCGAAGCGATGCGCGACGGCAGCGACGCGGTCAGCGACTGGCCGCTTTTGAACGCCCTGCTCAACACCGCCAGCGGCGCGACCTGGGTTTCGCTGCACCACGGCGGCGGGGTGGGCATGGGTTTTTCCCAGCATTCCGGCATGGTGATTGTGGCCGATGGCACTGCAGACGCAGCACGGCGACTGGAACGCGTGCTGTGGAACGATCCTGCCACCGGGGTGATGCGCCACGCCGACGCGGGCTACGCGATTGCCCAGACCTGTGCGCGGGAAAAGGGGCTGGACCTGCCCGGGATCCTGGGTTGAAGGTGATCCAGCACCGCCACAGGAACCCCTGGCGGCTGGGCCGCGGCCTGGCGCATAAGCACGATTATTGGCCGCCTGCGGTGTTCCTGCCGTCCCGCTCAAACTGACCGGTACGATGCCAAATCTCTGGAAAACCCGTGCGCACCCCTTGGACCGGGTGCCCCTCGGCCATTAGGCCCGCGCGGGTGAGCGCACCCATTCAAATCGGCACCGATGACAAAGGCACGCCGATCAGCATCGATATCGAGGAACTGCTGGCGACCCGGCTGCTGGTGCAAGGCAACAGCGGCTCGGGCAAATCCCACCTGTTGCGCCGCTTGCTGGAAGAAAGCGCCAGCGTCGTCCAGCAGATCGTGATTGATCCCGAAGGCGATTTTGCGTCGTTGGCAGACGGATTCGGGCACATCGTGGTCGATGGAGCAGCCTATTCGGCAGACGAACTGACCCGTCTGGCGCGCCGGGTGCGCGAGCATCGGGCCTCGGTCATCCTGGTACTCGACAGTCTTGAGATCGAGGCGCAGATGCGCTGTGCCGCGATGTTCATGGCCGCCCTGTTCGATGCCCCGCGCGAACAGTGGTATCCTGCGCTGGTGGTGGTCGATGAAGCGCAGATGTTCGCTCCTGCCGTGGCTGGCGAAGTCAGCGACGAAGCGCGCCGGCTCAGCCTGTCAGCCATGACCAACCTGATGTGCCGCGGGCGCAAGCGCGGGCTTGCCGGGATCGTCGCGACCCAGCGGCTGGCCAAGCTCGCCAAAAACGTCGCGGCCGAGGCGTCCAACTTTTTGATGGGGCGCACCTTCCTGGATATCGACATGGCCCGTGCCGCCGACCTGCTGGGTATGGAGCGCCGCCAGGCCGAACAAATCCGCGATCTGGCGCGGGGTGAGTTTCTGGGACTGGGTCCGGCGATCAGCCGCCGACCAGTGGCGGTACAGATCGGCCCGGTGCTCACGGGCGTCAGAACCGCAGCGCCCAAGCTGGCTCCGCCGCCGGTCGCATCGCCCGATGATCTTCACGCACTGCTGCATTCCGGGCTGCATCTGGCCCAGGATCAGTCCGACCATGCGCCGCCGTCGGTGCCGCCCCAGCTTGCTGCCGACGTTCTGATCGAACAGATGGCAGCAGCGCCGCAAGTGATCGATGATCCGGCTGAGCAGCCCGCCCTGTTCGGCCCGACCCAGGCTGAGACTGATGCCGCGTTCGACCGCATTCTAAGCGATATGGCGGCAGAAGACGGCTGCACTTTTCAGCCGGCCGCCACGCTGTTTCAGGATTTTTCCGTGCGTTGCCGGATGCAGCGCCTCACCGCCGGGCAGATCGACATGGCGCAGTTCCGGCGGCGATTTGCCATGGCCGTGGCGGGGGTAACCGCCCCGCACAGTCCGCCCTGGCGTGACATTCTGCGTGCCGCCGGACCGCTCAGCGATGATCTGCTCGCCCCGTTTCTGGTGATTGCGGCAGCGGCGCAGGCCGGACGGCCCTGCCCCGATGATGATGAACTGGCCCGCGTTTATGGCACCAGCTCACCGGGGCGGGTGCGCCGTTTGCTCGATCATTACGAGCGCAGCGCGCTGATCGTGGTCCGCACCGATTTCAGCGGTCGGCGGTCGGTCACCATCCCCGAACTGGGACTGGCGACCGAGCCGCTGGAAGCATAATGCCTTAGAACTTGGCCGAAGCCTCCACCCCGAACACGCGGCGCGCGCCAGGTGATATGAACGATCCGCCAAACTCGATCGCCGGAATGACTTCGGCCAGATAACGCCGGTCGAGCATGTTGTTGGCAAAGGCCGCGATCGAAAAATTGTCGGTCTGGATCCCGGCGCGCAAGTTCAGCACGCCAAACGCCTCGCGCTGCGATTTGCAATAATTGGCATCGCCGACAAAGCCGGGCAGCGCCAGCGACGAGATCGGAAGCAGTCCTGAAAACAGCGAAGGACGGGTCTGGCACTGGACCGTGCTGAACCACGTCGGCCCGGTGATCCGGTAATCGGCCCGTACCAGCAGCTTCATCGCATCGCTGAGCGGCGCGGTGATTTCAGTGCCAAGGTTGATGGTGTAATCGGCAGTATAAGGCGATTTGTTGCCGACAGTGTAAGGGCGCGCGGCGTTTTTCTTGATTTCGCTATCGGTGACATTGCCCGAGGCGAAGAAACGCCAGCCATCGATTACTTTCAGGCCGACGTTCAGTTCCGCGCCCTTGATATCGACCTGATCGATGTTCGACACCACACGCAGCAACCCGAACCCGCCGACGAAGAATTCGAAAAACTGCATGTCGGTGACGCGGGTGTAGTAACCGGCAAGGTCAAAGGTCAGCCGATCGTCGAACAGGCTGCCTTTCATGCCCACTTCAAACGCGCTCGACTTTTCCTTGCGGTACTGATCGGTGATGTTGACCCCGGCGTTGATCGTACCGGGGGTTACACCATCGTTGAAGTTGGCGTTGATCAGCGCGGACGAACCCTGGTTGTTGAAGCCGCCCGATTTAAAGCCGATGCCCCAATCGGCATAAAGGTTGAACGTGCTGGTCGGGTGCCAGCTTAGCGATACCTTGGGCTCCAACTGGTTGAAGGTCTTGGCCTGGGGCACCAGCGGCCCGAAGGCCTGGCCAGGATTGATGGGCCCGCCGGTGAACGGATCGAAAGCGGTCGGCACCAGCGAACTCGACGTGCGGTGCTCGCTGTCATAGCGCAGCGCCAGCCCGACGCTGACCTGGTCGCTGGGCTTCCAATCGACCGACCCAAACGCCGCATAAACGTTGGTCTTGAAATCATCGGCCAGCAGCAAGGAAGTCGGGTTGGTCGTATTGGGCGCGTTGTAAAGCTGCTTGATCACGCCCTGCCCTTCATCCGCGCCAAGGCTGACGCCCACGGT
>NZ_JAHEBV010000030.1 GCF_024642085.1 Novosphingobium sp. | reverse complement strand
ATTGTCGGGCGCAAGACGCTGGGTCTGATGACGCTGAACCACCTGCCCGATGGCGGGGATCTGGCGTCGTGGTCGAAGTCATTGTTCAGCGAGGCGTCGAACGCCGGGGTCGGGTTCGGCCTGGGCTTTGCCGTGACGCAGAATGTCGCGCCGCTGATGATCCCGGGTTCGGTTGGCGAGTTTTATTGGGGCGGAATGTATTCAACCGCGTTCTTCGTCGATCCGGCGGAACGGCTGACCATGGTGTTCATGACCCAGCTTGGGCCAAGCTCCAGCTATCCGGTACGGCGTGAACTGCGGACCATGATCTACGCGGCGCTGACCTGATGGACGATCTCTACGCAACGATGGGCATGGTCCGGGTAATCGAGCTTGACCCGTCCGGGCGCGCGATCATCGAATATGAGGCGCGTCCCGGTATGTGCCATTCGGGCGGGGTCGTGCAGGGCGGCTTCGTCAGCGGCTGGATAGATGCCGCCATGGCCCACGCCGCGATCGCCCGGAACGGCGCAGCTGTGACGCCGATGACGCTGGAACTGAAGGTCAGTTTCTTTGCCCCCGCGCGCCCGGGCCCGGTCTTCGCCGAAGGTTGGGTCGAACGCCATGGAAAGCGCACCTGCTTTTACGAAGGCTGCCTTAAAGATGGCGCCGGCACTGTGTTGGCCAAGGCAACTTCAACCATCCTGCTGGCCGAACGGGCGCGGGTGGAAGCCGCATCGCGGGCGGCGCAGGATAGCACCTGACGAAAATCAGTTTCGCAAGGGGACCGATCCGGGTTAGGCTGCGCCAAACGGGACAAAGGAGAGGGCCATGGCCGACCACGATCTGATGGACGCGACCGCGCAGTTTCACACCATGAGCGAAGGCACCCAGGAAGACTGGGACATCATCATGACGCACATGAAGCCGTTTGCGCAAAGTGGCGGCAAACGTGTGCTCGACCACTTGCGGTTGCTTGATGGCGACTGCGGCGGGTTCGCAGTCGATCGGCTGACCCACTGCCTGCAAACTGCCACCCGCGCCCATCGCGACGGCCGCAGCGACGACTATGTCGTGATGGCTTTGCTCCATGACATCGGCGATACGTTGGGAGCCTTTAACCATCCTGACATTGCCGCCGCGATCATCAAGCCTTTCGTGTCCGAAGAACTGCACTGGATCACCCAGCATCACGGCATTTTCCAGGGCTACAACTTCTTCCATTACATCGGACTAAACCGCGACATGCGCGAAGAGTATCGCGGCCACGAACACTATCAGGCCACGGCCGAATTTATCGAGAAGTACGATTGCCCGGCTTTCGACCCCGACTATGACAGCGCGCCGCTGTCGTTCTTTGAACCGATGGTGATGAAGATGTTCGAGCGGCCGCTGAACAGCGTATACAAGAAGTCGATGAGCTGAGGCAATCGTCCGTGCCGGCAATTCGTCCGTTTACGCTGAATATTGCCCAGCCTCACCTTGATGATCTGAAAACCCGGATCGCGCAGACCCGTTGGCCCGAACGTGAGTGCGTGGACGACTGGTCCCAAGGTGCGCCGCTCGAAGCGGTCAAGGATCTCGCCCAGTATTGGCGCAAGGATTATGACTGGCGCCGGTGCGAAGCGCGGCTGAATGCATTGGGCCAATTCGTTACGGAAATCGACGGGCTCGACATTCACTTCCTCCACGTCCGCTCGCCGCATCCCGATGCCGTACCGTTGATCATCACTCACGGCTGGCCCGGATCGGTGATCGAGTTCATGGGGGTGATCGACCAGCTGGCCGATCCGGTGCGCTTTGGTGGCCGGGCGCAAGATGCGTTCCACGTTGTCGCACCGTCGCTGCCGGGGTTCGGCTTTTCCGGTAAACCCGTGAAAAAGGGATGGGGCGTTGAACAGATCGCCCGCGCCTGGGGCCAGCTTATGGCCCGGCTTGGCTACAGCCGCTGGCTCGCCCAGGGCGGAGACTGGGGCAGCGTGGTGACCACGTCGATTGCGGCACAGCGCATCACCGGCTGTGTAGGCATCCACCTTAACATGCCAACCGCACGGCCGACCGAGCATGATCTTGCCCACCCCACCGCCAGCGATCTGAAGGCGCTGACTGCGCTCAAGCATTATCAGGACTGGGATTCGGGTTATTCCACCCAGCAGCGCACCCGGCCGCAGACAATCGGCTACAGCCTGGTCGATTCGCCCGTTGGCCTTGCCGCCTGGATTTTTGAAAAGATGTGGGCCTGGACCGACAACCAGGGATCGCCCTATGATGCACTCAGCCGCGATCAGATCCTTGACAACCTGATGCTGTATTGGCTGCCCGGAACGGGCGCATCCTCGGCGCGGCTCTATTGGGAAAGCTTTGGCAGCTTCGCGCCGCAAGAGGTTGCCCTGCCAGTTGCGGTCAGCGCATTTCCCAAGGAAATTCTGCCGACCCCGCGCAAATGGGCGGAGCGCAATTTCAAGCGTCTGGTCCACTGGGGGACAATGGAAAAGGGCGGGCATTTCGCGGCCTGGGAGCAGCCCGATGCCTTCGTAAGTGAATTGAGGACAGCATTCGCCCTGATGCGCTGACCCCCTTGTGCCGCTCTGCCCAACCGCTAACCAGTCGGCAAGGGGAGCATCAATGAACGACGTGATACCGGCTGAAGACATTGCGCTTGGCGCCTATGGCAAACCACAGCTGAGCCAAAGCCTGCAGAACCGGCACATCTCGATGATTGCCATCGGCGGAATCATCGGCGCCGGGCTGTTTGTGGGATCATCGACCACCATTGCACAGGTCGGGCCAGCAGCCGTTATCACTTATGCGCTGGCGGGCCTCATCATCATGCTGGTGATGCGCATGATTTCGGAAATGGCGATGGCAATGCCAGGCGTCCAGGCTTTTCCCGATTTCGCGCGCGCCGGCATCGGCCACTGGGCGGGCTTCCTGTCGGGCTGGCTCTACTGGTATTTCTGGGTAGTGGTGGTCGCGATCGAGGCGATTGCCGGGGCCAAGATCCTGGGCCAATGGTTCCCGCAGGTGGAGCCGTGGCAAATCGGCGTCGGCCTGATGGCGCTGCTGACCGGCGTAAACCTGATGTCGACGCGTTCATATGGCGAGTTCGAGTTCTGGTTTTCGCTGACCAAGGTGCTGGCGATCATCGGCTTCATATTCGTTGCCGGTGCATGGGCCTTTGGTATCTCGAATCCGTCTGGCCCAACCTTTTCCAACCTGACTGAGCATGGCGGTTTCGCGCCCAAGGGATGGGGAGTTGCGCTGGCCGCTGTGACTTCGACAATTTTTGCACTGTGCGGGGCCGAAATATCGACCATCGCCGCTGCCGAAAGCGCCGAGCCGGCCAAGGCGGTGGCACGGCTTTCGCTGACCGTCACGGTGCGGATCGTCGTGTTTTATATCCTTGCGATCCTGATGATCGTTTCTGTGGTGCCGTGGAGCCAGATTGTGCCGGGCTATTCGCCCTTTGCAGCCACGCTGGCGGCAATGCAGGTGCCAGGCGGGGAAACGATCATGAACCTGGTCGTGTTGGTGGCGGTGCTTTCGTGCCTCAATTCAGGCTTGTATGTCACCTCGCGCACGCTGTTCGGGCTTGCTGGCCACGGTGATGCGCCGCAGTGGCTGGTCGCGGTCAACGCACGCAAGGTGCCGGCGCGCGCGATCCTGGTTGCCAGCCTGTTTTCCTACGGCGCGTTGGCGATGGAACGGATTTCGCCCGACACCGTGTTCAGCTTTCTGCTGAACTCGTCCGGTGTGACGATGCTGCTGCTTTATCTGATGGTAGCGGTCGCCCAGTTGCGTACCCGCGCGATGATTGAGCGCGAGGCTACCAAATCGTTACAGATCAGGATGTGGTTCCACCCCTTTGCCACTCTGTTTGCAATCGCGGCCATGCTGGCAGTGGTGGTGTTCATGGCGATCGAACCGGCGCTGGCAAGCCAGTTCTGGGCCAGCCTGGCAGTCGCAGCAGCCTTCCTGCTGGGCTATGGCGCAATGCGAATGGCCCGAGGGTGAACCCCGGGCCATCGACTTCACTCAGCCGGTAATCAGTTCTTTTCCTGATCGACCAGCTTGTTCTTTCCGATCCACGGCATCATCGCGCGCAGTTTGGCGCCGGTCTGTTCGATCGGGTGCGCTTCTGCGGCCTTGCGCGCTGCTTTCAGTTCAGGTTGACCGGCGCGGTTGTCGAGCACGAAGTTCTTTACGAACCGGCCCGATTGGATGTCGGCCAGCACGCGTTTCATTTCAGCTTTGGTTTCGTTGGTGATGATCCGCGGGCCGGTGGTGATGTCGCCATATTCAGCGGTGTTGCTGATCGAATAGCGCATGTTGGCGATCCCCCCTTCATAGAGCAGATCGACGATCAGCTTGGTTTCGTGAAGGCATTCGAAATAAGCCATTTCCGGGGCGTAACCGGCTTCGACCAAGGTTTCGAACCCGGCCTGGATCAGGTGCGTGATCCCGCCGCACAGCACCGCTTGCTCTCCGAACAGGTCGGTTTCGCACTCTTCCTTGAAATTGGTCTCGATGATGCCGCTGCGGCCACCGCCGACGCCCGAAGCATAGGCGAGCGCGACGTCATGGGCGTTGCCGGTGGCGTCCTGGTGTACCGCGATCAGGCACGGCACGCCGCCGCCTTTATGGTATTCACTGCGCACCGTGTGGCCGGGGCCCTTGGGCGCGATCATAATCACGTCGATGTCGGCGGGAACCTCGATCAACCCGAAGTGAATGTTGAGCCCGTGGGCGAAAGCCAGTGCACTGCCAGGGCGCAGGTTGCCACGTACGTCATCGGCCCAGATCGCCGCCTGGTGTTCGTCCGGCGCCAGGATCATCAGCACGTCGGCCCACTTGGCCGCATCGCTGTTGCTCATCACGGTGAAGCCAGCGGCCTCTGCCTTCTTGGCGCTGGCCGAGCCGGGGCGAAGCGCGATCGCTACATTCTTGATCCCGCTGTCACGCAGGTTCTGCGCGTGGGCGTGGCCCTGCGAGCCGTAACCCAAAATTGCGATGTTCTTGTCTGTGACGAGGTTCAGATCGGCATCGGCGTCGTAGTAAACTTTCATTTCAGTCCCTCATTTCGTCTTTCCCGCGAAAGCGGGAATCGCTGTCACAAACGCGCCGCCCGAAGGCCATCGGTCCCCGTTTTCGCGGGGACGGCGCGAATTAATCAAACCGCCTCGGCCCCGCGCATCATCCCAACGACACCGGTTCGGCCAACCTCGACCAGGCCAAGCTCGCGCATCAGTGCGACAAAACGATCGATCTTGTCAGGCGCGCCGGTCAGCTCGAACACAAAGCTTCCAGTAGTGGTATCGATTACCTTGGCGCGGAACACATCGGCCAGACGCAGCGCTTCGACCCGGGCTTCCCCGGTCCCGGCGACTTTGACCAGGGCAAGCTCGCGTTCAACGTGATCGCCCATTTCGGTCAGATCGACTACCTTGTGGACCGGAACCAGCCGGTCCAGCTGAGCGTGAATCTGGTCGATGACAGCCGGCGGGCCGTGCGTGACGATGGTGATCCGGCTGACCGAATGATTTTCGGTGATGTCGGCCACGGTCAGGCTATCGATGTTGTAGCCGCGCGCGGTGAACAGCCCGGCGATCTTGGCCAGGATGCCCGCTTCGTTATCGACCGTGATGGTCAGGACATGGCGTTCCGACGCCTCATGCTTGATCTTCATCATCACACCAGCGCTTTGGCTTCGTCATCCATCGTGCCCGCTACCTGATCGCCATAGAGGATCATTTCGGTATGCGCTGCGCCGCTGGGGATCATCGGATAGCAGTTGGCCTCCTTGGCCACCATGCAATCAACGATAACGGGCCCGTCGTGGTCGATCATCGCCTGGATCCCGGCATCGAGCTGGCTTTCGTTCTCGATCCTGATGCCTTTCCAGCCATAGGCTTCGGCCAGCTTGACGAAATCGGGCAGACTGTCTGAATAGGAATTGGAATAGCGGCTTTCGTACGTCAGTTCCTGCCATTGGCGGACCATGCCCATCCATTCGTTGTTGAGGACAAATACCTTTACCGGCAGGCGGAACTGCGTTGCGGTGCCCAGCTCCTGGATGTTCATCTGGATCGATGCATCGCCGGCAATGTCGATCACCAGGCTGTCCGGATTGCCCAATTGCGCGCCGATTGCGGCGGGCAAGCCATAGCCCATGGTGCCAAGACCGCCCGAGGTCAGCCATTTATTCGGCCCGAAGAAGTGAAAATACTGTGCCGCCCACATCTGGTGCTGGCCGACTTCGGTGGCGATGATCGGATCCTTGTCGCGGGTTAGCGCAAACAGCCGCTCGACTGCCAGCTGGGGCATGATCGCCTTGCTGCTGGCGGGGTAGGCCAGGCTGTCACGCGCGCGCCAGCCATCAATCCGGGCTTTCCAGTCAGTCAGGTCCTGCGCCTTGCGGGTGCCCCAGGCGGTGATCAGCTGATCGAGCACCTTGGCGCAATCGCCCAGGATCGGCAGGTCGACCGGCACAGTCTTGTTGATCGAGGCGCGGTCGATATCGATGTGGATCTTGGTCGAATGCGGCGAAAAGGCATCAAGCCGTCCGGTAACCCGATCGTCAAAGCGTGCGCCAATGCAGACTACCAGATCCGCCCGGTTCATCGTCATGTTGGCTTCAAACGTGCCGTGCATGCCCAGCATCCCCAGCCAGTCGGGATGATCGGCCGCAAACGCGCCCAGGCCCATCAGGGTGCTGGTAACGGGCGCGCCGGTCAGTTGCTGCAATTCGCGCAGCAGGGCCGTTGCCCGGGGGCCGGAATTGATCACGCCGCCGCCGGTATAGAACACCGGCGCCTTGGCATTGGCGAGCAGTTCTATCGCGCGGGCGATGTCACGCTCGCTCCCGGTGGAGGGCGGGTTATAGCGAGCAGGGCGCTGCGGCTTGCCATCAGACCAGGTGGCCGAGGCGATCTGCACGTCCTTGGGAATGTCGATCACGACCGGACCGGGGCGGCCGGTGGTGGCAATTTCGAACGCCTCGTCAATGATCGCGGCAAGCTCAGCCGGATCTTTAACCAGGTAGTTGTGTTTGGTGCAGTGGCGCGTGATGCCAATGGTATCGGCTTCCTGAAATGCGTCGGAACCGATCAGCGCGGTCGGCACCTGGCCGGTGATGATCACCAGAGGAATCGAATCCATGAAGGCATCGGCAATACCGGTAACCGCATTGGTCGCGCCCGGGCCGGAAGTAACCAGCACGACGCCGGGTTTGCCGGTGGAGCGCGCATAACCTTCGGCGGCGTGGGCCGCACCGGCTTCGTGCGGGACCAGGATATGGCGAATCCGGGCATCATCGAACAGCGCGTCGTAGATCGGCAACACCGCGCCGCCAGGATAGCCGAATACGAATTCGACCCCCTGCCGCGCCAGGCTTTCGACCAGGATAGATGCGCCGCTGCGCTCCTCGCTCACTGTAACTGACCTTTCATTCGCCAATTCGCCGCTCCCTTAAAGAACTAACCCGGCGCAGGCTAGGCTGCGCCGGGTTGCCTCTCCAACTCGGAAAAACGGACCGGAAGACCGGCTTGGAAGTGCCCCTAAAAGACAGTATGTAACGTGTCAAGCGCTAAGTGCGACATAATGATGCGAAAATATCATCCAAATTGTAATCAATGTCGGCAAGGCGTGGCCATGTGTCAGGAGTTTGCTGACGGAACCACGTGTATTGCCGCTTGGCATAATTGCGCGTGGCCTGCGCGCCGCGCGCTTCCAGAACGGCAAAGTCAATCTTTCCGGCAAGGAAGTCTGAAATCTCCGGCACGCCTATCGCGCGCATCACCGGCATTGCTGTGTCGATCTGCCGGTCAATCAGCGCGCGCACCTCATCAATGGCTCCGCAGCCCAGCATTTTTGAGAAACGCCGATCGCAGCGGTCATATAACCAGGCGCGCGAAGGCAAAAGCACGGCGGGATGCAGCGCAACCTGGCCGGCTATTCCCCCGACTTTTTCGGCCTGCCATGCGGCCATTACACGCCCGGTCGATCGTACTACCTCAAGCGCGCGCGCGACCCGCGTGGTGTCCGCCGGGGCCAGCCGCGCCGCACGGGCCGGATCTTCTTTGATCAGCGCGGCATAAGCATCGGGCACGGGCAATGCGCGCACGGAGGCGCGAATAGCAGGATCGATCGGCGGGACGGGGGCAATCCCATCGAGCAACGTGCGGATATAAAGCCCCGTCCCGCCAACCAGTACCGGGATGCCGCCGTCCCGATGAACTGCATCGATTTCCGCGCGCGCCGCTTGCGCCCAGTCGGCAGCGGAACAGGCCGCCGCGCCGTCCCACATGCCGAACAGGCGGTGTTCGATGCCGCGCATCTCTGCAGCGGAAGGACGCGCGCTGAGAATTTGCAGATCAGCATAGACCTGCGCGCTATCGGCGTTGATTATCACGCCTTTGCGGCCCTTCGCTGCAAGGGCTTCGGCAAGTTGGACCGCCATATCGCTCTTGCCGCTGGCTGTCGGCCCTGCAATTAGCGCAAGCGGCGGCTTATCGGCCGATTCAGGAGAGTAGGACGTGCTCATTGCCCGCGTGATAGCAGAACCTGCAACGCTGTCTGCCTTTGGCGCAGACGCAGTCCATGCGCTGGAATCCGCTGGCGCGCACGTCCACAGTGCCGAACTTTTGCCGGATTTCGGCGATGTGCTTGAACTGGCGATTTCGGGCGATCGGGCCGCAGCGCGCAGCGCTATCGAGGCCACCTTGGCCCCGGTCGATCTGCTGCTGTCAACTGGACTTCCCCGCATGCCTGGGGTCTTCGTTTCAGACATGGATTCCACCATGATCGGACAGGAGTGCATTGACGAACTGGCCGACTTTGCCGGGATCAAGGGCCAGATAGCCGCGATTACCGAGCGTGCGATGCTGGGCGAACTCGATTTTGCTGAAGCGCTGACCGAGCGGGTTCGCCTGCTTGGCGGTCTGAGCGAGGATGCCATCCAGCAGTGCCTGGACCAGCGCATCCGGCCAATGCCGGGAGCCAGGGTTCTGGTCGAAACGCTAAAAGCAAACGGTTGCGTCACCGTGCTGGTCACGGGCGGGTTTCACCAGTTTGCCGATCCGGTCGCGGGATGGCTCGGGTTTGAACGTGTCGTGGGCAACCGGTTGGCAACATCGAAGGGAAGGCTGACCGGTGAACTGGCCGGAGACATTGTCGACAGCACCGTCAAGCTGCAGGTGCTGCAGGATGAGGTGAGCCGCTGCGATGGCGTGCCGAGTCTGGCCACCGGTGATGGCGCCAACGATATTCCGATGCTGGTCGCAGCTGACTATGGCTTTGCTTATCACGCCAAACCCAAGGCCAGAGCAGCATCAAACGGCGCGATCGACCGAGGCGATTTGACCAGCGTGCTGAAATTGCTGGGAATCGCCAGATCAGAATGGGTCACTGACTGAACTGCCGGCATGGTCCGTTGCGAAATGCAACGCTGTATTGACAAAGCTGTAAGTAATTTGCATCATCTTCGATGCTATGAACATGCAGACAGCCCTTGCTCCCGCCGCGACCGATGACCTGCCGCTGATGCTGCCCGGTCGTCCAAAAATGCGCTATGATTTGCCCAAGGCGTGGCGTCATTTCAAGGAACTGGTCAAGGACAAGGAGGATACCGCACAGGTATCGGGCGTGTTTGAGGCGCTTCCCTGGCGCGGCATCTATAACGCGGCTCTAACGTTTCTTAAGACCGACAAGGCCCAGGAAATCCGGCGGAAAGAGCCGTCGCTGGTCGCAATTCTGGACGATCATGCCGCTTTGCGCAGATTGCCAGAGGGCAGCGTGGCCCATGCCTATTGCGATTTCATGGAGCGTGAGGGGCTGACGGCGCAGGGCCTGATTGACGAACTGGACAAGAACCGCCCGGCAGATATGTATTGGGATGATCAGGTCAGCTGGTATTTCAACCGCATGCGCGACACCCACGATCTTCTGCACGTGCTGACCGGCTTTGGCCGCGATGCGCTGGGTGAACAGTGCGTGCTAGCCTTCACTTACAGCCAGCAGCCCAGTCCGGCACATCTGTTCCTGGGTTATGCCGGGGCTTACGAAATCAAGAAGCACAAGGCAGTCAAGGTGCCGATATTCCGTTCAGTGCGCGAGGCGCAGCGGCTGGGCAAAGCCTGTCCGCGGCTGGTTGAACAGTCGATCACCGATATACTGGCGATGCCGCTTGAAGAAGCGCGCGCCAAACTCAACATCACGCGTCCGCAAAATTATTGGGATGCACACGCCCGCTGGCGGGCGGCCGGGATCGACCCTTATGACCTGATGGCGCCAGTCCAGCAGGCAGCGTAGTTTTTCAGATCCAGCTGGATACCTGATCCAGCCGCTTTCGCGTCACCGCATGCTCCGGTACGGTTGCGCCGGGAGCCGGGTGGCCAACAACGATCAGCATAAGCGGCTTTTCGTCAGCCGGTCGCGCGCAGATGGTGTTAAGGAACTTCATTGGCGCAGGGGTGTGGGTAAGGGTGGCAAGCCCCGCATCGTGGAGCGTCGCCAGCAGCAGGCCCGCGGCGATTCCGACACTTTCCGTCAAATAGTAATTTTGCCGCGCGTCGCCGGGATTGGGTCCACCGCGCCGCTGGCCGAACACCGCTATCAGCCACGGCGCGATTTCCAGATAGGGTTTCACATCGTCGGTGCCGAGCGGCGCCAGCGCGTCCAGCCATTCAGCGCTGGCCTTTTCGGCGTAAAAGGCACGTTCCTCGTCTTCGGCCAAGCGGCGTACCTCGCGCTTGGCCTGGCTCGATCCGATAGCGGCAAAGTGCCACGGCTGATGATTGGCACCTGACGGGGCTGTGCCGGCAGCAAGAATGGCCTGTTCGATCAGGGCGCGCGGGACCGGCGTATCGGCAAAGAAGCGGCATGTGCGGCGGCAGCGCAGCTGCTCATAGAATGCGCTTGCACGCTCAAGCCGCTCGGCATCGCTGTACTGCGGTAGCGTAGGGTAGGGGAGCTGGCTGTATTTGTTCATCGCAGTTCCTTGCGGATCACCAGTTTCAGACCGGACCAAACCTCATCGACAGCGCAAACCTTGGTATCGACGAAATCCAGGGGCAGGGCGAGTTCGCGAATAGTATCCTCGGTGATGTCGGTGGCGACACTGGCGGCCTGCTTGGGCCAGCTCACCCAGACATGGCCATCGGACGCAATCTGACGGCGCAGCGCATTCAGGTGCTTTTCCAGCGCGCTGCGATGGGTCACAAAGACGTGCGCTGCATCCACACCCTCTGCCGGATCCGCCACAAAAATCAGTTCCAGTGCATACTCGGCAATTTCATCGAAGACGTCTTCAGGCATACCGTCGAACCAGACCCGCTGTCCGTCACGCAGGGACAGCTTCTTGGCAAGCGGCGTGCCGGAATAGCCTTCGGTCATCAGCTCTCCATCCAGTCGCGGAAAAAGGCTTCATTGGCTTCGCGCAGGGCACCAAGATTGATTTCGGGATAGATCGCTTCTTCTCCGCCGCGGCACAGCGCAATCGTATCACCCCCGGTCCAGCCGATGAAACAGCAGCCGATTCCGAGCTCCCTTGCCGCCTTCTTGACAACGTGGCTGTCGAACGGTTCGGTCACGATGTAGCGGCCCTGGTTTTCCGCAAACAGCGACCAGGCGTGGTTGAATCTTTCGCTATCTACCAGATCCTCAAACGAGGTCATGTCGAGCCGGGCACCAATGCCCGATGCCAGCGCCATTTCAGCCACCGCCACCAGAATGCCGCCGTCGGCGACATCGTGAACAGCCGTCACATGGCCTTGCGCGATCATTTGGCGCAGAAACTCGCCATTGGCGCGCTCGCGGGCCAAGTCTACCTGAGGCGGCATCCCGTGTTCACGGCCATGCACTTCGCGCAGCCACAGCGACTGGCCCAGTTCAGGCACGGCCTTTGCATCGGCGCCGATCAGCAGGATCTTTTGCGCCCCGTCCTTGAAGGCGATCGTTGCCATGTCGGCGTAGTCCGGCATCAGTCCGACACCGCCGATCGCCGGGGTAGGCAGAATTGCCGATCCGCCGCCGGTCGCCTTGCTTTCGTTGTACAGGCTGACGTTGCCTGAAACGATCGGATAATCGAGCGCGCGGCAGGCATCGCCCATACCGCGCAATGCCTCTACAATTTGGGCCATGATTTCGGGCCTTTGCGGATTCGCAAAGTTTAAACAATTGGTAATTGCCAAAGGCTTGGCACCAACTGCAGAGATGTTGCGATAGGTTTCCGCTACAGCCTGTTTGCCGCCCTCATAAGGATCAGCAAAGCAGTAGCGCGGGGTGCAATCCGTGCTTATCGCCAACGCCTTGCGCGTTCCGTGAAGCCGCACCACTGCTGCATCGCCGCCGCTTTTCTGAAGGGTATCGGCCCCGACCTGACTGTCGTATTGTTCCCATATCCAGCGCCGGCTGGCCAGATCGGCGCAGCCCATCAACGTAAGCAGGTCTGCGCCCGGATCGGCACTGGTTGGCGGTGAAGTCAGCGGTCTGACCTTGGCCCAGGCCTTGTATTCGGCGAGGCTGAGTGCGGGCCGATCATAGAGCGGGGCATCCTCGGCCAGCGGACCCAGCGGAATGTCACATACCGTTTCGCCTTGCCAGGTCAGAACCATGTGGCCGGTATCCGTCACCTCGCCGATTATGGCGAAGTCCAGTTCCCACTTTCTGAAGATAGCTTCGGCCATCGGTTCCTTGCCGGGCTTGAGAACCATCAGCATTCGCTCCTGGCTCTCGCTCAACATCATCTCATAGGGGGTCATGCCCTCTTCACGGCATGGCACCTTGTCCATGTCGAGAATGATCCCGGCCTTGCCATTGGTCGCCATTTCGACCGAGCTGGAGGTAAGGCCTGCCGCGCCCATATCCTGGATCGCGACGATCGCATCGGTTGACATCAATTCCAGACAGGCTTCGATCAGCAGCTTTTCGGTAAAGGGATCGCCAACCTGGACGGTCGGACGCTTGGCCTCGGCATCTTCGCCAAAATCGGCGCTGGCCATGGTCGCCCCGTGGATTCCGTCGCGGCCGGTCTTCGAACCGACATAGACGATGGGATTGCCAATTCCGGTGGCTGCGGAATAGAAAATCTTGTCGGCATCGGCGACGCCTACTGTCATTGCGTTGACCAGGATGTTGCCATCATAGGCGCTGTGAAAATTCGTTTCGCCGCCCACGGTCGGCACACCAACGCAGTTGCCATAGCCGCCGATTCCCGCAACCACGCCTTTGACCAGCGATTTCATCTTGGGATGCTTTGGGTCACCAAAGCGCAGGGCGTTCATGTTTGCGACGGGGCGCGCACCCATGGTGAAAACGTCACGCAAAATGCCGCCAACCCCGGTTGCCGCTCCCTGATAAGGCTCGATATAGCTGGGGTGGTTGTGGCTCTCCATCTTGAAGATCGCCGCTTGCCCGTCGCCAATATCGATAACGCCGGCATTTTCGCCAGGGCCGCATATTACCCAGGGCGCCTCGGTGGGGAGCTTTTTCAGGTGAATGCGGCTGGATTTGTAGCTGCAATGTTCGGACCACATCACCGAAAAGATGCCGAGTTCGACCAGATTGGGTTCACGCCCCAATGCGTGGAGCACGCGCTGGTATTCCTCCTCGGACAGCCCGTGCTGGGCAACGACGTCTGCGGTGATTTCAGCCATGCGCGGGCGCATAGCGGGCGCGGGCGCGGTGCGCCAGACCCTTCACGCTGACGCGCGGGCGCTTTTCCCCATCCACCAGGCCGTCAGTGTAACAAGTCCGTAGGCCGCCAGCGCCAGCACACTGGTGCCGGCCGTAACCTCAGGCTTGATGGGGCCGAACCAGTTGAACAGTTGCAGCGCCAGTAACAGCGCCGCCATCAGGCCCAGCCGCAGCGGCGCCGGCCGGCGCGCGCTTGCATAAAACCACAAGGCGCCGAAGGTCATCCCCAGTTCCAACGGCATTTCGATTGCGGGATAATTCCACAAGCCCAAACCCAGTTTGGGAGGATCGCCAGCCAGCGTCAGATCGGGAACGTGGACCAGCAGGTCGAGCAGCCAGTGTGACAGCACTACCGCCCCGCCCAGAATGGCAGCGATCCGATCACGCGTTGCAGCCCAGACCATCACCGCAAAGACAGTGGCAAAGCACGCCGCGCCAAACAGACTGTGCGTGATCGGCATGTGGTAAAGATCCATCGGGTTCATTGCCGAAATGCCGGGGCTGAAGCGCATATGCTCGACCCCGAGCAGCAGCAGGATGAAGAACGCCCAGTCGATCAGCTGCGCCGCAATGAACAGTGCTCCGACGCCCGGTGCCGAGCGGCGACTGGCAACGGCCAGAGCGGGCGCCCAATGACCGACAAACATCAGCCAAGAACCAGCTTGCGCACAGCATAGGCCGCAATGCCGCTGGCCAATGCCGTTGCGGCTGCGCCCCAGGCGATATCGATCGCGCTGACCGACCCTGACCATACTTTCATCGTTGCCTGATTGGTCAGATCATAGGTTGCATAACATAGCGCGCCCAGCAGCGCGCCGTTCAGCACGGCATGGGGCGTGCCTTGTTCCAGCCCCGGTCGGACTGCGAACCACACCATCCCGGCGACGTAGAACGCATAGAACACCAGCGCCGGGGCAAGGCGGAACGACGGGGCAAGCAAGTCGCCCAGCGCCGGCCGGTACAGGTTTGGTCCGGCCCAGCGCAGCCATAAGGCATCAAGCGCGCCGAATGACACCGCGGCCGCTACATAGGCTATAATCCACTTCATCGACGCCCCTCCATTTGAACGCAGCTTGACCGCCGCTTGCCGCAAGGTCAATGCTGGCAACGATGGATGATGCAGCACCCGATATTACCGCCCTTAGTTTTGAGGATGCCTTGCGCTCGTTGGAAGACGTGGTGCGCAAGCTGGAAAGCGGTGAAGTGCCGCTGGATGCCACGATCACGCTCTACGAACGGGGTGAGGCACTGCGCAAGCACTGTCAGGCACGCCTGGATGCGGCGCAGGCCCGCATTGAACTGATCGTGGCCGGGCCGGATGGCCAGGCTGCATCGACCCAGCCATTCGATCCCGATACGGGGCGCTAGGCAAATGGCTGCGCTGACCGGCGCTGACCGCATTTTGGCCGAAACGCTGCCGGCGATCGCCCGCGAGGTCGATGCGATGTTCGATGCGTTGCTGCCAGCCGAGGGAAAACTGGCCAAAGCGATGCGCCATGCCGCGATTGGCGGGGGCAAGCGGCTGCGTCCGTTGTTGTTAACCGCCACCGCTACAATGCACGGGGCTGACCGGACAAACGCGCTGCGCGCTGCAATCGCGATTGAGGCGATCCATGCGTACTCGCTGGTGCATGACGATCTGCCGTGCATGGATGACGATGCCATGCGCCACGGCAAGCCATCGACGCACACGGCATTCGGCTATGCCGAGGCGGTGCTGGCCGGTGACGCCCTGCAGAGCTTTGCGTTCGAGGTGCTGGCCGATCCGGCGACCAGCGGTGATCCATTCGTCCGCGCTGAACTGGTGCTGGTGCTTGCTTCGGCAGCGGGCGCGCAGGGTATGGTCGGCGGGCAGATGCTGGACATCGACGGAGAAGGCCAAGCGCTCGACTTGCCTGCCGTTACGCGGATGCAGCAACTTAAAACCGGCGCTTTGCTTTCGGCCGCGGTTGAAATGGGCGCGGTCTTGGGCAAACTTCCGCCCGAAGGACGCATGCACTTGCGCGGATATGCCCGCGACATCGGCCTGGCGTTCCAGATTGCCGATGACCTCCTTGATCACGCCGGGGACGAGGCAAAGGCCGGCAAGGCGCTGCGCAAGGATGCCGCAGCGGGCAAACAGACCTTTGTCGGCCTGCTGGGTGAAGGACGCGCCCGTGAACAGGCGCGGATGCTGGTCGATCAGGCTCTCGCCTATCTCAATTCCTACGGCCAGGAGGCCGACCTGCTGCGCGCCGTGGCGCGCTACATCGTCGAAAGGGATCGCTGAATGGCAAAGCGGATTGGCGTTTACCCGGGGACTTTCGACCCCATTACTCTGGGGCATATGGACATCATCAAGCGCGGTGCGCGGCTGGTCGATGAACTGATTATCGGGGTTACCACTAACATCGCAAAATCACCGATGTTCAATGATGATGAACGCATGGCGATGGTCGCGCGCGAAGTGGCAGACCTAAAAGACTGCACGATTCGCGTCGTCGGCTTTAATTCGTTGCTGATGGATTTTGCCGATGCGATGGGCGCGTCGGTGGTGATCCGCGGCATTCGCGGGGTGACCGATTTCGAATATGAGTATCAGCTTACCGGCATGAACCGGCAGCTTAACGACCATGTCGAAACGGTTTTCCTGATGGCCGATGTATCGCTTCAGCCGATCGCCTCGCGTCTGGTAAAGGAAATAGCCGTTTATGGCGGCGACATTTCGCGCTTTGTAAGCTCTACGGTGCGCGACGAAGTTGTGGCTCGCATCGCTGCCGAGGACGGCCGCCGCGACACCTGATGGTAAAGCCAGCCCCGTTCATTGCCACGACAGCCGCGCGCCGCTATCTGCGCACCCTGACAGCAGTTGCTTATCGAGATTTACCCATATGATCCGACGTTCCGTTACTGCCCTGGCCTTTGGCCTGACGCTGCTATCCGCGCCCGTGCTGGCCAAAGACAAGAAGCCGGCTGCTCCGGCCGCGCCTGTCGCTCCTGCAATGAGCGCGGTGGTGAATGCCGATCCCGCCGTCGATCCTGAAAACGTGCTGGTGCTCGACCTATCGAATGGCGGCCGCGTGCTGATCCGCCTGATGCCCAACTGGGCGCCTACCCATGTTGACCGGATCAAGACCCTGACCAGGGAAGGGTTTTATAACGGTGTGGTCTTTCACCGCGTGATCGACGGTTTCATGGCACAAACAGGCGATCCGACAGGGACAGGCCAGGGCGGTTCGAAACTGCCCGATCTGAAGGCCGAGTTCAATTATATGCCGCACGTTCGCGGAACGGTTTCAATGGCCCGTACCAACGATCCCGATACCGCCAACAGTCAGTTCTTTATCGTGTTCTACCCGCGTTTCGCGCTGGACCACCGCTACACCAATTTTGGCCGTGTGATCGCCGGGATGGATCAGGTTGACGCAATTCAGCGCGGCGAACCGCCGGCCAACCCGACCAAGGTGGTGCAAGCTTCGCTGATGAGCGAGGGCAAGGCTCCGCCGCCGGTGGCGATGCCGGTAATCACTCCCGCGATTTCAGCCGATATGTTGACCAAGTCCAAGTCGAACTGACTGTAATTGTGGTCTAGGGACGGCGCGCCATGCGCGTTGAACTGTTCGATTTCGATCTCCCGCCCGAAAACATAGCCCTTCGGCCGGCAAAGCCGCGCGATTCGGCGCGGCTGCTGCTGGCGCAGGGTCAAGCGGCACTGCAAGACTGCGTCGTGCGCGACCTGCCGGGGCTACTGCGCACCGGCGATGTGCTGGTGTTCAACGATACGCGCGTCATTCCGGCCCAGCTTGAAGGCAAGCGCGGCCAGGCGCGGATTGGCGCGACGCTGCACAAACGGATCGACCTGCGCCGCTGGCAGGCGTTCGTGCGCAACGGAAAGCGTCTGCGGGCAGGCGATTTGATTGAATTTCCCTCCGGGGTCGAGGCCGTCGCCGAAGCGCGGGGCGATGATGGCAGCTGGACGCTCAACTTTCTGGGTGAAGATCCGGTGGAACTGCTGCTGGAGCGGGCCGGTCAGATGCCGCTGCCGCCCTATATCGCTGGCAAACGCGCCACCGACCAGCAGGATCGCGCCGACTATCAGACCATGTTTGCCGCGCGCGATGGGGCTGTGGCGGCGCCCACTGCGGCGCTGCACTTCACGCCGGAACTGATTGCCGGGCTGGAAAACGCAGGGATCGGGCGCGAAACGCTGACGCTGCACGTCGGCGCGGGCACATTCCTGCCGGTCAAGGCCGCCGACACTTCCGAACACCGAATGCACGCCGAATGGGGGACGATTGACGCCGACACTGCCGACCGGCTCAATGCGGCGCGCAGCCGGGGAGGACGCGTGATCGCCGTCGGCACCACAAGTCTGCGCCTGCTGGAAAGCGCCACCGGGACTGACCGCGTGATCCGCCCGTTCAGCGGCGATACGGCGATCTTCATTACCCCCGGCTACCGTTTCAAGGCGGTCGACGGGCTGATGACCAACTTTCATCTGCCCAAATCGACCCTGTTCATGCTGGTTTCGGCGCTGATGGGGCTGGAGCGGATGCAGCAGGTCTACGCCCATGCAATAGCGCAGGGCTACAGGTTCTATTCCTACGGCGATTCGTCGCTGCTGTTGCCGGTCGAATAGGCGGTAAACAGCGTCCGGGCGTCTATCACCCGGTCGATCAGGCCATCATCCGGAGGCAATTGCCGGTCCAGCATCAGCATGGCCAGACCGTGGACTACGGCCCAGGCCTGGATCATCAGTGTCTGTTCGGCGGTTGCATCTCCGCCAGAAGCACTGGCTGCGCGTTGCTGCAGCATTTTCGCCGCAAGGTTCTCACCAAACAGGGTCTGCCCGGCACGGTCGCATTCGCCGAACGTGAGGCGGAACAGCGACGGATTGGACAGGGCAAAGCGGACATAAGCCCGGCCGGTTGCGGCAAAAGCGTCCCCGCTGTTGTGGGAATCGGCTGCGGCCAGCTGCTGGAACTGGCCCAGCCGGTCGATACCCTCTTGCGCGAGGGCCTGCATCAGCGCCTGCTTATCAGGAAAATGGCGGTAAACGGCTGTCGCTGAAACGCCAACATCGCGTGCCAGCTGCCGCAATGAAATATCCGAAATATTGCCTGTTTCCAGAGCTTTGAGGCCCGCGTCCAGAAGTGCGCTGCGCAAATCGCCGTGATGATAAGCGCGTTCTGCCGCTTTTGATGTTGACACTGTTATCATTGCCTCTATGTTTACGCCATCAACATTAGGTGGAGAACGAAGTCATGGCAAGCGCCGTAGAAACCGCGATCCGGTCCGTAGTGACCAAAGGCGTCACGACCATGGCCAGCATCAACCGCGCGTTGAAGGACAAGAGCCGCGATCATCCGTTTCTCACCGGAATCCACGCGCCGATGCCCGAAGAGCTGACGCTTGAAAATCTTCGTGTCACCGGAACAATTCCGGCCCAGCTTGACGGGCGTTATGTCCGCAACGGGCCCAATCCGTTCAATCCTGATCCACGCGGGCATCACTGGTTTGTGGGCGATGGCATGGTCCACGGCGTACGGATCAGGGACGGGCAGGCGCTGTGGTATCGCAATCGCTACATCCGCTCGCTTGATCTGCAGGAACGGGGCGGTCCCAAGGCAGCCCCCGGTCCGCGCCGCGGCCGCCGCGATCTGGTCAACACCAACATCATCCAGCACAACGGCAAGATCCTGGCGATTGTCGAGGCAGGATCGTTCCCGGCAGAACTGGACGGCAATCTGGAAACCATTGCCTACACCGATTTTGGCGGAACGCTGACCGTACCGTTCAGCGCCCATCCGCACCAAGACCCGCTGACCGGTGAACTGAATGCCATCGTCTATGACGGCATGACCCAGAACAAGGTCTGGCACGTGGTTGTCTCAGCGGATGGCAAAGTCACCCGGCAAGAGCCAATCCCGGTGCGCGATGGCCCATCGATACACGAATGCTCGATCACCCGGAATTACGTGCTGATTTTCGATTTGCCGGTCACTTTTTCGATGGGCGCGCTGGTTGCCGGACAGCAATTTCCCTATGGCTGGAACACCGAACATAAGGCCCGGGTCGGCCTGATGCCGCGCACCGGCACGGCGGACGACATTATATGGTGCGATGTCGATCCGTGCTACGTCTTCCATGTCTCCAACAGCTTTGAACGCGAAGACGGGGTGGTCGTCTGCGATATGTCGGTCCATGAAACCATGTTTGCCGGCGGTCCCGATGGCCCCAACGGCAAGCCGCTGGGTATGGAACGCTGGCTGATCGATCCCAAGGGCAGCAAGGTAGAGCGGATCACCATCGACAGCACTCCGCAGGAGTTCCACCGGCCGGATGAGCGCTTTTTCGGTCAGTCCTATCGCTACGCGTGGTCGCTTGGGCTCCCGCACGACAGCGACGGCTTCCTGGGTGAAGCGCCGATCTACCGCTACGACATGGAAACCGGTGAACGGCAGGTCCACGATTTCGGCCCAGGCAAGGTCGCGGGCGAATTCGTCTTCGTGCCGCGCAGCGCCGACGCTGCGGAAGGAGACGGATGGATCATGGGTTATGTGATAGATACGGCGGCCGAAACGACCGATCTGGTCATTCTTGATGCTTCCGATATTACGAAAGACCCGGTCGCCAGCGTCCATATTCCGCACCGCGTGCCGCCGGGCTTCCACGGCAACTGGTTGCCTGACGCAGGCTAAGTTTCGAACGGAAACCCAATTCGCTTGGCAAATGGTCGGCGCGGCGCGACAGTCGCGCCGACCATGCAGCCGATTCTTGAAATACAGGGCCTGACCAAGCGTTATGCCGATGGCCCGATCGCGCTTGATGCGGTCGACCTGACAATCAACCAAGGCGAGATATTTGCCTTGCTGGGTCCCAATGGTGCCGGCAAAACCACGCTGATCGGCGCGGTTTGCGGCCTGGTCCGGCCCAGCGGCGGCACCATCCGCGCATTTGGCGTGGACCTTGCCAAAGATTGGCGCTCGGCCCGGGCACGCATCGGCCTGGTGCCTCAGGAAATGGCAACCGACATGTTCACCAAGGTGAGCGACGCGGTCAACTATTCGCGAGGACTGTTCGGGCTGAAACGTGACCCGGCGCGGATCGAAGAAATCCTGACCTCGCTGACCCTGTGGGACAAGCGCGACAGCCAGATCCGCCACCTGTCCGGCGGGATGAAGCGCCGCGTCCTGATCGCCAAGGCGCTGGCCCACGATCCGCAATTGCTGTTCCTGGACGAACCGACCGCCGGGGTAGATGTCGAACTGCGCCGTGACATGTGGCGCCAGATCGGGGCGATGCGGGCCAAGGGCACGACAATCGTTCTGACCACACATTACATCGAAGAAGCCGAGGAAATGGCCGACCGGGTCGGCGTCATCGACAAGGGTCGCCTTTTGCTGGTGGAGGAAAAGCGCGCGTTGATGGCGCGGATGGGCAGCATCGAGGCAGAGTTTGCACTGGCTGTACCGCTGCGCGAAGTGCCGGCAGCCCTTGTTGATTATCCGCTGGTCCTGTCCGACGATGGCGCCAGCTTGACATATCGCGGACACGGCGGCGCGGTCGATGCGCGGGGCGAAGTTGCCCGCCTGACCGAAGCGCTTGTCCGCTCCAACATCGCGTTCACCGCGCTCGATACGCGGCAGTCCAGCCTTGAAGATATTTTTGTCGATCTGGTGGAGCAGAAGGCATGAGCTTCAACCCGCGCGGCGCCTTCGCGATTTTTAGCTTTGAACTGATGCGCGCGTTCCGCACCTTTTTTCAGTCAATCTTCGCCCCCGTTATGACGACCTCGCTTTATTTTATCGTGTTTGGCGCCGCGATCGGCAGCAAAATGACCCAGATCGGCGGCGTGTCTTATGGCGCCTACATCATCCCCGGGCTCTTGCTGCTGACCTTGCTGGGCGAAACCACCAGCAACGCCAGTTTCGGCATTTACATGCCGCGCTTCACCGGCACTATTTACGAACTGCTGTCGGCCCCAGTCGGCGTGGCGGAAACGCTGATCGGCTTTGTCGGGGCGGCGGCGGCCAAGTCGCTGATCCTGGCGGCGATCATTCTGGTCACGGCCAGTTTCTTTGTCGATTACCATATCGCACATCCTCTGCTGGCGCTGCTCTATATCGTCCTGGTCGCCGCTGCCTTTGCCCTGTTTGGCTTTGCCCTTGGGGTCTGGGCCGACGGGTTCGAAAAGCTGGGCATTGTCCCGATGCTGATCCTTCAGCCGCTGACCTTCCTGGGCGGCACATTCTATTCGATCACCATGCTTCCCCAGCCATGGCGATCCATCGCGTTGGCAAACCCGATCGTCTACCTCGTCAACGGGCTGCGTTGGACCTTTACCGGACAAAGCGATGTCAACATCTGGATCAGCTTTGCCCTGACCATCGCTTTCCTGGCATTGTGCGCCGGCGTAATTGCGTGGATGTTCAAGACTGGCTGGCGATTGAGGAGCTGACCCGTGGCAGATCTGCGCACCGCCCATATCGAGGCTCGGCTTAAACGCTATGCCGAAGAACAGGGCGATCCTGTGGCCGCAGTGATGGCCGCGTTCTATGCCCGCTATCCCGATGCCCAGGCGAACTTTTGCCACCATTCGCCCGGAAACCCGGCCAAGCTGGAAGCCGAAATGGTCGGCAACACGCTTTATTATATGATGACTTGTTTCGAGAGCCCGGTGGAAACGCGGATCTATTTTGACACATCCGTTCCGCAGCACCGCGTCGCGCTCGACGTCCCGCCTGACTGGTATCGCGGCTTTATCGAAGCCACGATCGAGGTGGTTGAAGCGGCCACTCCTGCGTCCAGCCGGGACGAGGGCGCTGCCTGGTCCGATATGCGCGGCGCGCTGGTGGGGCTGGTCGAGCGCAATCGCTTCGTCTAGCGGAGCGGGCATGACTGCCCCGCGCTTCACCTTTGAAATCGACGCTACCGAAGACAAGGCCCGCACCGGCACGATCCGGATGCAGCGCGGCATCATTCGCACACCGGCCTTTATGCCGGTCGGGACGGCGGCCACCGTTAAGGCGATGAAGCCCGAGAGCGTGCGTGCCACCGGGGCCGACATCCTGCTTGGCAATACCTATCACCTGATGCTGCGCCCCGGGGCCGAGAGGGTGGCGCGGCTGGGCGGGCTGCACCGGTTCATGAACTGGGACCGGCCGATCCTGACCGACAGCGGCGGCTATCAGGTGATGAGCCTGTCCGAACTGCGCAAAATCACCGAGGACGGCGTCACTTTCAAAAGCCATCTCGACGGCAGCACGCACTTGCTGACACCGGAACGTTCGATGGAAATCCAGCGGCTGCTGGGCAGTGATATCGTCATGGCGTTTGACGAATGCCCGCGCGCCGATGCCCCGCGCGACGTGATTGAGCAGTCGATGCAAATGTCCATGCGCTGGGCCGCGCGCAGCCGTGCCGGGTTTGACAGCGGGGACGACCACGCAAGTCGCGCCGCCCTGTTCGGGATCCAGCAGGGCGCGCTTGATGAAAGCCTGCGCCGCGAAAGCGCCGATGCGCTGAAGGACATCGGTTTTGACGGCTATGCCATTGGTGGGCTGGCCGTGGGTGAGGGGCAGGAGGCAATGTTTGCGACGCTCGATTTCGCGCCCGACATGCTGCCCGCAGACCGCCCCCGTTACCTGATGGGGGTGGGTAAGCCCGACGATCTGGTCGGCGCGGTTGAGCGCGGGGTCGACATGTTCGATTGCGTGCTCCCCAGCCGCTCGGGCCGCAACGGGCAGGGCTTCACCTGGGCCGGGCCGGTCAACCTGCGCAATGCCCGCCACGCCGAAGACACCGCGCCGCTGGATGAACGCTGTCCCTGCGACGCTTGCACCAAGTATAGCCGCGCCTATTTGCATCATCTCCATAAAAGCGGCGAAATCCTTGGGGCGATGCTGCTCACCGAACACAATCTGACCTTCTACCAGCAGTTGATGGCCGCCATGCGCGCGGCAATCAGGGAAGGGCGCTTCGCCGCGTTTTCAGCTGACTTCCGGCGCGGGTACAGGCTCGTCTCAGCTGCCTGACGTTTCGGCAAAGACCTGGAGCAAGCGGCGATCCGGCACTTCGATGTAGCCATAGCCGCGCGCGATCAGACCCGCTGCCGCAAGCCTGCTCAGCACGGTGCCGGCGGTGACACGTGACACCCCGACCAGATCGGCAAGTTGCTGCTGGGTTGTGCGCACGCTGCCTTCGCCCGGACTGGCAAGATCGGCCAGCGTCGCCGCGATCCGCTGGGCCGCCGTGCGGTGGGCGTCTGCTTCAATGCGGTCCAGAGCGAGGCGGAGCTGATTGGCCAGCGAGGCAAGCAAGACGCGGGCAAAGCCGGGCTCGTCACGCAGCAGCCTGTCGCTCACCTCGCGGTTGATCCAGACCAGCTCTGCATCCTCCACCGCGACAGCATCGACTTGCCGTGCGATCCCGGCAAAGAACGCCAGTTCGCCGAACAAGTCGCCCGGACCCAGCACGCCGTAGATGGTCGTTTCGCCGTCCGCGCCAAACCGCATGAGCGTAACGGCTCCCGACATGATCAGCCAGAACCCGTCACCGCTGGTTCCGCGAAACTGCACTGCGGCGCTTTTGGCGAAGCGCCGCCGGATGCCGATCGCACCCAGCCGGTCGACCAGGTCGCTATCCAGACGGGTGCCAATCCCGGCAAACAAATGATAAGTTCTTTGCATTCCAGCGGTGGTGAATGCCCTAAAGCGCCGGGCGTGACAACGCGCAAGGCGTCTGGGCGGGGAGAGTGGCATGCCAACACCGACACTGGTAATCATCGCGATCTATTTCGGCTTCGGCCTTGCCGAACTGGCTGCTACCCGCCTGTTCGCCAAACACGAGCAATGCCGCAACGACGGTATTGTCGAGGTGTTGAGCTCGGTCGTCCTGTTATTCGGCACCCAACCGGCAATTATCGCCCTGGTCGATTTTCTGGGCGGCACGTTCGCCCCGGCCTGGCGGGGATACCTGTCGGGCCTGGGCCTGATCCCCGCCATTGCCTTGCTGCTGGTCTGCGAAGACATGATGCAATATTGGTGGCACCGCGCATCGCACAGCTTTGGCTGGCTCTACAACCTGCACCGCGCGCATCATAATGCCCGCTATATGAGCGTGCGGCTCGTCTATCGAAACAACATCATCTATTATGCCTTGATGCCCAGTATCTGGAGCGCCGCCGCGCTGGTCTACCTGGGGCTTGGCTGGGTCTATGCCGGTTACCTGGTGGTGAAGATGCTGGTGATTATCGGCGCGCACAGCGATGTGAAATGGGATGCGCCGCTGTACCGCGTTCCGGCGCTTTCGCCGCTGATGTGGGTGGTGGAACGGACGATATCGACCCCGGCAACCCATCACGCGCACCACGGACGCCATGCCAGCGATCCCGGCGTAAACTACAAGGGAAACTACGGGAACCTGCTGTTTTTCTGGGATGTGCTGTTCGGCACGGCCAAGATTACCCGCCTTTATCCGCAAAGCTACGGCGTGGAAAATCTGCCGCCTGCAACGCTGGGCCAGCAATTGCTGTGGCCGGTGTTTCCCCAAAACAAGGATCCGCACCGCGCGGTTCCCGGAGCAGAGCC
>NZ_JAHEBV010000029.1:12271-25299 GCF_024642085.1 Novosphingobium sp. | reverse complement strand
AAGATGCGTGCGCGGTTACCGTTGCGGGTCGATAGCTTCCAGTGGCGCGAATAATCATCCCAGAAGCGCGGAGCGAAATCGCGGAATAGCACCGCGTCACGACGCTCACGCTTGGGCTTCGGCGCCGTCGGGAGCCCATCAAGCGCAACCTTGGCGAGCTGCGCGCGTGCCTGGGCACGCGCCTCCTCCGCGCGCGTCTCCGGTGGGCGGCCAAGCGTGATCCGCTTCTGTTTGCCGCGCTGGCGAAACTGGACGAACCAGCTTTTTGAGCCGGCCGCAAATACCCTAAGGCCAAAGCCGGGAAGCTCGGTGTCCCACCAGAAGAATTCCTTCCCCTTGATCTTGCGCCGGGCGATGTTGCCGTCGAGCCTGACCTTTTCGCTCTTCGACTTTCGCGGGCATCGGATCCGATTCGAATCCGAGATTTGGGCCGCTTTGGGCGTTACCACATGGCCATTCGTTGACATCGATCTTGCTCCTTCATAGAAGGAACTTATTCAGGGTAATCCAATGGTTTATTTTCCATTGCTGCGACATGGTCGCGTACGGTGTGTAGTCGTTTCCAGCTTCCACGGCTGGCACCGGCACGGCTGCCCGAATGGCATTGCGGACGATTGCCCGCACCTGTTGAGAATTGTTGGAGTATACGCCGATTGAGCGATGATATTTAGACGTCGCGAACCTTTAATGGACGTGAAAGGCTGAGGCGAACTGAGTAGTCCGCGCCTTCGTATCCCGCGCTGATATTGGCCTTAGCGGTCGCCCGCCCGGCCGAAGTTATTGCGCTTAGCTCGGTTATCAAATCTGCGTTTTCCTGACGCGAGATTGAGCCGACACGTTCCCCGTCAATGCTGACGAAAAGGGCTGCATTTCCCTCAAAGCTGCCAATCGAAAGCTCGGCTGTTTTATCGACTGTGACGCCGTAGTGGGTTGACCCACCTGTGATCCGTCGCAAAGCCGACTTGTGGAACGACTCCCCGACAACATTTTGATTGAAGCCACGTCCAGCCGATAATGCCGGTAAGTCGCGGACCTGCCAAAAAAAGCCTGTTCGCTTGGCCGTATTCCTTTCCGGCTTCCAGCCGAACAACCGCTTCAAAAGCGACATCTGTGCCTCCGTTCGCCAAATCTTGGCGCACTTTAGAGCTGACTGGTCGGAAATGAACAGCGCGATGTTTATCGGGGAGCGGTTATGGGAACCAGCGTCCAACTAAGGAAAAACCTCAATTAAATCAACGAAAGGTGGCGGAGACGGAGGGATTCGAACCCTCGGTACCGGATTTACCAGTACGACGGTTTAGCAAACCGTTGGTTTCAGCCACTCACCCACGTCTCCGGATTGCAGCGGCGAAGGCGGCCTATAGCGAGGGGCGCCAAGGGCGGCAAGGGGGAGGCTTGCGGAAAGTTTGGCTACGGGTTGGCGCGCGGTGGACTCGTTTGGGCGTAAATCAGACTCGGCTCATCGCCGGTTCATTGTCGCAGCGCCAGCCATGGATTCTGATGACAATCGAGGGGGTTCGTCTGCGCGCCTTAGCGCGGCGAGCGTCCAGACCAAATGGATGGGGATTTAACCATGACACGCCTTTTTGCCGCTACCGTGCGCCAGGCATTGACTGCCATGCTGGGGGCCGCTGCCTTGGCCGCATCACCGGTGATGGCGCAAGTCCAGCCGGTCGATCCGGATAAGGCCATCGACGGGGACCTGTCGAAACCGGCAGGGAGTAGTGCCGCGCCGGCAGCGGCGCCAACCATTGATACCGCGCCAGTTGCGGCCGGCGAAGCTGTAGCGGACCCGGCAACCCAGGCCAGCCAGGCTTCCGTGGATCCGACCGCCGCTTCGGCCAAGGGCGAAACCTATAAGGAAGACGATCTGATCGGCGCGGCTGAAGGTGTGTTCGGCAAGGGTGCCAAAGGCTTGGCCGACCTTATCAAGGGCGTGCTCAAGAAACAGGGCGAACCCAATGCCTATATCGTCGGACGCGAAGGCGGCGCGGCGATCGGGATCGGTGTGCGTTACGGGTCTGGAACCTTGTTTCACAAAGTGGAGGGCAAGCGTCCGGTATATTGGACCGGCCCTTCGATCGGGTTCGATGCCGGGGCCAACGCCGGCAACACCTTTGTGCTGGTCTACAACCTCTACAACAGCCAAGACCTTTATAAACGCTATCCAGCCGGTGAGGGGCAGGCCTATCTGGTCGGCGGTTTTAACGCCAGCTACATGCGGCGCGACGACGTAGTACTGATCCCGGTGCGAATGGGCGTGGGGCTGCGGCTCGGCGTCAATGCGGGCTACATGAAGTTTTCCGAAAAGCAGCGGTGGTTGCCGTTCTGATACTGCAAACGGCCTGAAGCCGTGGCTTGGGGGCAAGGCACGGCAGCACGGTTCCTGGAACTGCGCTGGATCAACCGGCAGCGGATAACGGGCTATTCCGCCGTGCTTCTGCTGGTCTCGGTTGCGGCGACCGGCTTTGCCCTGAACGCTGCACTGGGGCCAGACGGAAGCGATTTCCTTGCTTTTTGGTCGGCGGGCAAACTGGTGCTGGGCGGTAATCCGGCGGCTGCCTACGATCTGGCGTCAACCGGCGCGATCCAGGCGCAGGTCGGACGCAGCGATGTCTTTGCCTTTGTCAATCCGCCGCCCTTCCTGCTGGCGCTTTGGCCGCTTGGGGGGCTGGACTTTGCGGCCGCGTGGTCGGTGTGGGTGGCGGCGACATACCTGCTTTGGCTTGGCGTCACGCGCGCCCTGACGCCGCGTTCTACAGTGCCGCTGGCCGCCTATCCCGGCGCATTGATCGCTGCGACCCACGCCCAGACCGGCTTTATTACCAGCGCCTTGCAGGCAGGGGTCGCCCGGATGCTGGACCGCCGGCCCATCGCGGCCGGACTGTGTCTTGGCGCGCTGGTGATCAAGCCGCACCTGGCTGTGCTTTTTCCCTTTGCATTGGCCGCTGATCGGCGGTGGAAAGCATTTTTCGCCGCAGGCGCCGGGGTGGTTCTGTGGCTTGCGATGGCCTGGGCACTGCTGGGCAGCGAAACGATGATTGCCTACCGCAAAAGCTGGCAAGTCAGCCGCGTGCTTATGGCCGAGGACGACCCGGTATTCTTCCTGCGTCAGGCGACCGTTTATGCACAGTTCCGGGCGTGGGGGATGCCCGTGACGGCGCTGCTTGCACAAGTCGGGGCGACGCTTGCTGCGATTACCATCACATGGCGCAGCAGTGGGCGAAGCAGCGATCTGGCGGGCAAGCTGGCGTTGATCTTCGCGCTAACTCCGCTCGCCACGCCGTACCTGTTTAATTACGACTTGCCCTTTCTGGTCGTGCCGACCCTTTGGCTGATAGCGCAGATGCAGAACGAGATGCTGCACCGCTTCGAACGTGCGGAGCTGCTGGGGCTCTACTTGGCGCCGGCACTCGCCCGCGCGATGTCCTTACCGTTAGGGGTAAACCTGACACCGCTGGTCTGCGTTTGGATGGCCTGGCGTGTGTGGCAGCGCCTAAGCCAAGCTCCAATAATCCCAGATTTGCGCTTGTCGTGACCGGTGCGGCGGGTCTAAGGGCCGCGCCATCATGCTAAGCAACTTGCCCCAACAGCCCGCCGATGCGCTGCTTGCGCTGATCAAGCTCCACAACGACGATCCGCGCAGCGACAAAATCGATCTGGGAGTCGGTGTATATCGTACCGGGCAAGGCGATACCCCGGTATTCGGCGCGATCAAGGCGGCCGAAAAGAAGCTGCTGGAGACGCAGATCTCCAAGGCTTACCTGGGCCCCGAAGGCGATATGGGCTTTGTTCATGCGCTGATGCCCTACATCTTTGGCAAGGACGATCCGACCATGCACGGACGGATCGAGGGGATGCAGGCCCCCGGCGGCACCGGCGCGGTCCGCCTCGCGGTGGCGCTGGCCAAGAAGGCCGGTGTGCAGCGTGTGTGGATGGGCGTGCCCAGCTGGCCCAACCATGCGCAGATTTTCGGTGACCTTGGGGTGGAACTTAAAACCTTCAACCACGCCACGAAGGCGGGCCGGGTCGACATCGACGCGCTGGTCACTGCGCTGAACCTGACCCAGCCGGGTGATGCAGTGCTGCTGCACGGGTGCTGCCACAATCCTACCGGGATCGATTACACGTCCGCGCAGTGGGACCAGATAGCCCCGTTGGTGGCCGAAAAGCAGGTGCTGCCTATCCTCGACCTGGCCTATCAGGGCCTGGGCCAGGGGATGGAGGAAGACGCCTATGGCGTGCGCCGCGTACTGGCCGCAGTGCCCGAAGCGCTGATCGCCTATTCGTGCGACAAGAACTTTGGCATGTACCGCGACCGGGTCGGCGCGATCTATGTCATGGCACCGGACGCCGAAGCGCTGACCCGGGTCTTGTCAAATGGCCATGCTCTTGCACGTGCGGCATGGTCGATGCCGCCTGATCACGGCGGCGCAGCGGTTCGGCTGATCCTGGAAGATACGAACTTGACCGCCATGTGGCTGGACGAGCTGGACACAATGCGTGCCCGCGTGAACCAGGTTCGCGAACGGCTGGCCGCGGCAGGCAAGGCCGGCGCTATCGATCTGGCTCCGCTAGGCCAACAGTCGGGGCTATTCTCTATCCTGCCGTTGTCACCTGATCAGATCCTGGCGCTGCGCAGCGATCACGGCATCTACATGGCAGGTTCGGGCCGTATCAATATCGCCGGATTGACCATGGGCAATATCGACAAGTTCATTGCCGATCTGACCGCTGTTACGGCCTCGGTAGAAGCCTGACAGGTGGATCGTCAGCCGGTCCTTGAGGGGGAACGGCTGCTGCTGCGGCCGCTGCGGCCCGATGACTGGGACGCACTATTTGCCGCCGCCAACGATCCCTTGGTCTGGGAACTTCATCCGGCACACGATCGCTGGAAGGAAAAGGTTTTCCGCGCCTATTTTGAAGATGCTTTGGCTCGGGGCGGAGCATTGGCAGTGATTGACAAGATCACCGGCTCCGTCATCGGATCGTCGCGGATGCAAGGGTACAATCTTGCACACGGCGGGTCGGTGGAGATCGGCTGGACATTTCTTGCGCGCAGTCATTGGGACGGGCGCACCAACCGTGAGATGAAGCGGCTGATGTTGAGGCATGCATTCAAATACGTGGGCCGCGTCGATTTCAGGGTGGGCGAACACAACCTGCGTTCGCGCGCAGCCATGACCAAGATCGGCGGGCGGCTGAGCGAGCGGGACGGCGGTGTGGTGGAGACCGCGTCCGGACCCGCGCGGCACGTGATTTACGAAATTACCCGCGAAGACTTTGCGAACGGGCCGCTCAACCTTTGAGGCTTTGCATCCGCATCAGGTAGCGGGCGAGAACGTCAATTTCCAGATTAACGCCATCGCCAGTCCTTAGCGCACCAAGGGTGGTCACCTCCGCTGTATGCGGAATGATATTGAGCGCGAATTGACAGGTCCCGTCGGCCTGATCGCTCACTTCGTTGACCGTCAGCGAAACGCCGTTGACCGTAATGGATCCCTTCGCAGCGATGTAAGCGGCAAGATCAGCTGGCGCGGCAATGTCTATCCGGATGGAATCGCCAACAGGGGTAGCGGCAACAACCTGGCCGACACCGTCAACGTGGCCGGTCACGATATGGCCGCCCAGTTCGTCGCCCAGCTTCAATGCCTGCTCAAGGTTGAGGCGGCCGCCTTGATCCCACATGCCGGGCATGGTCCGGCTAATGGTTTCGCCCGATATATCGACCGCAAACCAGGCGTCGCCCAGCGCGCCGCCGCGCTCAACCACGGTCAGACACACGCCAGAACAGGCAATGGAAGCGCCGATGGCGATCCGTGCGGGATCATAGGAACAGTCGATGACCGCACGCAGATCGCCCTTTTGCCGGACTTCGCGCACGGTGCCGATCGCGGAAACTATACCAGTAAACATCGGCTGTGCTCGTAGACGGCAAGGGTGTCGTTGCCAAGCGTGCGCGTATCGTCCAGCCGCCATTCACCAGAAGCTGACAGCGCTTGTGCGGTCAGCTCGGGAAGGGCGGGTCCGTCACCGCCAACGGTCAGCGGTGCGCGGTACAGCATCAGACGGTCAACCAGACCGGTAGTCAGGAATGCGCGCGCTGTCTGCGCACCGCCTTCGACCATCAGGTAATGTGCATCACTCATAGCGCCGATCGCATGCGGATCGTGGAGCGCACGCCAGCCATTTGGCACAGCTTGACGGGTCAGCAGCCAGCGCTCGGGGCTGCGGTCCTCAAGACCGGGCAGACGTACGTCAAGACGCGGCTCATCGGCGCGGAACGTTCCACTGCCAACGACAATTGCGTCCATTTTCGCGCGCACAGCGTGAACATGCGCCCGGGCTATGTCGCCGGTCAGCCACTGTCCCTTGCCGGGCCCGGGAGTCAGATGGCCGTCAGCAGACAGGGCGAGCTTCAGCGTGACATGCGGGCGGTCAAACCTGGTTCGGGTCAGATGACCGGCCAGACTGATGCGGCATGAGCGCGATGAGGCGACATCCACCGCGATCCCGGCGCGAAGCAGCCGTTCGATTCCGCGCCCTGCTGTTCTTGGATCGGGATCGGAGCAGCCCACCACGACCCGGCGCAGCCCGCTTTGGGCAAGCAGGTCGGCGCAGGCCGGACCGCGGCCGCTCTGATGGGCGCACGGTTCAAGCGAGACGTAGAGTGTCGCGCCGTCCGCATTGCCACCCAGCAAATCCAAAGCACAGGCTTCGGCGTGAGGCCGGCCGCCTTGACGCGTAAAGCCGCGGGCAAGGACGATCCCATCGCGGACAAAAAGTGCTCCTACCGATGGGTTTGGTCGTGACATGGGAACGCCGTGAGCTGCCAGCGCTGCTGCCGCATCGAGCCAGCGATTGTCTGCAGCGTCAACGGCCAATCGGGACCCTGCCATCCGGCTGTATCATTGCCTCGGCCTTGGACTTGGCCTCTGCAACTGCCTTTGCCTTGTCCGCATCGGCTTCGGCCTTGATCTTGTCGACGTTGACGCCCGTGGCGCGACCGAGCGACATCCACATATCCTGGCCAACCTTGTCGTATTCGCGCAGCCGCTCTTCCTGCGCGTCCTTGCGGCGCTGGTTTTCGGCAATGAATTGTTTGGTCTCCGCGTCAGTACGGTGTTCCGGCCAAGATGTGATGTAGGTTATTTCCGGCAGCGGGCGGGCTTTTTTCCAGCTCTCACCCTTCATGATCGAAAAAACGCCAACTGTGCACAACAGGGCGAGAGCTGCAAAGCGCCAGCGGTTCGATCCAGCCTCTTTAAAAACCATGCGGAAATCGGCGATCGCGCCCACCGGATTAACATTACGCAAGAAGTTCATAGCGCAGACATAGGCTGCGTCGCCGGTTTCCGCCAGCCATCTGTTGTCACAGCTTAGCCAAGCGGCAAGTAAAGGCTGCGTCCATCACGCTTCAGCCAGCGGTTTGCGGCGCGCAGATCGCCTTCAAACAAGTTGCCCAGCAGGGTATGAAAAGACGTACTGTGATCAAAATAGATCAGATGCGCAACCTCGTGCGCGACCACTGAACGGCGCACGAAATCGGGCGCCATGACCAGCCGCCAGTTGATCCTGATGGTGCCGTCGCGGGCACAGCTGCCCCAGCGTCGCTGCGCGCTGCTCAGCATCAGACCGGGTACCGGCTTGCCCGCTTTGAGACAGTAGTGGTCCAGATCGGCGACCAGCAAGCGGCGCGCTTCCCCCTGAAGCCAGCGGGTCAGCCGGCTGGGCAGCGATTCGGCCGGGCCGCCCACATGCAATGCGCCCTCTGCAACAGTCACGCGGCGCGGCGCGGTAGGGTTGTGACTGATGGTCAGCTCTTCCCCCCGATAAAGAACTATTTTGCCATGGCCCGGCACCATGTCTGGCGGCAGGGCATCGATCTGCGCCGCCAGCCACGCGGCCTTGCTACGCGCAAATGCCAGCCCCTCGGCGCTGCGACCCCACTGCGGCAGAGTTACGCGGATTTCTCTGCCGTCGGGCGCGAGACGCATGGTCATGCGGCGGGCCTGCGCGTTACGGCGCAGCACCAGCGGGACCAGCCTGCCGCCGATATCGACTGCCAAAGCCTGCTCTCTGGGACGCAGAAGCCAATCAATCATCGGCCAGTTCCATGCCCGGTGGCAGTATGATGTGCTGTTCAAGCGGGCCGGCCACCGTTTCACTGATCGCGCGGCCGCGCACCGATATTCCGGCATCGTGCACCGCCTGAGGATCGCCGCAGACCAGGTAATGCCATTCGGGCAGCGGCGCATTATCGGCGCGCAAGCGATAGGCACAGGTATCGGGCAACCAGTCGATCGACAGCGCCAGCTTGGGGTTGAGTTTGAGGCAATCAGGGACGTGGCGCTTGCGGTTGGGATAGTCGCTGCATCGCGCGGTCGGAATGTCGAGTAGTTTGCACGCGACGTTGGTGGGGTAGATTACGCCGGTATCTTCATCTTCGGCCTTGTGCAGGCAGCAATTGCCGCAACCATCGCACAGCGCTTCCCACTCGGTCCGGTTCAGCCGGTCGAGGGGCAGGGTCCAGAAATCGGGGCGAAGGTCATTCACTTTACCGCGATAGCAAGATCAGCGGCTACTGACTCGGCATTTTTGTCGATCGGCAGCGTTTCGATCGGCTGGCCCTGCGGATCGAACAGATAGGCCGCGCGGCTGTGGTCCATAAGGTAGCCGCCCGGCAGGACCTTGCCCTTTAGCGCAAGCGCCTTGAAGTTCCTTATTGCTTCGTCAACTTGATCCTGGGTTCCTGTGAGGCCGAGCAGGCGAGGCGAAAAGGCGGCCGCGAATTCGCCCACCTTGGCCGGAGTGTCCCGCGCCGGATCGATGGAAATGAAAATCGGCTGGACCTTAGCAGCGCGGTCAGGATGCTCTTTGGCAAAGCGGTTGAAGCCCTGCATCAGCACGCCCACATCCATCGGGCACGCATCGGGGCAAAAAGTGTAACCGAAATAGACGATCCGCCAGCGCCCCGCAAAATCTGACCAGCGCACTGTCTTGCTGTTCGCATCGACAAGGGTGAATGTTCCGCCAATCGGAGTGCCCGTGATGTCGGTTCCCTGCAGTTCTTGAACTGCCGGCTGCGAAGGGCCGCAGGCACCCAAGACGGCCAAGGCGGGAAGGATTACAAATGTCCAGGGCTTGGTCATGGCGCGCCGGTTAATGCTCTGCTAAATCGGGACGCGCAAGAAGCGCTTGCTGGGCTATGCCCAGTTGTCAACGAGTTGCCATTTACGAGGATTCTGCTCTGTGTCGTACCGCCGCTTGGCCCGTATTGCCGCTTTTCCGGTCTTTTGTGCAGCCCTTACCTGGTCGCTGCCGGCAGCCGCACAGTTTTCGGATGCCTACAAGTTTCTCGAATCAGTGAAGAAGAAGGAAGGTCAGCAGGTCACCGACGCGCTGGACAAGGGCAATCCCAACCTGATTAACACCCGCGACGTGACCACGGGCGAAACGGCCTTGCACATTGTTACCCAGCGCCGCGACCTTACCTGGATGCAGTATCTCATCGGCAAGGGCGCTAACGTCAACGCCCGCGACGTGAAGGGGCAAACTCCGCTGGTGGTGGCAAGCAATTTCAGCTTCGTTGAAGGAGTTGACCTGCTCGTCAGCCACGGCGCCAAGGTTGATGAAACCAACAACGCGGGGGAAACGCCGCTGATTACGGCGGTCCATAACCGCAACATTGCCTTGGTGCGGATCTTGTTGAAAGCGGGGGCAAACCCGGCCCGGTCCGACAATTCGGGCCGGAGCGCAATTGATTATGCCGCCATCGATGGCAAGACGGGGACTATCTACACAGAACTTGATGCTACGCGAAAGTCCAAGTCGGCGGCAGCCAAGCCTGCTTACGGCCCCAGCTTCTGAACAGTGCCATGACCCCACAGTTTGCCTCACTTGACGACATGCGCCGGGCACTGGCTCCGGCGCTGGCCGAAGCTGCCGTCTGGGACGGCTGGACAGAAGCCGCCGTGCGCAGTGCAGCAGCAGCGCAAGGTATGGATCCGGATGGCGCCGCATTTGCCTTCAAGGATGGCGCAATGGCGATGATCGCAGCCTGGGTTGCCGCAATCGACGCTGACATGGCTCGCGTCTTGCCGCCTGAAACTCTGGCGCAGATGAAAATCCGGGAACGGATTCGTACGCTTGTGCAATTTCGCCTCGATTCTGCCGAACCACACAAGGAAGCACTTCGCCGCGCACTGGCGATCATGGCCATGCCGCAGAATGCCGGGCGCGCGCTCAAGCTTGGTTGGGCCAGCGCCGATGCAATGTGGCGGCTCGCTGGGGATACGGCGACCGATTACAATCACTATACCAAGCGCCTGACGCTTGGATCGATCTACGCTGCGACTCTGTCGGTATTCGCCAGTGATGAGAGCCAAGGTCACGCAGACACCAAGGCCTTTCTTGATCGGCGGATCGAGGATGTAATGCGCTTTGAAAAGGTGAAGGCACGCCTGCTGCGTCCGCGCGAGGAAATGTTCAGCCCGACCCGCATGCTTGGCCGTTTACGCTATCCGTCGCGCTGATCATATTTCTATTGCGAATGACTTGCAATAACAGCAAGCATATGGCAGCGGCTTAGTGATGACTCTCGACCTTCTACCCGTCGGCCAGCGCGCGCGTATTACAGCCGTTGATTGGGATGGGCTTGTTCCGGAAGAAGCGCAGCGGCTCCAAGCCTTGGGAATCGACGCGGGGGCAAGCGTGGAGATTTCCCATCGCGGGATCTTCGCCGGTCGTGACCCAATCGCGCTGATGATCGGACGGATGACCGTGGCGCTGCGCCGCGCCCATGCCCGGGCCATGACAGTGGAGCCGATTTGATGGAGGGGCAGGGCAGCGCGGCACTGGTCGGCAATCCCAATGCGGGCAAAAGCGCGCTGTTCAATGCGCTGACCGGTGCGCGGCAGAAGATTGCCAACTATCCCGGAGTCACGGTTGAGCGCAAATCCGGGCGGCTGAACTTGCCCAGCGGCGCGCCGATTGAACTGACAGATCTGCCTGGTTCCTACGGACTGACCGCAACAAGTCCTGATGAAGAGGTGACGCGTAAGGTCATTCTCGGTGAGTTTTCAGGAGAGGCTGCACCTGGTGTGCTTATCGTCGTTCTGGATGCCTCAAACCTTGAACAGCATTTGGTCTTTGCCCAGGAAGTGATTGCGTTGGGAAGGCCGACAGTGGTCGCTCTCAACATGGTCGATCTGGCCGAGCGTGACGGGTTGGTCATTTCATCTGACGCGCTGCAAGAGGCGCTGGGCGTACCAGTGATCCCGACTGTCGCGGTGCGGCGGCGCGGGCTGGCTGAATTGACGCAGGCTATTGCCGAAGCCCAGGCCAAGCCGCGCGGCGCGCCGCATCCGCCGGTTCAGCTGGTCGAACGGCGGGTTACTGCCCACGCCATTGCCGAAGGTGCGATCATATCGGAAAGTCGCCGCCACCGCATCCATGCGCGGCTTGACCGGCTTTTGCTGCACCCTTGGGCGGGGCCGTTGATTCTGGTCGCGTTGCTGTTCGTGGTATTCCAGGCTGTGTTTACCTGGGCAACGCCCTTCGCGGATGCGCTGGAAGCGGGCGTGGCTTGGCTGATCGCCCAGACTCGCATTGTGTTACCCGACAATCTGCTACGCGACCTCATCACCGACGGTATTATGTCGGGCGTTGGATCGGTGGTGGTGTTCCTGCCGCAGATTGTAATCCTGTTCTTTTTCATCCTGGCGATGGAGGCATCCGGCTATATGGCTCGCGCTGCGTTCCTGATGGACCGGCTGATGGCAGGGGTTGGCTTGTCCGGGCGCAGTTTTATTCCGCTACTGTCCAGCTTTGCCTGCGCGATTCCCGGCATCATGGCGACGCGGAGCATCACCGACCCCAAGGACCGCCTGACAACAATCCTGGTTGCGCCGCTGATGACGTGCTCGGCCCGGCTTCCCGTCTATGCAGTGATCATCGCCGCTTTCATCCCCAACCGGTCGGTACTGGGCCCCGTTGGTTTGCAAGGGCTGGTGCTGCTGGCCCTCTATGTCTTCGGCGTGATTTCGGCGATGGTCGTGGCGCTAGTGCTTCGCCGCTCGATCACCAAGGGTGCGGCCAGCGGCTTCATCATGGAGTTGCCCAAGTACCAGATGCCCCGGATCAAGGATCTGGCGATCGGCCTGTGGCAGCGGGCATGGATATTCCTGCGCCGCGCCGGCACAATTATTTTCACTGTCACCGTTGTGCTGTGGATCCTTCTCAATTTCCCCCGCGCTGGTGACGGGCAAAATCAGGTCGACGCCTCGATCGCTGGCAAGATCGCCAACGGCCTGGCAGTGGTGGTCGAACCGATCGGTTTTAACCGCGATATCGCGCTGTCGTTGATTCCGGCCATGGCCGCGCGCGAAGTGGCGGTCAGTTCGCTCGCCACCTCTTACGCAGTGGCCGCCACCGACGAGAACGCACAGGCTCGTCAACTGGGCGACCGGCTGAAAGCCAGTTGGACCTTGCCAACCGCGCTCGCCTTTCTGGCGTGGTTTGTCTTTGCGCCCCAATGCATGAGCACAATCGCCGTGACTCGCCGCGAAACAAACGGGTGGAAATGGCCCGGCTTCATGTTGCTGTATCTGTTCGCCCTGGCCTACATCTTTGCGGGAATCACTTACTGGAGCGCCGTCGCTCTCGGATTGTAGAAATGAAGCGAGGATTTAAATGGCAGGCAGCGTCAACAAGGTCATCCTGATCGGCAATCTGGGTGCCGATCCGGAAGTGAAGTCGTTTCAAAACGGCGGCAAGGTCTGCAACCTGCGCATTGCCACTTCCGAAAGCTGGAAAGACCGCAACACCGGGGAAAAGCAGGAACGCACCGAATGGCATTCGGTCGCGATCTTCTCCGAAGGCCTTGCGGGCGTAGCGGAACGCTTCCTGCGCAAGGGATCAAAGGTCTATATCGAAGGCCAGCTGCGCACTCGCAAATGGCAGGACCAACAAGGGCAGGATCGCTATTCGACCGAAGTGGTGCTTCAGGGCCCCGGCGCGGTTCTGAC
>NZ_JAHEBV010000029.1:0-12171 GCF_024642085.1 Novosphingobium sp. | reverse complement strand
CCGTCATGCTTACCGTGGCTTCCAGCGCCTGGACCGAGACCAGATCGAACCGGCGAGCCAACGCGGCGCATTCCGCTCGCGTCGCGACAATGTGCTGCGGCGGGGACGGTAGCGTACGGCGGCCGTAGATGCGGCTGAGCTCAATCATCGAGCGATCCTTCCCGCCAGCAGGTCTGCGTCCGATGTGTCGGCCAGCGTGGAGGCCAGCACCCGCAATTCCGCCGCAATCGCTGCAGGCTTAGCGGTTTCGGTCAACGTCACGTTACGTTCGATTGCAGCGATGAGAGCGGCATCGTCCGCCTGAGCCAGTGCCGCGCGAAGGGCCTCGATCCGGCCGCCAAGCGCGCTCATCAATTTGGCTACACGCTTGCCCACCACCAGATCGCCAACCCCGCTCTGCCGCATCTGTCCGTCCATATCTTCGACGAACAGTTCGGTCAGGCGGGCTGAAGGCAGCTTGAGATCCGGCCGCGCATCCATCCGCAGCATGACCAAAGCCATGACCAGTGCGACGGCGTCGAACCTGCCCGGCATTGTATCGGCTATACCGCCATGAGTGTACCACTGCGGCTCGCGCGCCAGTTCGACCAATCGGTGCCACAGCGGGCGCAGCGCGCCGCGCGGGTCGGGCCGGGCGCCAAACAGGCGGGCAAGGAAGGACATGGCATTGCCTTTCGATCATTCAGCGGGGATTAAACCCGGTCAGCCCAAGCGAGCCGCAAGGGCCGGGATTGCCAGGTGCGGCAAGGTTGCCTAAGGCTCGCGGTCGATAGAATAGACGATCCCGGGCGGCAATGTCCAAGTGGCAACCACCGGCGGACTGGAGCAAGAGTTTTGATGCAGCACAGGTATCGTTTTCTGCTGGGCGCCGTGGCGGTTCTGGCGCTGGGCGCGTGCGCTTCGATCAAGGACCAGCGCGGCTACATCGTTGATCCGGTGCTGACCGATTCGATCCAGCCGGGCATCGACAATGCCCAGTCTGTTGAACGTACGCTGGGCCGCCCGACCTTCGTTAGCGAGTTCGGGCGCAAGGATTGGTATTACGTATCGATCAATACCCGGCAAAAGGCCTTCGGCCGTCCGCAGACAAAAGATCAGAGCGTCATGCGGGTCAGCTTTGATCCGGCTGGCAATGTCGCTGCAGTCGATCGCTCGGGCGTGGACAGGGTTGTCCGGATCAGCCCCGATGGCGATAAGACGCCGACGTTGGGCCGCGAACGCTCGTTTCTTGAAGACCTGTTCGGCAATATCGGCACTGTCGGCGCACCAGGTGCAGGTGGTGGTTCGGGCGATAACACTGGCGGGCCAAACGGCAGCTAGCTTGAAGCCCGCCGGATCAACCATATATCCGGCGGCATGAACTCCTCACACAGCGACCACGGCCTGGTTCAGTGGCACGGCACCACCATTATCGGCGTTAAGCAGGGCGGAAAGACCGTTATCGCTGGCGATGGCCAGGTTTCCATGGGCAATACGGTGATGAAGCCCAACGCCCGCAAGGTGCGGCGGCTGGGAGACGGCAGCGTGATTGCCGGTTTTGCCGGGGCGACCGCCGATGCATTTACCCTGTTCGAGCGGCTGGAAAAAAAGTTGGAGCAGCATCGCGGGCAGCTAATGCGCGCCGCTGTCGAACTGGCCAAGGACTGGCGGACCGACAAGTACCTTCGCAATCTTGAAGCCTTGATGATCGTTGCGGACAAGGACGTGCTTTTGATCCTGACCGGCAGTGGCGATGTGCTGGAGCCTGAGGAAGGCATCGCCGCGATCGGATCGGGCGGCAACTATGCCTTATCTGCCGCCAAGGCGCTGGTCCAATACGAACAGGACCCGGAAACGATTGCACGCCGCGCGATGGCGGTAGCGGCTGAAGTCTGCGTGTTCACGAATGACCGCGTGACAGTTGAAATCATCTGATCGTCATCAATCCCCGCGCGACCCGAACGGAACTCTGCACAAACATGTTGGAAAATCTCACCCCCAAGGCCATCGTCCGCGCGCTGGACGAGCACATCATCGGCCAGGCTGAAGCAAAGAAGGCTGTCGCTGTCGCCCTGCGCAACCGCTGGCGGCGACAACGCCTGTCGCCCGAACTGCGTGATGAAGTGACGCCTAAGAACATCCTGATGATTGGCCCCACGGGCTGCGGCAAGACTGAGATTAGCCGCCGCCTGGCCAAGCTTGCCGAGGCACCGTTCGTCAAAGTTGAGGCGACCAAGTTTACCGAGGTCGGCTATGTCGGCCGCGATGTTGAGCAGATCGCGCGCGATTTGGCCGAAGAATCGATCCGCCTGGAAAAGGACCGCCGCCGCGAAGCGGTGCGGGAGGCAGCGGAAAAGGCGGCAATGGACCGCCTGCTGAAGGCCCTGGTCGGCGACGGGGCGAGCGAGGCGACCCGCGAAAGCTTCCGCCAGCGCATCGCGCAGAAGGCAATGGACGAAACCGAGGTCGAGATCGAGGTCGAGGAAGCGCCGACTGGCGGGTTCGAGCTGCCGGGCATGCCAGGCGGGGTTGGAATGATCAACATCAGTGACATGATGAACAAGGCCATGGGTAAGCAGAACCTCAAGCGCCGGAAGCTGAAGGTGCCTGACGCCTGGACCAAGCTGGTCGATGAAGAGGCTGACAAGCGGCTCGACCAGGACGACGTCAACCGCGTCGCGCTTTATAATGCCGAGCACAATGGCATCGTCTTTATCGACGAGATCGACAAGATCGCGGTCAGCGACGTACGCGGCGGATCAGTAAGCCGCGAAGGCGTGCAGCGTGATCTGCTCCCGCTGATCGAGGGGACGACCGTGGCCACTAAATATGGCCCGATGAAGACCGATCATGTGCTGTTCATTGCCAGCGGTGCGTTCCATGTGGCCAAACCAAGCGACATGCTGCCGGAACTGCAAGGCCGCCTGCCAATCCGGGTTGAACTGGCCGCCTTGAGCGAAGACGACTTCGTTCGCATCTTGTCAGAAACGCGCGCTAATCTGGTCGAACAGTACCGCGCCCTTCTGGATACCGAAAAGGTCAGCGTAGATTTTACCCCCGAAGCCATTCGCGCTGTCGCCCGCATAGCCGCACAGGTCAATGAAAGCGTTGAGAACATTGGTGCAAGACGGCTTCAGACCGTGATGGAAAAGCTGTTGGAAGAACTGAGTTTCGAGGCGGAAGATCGGCAGGGTGAAACGATCCTGATCGATGAGGCTTATGTCAGCGATCGCCTGGCCAGCCTTGCAAAGGACACCGATCTGTCGAAATATATCCTCTGACCCGGCGTCAGCGCGGGATCGCCAGCGCTCTGAGATAAGCGTGGATTGCACTGCGTTCGGCTGTGGTCAAATGCTTGTACCGCCCACGCGCAACCTCGCTCATCAGGCCCACTTCGCGTCCGCCTGCGGCAACGCCGGTGGTCAGCAGGCGCTCAAAGTCTTCGGGTGAGTAGCTGGCGGCCAGTGGCCGGATATCGGGGGTGGACCTGCCGTCGATCGGGTTGGTCCGTCCACGCAGGTCGATGCCGTGGCATTCGGCGCAGGTTGCGCGGGCGATATGGCGCGCCAGTTCAAGTCCGGCAACATGCGGTGCTTGCGTTTTGCCGGTTGCGCCAACTTCTGCAGCGGAGGAGCGGTAGACGCCTTCCTTCTGCTTTGCTTGCAAGAATGGTCCCATCTGCGGTCGCGGGTGGACCACGCCGGTTGCAGGCCTGCTGCGGACATAGGCAGTCACCGCGTCCAGTTCGTCCTGAGTGAGCTGGGTAAACAGGTAAGACGGCATGTCCCACAGCTCGCGCCCACCCGGCTCCTTGCCCGTTACAAGTGTTTGCTGAAACTGCGCTGCGGTCCATTTCCTGGCCGTCAGTGTCAGGTTGGCAGTCCACAGAACGCCCATGTCATCGCTCCAGTCGTTCCCGGCGAGATCCTTGCCATGGCAGCCGGAGCAGCCGAGCACACGGGAAAGCCGCTCACCGTGGGCAAGTATACCCCCCGGCGTGCGCTCAAAGCCGATGGCCTGATCGCGTTGCGAAGTCTGGGAACAGGCGCTGCTGCAAACAAGTAGCGCCAACAGCACGCGTCGCATGGTAACCCCGTTTCTGCGACCTCGTGTTCCATACCATGCGCGCCATCAAGCTGCCACAGGCTTTACTTGCCTTGCTTGGCGTTTGTCAGATCGTGCAGGAAGTTGGCGATGGTAAAGCAGCCAGGCGCCTCGCGGTTGGACAGTACAATCACCGTTTCGCGGGTACGCGGGTAAAAGCGCAGGTCAGTGCAGGCGCCATCGCTGCTACCGCCGTGACCCCAGCGGAAATCGCGGGGTGGCACACCCTTGCCATAGCCGGTCGCAAAGAAGCCCAGACCCATGTATTCCTTCTGGGTTCGGGTGGCTTCGGCCAGCCGCTTTTTCGACACGAGCGTTCCGGCATTGAGCGCGTGTACGAATAGAAGCAAGTCGCGCGTGGTGGAATACGCACCCCCCGCTGCGAAGCCACGTTCGGGCTGGGTCAGGCAATTGCTTACCCGTTTACCCGCCACCGTGGCAAAACCCTGCGCCATGTCCGCAGCCGGGTTGGCGCACGCGGCGAAATCGGTGCGCAACATGCCCGCAGGTGCAAATATGTTGTCACCGATGTAGGTGTAATAATCCTTCCCCGACAACACTTCGATCATCCGGCCCAGAACCACCATGCCGAAGTTGTCGTATTCGACCTTTGATCCGGGCGTGAACGCAGGCGCGCGGTCCTCGTGCAAAGCCATCATGGCGGTGTGGCCGGTCAGCGAACTTCGTATCGATGCGTTCTGCGCGCCGAACAGTTCATCGATGCCGCCCAGACCATCGGTGTGCGTCAGCAAATGCCGCACAGTCACCTGCTGGCGCGCGGCAGCATTGCTGTATGCTGGCAGGACTGCGCCGATCGGCGTGTCGAGCGTAAGCTTGCCCCGGTCGATCAGCTGCAAGATGGCAACGGCGGTAAAAAGTTTGCCCACCGAGGCGATATTGAAACGGTCGCCGCTTTGCATGGCTTCGCCCGTCACTTCGTTGCGGCTGCCGTAAACCCGGTCAAAGGCGATCGCCTTGCCCTGAGCGACCAGCACTGCGCCGGCAAACATCCCGGCCTTGGCCTGCGCCTGCGTGAAGGCATGCAGCGCTTCGATTTCCGGCGGTTCTTGCGCCAGGGCAGTTGCGGGGAGGGCAAGGACGAGAGCAGCCAGGATTCGCATGGCCGCGACAATGGCATAGCGCGAAACGCGGTCAACCGCAGCTTCTCGCCAAAGCGGCTTTGTTGCGCTAATCCCCCAGGATGCCACCCCCTGATGACAAGCCCATTTACCGCCTGCTTACCGGCAAGGACGACCGCGCTTTTTGCGAACGGGTGTCAGAGGCGCTCGGACAAGGCTGGCAGCTTTATGGCTCGCCGGTGCTTGCTTGGGATACCGAAAACAGCTGTATGAAGGCGGCGCAGGCCGTGATCTGGGTTGAAACAGAAGTAATGCCGTAGTTCACTCTGCCGCTACGCCGGCGTCTTCCACCGCATCGGCTTGGCGCTGCCACATATCGGCGTAAAGTCCGCGTTTGCGCAGCAGTGCGGCGTGGGCGCCTTGTTCTGCCAATCGGCCTTCGTTTAACACCAGAATCATATCGGCGTCGGCTATCGTCGACAGTCGGTGCGCGATGGTCAGAGAAGTGCGGCCTTCGGCAACAGCATGCAGCGTTGCAAGAATGTCCTGTTCGGTGCGCGAATCTAGCGCGCTGGTCGCCTCGTCCAGCAGCAGGATCGGCGGATTCTTGACCAAGGTGCGGGCTATCGCAACGCGCTGTTTCTCACCACCCGACAGTTTGAGCCCGCGTTCGCCCACTTCGGTGTCGAACCCTTGCGGTAGCCGTGCGATAAGATCACCCAGTGCGGCACCGCGCGCCGCCAATTCGATCTCGGCCATGCCCGCACCGTCCCGGCCATAGGCGATGTTGTAACCGATGGTGTCGTTGAACAGCACAGAATCTTGCGGAACGATACCCAGTGCCTGACGCAGCGATTCCTGCGTAACGCTTCGGATGTCCTGCCCATCGATCAGGATGCGTCCGCTCCACGGATCGTAGAAGCGGAAAACCAGCCGGGCGATCGTGCTCTTACCGGCGCCTGACGGTCCGACAAGTGCTACCTGATGACCGGCTGGCACTTCAAACGACAGGCCATTAAGTATTGTGCGGTCGGGTTCATAACCGAATACCACATTTTCGAATGCCAGCGTCGGGCGGCTGATGACAAGCGCGGGCGCCCCGGGAACATCCGCAACTTCGACCGGAGTGTCGATTAGGTCAAACATCTGCGCCATGTCGATCAACCCTTGGCGGATCGTCCGGTAGACCATTCCCAACATGTCTAGCGGGCGGAACAGCTGTGTAAGGTATGTCTGAACGAATACCAGGTCGCCAACGGTGTGGCGCCCTTTTGACCATTCCAGCACGGTATAGGCCATGGCTCCCGCCATCAGCAAGTTGGTGATTAGCGCTTGCGCAATGTTGAGCAGACCCAGGCTGTTTTCGCTTTTGACCGCGGCATTGGCATAGGCCTGAGCCGCCTCTTCAAACCGACGAGCCTCGCGCCCTTCTGCATTGAAGTATTTGACCGTTTCGTAATTCAGCAGTGAATCGACCGAACGGGCCAATGCCTGGCCGTCCAACCGGTTCATTTTTTCGCGCAGGGCATTGCGCCAGTCAGTAATCCAGCGCGTCACCGCGACATAGGCGGCAACTGCGATCGCGGTCGCCATTACCAGCCCCATACCGAAGCTGAAGTAAAAGATCACCGCAACGGCCAGCAGTTCAACCACCGTCGGGGCGATGTTGAACAGTATGAAATAGAGCATGACGTCGATGCTCTTGGTGCCGCGGTCGATCGTCTTGGTCACCTCGCCTGTGCGGCGTGCAAGGTGAAAGCGCAGAGAAAGCTGGTGAAGCCGGGTGAAGGTATTGACTGCAAGCTGGCGCGTGGCCTCTTGGCCGACCCGCTCGAACACGATGTTGCGCAGATTGTCGAACACGACGCCGGTGAAACGTCCCAGCACGTAGGCCAGGACAAAGGCGAAGGCGATCTGAAACGCCGTGCCGCCCGGCACGCCCATCGCGTCGACCGCGCGCTTGTAGGCAAAGGGTAGGGCTAAGGTGATCGCCTTGCTGGCCAGCACCAGCAGGACCGCAAAAACGATCTTGCGTTTCAGGGCAGGGCGATCAGCCGGCCAAAGATAAGGCAGAAACCGGCGCAAGGTTCCCCAGCCTTCGTTGCGGGCAGTCACAGCGGCGGGAGATTCATCGGGCGGCATTGCCCGTTATGTAGGCGCAAACCGGCAGAACAAAAGGGACGCGTAATTTGTCCTAGCCACCTGCACTGGTCACGTTGGAACCAACCAGGGGTTTGAACCCGTCAGCCGGCATGTTCATTCCGCGGGGCAGGTCAAACAGGATTTTGCGCTTTTCAAAATCAATCGCGATACGCCGAAATACCTGCAGTTCGCGCATGCCGAGAAGGATTGCCGGCTTATCGCCAAGGCCAAGAGCACCAAACGCCGGCGTGTCGGCAAAGGCGATCTGGACATTGTTGATGGTGATTGCGCCGATCGAGAGTTTGCGGCCAGTGCCGATATCAGCGACAATTTCCTGTCCGGTGACACTGCGCAGAATGGTCTGTTCTGACTTGCTGGATCGCTTGTTCATCGCAGTTTGCAAGGCCCGGTTGCCGATTGATCCTTGCGCGCCGGTATCAATCACCACGTCGGTCAAGATCCCGTTGATCTTCGCATTCGTGACGATCAGTTGGCCTGAGCGGCGCCGCGCGGTTACTACGATTTCATACCCGCGGTTGCCGCCTAGTTCCTTGGCATCGCCGATCGCCATCAGCCTCTTTTCAAAATCGATCAGCACGCGCTGGCCCTGTAGGCTGTCGACCCCCAGAATGCCATCAGCTCCAATATTGGTATGGGTCAGCAAAGGGGCGAAAAGACCATAATAGGTGCGGCGGCCGATATCGATCTGTTCGACTGACACCGCGTCTACCTGTTCACGTCCGGCAATGCCGACCAGCGTGGCGCGTGTCTTGATTACAATGCCAAGGCGCGCTGCAAGGTCGGTGCTGAGCACGGTGTTCTGCGATCCGGTATCGACCAGAAAGCTGAAAGGACCTTTTTCGTGGACGCGAACGGGAACGGTCATCCGTCCGTCCATGTCCTTTTCCAAGCCGACGATATCGACGTCTGACGTCTTCTGAGAGCCAGTCTGCCCGGTGATCACCGGTATGGCGGCGGCCACTGACATTATTGAGGCCATAAGCGCATTCATCGGCATGGCGGTTTCCTTCTCCGACCACGAAGTTACGCCTTTTGCGGTCTTGGCGCCACGCGTTTCGCCGATTGGCAGGGGATGCTTGGTCGGATCAGCCGCGCTGTTGCCGGGATGCAAGGCCGCGGGCATGGCCAAAGGCCAGGCAAATTTCGCTCCATGCAGGATGACGCAGCGCGGCCAGCGCCGCCAGCCAGCAGACCACGCCGGCACAGGCCAGGCCGATTATGGGCATCAGTCCCTGTTCTGCATGATAAAGTCCGGAATGCATCGCGGCATAAAGGGGTGCGCCGGCAGCCACCGCGCAGACAGCGCTCTTGCCATACGTCGCTGCCATGGTGCGGACCCGGATTGATAGCAGCCGGTGAAGATAGACGGCATAAATAAGGAACCACACAGCCCCGTAAAGAATGCGGCTAAACGCCGCCGCCTCTACCCCGTAGAATGCGCAAAGAGTAAGAATGGCGACCGTCATCGCGGTATCAAGCAGGTTGATCCAGACCAGGGGGCGGATGCGCCCCAGCAGGATCGGGATATCCATCTGCAAGGGAATCGCCACAAAGAACATTTCACCCAGTGCGGTCCAGCGCAGAAGCGCCGCCACTTGCGCCCAGTTGGGACCATACAGCGTCAAGACTAATGGTTCCGCCGCCAGGGCCAGGCCAAGCAGCGCTGGCCAGGTCAGCGCCGTGTTGCACGAAACCAGGTGCATATAGGGCGGGCCAAGGTCCTCGCCCTGATCGCGCTTGCGCGCGAAGGCTGGATAGAACACTGCGTTGATTGCGCCAACCATCAAGGTGGAGAGCTGACCGGCCAAGGCAGTGGCGCGGGTAAATAGACCGGTTGCCGCGATGCCCAGCAGCCGCCCAACAATCAGATCTTGGGATCGCATGCCGATGGCGCCAGACAAGCTGATTACGGCCGAGGATGAGCCGAAACTGATCATCGGCCTGACTGCAGCAAAATTGCGCGGCCGTCGCGGCCAGACGGGGCGCTGAACTATGACGATAAACAGCCGGCTAAGTGCGATTGCCAGCATGCCCCAGGCCAACGAAGCTGGCCCCAGGCCTTGCGCGGCGCACAACACGGAAACCGCGCCGCCCGTCAGCGCCGATCCGGCATTGGCAAGGAATAGTGCTCGAAAGTTCATCGCGCGGGTCAGCAGTGCGGCTGGAACAGTGGCAAAGGGGCTGATCGCATAGCCAGCCGCTATGATCCACAAAACCCCGGCCAGCCGCGGCTGATCATAAAAGCGTGCCAACGGAATCGCCAGAAGCGCGACCAACAACGCAACCAACCAGCCAATCGCCACTGAAACCGCCGCATAGTCGCGCACTGAATCAGTGCGCATGTCGGGTTGACCCGATACGAACCGGCTTATCCCAAGATCCTGGAATATCGCGAACATCATAGCAGCGGCTAATGCGATGGAAAACAGGCCGACGTCAGCCGGCAGGAGGTAAAGGCGCGAAATGATCACGCTGGTCGCAAACTGGACCGCAAAGCTGGAGTATTGCGATGCCAGTGACCAGACCGCGGCGCGGCGGATGCTCACCGCGTCAAGTCCGCGCCAGCGCTGCGGCTAGGCGCGCGGCGCGGTGCGGCTTGCCAAAGCGTACAAGCCGCGGGACCGTAAGCCACAGTGCGCGGCCGCTGCCGCCTTCTTCGACATGACGCAGCAAAAGATCGAAGCCACTGCCGCTGAGCGCATAAGGTGAATAGATTAGGCTCCGGGCAATGGCGCCGCGCACTTCTTTGGCTACACCTTCCCTTCCGAACAAATCGTCGAGGTCATCAACCGCAGGAAGCGCAGTCAAGTGCTCGGTCGGATCAGGGCGCCCCGCCTGACGCTCGGCATAGGCGAGGCGAGCAATCGCAACCCCGGTCTGCTGTTCCACAGCATGGCGGTTCGAAACCTGGTCGGCGTAGTGCCGATATTGCAATAACCGTTCGGGCAAATTGGCAATACACGTCCGGTGTGCCAGGCGAAGCCATAGATCGAAATCTTCACAGTGGCGAAACGCGCCATGGTAACCGCCCGCCGCGAGGACCACATCGCGGCGGTATATGACGCTTGGGTGCGCCAGAAGCGGCCCGTGGCGTTCAATGTTGGCAACAAAGTCCGCGTGACTGACCGGATGGTCGGCTCCCGAACTGGGGTATTCGGCGCCGTGTTGGTCGATGTCCCGGGTGAAGGTTCCGATCACGCCGTGGTCAGGATGGCCGGCCAGAAATCCAATCTGCTTTGCAAATCGTTCGGGCAAGCACAGGTCATCAGCGTCCATTCTAGCTACCAGCGGTGCGCGCGCCTCTGCCAACAGTTGGTTGAGGCTCGCGACAAGCCCTCGGTTCTCGCGCAGGATTGGCCTGATCCTGCTGTCCCGTCCCGCAGCGCGGGCAACGATGGCTGCACTTTGATCAGTCGATCCATCGTCGAGGATGAGGAACTCGAAATCGGTGAAGGTTTGTGCGCACACGCTGGCAATCGCCGATTCAAGGAATCGCGCCCCATTATACACGCTCATAGCTACGGTGAGAGTCGGCTGTGTCATGCAATCGAAAGCCTACGAACCCCTGATATCATGCGCCCGCGACGCACGAATGCCTTAAACCAGCCTTAGAAGAACAGGGTTAACAAGCCTTTGAGCGTCTTTTGCTGCTGCCTGACGCCCACACGACAACGGTCTTTGCGTGAATGAGGATTGGTCAGAGATGGACCAGACGCGAAAAAGGCCCGCAAATCCTTGGGTTCCAAACTTTTTGAAATAAAATTGCAAAAACCCTGTTGACCGAATCAAGGGTCAGGCTTAGAGGCCCGTTCACCGGACGGGAACGCCGCTTCAAACGGCTCGAACGCCCCGGTCGCCAACATAGACGGACAACAAGTCCCCCGAACTAGAAAGCGGGGAACGATGGTTGTCCGCTTCGATTTGTCGGCGGCTCTTTGACATTGTCGGTTTTAGATGAAGGGACATGTGGGCGACGGCGCCCCATCCGGGGAGCTTCAGGCTCCGTGTATGGGTTGTTTAAGTCGTTACCTCATATGTCCTTCGTATCCATTACGTTTGACAAGTGCAGGTATCGGCTCCTGAAGTTCGATGCTGCGGTCAGCGGGTTTACCCGTGCCGTGGTTTCGTGACACAAACTTGAGAGTTTGATCCTGGCTCAGAACGAACGCTGGCGGCATGCCTAACACATGCAAGTCGAACGAACCCTTCGGGGTTAGTGGCGCACGGGTGCGTAACGCGTGGGGATCTGCCCTTTGCTTCGGAATAACAGTTAGAAATGACTGCTAATACCGGATGATGTCGTAAGACCAAAGATTTATCGGCAAAGGATGAACCCGCGTAGGATTAGCTAGTTGGTGGGGTAAAGGCTCACCAAGGCGACGATCCTTAGCTGGTCTGAGAGGATGATCAGCCACACTGGGACTGAGACACGGCCCAGACTCCTACGGGAGGCAGCAGTGGGGAATATTGGACAATGGGCGAAAGCCTGATCCAGCAATGCCGCGTGAGTGATGAAGGCCTTAGGGTTGTAAAGCTCTTTTACCAGGGATGATAATGACAGTACCTGGAGAATAAGCTCCGGCTAACTCCGTGCCAGCAGCCGCGGTAATACGGAGGGAGCTAGCGTTGTTCGGAATTACTGGGCGTAAAGCGCACGTAGGCGGCGATTCAAGTCAGGGGTGAAATCCCGGGGCTCAACCCCGGAACTGCCTCTGAAACTAGATTGCTAGAATCTTGGAGAGGTCAGTGGAATTCCGAGTGTAGAGGTGAAATTCGTAGATATTCGGAAGAACACCAGTGGCGAAGGCGACTGACTGGACAAGTATTGACGCTGAGGTGCGAAAGC
>NZ_JAHEBV010000028.1 GCF_024642085.1 Novosphingobium sp. | reverse complement strand
GCGCGATCCCGGCGGCGAACAGGCGGTAGACGCAGAACCGGTCACACAGCCAGCCCACGACCAGGCAAAGCGGCGCATAGACCCAGAAGAACGCCGACACTGCGGTACCGAACCCGGTAGCCGAAAGGTTCAGTTCGGCCTTCATCAAAGGTGCGGCAATACCGATTGCGCCGCGGTCAACATAATTGAGCAGTACCGACAGCGCGATCAGGAACACCAGCGCGTTCAGCCGAGACGCGCTGACCCGGCCTGGTTGTGCAATTGATGCCATCGGCGCGTCTCCCCCCATGCCCGACACGGAACCTATCAGCTATTCAACACAAAGCGAGCCGCAATCGCGCAGCAGAACAGGCCAATTGGACCACCCTGTCTTGGTTAAAAACACGTTTCTTTTATTGTCACAAAGAAAGCCGATGCTTAGGATTTATGCGGCAGTTCCCCTAAGTCTATGCCTTGCGCAAAAGTATGTCTTGTTCTTGCAATAAAACATGGCTTCATTGATGACACGCCGCTGGAGGCGAGTCGAAAACGAGGGAGTGGATTTATGAAAGCTATGGCACGCGATCTTGTCGCATCTGTGACGGTCCTGGCGCTTACGGCCACGCCGGCGCTGGCTACCAAGGCAAACCAGCTTCAGTCGCTGGTCGGCATGCGCGGATCAAGCGGAGAGTCCGAGCTTGAAAACAAGGGCTTCACGTCGATCGATGGTCGCCAGGCCAATGGCGGTGTCCATACCTACTGGTGGCACGGGCGCGACAAGAATTGCATCGACGTGTTCACGTCGGACGGGAATTACCAGTCGATCCGCGATGCAGCCAACAGCGATTGCAACCAGAAGAACCATTCGAACGCCGGCGCTGCTGTTGCGGGCGTAGCGGTTGGCGCGCTGCTGATCGCCGCACTGACCTCGCACAAATCGGATCATCACGACAACAGCCAACATCTGACCGATCAGCAGGCCGAAGCCCAGTACGAGCGCGGCTATTCAGACGGGCTGCACAACACCTCGTATCATAATTATGACAAGAGCGAATCCTATGCCGGCGGGTATACGGCCGGGGTTGAACAACGCCGCCAGAATACATCGTACCACAGCGGACGCGGTGGCTATTCCAACTCGGTCAGCCTGCAAGGCATCAAGGGCCAGAGCAGTATCTGGGCTTTCGATGAAATGACCAACCGCGGCTTCCGCAACGTCGATGCGATTACGTCGGGCAACACCCAGTACGGTATCTACTACAACGGTAAAACGCGTCAGTGCGTGCAGGTGACCAACGCCGACAACCGCGTCTACGACATTCGCGAAATCGATAGCCATCCCAAGTGCCGCTGATCGCAGCCGAAGCATAAGGAGTTTCATTATGAAAAAACGAACAGCTTTGTTGCTGGCAGCTGCAGCCCTGGCCGCTCCTCTGCCGGTACTGGCCCAGGCCGTGGTGCCGGTCCAGTTTGCCGCTGGAGCAAGCGCGCGCACCATGACGGGTGCGGTCCAGGGATACAAATATGTCGACTACCGGATCAGCGTGCGCGCCGGCCAGCGCCTCACCGTGTCGCTGCGGACACTAAGCGGCTCGCCCTATTTCAACCTCATGGAGCCGGGTTCGCGGGATGTGGCCATCTACAACAGCTCGCAAGGGGAGCAGACCTTCTCCACCACGACCACGCGCGCCGGGGCCTATACCATCCGCGTCTATCAGATGCGGGCAACGGCGCGGCGGGGCGAAACCGCGCGCTTCCAGCTGACGGTCAGCGCCGGCCGTGCTGGCGGGGTCGTCACCCAGTTGCCGGGTGACGCTCTGGTTCCGGGAACGCACTACAACGCCACCGGCCCGATCACTTGCCGGTCAATGGAAGGTGCGCCCATGGGTCAATGCAAGGCCGGGGTCATCCGCCGCAGCGGCAGCGCTACGGTCCACCTCAACACGCCCGATGGCGGCGAACGGACAATCCTGTTCCGCGGCGCAAATCCGGTTTCCAGCGATTCCCAGGCCGGGCTAATGTCAACCCGGCGCGGCGATACGATCATTGTCCGCATCGGCACGGTGGAGATATACGAAATCCCCGAAGCGTTCATCCTGGGCGGTTAGCGTGATCGGTGGCCGGCCAGCCATTCGCATTGGTCGGCCACCGGGCACTGCGCGCAACGCGGCCTTTGCGCGCGGCATACTTGTTTGCCGAACTGGATCAGCCAGAAATGCCCGTCGGCGCGGGCCCATACGGGTACCCGCTGTTCCAGCTGCGAAGCGGTTTGATCGGCGGTCTTGGCATGGGTCAGACCTATCCGGTTGCAGACCCGGTGGACGTGGGTGTCGACCGCGATCACATCCATCCCGAAAACGAAACTGAGCACAATGTCGGCGCATTTGCGGCCGATGCCCGGCAGCGCCATTAGCTGCGCACGCGTTGCCGGGACCGTTCCCTGGTGACGATCAAGCAGCGCGGCACAAAATGCGCGAATATTGCGCGCCTTGATGTTGTACAATCCGCACGCGCGGATGGCATTGGCAATCGCGCTTTCATCCAGCGCAAGCATGCTTTGCGGGGTTTTTGCCAGCGCGAACAGATTGCGGGTGGCCGCGTGCGTGTTACGGTCAAGCGATTGGGCGGACAGGATGCACGCAACGCACGATCGGAACGCATCTGGCTGGCCTTTCGGGCCTTTGGCGCCGCGGGTTCGTCCTGGCATTGCTGCGGCCAGTCGGCGCATCACCTGTTCTGTCGCGGCTTCATCAAGCATTACCGGTCAACGGACAGGCCGCGTTGCAGTTCCGGCAAGGCAAACGGGCGATTGGCGCGCCATTCCCGAACCGGTCCGTCACCGCGGCTTGCTGATCGTCAAAGCGCCTGACTGCTTAGAAGCTGCCGCCCCTCAGTCAGACCGAGCAGCCGGAACAATCGCTATTCCCACTCGATCGTGCCGGGCGGCTTGCTGGTATAATCGTATACCACCCGGTTGATGCCTTTGACCTCGTTGATGATCCGGGTTGCGACCCGGCTGAGGAAGGCGGCGTCAAAGGGGTAGATATCGGCGGTCATCCCGTCGGTGCTGGTCACCGCGCGCAAGGCGCAGACGTTGTCATAAGTGCGGCCGTCGCCCATTACGCCGACGGTCTTTACCGGCAGCAGCACGGCAAAGGCCTGCCAGATGGCATCATACAAACCGGCGTTGCGGATTTCCTCCAGGTAAACCGCATCGGCTTTGCGCAACACGTCGCAGCGCTCACGGGTCACTTCGCCGGGGATGCGGATCGCCAGTCCCGGGCCGGGGAAGGGGTGGCGGCCGACGAACACTTCGGGCAGGCCCAGCTCGCGGCCCAGCTCGCGCACCTCGTCCTTGAACAGTTCGCGCAAGGGTTCGACCAGTTGCATGTTCATGCGTTCGGGCAGGCCGCCAACATTGTGGTGGCTCTTGATCGTGACGCTTGGCCCGCCGGTGAAGCTGACGCTTTCGATTACGTCGGGATAAAGCGTGCCTTGCGCCAGAAACTCGGCCCCGCCGATCTGCTTGGCTTCAGCCTCGAACACGTCGATGAAGGTCTTGCCGATGAACTTGCGCTTGGCTTCGGGATCAGTGACCCCCGCCAGCCCGCCCATGAACAGTGCGCTGACATCCTTGTGGATCAACGGTATGTTGTAGTGGCCGCGGAACAGGCTAACGACCTGTTCGCTTTCGCCCTGCCGCATCAGGCCGTGATCGACATACACGCAGGTCAGCTGCTCGCCGATCGCCTCGTGGATCAGGACGGCCGCCACTGCCGAATCGACCCCGCCGGATAGCCCGCAGATCACTTTGCCAGTGCCGACCTGCGCACGGATTTCCGCGATCTTGGTCTTGCGAAACTCAGCCATGGTCCAGTCACCGGCCAATCCGCAGACGTGGCGCACAAAGTTCTTGAGCAGCTTGCCGCCATCGGGGGTGTGAACCACCTCGGGGTGGAACTGCATCGCGTATATGCGCTTTTCGTCGTTGGCGATAACCGCATAGGGCGCACCAGCGCTGGATGCGACGGGACGAAAACCGGGAGCCAAGCCCGAGACCTTGTCGCCGTGGCTCATCCACACCTGGTGGGTTTCGCCTTCGGTCCAAAGCCCGTCGAACAGTGCGCAGCGGTCCGTAATCTCGATAAAGGCGCGGCCAAACTCGCCGCTGTCGCCCAGCAGCACTTCGCCGCCGAGCTGGTGCATCAGCGCTTGCTGGCCATAGCAGATGCCCAGGATCGGCAGGCCGCTGTCCAGTATTTCTGCCGGAATACGCGGGCCGTCCGTTTCCAGCACCGATGCCGGCGATCCCGACAGGATGATCCCCTTGGGCGCCATGCGGGCAAACGCGGCAGCGGCATGGCTAAACGGTGCAATTTCGGAATAGACCCCGGCTTCGCGCACGCGGCGGGCAATCAGCTGAGTGACCTGGCTGCCGAAATCGACAATAAGGATGGAATCTGACGGCTGGATGCTCATGGCTGGCCGATAATGTCGGGATCGCACGCTGGCAAGCAGCGACGTGCCCACCATAGGGGAAAGTCGTTTGCCGCACCGCGCCTCGATTGCCGTCGTCTTCGCTATCGTCCTCATCGACATGCTCGGCTTCGGCATCGTCATGCCGGTGTTGCCGCGCCTGATCATGGATCTGGGCCAGATCCCGATCGACAGTGCGGCAGTGTTCGCCGGGTGGCTGGGCGCGGGCTATGCGGTGATGCAGTTTGTCTTCGCGCCAATCATCGGCAACCTGTCGGACCGCTTTGGCCGCCGACCGGTGCTGCTGGCCAGCGTGCTGGCGATGGCGGTCGATTATACGCTGATGGGTTTTGCCCCGGCGCTGTGGTGGCTGATCATCGGGCGGATCGTGGCGGGGATGACCGGGGCAAGCTGGTCGGCTGCCTATGCCTATATCGCCGATATCACCCCGCCCGAAAAACGCGCCGCCAGCTTTGGCCTGATGGGTATGGCCTTCGGGCTGGGTTTCATCCTGGGCCCGGCGGCGGGCGGGCTGCTTGGCGCGATCGACCACCGGCTGCCGTTCTTTGCCGCTGCCGGGCTCGCTTTGGCCAATTTCGTGTTCGGCATGATTGTGCTCAAAGAAAGCCTGCCAGCGGACAAGCGCCGCCCGTTCGACTGGGCGCGGGCCAATGCCTTTGCCGCGCTGAAAGCGCTGAAGGGGCAAAGCGGCCGGGTGCTGTGGTTTGTCGCGGCGCTGGGGGTGTGGCAACTGGCCCATACCGTCTACCCGGTTATCTGGGCCTATTTTACCATCGCCGCCTATGGTTTTGATGAACGGCAGATCGGGCTGTCACTGGCTGTGGTAGGGATCGTTTCTGCGTTGGTACAGGGGCTGGGCCTGCGTTTTGCCTTGCCTGTGCTGGGTGAACGCGGCGCGGTGATTGCGGGCGTGGCAGGGTTCGTAATCGCGGCGGTGATGTACGTTTTTGCCGGAAGCACGGCCGCGGTTTACGCCGCGATTGTGGTCGGCGGAATGCAGGGTCTGATCGGGCCGTCGATCCAGGCGCTCAACAGCGCAGCGGTGGACGGTGCCAGCCAGGGCGAGCTGCAAGGCGCGACACAGTCCATCGGTTCCATCGCGCAGATCATCGGCCCGCCGCTCTACACCGGGATTTTCGCCAAGTTCAGCGGGCCGCAGGCGATGACCGAACTGCCGGCGATGCCGCTGCTGGTCGCAGCGGTGTTCGGGGTTTTCGCACTGGTGCTGTTTTTGCGCGGCGCGCGCGGGATCAGCGCGCCTTCGCGGGTACCCGCTCCCTAAGTTCGGTCTTGAGCAGCTTGCCGATATGGCTGCGCGGCATTTCATCAATCGGGTAAAGCTCGGCCACGCGCTGGGTCTTGCCCAGACGGCTGTTGGCGCAGGTGCGAATATCTTCCAGCGCGGCGGCCTGCGTGCCCGGTTTGAGCACCACGAAACCGACCGGTGTTTCGCCCCACTGATCGGACGGAACGCCAACCACGGCGGCTTCGATCACGCGGTCATCCTTGGCCAGTTCGGCTTCCAGATCGATCGGAAATATGTTGAACCCGCCTGAAATGATCACGTCTTTGGTGCGGCCGACCAGTTCGACAAAGCCATCCGCGTCGACCCGTCCAACATCGCCCATGCGCTGCCACACCGATCCGTCGGCGGGATCAATCCAGTAGCCTTCAAGGGTCTTTTCCGGCTGGTTCTTGTAACCCAGCATCATCGTCGGGCTTTTGCCAACCAGTTCGCCCGGCGTGCCCGGCGGCACTTCGTTAAGATTCTCGTCCACCACTTTCAGGAAATGGCCGGGCGCAGGAAAGCCGACCGTGTGGAGCTTGTCCGGAAACTCGTGGACCGGAAAGATGCAGGCAACGCCGCCTTCGGTCATGCCGTAGATTTCGATCAGGCCGCCGGGCATACGGGCCAGCACCTCTGCCTTGAGGTCAGCAGGGAACGGCGCGCTGGTGCAGTATTTCATCTTCATCGACGACAGGTCGTAATCGTCGAAGCGATCGAACTGCATCAGGCGGCGGTACTGCACCGGCACCAGCATGGTGTGAGTGATCTTTTCGGCCTGGGCGCGTTCAAGCCATCCTTGCACATCGAACTTGCCCATCAGGCTGGCGCAGCCGCCCGAATACATGGTGGGCAGGAACACTGCCATGGTCGTATTGGAATAAAGCGGCGTGCTGGTCAGCGTACGGCTGTCCACGCCGTAATTCATTGCCGCGCGGAAGGTCATCTGGCGCCAGCGCATGCCATGCGAATGGACTATGCCTTTGGGGATACCGGTGGTGCCGCTGGAATAGATGATGTTGAACGGATCTTTTTCAGCCGGATCGAAAGGCGCGGCCGTGGTTCCTGCCGGGGCCATGAACGCGTTTAGGTCCTCATCGATCACGATCTGGTTCGCGATCGGCAGGGCAAAGTCGCCCAGTTCGGTCAGTTTGGCGCGGTCGATAAACAAATGAATGGCGCCCGAATCGGCTGCCATGCCAGCCAGCTGATCGGGGCTGGCGCTGGTGGTCAGCGGTGCGGCGCAGCCTCCGGCGCGGATCGCGGCAAGGAAGACCAGGGCGTAAGCAACGCTGGACGTTCCGAGAATTGCCACAGCCTGACCGCGTTCCAGACCATCTGCCTGGAGCCGCGCAGCGATCCGTTCGACCAGAGCCGCGGTTTCGCGCCACGACAGGCTTGTGGTGCCGTCATAAAGCGCGGGCGCATCGCCGCGAAACGCGCCCCAGGCCTGAATCAGCCCCGGAAACGAGCCAAACTCGGCATCAAGCTGTGCGGCGGGGTCGGTCGTCATCGGTGGCAGGTCCTCTAGCGATTACGGTTTGCCTCACAGTGCTGAGCGCCGCCCACGCTGTCCAGTAGAGATCGGGTCCTTTTCAAAACGGTTAATGCTGCAGTTGCGAAATACGCAACATCAATGCCGCCCTTTGCACTTTTATAATCTCTACCAATTCACTAGATAAATATCTGCAGGCTACGGCCCGCCAAAACCAACGGAGTATTACCATGCGCAGCATCGTTCATGCCCTGCTGCCGATCATCGCCTCTGCATCGCTCAGCGGCCTGATGTTCACCGCCACGCTTCTCTGAAGCCTGACGGATGGGGGCATTGCCCCCAGGCAGCTTTCCAAAACCAGAACGGTCATCACGCCGGCTTCGGCGTGATGACCGTTTTGCGTTAAGAGGCGCTTGCGATCAGCGGCTGGCGAGCAACTTGACCAGATCGAACAGGTAATCGCGCCCGGCGTAAAGCGAGCGGACTTCGATCCGCTCGTTCAGTCCGTGCGTGCCGTTGCCATCGGGATCGACCCAATAACCGGGCACCCCGTAGGTCGGGATGCCGACCGCCTCCAGGTATACCCCGTCGGTCGCCCCCGTTGAAATCGCCGGGATGACCGGGATGCCCGGAAAATGCGTTGCCGCGACCTGCTCCATTGGGCCGATGATCGCCGGATCAAGCGGCGGGACTTTGGCGATTGGCTTGTCCTTGACGCGTTGCTCGACCTTGATGGCGGGGTCGGCAATCACTTTTTGCAGGACGGCCTGGGTTTCTTCGCTGGTGCGGCCCGGGAACATCCGGCAGTTGACATTGGCGGTCACCGATTGCGGCAAGGCATTGATGGCATGGCCGCCCGAAATCATCGTCGCGACGCACGTGGTTCGCAACATCGAATGCATTGCCTTGTCGCGGTTGACCAGTCCTTCGGAAACCGTGTCGGTCGGGTCCTTGACCAGCTTGGCCATCGCCATGCCCAGGTCGTCGCCGCGCAGCGCCCCGGCCTTGGCAAAGAAGGCCCGGGTCGTATCGTTGAATTCGATCGGGAACTCAAAAGCGGATACCTTGGCCAGCGCCTGGCCCATGCGGTAAATCGCGTTGTCCGGTACCGGCTGGGATGAATGCCCGCCCGGATTGGTCGTGGTAAGGGTAAAATCCTGATAGGCTTTCTCGCCGACCTGGATGGTCTGGACCAGCAGCTTGCCTTTGCCGTCGGTGCGCCCGCCGCCGCCTTCGTTAAGGGCATAGGCGGCATCGATCAGCTCTCGCTTGTTTGCCGCTAGCCATTCGGCGCCGTTGAAGGCGCCGCTGGTTTCCTCGCCGCAGGTCAGAGCCAGCTTGATCGTGCGTTTTGGCCGGTAGCCCGTCTTGGCAAAGCGAACCAGCGTATCAGTCCAGATCGCCGCCTGGGCCTTGTCATCGACCGTGCCGCGGCCATAGAAATTGCCGTTTTCCTCGATCAGGGTGAAGGGATCGCGGGTCCAGTCGCTGCGCTTGGCTTCGACAACGTCCAGGTGGCCCAGCAGCAGAATGGGCCGCATGCCGCGCGCGGTGCCGGGATAGATCGCCACCAGCCCGCCATCCTTGGGGTGTTCGGGCACGGCAAACAGGGTCAGCTGGGCATCCTTCATCCCCGCCGCCTTCAACCGCGCCGCCATCCTTTCCGCAGCCAAGGTGCAGCTGCCTGCGGACAGGCTGGTGTTGGTTTCGACCAGTTCCTTGTAAAGTCCGCGAAACTCTGTCTGATCGGGGCGCAGCGGCGCGGTTTGTGCCTGGGCCGCCTGGGCGATCAGCGTTCCTCCGACCATCAGCGTTGTCAGCAATTTCATCGGCTCTCTCCCCCATGCATCAAACGCCGAATTGAGCAGGATTTGCCTGTGGATGGAAGGGGCGTTGCAGCCTTTCTTTGGCGCGCCGCAATCCCTATATGGTGGCCATGTCCGACACTCCTGAAAACGTCCCCAACGCCAACGAATATGGCGCCGATCAGATCAAGGTTCTCAAGGGCCTGGATGCCGTGCGCAAACGCCCCGGCATGTACATCGGCGATACGGACGATGGATCGGGCCTGCACCATATGGTGTTCGAAGTATCGGACAACGCGATTGACGAGGCATTGGCCGGCCACTGCGATCTGGTACTGATCGAGCTCAACCCCGATGGTTCGGTCTCGGTCGAAGACAACGGCCGCGGCATCCCGACCGGGATCCACGCCGAAGAAGGGGTGTCCGCTGCCGAAGTGATCATGACCCAGCTTCACGCGGGCGGCAAGTTCGAGAATACATCGGACGACAACGCCTACAAGGTGTCAGGCGGTCTGCACGGTGTTGGCGTTTCAGTGGTCAACGCGCTGTCGGAATGGCTAGAGCTTACCATCTGGCGCGATGGTGAGGAACACTGGATGAAGTTCGCTCACGGCGATGCGGTGGAATCGCTGCGCGTGGTCGGTCCGGCGCCGGCGGGCAAGAAGGGCACCCGGGTAACATTCCTGGCTTCGGAAGAGACGTTCAAGAACGTTACCGTCTACGATTTTGACAAGCTGGAACACCGCTACCGCGAGCTGGCCTTCCTTAATTCAGGGGTGCGCATCAAGCTGCGCGACAAGCGCCACGAAGAGGTCAAGGAGCATGACCTGTTCTACGAAGGCGGCATCGCGGCCTTTGTGAAATACCTTGATCGCAACAAGACCCCGCTGCTGCCCGATCCGATCGCCATCAGCAGCGAACGCGACGGAATCGCTATTGATGTGGCGCTGGAATGGAACGATTCGTATTACGAAAACGTCCTGTGTTTCACCAACAACATTCCCCAGCGCGATGGCGGCACCCACCTGGCCGCGTTCCGCGCCGCGCTGACCCGCACGCTCAACAGCTATGCTGAAAAGTCGGGGCTTTTGAAAAAGGAAAAGGTCAACCTGACCGGTGAGGACATGCGCGAAGGGCTGACCGCAATCGTTTCGGTCAAGCTGCCCGATCCCAAGTTCTCGTCGCAAACCAAGGACAAATTGGTTTCTTCCGAAGTGCGTCAGCCGCTGGAAAGCCTGATGGCCGACAAGCTGAGCGACTGGCTGGAGGAAAACCCCGCCTATGCCAAGCAGGTGGTCGGCAAGATCATAGATGCTGCCGCGGCCCGCGAAGCGGCCAAGCGCGCGCGCGAACTGACCCGGCGCAAAGGCGCGATGGATATCGCCAGCCTCCCCGGCAAGCTGGCCGATTGCCAGGAACGCGATCCGGCCAAATGCGAACTGTTCCTGGTCGAAGGGGATTCCGCGGGCGGCTCGGCCAAGCAGGGCCGTGATCGCAACATCCAGGCGATCCTGCCACTGAAAGGCAAGATCCTGAATGTCGAACGCGCCCGGTTTGACCGGATCATTTCGTCCAAGGAAGTCGGCACGCTGATCCAGGCGATGGGCACCGGCATCCGCGACGAGTTCAACCTCGACAAGCTGCGCTACCACAAGATCGTCATCATGACCGACGCCGATGTCGACGGCGCTCATATCCGTACCCTGCTGCTGACTTTCTTTCACCGGCAGATGCCCGACATCATCCGCGCCGGGCATCTCTTCATTGCTCAGCCGCCGCTGTACAAAGTCGCCAAGGGCCGGAGCGAGGTCTACTTGAAGGATGCGCGCGAACTGGATGAATATCTGGTCGATGCCGGGATCAACGGCCGCATGCTGGAAACCAGCGGCGGTGCGCGCTCGGGCCAGGAACTGAAGGCACTGGTCGAACACGCAATGCGTCTGCGCAACCTGATGGCCTTCGTGCCCAAGCGGTACGATCCGGTGGTGATCGAAACCCTGGCACTGGCCGGGGTGTTCGAACCCGATCTGGTTTCTGCCGCGCGCAAGACCGCACTGGCCGAAGCCGCTGCCTGGCTGGGCCGCGGCGACCATGAAGCGAAATGGAGCGCTTCGGTTCAGGACGACGGTTCATTACTGATCGAGCGGCTTTGGCGCGGGGTGACCGATGCGTTTCCGGTCGATGCCGCTTTTCTGTCAGGGGCCGAAGCGCGCAAGCTGGCCAGGCTCTCAGCCGAGCAGGCCGACGTCTATCGCGGCACGGCGCGCCTTGCCCGGGCCGGTGCCGAGCCGGAGCCCGAAGCCGAGCAGGCCGGACTTGAACCTGATGAGCAGGAAGCTGCGCCTGCCGTGCGTCCGGCAACCGGCAACAGTGTCATCACCCGCCCGATCCAGTTGCTTGAAAACGTGCTTGCCGCCGGGCGCAAGGGGCTGTCGATTGCGCGTTACAAGGGGCTTGGCGAAATGAACGCCGAGCAGTTGTGGGAAACCACGCTGGACCCAGATCACCGCGTGCTGTTGCAGGTCAAGGTCGAAGACGCGGATGTTACCGACGAGATTTTTACCCGTTTGATGGGCGATGTGGTCGAACCGCGCCGCGACTTCATTCAGGAAAACGCACTCAACGTCGCCAATCTGGACGTCTAGAGCCGCTCAGCGATCAGCGCATGTGCGGGCCGGCTTCGTACCCGGCCCGGATCAGGCTGTTTTGGTATCGGGGAAAAACTGAGCGACGATGTCGCGTGCCAGGCGCGTGGGGCGCAGCGTTTCGGCATCGATGCAGCACCAGCTGGATTTCACTTCGGCCAGCACTTCTTCGCCGCGGCGGATGATCGTTTCGTAAAAGGCGCGGGCACCCTGGAACTTTTCAAGCAGCACCGTGGCGACCACGTCATCGTCAAGGAAAGTGGGCTTGAGATACGTAATCTCATGCTTGAGCGCGACCCACAGGTGCGCTGCAATCGCCTCGCTCGGGGCCAGACTGCGCCAGTGGTCGATCACCGCGTCCTGAACCCATTTGAGGTAACTGGCGTTGTTGACGTGGCCCATGAAATCGATGTCGGTCGGATCGACGGCGATGGCGAAAGAGTGGGGAGCAGCGTTGTTCACACTGGTGTCAATAACAGGGGGTAGCAGCGAATCCTAGTGCAATCAGGCGGCCCGCAGTCCGCTGACCGCTTTTGCCCCGCGATCGGTAGCAGACAGCCCGTCGAACACGGCGTCGATGATCCGGGCCAGCTTGTCGGTGGTCAGCTTTGGCATAATCAGTTCCATCAAGCCGATGTTGACGTATCCGCTGGCCATCTGGTTGATCAGGCTCAGCGCTTCGTCAATCGACAGACCTTCAAAATGGCCGTCGGCCATAGCCTCGCCGATGATCAGCGAAAGGTAATGATCGCCGAGATCGACATAGGAACGAACCTGCTCAAAGTTTTCGCGGCCCAGTTCGGCATAGGTTGCAAAAGCCAGCGGATCGCGGTCCCATTCCGCCTTCATCAGGGCAAAGCGCCGGGCAAAAAACTCGAACATCTTGCGGCGTGGCGGCAGGTCGCTGGCCACAATCTCTTCCATGATGGCGACCTTGGGGCGAAACCAGTATTCGGCCACCGCCTCGATCACCGCATCCTTGTTTTCGAAATAGCGATACAGATTGGCCGGAGACATTCCCGCAGCACTGGCCAGTTCGGTCATGGTGATGGCGCTGTTGCCGCGTTCTTCGATCAGCGAGATGGCCAGTACGACCAGCCGGTCACGGCCTGCCTCGATATCGGTCTGCGGACGTGCCATTGCCTTGAAACTCCCCGCGGTGCTTGCCTGTTTCCATTATAAAGATCGACGCTGATTTTTCAAGAAACTGACTTATTCCCATAGTACGCGTAGCTTGCCTCCTCTTGCCTAATCGCTAGGTATGGTGGTGTCGCAACCAATCGGATTTTTGCATGACTGGCTTTCGCTGCCTGCCCCTGTTCGCCGTCACCCTGCTTGCCGCCTGCGCCGCCCAGCCTGGCGTGAATAGCGCCGCTGCGCCTGGCGCACCGGTCACTATCGGCATTATCGGCATCAACGATTTTCACGGCGCACTGGAACCGCCGCGGACATCGGCGATCGTTGGTGATGGCAAAGGCGGCGTCATTCAGGTGCCCGCAGGCGGCGCGGCCTATCTCGCCAGTGCGGTCACCGGCCTGCGCAATCAATACAGCCACAGCCTTACGGTGGGTGCGGGCGATCTGATCGGCGCATCGCAGCTGGCATCATCGCTTTTTCTGGATGAACCTGCGATCGGGGTGATGAACCGCATCGGGCTGGACTTCAACGCGGTCGGCAATCACGAGTTTGATCGCGGGCGCGATGAACTGGTGCGCAAGCAGACCGGCGGGTGCCGCCAGCTTACCGCGCTCAAACCTTGCCGGCTTGAACGGTTCGGCGGCGCGCGCTTTGCCTATCTGGCCGCCAACACGATTGAGGCGAATGGCCGCACGCTTTTCCCCGCTACCGCGATTCGCAGCTTCGGCAGCGGCAAAGGCCGGGTCAAGGTGGGCGTGATCGGCCTGACGCTGAAGGAAACCGGCGACCTGTCATCGCGTGAGGGGCTGAAAGGGATCCACTTTGCTGACGAGGCGGACACGGTCAACGCGCTGGTTCCCAAGCTCAAGGCACAAGGCGCGGCCGCGATCGTGCTGCTGATACACCAGGGCGGCTATACCAAAAGCGATGCCCCTGATCCCAGCACCTGCCCGCAACTGACCGGATCGATCAAGCCGATCCTTGACCGGCTGGATACCCGCGTCGACGTGGTCGTGTCGGGCCACACCCACTGGTCCTATGTCTGCGATTACGCGCAGTATAATCCGGCCAAGCCGTTTCTGCTGACCAGCGCCGGGGTGTTTGGCCAGTATGTCACCGACATTGCGCTCGACATCGATCCGGTCAGCCGCAAGGTGATCGGCAAACGGGGCCGCAACGTCATCGTCCAAAGCGAAGCGTACACCACCCGCAGCGGCGAGGTCACGCTGAAGGAGCAGTATCCCCGTTACATGCTAGACGTCGGGATTTTCCATTATGTCGGCAGATATGTCGATGCGTCGAAGGGTGAAATCCAGCGCGCGGCGGGCAAGCTGGCGGGCGAAGTGCGGCGACCCGGCGGCGATTCGTCTTGGTCGGGCGGCAGCCTGGGCGCGCTGATCGCCGATGCGCAACTGGCCGCAACGCGCAAGTCCGGCGCACAGATCGCGATGATGAACCCGTTCGGCGTGCGCGCGCCGCACCTGCTGTCGCCAGCGGCCGATGGCAGGCTGACTTTTGGCCAACTTTATTCGGTCCAGCCGTTCACCAATGGGCTTGTCACCCAGTCTCTGACCGGGGCCGAGCTTAAGGCCGTACTGGAAGAAGGTCTGGACGATACCCAGCCCAAACAGCTGATGAGCGTGTCTGAAGGCTTTGCCTGGACCTATGACCTGGCGCGTCCCGCCGGCAGCCGAGTGGTGTCGATGACGCTGGACGGCAAGCCGATCGATCCGGCGGCCACTTACCGTGTCACTACCAACAGCTTCCTGGCTAATGGCGGCGACAGTTTTGCGACGCTGGCCAAACAGCGCGATGCCGCTATCGCGCCGCAGACCGATATCGAAGCATTGGAAGCCTGGCTGAGCGGGCCAGGCCTGCGGGCCGTTCCGCCCGAGGAACGCGCCAGCCGTGCCGCACCCTGATACACCAGGGGCGGCACCCTTGCGGATGCCGCCCCTACTGTCAGCGCCTGAGACGTCGCCTTACTTGGCCTTGGCCCAGATCTGGTCTGTGGTCATCCCGGTCAACGGGGCGTCCTTGTCCGCCATCTTGTAAAGCGCGCCATCAGCCACGGCCCAGACCGATTTGTCCGCGGTAAGCAGGATACGGCGGCCATCCGAATACCAGGCCCACTTGCCTTTGGTAACCTTGCCGGCAGCATCGGTCATCACCGCGCTGTCATCGGCACCCAGCACCAGAATACTGCCATTGCTGGCATAGCTGCCCGGTACCGAAGCTGTAGCCTTGGCGTTGTCGGGCAGGGCGGGCATTTCCGCCGCAGCGGGCGTGGCAACGGTTGCAGCATCGGAGGCGGCAGGATCAGGGGCGTTGCCCTTGCACCCGGCAAGAAGGGCGATAGCGGCGACCGGGATAAGCAGTTTGCGCATGGGGGAATATCCTCCTCTCAAGAACGCCGAAGACGAATCCGGCATGGTACAAGGCTACACGGCCCTTGCGCCCAGGGCTAACCCTGTTTGGGCGGCCAGGGAAAAAATCCAGATGTGCGCGCAACATAGGCGGCATAGCCAGGGCGCGTTTTCGCCAGACCTTTTTCCAGCAGCGGCTTGCCCGACCACCTGGTCAGCGTAAAAGTCAGGAACAGCGGACCGGGCAGACTGGCCAGCGCGACCCACCAGCCGCCGCCCGCAGCTGCCAGCCAGATGCCCCACCACACACAGCAATCGCCGAAGTAGTTGGGATGGCGTGTATAGCGCCACAGGCCGGTATCCAGCACCTGCCCCTTGTTGGCGGGATCGGCACGAAACGCATTCAACTGGGCGTCACCGACAGCTTCAAAGGTCATCCCGGCAAGCCACAGCGCGAGGCCGGCAAACCCGATCAGGCCGATTTCGGCGCCTTGGGGTGCGGCCAGGATGCCAAGCTGCGCGGGCAGGCTGACCAAGAACAGCAGCAAGGCCTGAGGGCCGAACACCACCTTCAGTGCAGCGCGGCCATAGTGCCCGCGTTCGCGCGCCTTGCCCAGCATCCGGGCATATCGCACATCTTCGCCGTGCTTGCGCCAGCGGGTGAACAGGTGGAACGCCAGGCGCAGGCCCCATATCGAAGTCATGGCCAGAAGCAGCGTGGCCCGCAGGCCGGGATCGGCAATCTGCAGCCAGCTTGCGGCCGCCAGCACAACCATACCCAAGCCCCAGACTGCATCGATGAACGATACATCGTCAATTAGAACGGCGATCAACCACAGCGCCAGCATCATCGCGGCATCGATGGCCAGGTTTATCAGCAAGGCATCAAGCATGGGATTCCTCTGCGCCAATAAGACCGGCCTGGCGATAGAGCACGGCCAGCTTGGGATGGTCGGGCATGACCGAGCGGTAATAGGCTGCGATTTTCGCCAGGTCGGCATCGAAATCGCCGGTCGTGGGAATGGCCGGGCCGATCCCGCCCTTCATTTTCGCGTTGTCGACCCATGCCGGGACAACAGGGACGCCGGCGCCGTGGGCGATGTGATAAAAACCAGATCGCCAGGCGGTAATGTCACCGCGCGTCCCCTCGGGAGCGATCACCAGTGCAAGCTCGTCGCGCCTGGCCATTTCGGCGATTACCTGGTCAACATAGTTGGCGCGCTTTGAACGGTCGACCGGAATGCCCCCCATATCGAACATGAAGCGGGTCAGCGGCCATCTGAACAGGCTGAGCTTGCCCATGAAGCTGGGGTTGATGCTGACTTCGTGAGTCGCCCCAAGGAAAAAGACGAAATCCCAGTTGGACGTGTGCGGTACGCCCAAGATTATGCAGCGCCGCGGCACCGGGGCCGTTTCAACAAGGTTCCAGCCCTTCCAGCGGTACAGCGCCACCAGCAGTGCCTTGACCAGACGTGACAGCAGCGTCGGGCGCTGGATTGTGGATGGCGGCAAATGTGTTCTCCCGCCGCGGACTTAGCACCGTTGCCGGCGAACGCCAGCGTGTACAAGTGGTCAGGCCGGGGTCTGGCCGTCGCGGTTGCGCAGATCGTTGTGGATCGCAGTGGCGGCGATTGAAGCATGGCCCATGGCGACGCTGATCTGATCCAGCGCGGCAACGACATCGCCGGCAGCGTAAAGCCCGTCCAGCCCCATGCGCTGGTGCGCGTCGGTCAGTACGCAGCGTTCTCCGTCCAGACGGAAGCCAAGCTGGCCGATCAGTTCAATATTGGGATCGGATCCAAGCGCGGGATAGAGCGTGTCCGCCTCGGTCACAGTGCCATCCGCGAAGTGAAGGCGAACGGCATCATCATCGAAAGCATAGCGCAGCACTGGCCGCGGATCCCAATCCACCCCGGCGCGGGCCAAGTCGGCGCGGTCTTTTTCGTGAAGTTCGCATTCAACCAGGGTGTGGAGCGTCACGCGGTCGGTGTAGTGGCGCAGGAACAATGCTTCGGCCACACCGTGGCTTTCCGCGCCGACCACGGCAATGCGCTGACCACTCGCTTCGAATGCATCGCAGATCGGACAATAGCGCAGCTTGCCAGCATTCAGCGCGGTGTCATGGACATCGCGAGGTATGTCGGGATAGCGGTTATCGACCCCGGTGGCGAACAGGACGCTGCGGGCGACCATCGGCTCGCCACCAGCCGTCAATAGCCAGTCGGCGCCTGCCCGGACAATTTCCGTAACGTTGCCTTGGCGCAGGACAGCACCAAACTGGCGGGCCTGCTGGGCCATCAGGGCGAGCAGTTCCTTGCCGGGGATTCCTTCGGGGTAGCCGGAATGGTTGTGGCTGCGCGGGATCATCGCGGCACGGCTGCCGCCGCGATCGTACACCACCACCCGGCGGCGGAAGCGGGCAAGATAGATCGCTGCGGTCAGCCCGGCCGGACCGCCGCCCACAATGACGCAATCGATAGGCGCGCGTTCGTCCATCATGGCCGGATCAACGCAGCATTCCGCAAAAGGCTCCTCTGGCCTGGGCGCGCTCATCCGTTGAAGCCTACACCGTCGGGCCAGCCCGGCGCGGCCAGGCCCATAACCTTGAACAGCAGCCCCATTTGTCCTTCGCCGATCAGACGCTCCTTCGCGGTCTGGATCGCCGCGGTATGCTGGGGGGCGACGGCAGCCAGCGAATCGGCGCGCGTTTCGATTCCAAGTTCGCGTAGCCAGCGCCCCTGGGTAACCGTGCCGAGCCATTTGCACCCGCGCGACTGGGCAATCTGGGCCAATGTGGCAAAATCGACATGGGCAGTCAGATCCGCAGCGCCCGGGTTGACGAAGGGATCTACCTTAAGGTGCTGGCGCACGGCCTGCAGGGTAGAGCCATCGCGCACGGTATCGTGGCCGTAATCGATGAACAATGCCGCGCCGCCCTGTTCCAGCAGCCGTCCGGCTACTTCGTAGATCGTTGCCGCTGCGCCCGGGCAGGTTTCAATTATGGTACCTTCTGCCGCATCGCGTCGTGCTTCGGGTACGGCGGCGTCCATCGGCTGGTGCCCTGCGATGCAATTGAAGCGCTCACCTTCGGGCACGACCATGCGTTCGCGCCAGCCCTCGGCGGTCTTGACCAGCTGGCGCACCGGCAGGGCATCCAGAAACTCGTTCGCCACGATCAGGACCGGGCCATACATCGGCACGGTCGACAGGTCTGCATGCCACTGCGCACCGGGGACAGTGACCAGCTGCACGTCCTTGAGCGCGGTCGACGCCTCAACCAGATGGACCGAGGGTTCGAGGCCATAGCGTTTGGCCGCGCGGAGGGCGTCGCTAGCCAAAGTGCCGCGGCCCGGACCCAGTTCGACATAGTGTACCGGCGATTCGCGCCCGGCGCGGATCCAGATATCGGCCAGCCACAGGCCGATCAGTTCACCGAACATCTGGCTGATTTCAGGTGCGGTGACGAAATCGCCCGCTGTGCCCAGCGGATCGCGCGCGGTATAATAGCGGGCGTTTGCCTCGCCCATGTAATGCATCAGGCTGATCGGCCCGGTGTTGGCGATCAGCCGGCGGAAGATGTCCCCCAGCGGGGCGGCAGGTTCATCCGCAATCATGCCGCACTGGCGGGATCGTCCACCCGCGACGGGACCGCGCCCAGTGGCGGACGCATCAGGGCGCGAACCATGAAGAACAGTCCGACCGCCATCAACGGCAGGGTCAGCCACTGTCCCATCGACAGCCCCGTCTGTTCGGCAAAGGTCTTGAGCTGCGCATCGGGTTCACGGAAATATTCGACCACAAAACGCCCCACCGCAATGCCCAGCGCAAACGTGCCGACCAGCAGGCCCGGGCGCCACCGCGACCTGGTCTTCCAGAACAGCGCCAGCATCACGATTGCCAGCAGCAATCCTTCCAGCAGCGCTTCGTAAAGCTGGCTGGGATGGCGCGGCAGCGGTCCGCCGCTTGGGAACACGATTGCCCACGGTACATCAGGCCCGGCTACCCTGCCCCACAATTCACCGTTTACGAAATTGGCCAGGCGTCCGAAAAACATTCCCAATGGCACCGGCACCGCGACATAGTCGGCGACGCGCAGAAAGCTGAGGCCGTTTTTCCAGCAGACCCAGCCAATTGCCAGCAGCACGCCGATCAGGCCGCCATGAAAGCTCATCCCGCCGGTCCACAATTTCACCAGCTCGCTGGGGTGTGCCCACAGGCTGGGCAGCCCGGTGTCGCCGCCGGTGTAGAACGTGGCATAGCCCAGACGCCCGCCCAGGATCACGCCCAGCGTGCAGTAGAAAAACAGGTCGTCGGCATGGCGCTGGGCCAGCGGCGCACCGGGGGCCTTGATCATCTTCAGCACCAGGGCGTATGCGGCGATGATCCCGGCCAGATAGGCCAGGCTGTACCAGCGCAACTGGAACAGCCCCAGCGGCGTCTGGAACTGGAACAGGTAATTGCGCAGCCCCAGGTTTTCGAAATGGATCGGCGCGTGCTCCGCTGCCGCAGCAAGCCATAGTGACAGCAAGTGGTTAACCCCTTAAGCAATTCTTAGCCGCGAACGCGAACGGGCCAGTTACCCAGGCCCCGCTATCACAGCGCTTGTGGCACATTGGTTGCCGGAAACAAACCGGTCGTGGACGTGAGAAGGGCGCGCTTCACGAAAAAAAACGGGAAAAAGGATGCCGCATGGCAAGTGAACTCGATAGTGCCCTTGTTGAAATCATCGACCGGCTTACCGCGCCTGGTGCGCCGCTTGAAACCGTGCCGTTCGAACGGTTTGGCCGGACGCTGCCGATGTTCAAGCACGCGCCGCCAACATTGGTCCACTATTTCGCGCATTATTGCGCTGAACAGGGCGACAAGGAATTCCTGGTCGAGGGCGATGTGCGGATGACCTTTGCCGAGGTCCACGCCGCTGCGCGCACCGTTGCGGGCGGCCTGGTCAATGGCCACGGGATCAAGCGCGGTGAGCGGGTTGGCCTGGCGGCGCGCAATTCGATCAACTGGATCATCGCCTATCTTGGCACGCTGATGGCCGGCGGCTGTGCCACCCTGCTGAACGGCTGGTGGAGCGGCGAGGAACTGGCTGACGGTGTCCGCCTTGCCGACTGCACGGTGGTCCTGGCCGATGACCAGCGTGCCGCGCGGCTTGACGGGCAGACCTACCCGGGCAAGCTGGTGGTTTTCGGCCACGACGCCGATTGGCGCCAGGGGCTCGCCCCGCTGCTAGCCAACGGCGGTGATGACAGTACGCCGCTGCCTGAACTGACCGGCGATGACCTGGCGACGATCCTTTACACTTCGGGATCCACTGGCCAGTCCAAGGGCGCGTTTTCAGATCACCGCGGGGTGGTCCAGGCAACGATGAACTATGCGGCGCAGTCGCTGATGGTGCTAACCTACATGGCCGAACGCGGCACTGCGCCCGATCCTTCGTCACAGCCGTGCAGCCTGGTAAATGTACCCCTGTTTCACGTTACCGGTGAAGTGCCGCTGTTCCTGCAAAGCTTTGCCATCGGGCGCAAGCTGGTGCTGATGCCCAAATGGAATACGCAAGAAGCGATGCGCCTGATCGAGCAGGAGAAGGTCACCTACTTTGTCGGCGTGCCACTGATGAGCTTTGAAATTGCGACGCATCCGGACCGCGACAAGTACGATCTGTCGTCGTGCGTTTCCTTTGCCGCGGGCGGCGCGCCGCGCCCGGTCGATCACGTCACCCGGATTCGTGAAGCACTGCCCCACGCCTTTCCGCTGCTGGGCTATGGCCTTACCGAAACAAACGGGGTGGGCTGCGGTAACTTCAACGAAAATTACCTCGCCAAACCGGGATCGACCGGTACCGCATCGCGTCCGCTGGCCCAGATGGGCATTCTGGATGATGCAGGCAGGGAACTGCCCGCAGGCGAGGTGGGCGAAGTATCGATCCGCACGATATGCAATTTCCTGGGCTACTGGAACAACACCAAGGCCACCCAGGAAGCGATCATGCCCGACGGCTGGTTTCGCTCGGGCGATCTGGGCTACCTCGATGACGACGGCTACTTGTTCATCGTCGACCGCAAGAAGGACATTATTATCCGCGGCGGCGAAAACATCAGCTGCATCGAGGTGGAGCAGGCGATCTACGCTCATCCAAAGATTGCCGAGGCCAGCGTGTTCGGCATGCCCGACGAACGCTTTGGCGAACTGCCGACCGGCGTGTTTCTGGCCAAGGAAGGGGAAAGCCTGACCGAGGAAGATCTGCGCGCATTCCTGCAGGCCCGGATCGCTCCGTTCAAGGTGCCGGTCCGGCTGTGGCAGGAACACGAAACCTTGCCGCGCCTTGGTACTGAAAAGGTTGACAAGCGCACGCTCAAGGCCCGTTACCTGACGGTGTGGGAAAGCGAACAGACGAGCCCGGCCTGAAGGCCCCGCGCATCGCCAGCCAGCGTTCGATCATTGACCGGCGCGCGCTGGCGGAATGCATATCCGACGCCGTTGCACAGGCGGGAACAGCCGGTGCGCGGCCGCAGGTCGTCGAATTGCTGCGCGCGGCATTGGCCGGTGGTCGCGCCGAAATCGCCGGACGGCTGCTTGAAAAACCTTCGACCGGGCACGACTGCGCCGAAGCGCAGGCCTTTCTGATCGATCAGCTGGTGCGGGTCATTCACGATCATGTGATCCGCGACGTCTATCCTTCAAACAATCGCTCTACCGGCGAACGGCTGACCATCATGGCGGTGGGCGGCTATGGTCGCGGCGAAATGGCGCCGCATTCGGATGTCGACATCGCTTTCGTCACTCCCGGCAAGCAGACCGCCTGGTGCGAACAGGTGATCGAGGCAATGCTTTATTTCCTGTGGGACCTGGGACTGAAAGTCGGACAATCCAGCCGTTCGCTTGATGAAATGGTGCGAATGGGGCGCAGCGACCTTACAATCCGCACCGCCATGCTGGAAGGGCGCTATGTATGGGGCGATCAGGTGCTGTTCGACGAAGCGATGGCCCGCTTCTGGAGCGAGGTCGTCGCCGGGACAGAGCGGCAGTACGTTACCGAAAAGCTGGCAGAGCGCAACGATCGGCACAGGCGGCTGGGGGACAGCCGCTATGTGGTCGAACCCAACGTCAAGGAGGGCAAGGGCGGCCTGCGCGACCTGCACACGCTGTACTGGATTGGCAAGTACATCCACCACGTCCGTGACGTGTCCGAGCTGGTCGATGTCGGACTGCTGACCCCGGCTGAATACCGTGCCTTCCGCCGCGCGGAAAACTTTTTCTGGGCAGTGCGATGCCATTTGCACACCATTACCAAACGGGCTGAGGACCGCCTGACCTTCGATCTCCAGCGGGAAGTCGCAGCGCGCATGCAGTTTGCCGATCGGCCAGGCAAAAGCGCGGTCGAACGATTCATGCAGTATTTCTTCCTCCAGGCCAAACACGTAGGCCACCTGACCGGGCTGTTCCTGGCTCAGCTTGACGATCAGTTTGCAAAAAAACAGCCACGCGGACTGCTTGCAGGTTTCCGTGCGCGCAAGCGGATGCTGAAGGGCTATGTCTTGTTCGGCGGGCGTATCAACGTGCCGTCCGATGTCTGGTTTGCCGAAGACCCGGCCCGCCTGATCGAGATTTTCGTCCTGGCCGATGCCAACGGTCTGGAACTGCACCCTGATGCGATGCGGTTGGCGGTGCGTGATGCGCGGCTGGTCGATACCGTCCGCACCGATCCGCGCGCCAATGCGCTGTTCATGGAATTGCTGACCAGCCGGCACGATCCTGAATCCGCGCTGCGCTGGCTGAACGAAGCCGGAGTGTTTGGCCGCTTCATGCCTGATTTCGGCCGGGTCAACGCACAGATGCAGTTCGACATGTACCACCACTACACGGTGGACGAACACACCATCCGAGCCATCGGCCTGATGTCGCGGATCGAGAAGGGCGAGATGAAGCAGGATCATCCGCTGGCCAGTGCGATCATCCACAAGGTGATTAACCGGCGCGCGCTCTATGCCTCGATCCTGCTGCACGACATCGCCAAGGGGCGGCGCGGCGACCACAGCGAACTGGGCGCTGATGTCGCAATGAAACTGTGCCCGCGGCTGGGGCTGGATGAAAAGGAAACCGACCTGGTTGCCTGGCTGGTGCGCTATCACCTGCTGCTGAGCGCTACTGCCTTCAAGCGCGACCTCGCCGACTGGAAAACGATCGCTGACTTCGTTGCCGTAGTCCAGTCGATCGAACGCCTGCGCCTGCTCTCGATGCTGACCATTGTCGATATTCGCGCGGTCGGCCCGGGGGTCTGGAACAGCTGGAAGCGCCAGCTGATTGCCGAGCTTTACGAGGCAGCGGAAGAACGCCTGCGCCTGGGCCATGTCCAGCACGGCCGCGAACAGCGTGTCGCGGCCAAGAAAGCCGCCGTTGCCGAACGGCTGGGCGCAGAGGCAACGCTGGTCGACAAGTTCGGCAAGAACCTGGCAGATCCATACTGGATTGCCGAGCCTGAAGACATCATTGCCATGAACCTGCGCCAGTTCGCGGGGGCAGCCGGCCAGGCGCTAGATGTGCATACCGAATACTATGCCGCACGCGGGGCAACGTTGGTCACAGTCATAGCTGCCGACCACCCGGGGCTGTTCTACCGCATAGCCGGCGGCATTCATCTGGCTGGCGGCAACATCATCGATGCCCGCATCCATACGGCACGCAACGGCATGGCAGTCGACAACTTCCTGGTGCAGGATCCGCTTGGGCGTCCTTTTTCCGAAGACGCCCAGCTGGCCAGGATCAGGACGATGATTGCAGACGCCCTGATGGGCCGGGTCAAGCTGGTTCCCCAGCTTGCAGCCCGCCCGCTTGCCCGTCCGCGGGCAGATGCTTTCGACGTGCGGCCCGCGGTTGAGTTTGATAATCAGGCATCCAACCGCTTTACCGTTATTGAAGTCGGAGCGCGTGACCGTCCGGCCCTGCTCAACCGCCTGGCGAGGGCGCTGTTCGAAGCACGGCTGATTGTCCATTCAGCGCATATCGCCACCTATGGCGAGCGTGCAGCCGACACATTTTACGTCACCGACCTGCTCGGCGAAAAGGTCGACAGTACGCAGCGGATCAAGTCGGTGGAAAAGCGCCTGCTTGATGCGGCTAGCGAAGATACGGTCGAGGTTGCCGCCGCGTGACGGCGCTCTTCGTGTTGCAGCGCAGCACGGATTGGGTCTAGGATCAGATCCATGGACCTGATCGACAAGACCTGCATCGTCACCGGCGCCGCCAGCGGCATTGGTCTTGGCATAGCCCGACGCTATGCGTCGGCCGGAGCGAAAGTTGCGATTGCCGACCTGAACCTGGCTGCCGCGCAGCTTGCTGCCGATGACCTCAACGCAGCGCGCAGCGGCTGTGCCATGGCGGTGGCAATGGACGTTACCAGCGAGGAACAGGTCGATGCCGGAATTGCGGCGGTTGTCGGCGCATGGGGCACGGTCGATGTGCTGGTCGCCAATGCCGGGATTCAGATCGTCAACCCGGTACAGGATTTTGCCTTTGCTGACTGGAAGCGGATGCTGGCGATCCACCTGGACGGCGCGTTCCTGACGTCGAAGGCGGTTATGCCGCACATGATCGCACAGAAATCCGGGGCGGTGATCCTGATGGGCTCGGTCCATTCCAAGACCGCATCGCCGCTTAAAAGCGCCTATGTCACTGCCAAGCACGGCCTGCTTGGCCTTGCCCGAACCATTGCGCGTGAAGGCGGCCAGCACGGCATCCGCGCCAACGTGATCTGCCCCGGGTTTGTCCGCACGCCGCTGGTCGGCAAGCAGATCCCCGAACAGGCCAGCGAATTGGGTATAACCGAGGATGAAGTAATCAAAAAGGTCATGCTCGGCCAGACCGTCGATGGCGAGTTTACCTCGATCGAGGACGTGGCCGAGGTTGCCCTGCTGTTCGCTGCCTTCCCGACCAACGCACTGACCGGGCAAAGCCTGGTGGTCAGCCACGGCTGGTTCATGGAATAGAAGGCAGATCGCGCCGCCCCCGATCCCTTACCCAAGCAGTACCTCTGCAATCTGCACCGCGTTCAGCGCCGCGCCCTTGCGCAGGTTGTCGCCAACCACGAACAGTGCCAGGCCATTCGCCTCGGTCGGGTCCTTGCGCACGCGGCCGACAA
>NZ_JAHEBV010000065.1 GCF_024642085.1 Novosphingobium sp. | reverse complement strand
TTCGGTCATTCTTGTGCGCTGCGATCTCTCATTCCGAACGCCCCGTCTTGACGATTGGCTTTGGGCCAGGGACTGGCTGCTTTGTTGGCGTGAGCGCCCCAAGCGGAATTCATTGCCTTGACCGAATCCAACATCGCCCCTAAGGGCCGCGCTTCCGGGTTAATCCCCGGATTGAGCTGAACATTGCCGGTGCGTCCTGCCTTGCAGGGTAATCCGTCAAAGTAACCCGGTCTTTTCAGTCGGGTGGAGCGTTTCAGTCTCGCGCCGGAACCGGGCAGGGGCCATGCCGCCTGCGCCCCGTGTTCCGCGCGATTCGGTTGCCTTCACCTTGCCGCTGCGGCCATGTAACCAAGGTGAAGAGCACTTCATGCCTACGATCAACCAGCTGGTCCGCAAGGGCCGCGTTGCGCAGAAGACCAAGTCCAAGGTCCCTGCGATGGAGCAGAACCCGCAGAAGCGCGGCGTTTGCACCCGCGTTTATACCACGACCCCGAAGAAGCCGAACTCGGCACTGCGCAAGGTCGCCAAGATCCGCCTGACCAACAGCCGCGAAGTCATTTCGTACATCCCGGGCGAAGGCCACAACCTGCAGGAACACAGCGTCGTGCTGATCCGCGGCGGGCGTGTGCGCGATCTTCCCGGCGTGCGTTACCACGTGCTGCGCGGCGTGCTGGATACCCAGGGCGTCAAGGATCGCAAGAAAAGCCGTTCGAAGTACGGCGCCAAGCGTCCGAAGTAAGTTTCATTGGTTTGGTGCGCCCCTGGCATCCGCCAGGGGCTTGCATCGCCAGCCCGCTCCCCCTGCCCGGCCACCCATTGGGTACTATCGTCGGGCGGCCGGGCAGGGAGAGCGGGCTGGAGATGCACTCCGAAGGAGTTAGCGAAAATGTCACGTCGTCGTCGTCCCGAAAAGCGGGAAATCCTGCCCGATCCCAAGTTCAAGGATCAGGTGCTGTCGAAGTTCATGAACAACCTCATGATGGACGGCAAGAAGTCGGTTGCCGAAAGCATCGTTTACGGTGCGATGGAAACCATGGAAACGCGCGCCAAGAGCGATCCGGTCCAGCTGTTCCACGATGCGCTGAACAACGTGAAGCCGCAGATCGAAGTGCGTTCGCGCCGGGTTGGCGGGGCGACCTATCAGGTCCCGGTCGAAGTGCGTCCGGAACGCGCCCAGGCGCTGGCGATCCGCTGGCTGATCACGGCTGCGCGCAACCGCAGCGAAACCACGATGTCGGCGCGCCTTTCGGCCGAGCTGCTGGATGCCGCCAACAACCGCGGCAACGCCGTCAAGAAGCGCGAAGACACCCACCGCATGGCCGACGCCAACCGCGCGTTCAGCCACTACCGCTGGTAAGAAGGACTTAGCATCATGGCACGCAGCCATCCGCTCTCCATGTACCGCAACATCGGTATCATGGCGCACATCGACGCCGGCAAGACCACCACGACCGAGCGCATCCTCTATTACACCGGCAAGTCCTACAAAATCGGCGAAGTCCACGACGGCGCCGCGACCATGGACTGGATGGAACAGGAACAGGAACGCGGCATCACGATCACGTCGGCCGCGACTACCTGCTTCTGGAACGATCACCGGATCAATATCATCGACACCCCCGGGCACGTCGACTTCACTATCGAAGTCGAACGCTCGCTGCGCGTGCTCGACGGCGCGGTGGCCTGCTTTGACGGCGTCGCCGGGGTCGAACCCCAGTCGGAAACCGTGTGGCGCCAGGCCGACAAGTACGGCGTTCCGCGGATGTGCTTCATCAACAAGCTCGACCGCACCGGCGCCAACTTCAAGTACTGCGTGCAGTCGATCATCGACCGCCTTGGTGCCAAGCCGGCTGTGCTGTTCCTGCCGATCGGTCTCGAAGCCGATCTCAAGGGACTTGTCGACCTGGTCAACAACCGTGCGATCATCTGGAAAGATGAAAGCCTGGGCGCCGAGTTCTTCCACGAAGAAATCCCCGCCGACATGGTCGAGGAAGCCGCCAAGTACCGCATGGAACTGATCGAACTCGTGATCGAGCAGGATGATGTGGCAATGGAGGCCTATCTTGACGGCACCGAACCTGATGTCGCGACGCTGAAAGCCTGCATCCGCAAGGGCACCCTTAATCAGTCGTTCGTGCCGGTAGTTTGCGGATCAGCATTCAAGAACAAGGGCGTTCAGCCCCTGCTCGACGCTGTGGTCGATTACCTGCCTTCGCCGCTCGACATCCCGGACGTCCAAGGCGTCAAGATGGACAGCGACGAAAAAGACAGCCGTCCGCCGACGGACGACGCCCCCTTCAGCGCGCTGGCGTTCAAGGTTATGAACGATCCGTTCGTGGGCAGCCTGACCTTCATCCGGATCTATTCGGGTACGCTCGTCAAGGGCACCTACCTGAACTCGGTCAAGGACAAGAAGGAAAAGGTTGGCCGCATGCTGGAAATGCATGCCAACGACCGCAAGGACGTTGATGAAGCCTTTGCCGGAGACATCATCGCGCTGGCCGGGATGAAGGAAACCACCACAGGCGATACGCTGTGCGCCGAGCGCCAGCCGATTGTTCTGGAACGCATGGAGTTTCCGGAACCCGTCATCGAGCTGTCGGTTGAGCCCAAGACCAAGGCTGACCAGGAAAAGATGGGCGTCGCGCTCAACCGCCTGTCAGCCGAGGATCCCTCGTTCCGCGTCACTACCGATCACGAATCGGGTCAGACGATCATCAAGGGTATGGGCGAACTGCACCTCGACATTATCGTCGATCGCATGCGCCGCGAGTTCAAGGTCGAAGCCAACGTCGGTGCGCCGCAGGTGGCTTACCGAGAATACCTCGGCAAGCCAGTGGACATTGATTACACCCACAAGAAGCAGTCGGGTGGTACCGGTCAGTTCGGCCGCGTGAAGGTCAAGGTCACGCCGGGCGAGCGCGGTTCGGGCTTCGTGTTCAAGGACGAGATCAAGGGTGGTAACATTCCCAAGGAATATATCCCCGCGATCGAAAAGGGATTTCGTGAAACTGCCGAAACCGGCAGCCTTATCGGCTTCCCGATCATCGACTTTGAGGTGCTGCTTTATGATGGTGCCTATCACGACGTCGACTCGTCAGCCCTGGCTTTCGAAATCGCTGGCCGCGGCGCTATGCGTGAAGTCGCACAGAAGTCGGGGATCAAGCTGCTTGAGCCGATCATGAAGGTCGAAGTCGTCACTCCCGAGGAATACCTCGGCGACGTCATCGGCGACATGAACAGCCGCCGGGGCCAGATCCAGGGGACCGACACCCGCGGCAACGCCCAGGCCGTCGAGGCCATGGTGCCGCTGGCCAACATGTTCGGCTACGTGAACCAGCTTCGCTCGTTCACCCAGGGTCGGGCCAACTACTCGATGTTTTTCTCCCACTATGACGAAGTCCCGGCGAACGTCGCGACCGAAATCAAGGAGAAGCTTGCCTAAGAGGCGAGATCGAACGTCACACGGGGTTGCCTGATCGAAGCGATCAGGCTAGGGGCGGCGCCTGATTCAGCGGGCGCCGTCCAAACGCCGCAGATTCTAATCAAAGCGAAAGAAGGTTTGAGACAATGGCTAAGGCTAAGTTTGAGCGGAACAAGCCGCACTGCAACATCGGCACCATCGGTCACGTTGACCATGGCAAGACCACGCTGACCGCTGCGATCACCAAGGTGCTCGCTGAAACCGGCGGCGCTACGTTCACCGATTACGCCAACATCGACAAGGCTCCTGAAGAGCGCGAGCGCGGCATCACCATTTCGACCGCACACGTCGAATATGAGACTGCCAACCGCCACTATGCGCACGTCGATTGCCCGGGCCACGCCGACTATGTGAAGAACATGATCACCGGTGCGGCGCAGATGGACGGCGCCATCCTGGTGGTGAACGCTGCTGACGGCCCGATGCCGCAGACCCGCGAGCACATCCTTCTCGCCCGTCAGGTCGGCGTGCCCGCTCTGGTCGTTTACATGAACAAGGTCGATCAGGTTGACGACGCCGAAATCCTTGAGCTGGTTGAGCTGGAAATCCGCGAACTGCTGAGCTTTTACGGTTTCGACGGCGACGCGATCCCCGTCATTCCGGGTTCGGCTTTGGCCGCGCTCGAAGGCCGCGACGACAGCATCGGCAAGGAATCAATCTATGCGCTGATGAAGGCTGTGGATGAATTCATTCCGCAGCCGCCGCGCCCGACCGACAAGCCGTTCCTGATGCCGGTGGAAGACGTGTTCTCGATCTCGGGTCGCGGCACGGTGGTTACCGGCCGCGTCGAAACGGGAATCATCAAGGTTGGCGAAGAAGTCGAGGTCGTCGGCCTCAAGGACACGCAGAAAACCGTGGTTACCGGTGTTGAAATGTTCCGCAAGCTGCTCGATCAGGGTGAAGCCGGCGACAACATCGGCGCGCTGGTGCGTGGTCTGAAGCGTGAAGACGTTGAGCGCGGCCAGGTTCTGGCTAAGCCCGGCTCGGTTACGCCGCACACCGAATTCTCGTCGGAAGTCTACGTACTGTCGAAGGATGAAGGCGGCCGTCACACGCCGTTTTTCGCCAACTACCGTCCGCAGTTTTACTTCCGCACCACCGACGTGACCGGCGAAGTGATCCTTCCCGAAGGTACTGAAATGGTGATGCCTGGCGACAACGTTTCGCTCGCCGTCAAGCTGATCGCTCCGATCGCGATGGAAGAAGGTCTGCGCTTCGCAATTCGCGAAGGCGGCCGGACCGTCGGTTCGGGGGTTGTCAGCAAGATCACGAAGTAATATAGGCCCGCATCCGCCGGGGGATTCGCTCCCCCGGCGGTCGGTTTTTCGGGGGTCATGACGGCCCTCTTTGCTCTTTCTCATCGGTAGCAGGAAAAAATGGACGCTCAGAACATCCGCATTCGACTCAAGGCATTCGATCATCGTGTGCTTGACCAGGCGACTGGCGAAATCGCGGAAACCGCCCGCCGTACCGGCGCGCTGATCCGGGGCCCCATTCCTCTTCCGACGAGAATTGAAAAGTTCACCGTGAACCGCGGACCGCACATCGACAAGAAGTCGCGTGAGCAGTTCGAGGTGCGCACTTATAAGCGACTGCTCGACATCGTGCAGCCCAACGCCACCACTGTCGACGCGCTGATGAAGCTCGATCTGGCTGCTGGTGTCAATGTCGAGATCAAGCTGGCCTAGGCCGCTTTCGACGCCAAGTTTCGGACCTTAGGGTCCACTTCCTTCCGGCCTCGGCCGGTTCCGCGAGAACCTTCTCGCGCGGACATAGGGATACCTCCGGGGCGTGCCCCGGGCATGCGTCCCCCGTCTCGCTTCCGACCGGTTTCGACCAGTCAGGGAGCACCTAGCCCGGACGGGGCTCGCATCACACACATGGGCTGGACACGCCTGTAGGGATGGTCCCTGCAGGCCTCTGTAGGAGACTGATCATGCGTACTGGCGTGATCGCCAAGAAGGTGGGGATGACTCGCCTGTTCCAGGAAGACGGTCGGCACGTGCCGGTAACCGTTCTGGCGCTGGAAGATTGCCAGGTGGTCTCGGTTCGCACCGCTGATCGCGACGGATATGTCGCAATTCAGTTGGGCGCCGGGGCGGCCAAGCAGAAGAACGTTGCCAAACCGCAGCGCGAACACTTTGCAAAGGCTGAAGTGTCGCTTAAGCAGCGCGTCGCGGAATTCCGCGTCGCCGACGACGCCGTTCTTGAAGTGGGATCGACCATCGCCGCGTCGCATTTTGTGCCCGGCCAGATGGTGGATGTAGCCGGTCACACTCAGGGCAAGGGCTTCGCCGGCGCCATGAAGCGCTGGGGCTTCGGGGGCATGCGCGCCACACACGGCGTGTCAATCAGCCACCGTGCCCACGGTTCGACGGGTAACCGCCAAGATCCGGGCAAGGTGTTCAAGAACAAGAAGATGGCCGGCCACATGGGCGACCGTCAGCGCACCCAGCAGAACCTTGAAATTGTGCGCGTCGATGACGAACGCGGCCTGATCTTCGTCAAGGGGTCTGTCCCCGGCGCTAAGAACAGCTGGTTGACCATCAAGGACAGCGTCAAGGTCGATCGCCACGCGGAGGCGCCGTATCCGGCAGGCCTCAAGGGCGCAGCCAACAGCAACGATTCGGCTCCTGCCGACACTCCCGCAGAAGATACCGCGGTCGTCGAGCAGACCGAAGGCACCAATACGAACGGGGAGGGCTAAGTCGTGAAGGTCAAGCTTTCCAATATTGACGGTAGCGCAGGCAAAGGCGACGTCGAACTTAACGATGACGTTTTCGGCATTGAGCCGCGCGCCGACATTCTGCACCGCGTTGTCACCTGGCAGCTCGAAAACCGTCGCGGCATTGCCCGCGCCGCGCGCGAGCGTTCAGAAGTGTCGCGCACCGGCAAGAAGCTGGGCAACCAGAAGGGCGGCGGTACCGCCCGTCACGGCGATCGCGCAGCCCCGATCTTTATCGGCGGTGGCAAGGCTCACGGGCCCCGCCGCCGTGATTTCGACGTGTCGCTAAACAAGAAGGTGCGCGCGCTGGGCCTCAAGATGGCTTTGTCGAGCAAGGCCAAGGCCGGTCTGGTCATCGTAGACACCCTTGACGTGAAGGATGCCAAGACCAAGGCCGTTGCCGCCCAGCTCGCCAAGGCGAACTGGGGCAAGAAAGTGCTCGTCATTGACGGCGAAGCGGTGAACGCCGACTTTGCCCGGGCCACCCGGAACCTGGTCGGCGTTAACGTGCTGCCGGCTGTTGGGGCCAACGTCTATGACATCCTGAAGCATGATACGCTGGTGCTGACGCGCGCCGCGATCGAAAAGCTGGAGGCGCGTTTCAATGGCTAAGGACGCAGCAATCGACACGCGTCACTACGACGTAATCGTGGCACCCCACATTACTGAAAAGGCGACGTTGGCGAGCGAGTTCAACGCCGTGGTCTTCAAGGTAGCGGGTGACGCGACCAAGCCGCAGATCAAGGCGGCGGTCGAGGCCATCTACGGCAAGACCGTGGTGAGCGTAAACACGCTGACCCAGAAGGGCAAAACCAAACGGTGGAAGGGTAAGCCCTATCGCCGTTCGGATTTCAAAAAGGCGGTTGTTCGTCTGGCTGAAGGCCAGTCGATCGACATCACCAGCGGGATCTGAGGCGCAACATGGCACTCAAGAACTATAACCCGACCAGCCCGGCCCGTCGCGGCCTGATCCTGGTCGACAAGTCGGCGCTGTGGAAGGGCAAGCCGGTCAAGGCGCTTACCGAAGGCAAGCGCAAGACCGGTGGCCGTAACAACAAGGGCCACGTTACTTCGCGCGGGATCGCTGGCGGTCACAAGCAGAAGTATCGCTACATCGATTTCAAGCGCCGCAAGTGGGATGCTCCCGCGACGGTCGAGCGCTTGGAGTACGATCCCAACCGTACCGCGTTCATCGCGCTGGTTTCTTATGCTGACGGCGAACAGGCCTACATACTGGCACCGCAGCGTCTGGCCGTTGGCGATACTGTCATCGCCGGTGAAAAAACCGACGTGAAGCCGGGCAATGCCATGCTTCTGTCGACCATGCCGGTTGGCACCATTTGCCACAACGTGGAGATGAAGCCGGGCAAGGGTGGTCAGATCGCCCGTTCGGCCGGCACATATGTGCAGGTTGTGGGCCGTGACCGTGGGATGGTGATCGTTCGCCTGAACTCGGGCGAGCAGCGCTACCTGCGTGGTGATTGCATGGGAACGGTTGGCGCGGTCTCGAACCCCGACAACTCGAACCAGAACCTCGCCAAGGCGGGCCGCAACCGCTGGAAGGGCATTCGCCCGTTGACCCGCGGTGTTGCCAAGAACCCGGTCGACCACCCGCACGGTGGTGGTGAAGGCCGGACCTCGGGCGGCCGTCACCCGGTTACGCCGTGGGGCAAGCCGACCAAGGGCGCCCGTACCCGCAACAACAAGCAGACGGACAAGATGATTATCCGTTCGCGTCACGCCAAGAAGAAGAGGTAAGCCACCATGGCACGTTCCGTATGGAAAGGCCCCTTCGTTGAACTGAGCCTGCTCAAGAAGGCTGAAGTCGCCCAGGATCAGGGCAGCCGCGCTGGTCCGATCAAGACCTGGTCGCGTCGTTCGACGATCCTGCCGCAGTTCGTTGGTCTGACGTTCAACGTCTACAACGGACACAAGTTCATCCCCGTCTCGGTCAACGAAGACATGGTCGGCCACAAGCTTGGTGAGTTTGCGCCTACGCGTACATTTCCGGGCCACGCTGCTGACAAGAAGGGTAAGCGCTAATGGGCAAGGAAAAGTCTCCGCGCCGGGTCGGCGACAACGAGGCGCTGTCGGTCGGCACCCAGATCCGTGGTTCGGCGCAGAAGCTGAATCTGGTTGCTGGTCTGATCCGTGGCAAGAAGGCCGAAGAGGCCATGAACATCCTCGCTTTCTCAAAGCGTGCGATGGCTGTTGACGCCCGCAAGGTGCTCGCGTCCGCGATCGCCAATGCGGAAAACAACCACAACCTTGATGTGGACGCACTCGTCGTCGCCGAAGCCAGCGTTGGCAAGTCGATCACCATGAAGCGTTTTCATACCCGCGGTCGCGGCAAGTCGACCCGCATCCTCAAGCCGTTCAGCCGGCTGCGGATCGTGGTGCGCGAAGTGTCCGACGTAGCAGGGGAGGCATAAGTTATGGGTCATAAGTCAAACCCGATCGGCCTGCGTCTGCAGATCAACCGTACCTGGGACAGCCGCTGGTACGCGGAAGGCAAGAACTATGCGAAGCTTCTTGAGGAAGACCTCAAGATCCGCAAGTACGTGCTGGAAACCCTGCCGCAGGCGGCGATCAGCAAGGTCGTGATCGAACGTCCGGCCAAGCTGTGCCGCGTATCCATCTATGCCGCCCGTCCAGGTGTAATCATCGGCAAGAAGGGTGCGGACATCGAAAAGCTGCGTTCGCAACTTGCGTCGATGACCGATAGCGACGTCAAGCTCAACATTGTTGAAATCCGCAAGCCGGAAGTTGACGCCAAGCTTGTTGCCCAAGGTATTGCCGATCAGTTGATCCGCCGCGTGGCGTTCCGCCGGGCCATGAAGCGCGCGATGCAATCGGCTATGCGCCTGGGTGCTGAAGGCATTAAGGTTGTCTGCGGCGGACGGCTTGGCGGCGCGGAAATCGCCCGCGTCGAACAGTACCGCGAAGGTCGTGTGCCTCTGCACACCCTGCGCGCGAACATCGATTATGCCGAAGCCGAAGCGCTGACTACCTATGGCATCATCGGCATCAAAGTGTGGGTTTTCAAGGGCGAAATCCTTGGTCACGACCCCATGGCGCAGGACCGTTTGATGATGGAAGCCCAGACTTCCGGCGTCCGTCCGGCCCGTGAAGATCGCAGGAACTAATCATGCTACAACCCAAAAAGCATAAATTCCGCAAGCAGTTCAAAGGCCGGATCAAAGGTGAAGCCAAGGGCGGCACCGATCTGAACTTTGGCTCATACGGGCTGAAGGCGCTTGAGCCGGAACGCATCACCGCGCGCCAGATCGAAGCGGCTCGCCGTGCGATCACCCGCCACATCAAGCGTCAGGGCCGTCTTTGGATCCGCGTGTTCCCGGACGTGCCGGTGTCGAAGAAGCCTGCTGAAGTCCGTCAGGGCAAGGGCAAGGGTTCGGTTGAATACTGGGCAGCACGGGTGAAGCCGGGTCGCATCCTGTTCGAACTCGACGGCGTAGCCGGCCCGCTGGCCGCCGAGGCGTTCAGCCGCGCGGCAATGAAGCTGCCGATCAAGACCAAGGTCGTTGCCCGCCTGGGCGACACCAGCCACCTCGGAGGTGAATAATGGCCAAGGCTGACGATATGCGCGCGAAAAGCGACGATCAGCTGACCGCTGACATGGGCGAACTGAAGCGCGAGGCATTCAACCTGCGTTTCCAGGCCGCGACGAACCAGCTTGAGCGCCCCGCGCGTATCAAGGAGGTCCGCCGCGACATCGCCCGCATCAAGACGTTGCAGGGCGAACGCGCCCGTAGCAGCAAGTAAGGAGGCAACGATGCCCAAGCGTATCCTGATCGGGACCGTTGTTTCCGACAAGACCGACAAGACCGTCGTGGTCAAGGTCGAACGTAAGGTGAAGCACCCGCTCTACGGGAAGATCATCCGCCGTTCGAAGAAGTACCACGCGCATGATGAGGACAACGCCTTCAAGACCGGCGAAACCGTCCGCATCGAGGAAACCCGTCCGATGTCCAAGCTCAAGACCTGGAAGGTCGTCGAGCGCGTCACCGCCGGGAAGGCCGCTGCGGTCGAAGCCGACGTCTGAGGGGCGTTTCGCAGGAAAGGTGGCTGCCACTTTTCCGGTTCGCGAAGCGACCAGCAAGTAAACCGTTTTTGGAACTGCCGGACTGGTTCCGGCAAGCCAGTGAGAAGGAACCGGATCAATGATCCAGATGCAATCCCAGCTAGACGTCGCTGACAACAGCGGTGCCAAGCGCGTCCAGTGCATCAAGGTGCTGGGCGGATCGAAGCGCCGCACTGCCGGCGTGGGCGACATCATCGTCGTCTCGGTCAAGGAAGCGCAGCCGCGCACCAAAGTGAAGAAGGGTGACGTGCACCGTGCCGTAATCGTTCGCACTAAGAAAGAAGTTCGCCGGACCGACGGTTCGGTGATCCGCTTTGACAGCAATGCGGCGGTGCTGATCAACAAGAACGCCGAGCCTATCGGCACGCGTATCTTCGGCCCCGTGGTTCGCGAACTGCGCGGCCGCGGTTACATGAAGATCATCAGCCTCGCGCCGGAGGTGCTGTAATGGCCGCCGCAAAGATCAAGAAGGGCGACACCATCGTGGTCCGCTCGGGCAAGGACAAGGGCCGTACCGGTACCGTCCTGCAAGTCATGCCCAAGGAAGGCAAAGTCGTGGTTGCCGGCGTCAACGTTGCCGCCCGTCACCGTAAGCCGACCCAGGCCAATCCGCAGGGCGGAATTGACCGCAGCGAAGCGCCACTGGCGATCGCCAAGGTCGGACTAGCGGATCCCAAGACCGGCAAGGCTACCCGGGTTCGTTTCGAAACCGGCAAGGATGGCAAAAAGGTCCGCGTCGCTGTTAAGTCGGGGGAGAAGATCGATGGCTAAGCAGGACACTACCAAGTACATGCCGCGCATGCGCAGCAAGTATGACACGGAAATCGCTCAGGCGATGACCGAGAAGTTCGGCTACAAGAACGCGCTCGAAGTTCCCAAGATCGAAAAGATCACGATCAACATGGGTGTCGGGGAAGGCAGCCAGGACAAGAAAAAAGTCACCACTGCTGCGGCCGAAATGGAACTGATCGCTGGCCAGAAGCCCGTGATCACCAAGGCAAAGAAGTCGATTGCGCAATTCAAGCTGCGTGAAGGCATGCCGATCGGTTGCAAGGTCACCCTGCGCCGCGAACGCATGTACGAGTTTCTCGACCGTCTTGTTACCGTGGCCATGCCGCGCATCCGTGACTTCCGTGGGTTGAACCCCAAGTCGTTCGACGGACGCGGCAACTACGCGATGGGCCTGAAGGAGCAGATCATCTTTCCAGAGATCAGCTACGACCAGATCGAGAAGGTGCGGGGCATGGACATCATTGTCACCACCACTGCCAAGACCGACGAAGAGGCCCGCGAACTGCTGCGCCTGTTCGGTTTCCCGTTCCCGCTGGATGCTGCTGACCAGCAGCAGGCCGCGTGAAGACCGTTTGAAGAAGAGAGCTTAAGTCCATGGCGAAACTGAGTTCCGTGAACAAGAACGAGCGGCGCAAGAAGCTCGTTAAGAAGTATGCTGCGAAGTACGCGAAGCTGAAGGCTGTCGCGGACGACAAGTCGCTCGATGATACCGAGCGTCTGATCGCACGTCTCAAGCTGGCGGAAGTGCCGCGCAACGCGAATCCGACCCGCGTGCGCAACCGCTGCGCAACCACCGGGCGCCCGCGCGCCTATTACCGCAAGTTCGGCTTGTGCCGTATCGAGCTGCGTGATCTTGCCAACAAGGGCATGATCCCCGGCGTCACCAAGTCGAGCTGGTAAGGATACCCCTATGGCGATGACCGATCCCCTGGGTGATATGCTCACCCGCATCCGCAACGGCCAGCGTGCAAAGAAGGACTCAGTCCTTTCGCCGGCTTCGAAGCTGCGCACCAGCGTTCTCGAAGTCCTGCAGCGCGAAGGCTATATCCGTGGCTACGCCGAGGACGCGACCGGCGTTCACCCGCAGCTGCGCATTGAACTGAAGTATTTCGAAGGCGAACCGGCGATCAAGCATGTCGCGCGCGTCTCGAAGCCTGGCCGCCGTGTCTACTCGGGTTCCAAGGAACTCCCGGTGATCCGCAACGGCCTTGGCATCACCATCGTCTCGACGCCGAAGGGCGTGCTTTCGGATGCCGAAGCGCGCGCCCAGAACGTCGGCGGCGAAGTGCTGGCGGAGGTGTTCTGATGAGCCGCATCGGTAAACGTCCCGTTGCCATTCCCAGCGGTGTTTCCGCAGAAATCGCCAACGGTGTGCTGTCGGTTAAGGGTCCCAAGGGCACCTTGACGCTGAACCTGCGTGACGAGATCAGCTACACTGTCGATGGCGACAGCATCCTGGTGAAGCCCGCCAACGACACCAAGGCCGCTCGCGCGTTCTGGGGCATGCAGCGCACGCTGGTCGATAACCTGGTCACCGGCGTGACAGAAGGTTACACCAAGGTGCTCGAAATCACCGGCGTCGGCTACCGTGCGAACGCTCAGGGCAAGAACCTGAAGCTTCAGCTGGGTTACAGCCATGACGTCGATTTCGCAGTGCCCGAAGGTATCGAGATCAAGACCCCGGACAACACCACGGTCGAAATCTCGGGCATCGACAAGCAGAAGGTCGGCCAGGTGGCCGCCGAGATCCGCCGCTGGCGCAAGCCCGAACCTTATAAGGGCAAGGGTATCAAGTACCGCGGCGAGTACATCTTCCGCAAGGAAGGGAAGAAGAAGTAATGGCCAAGCTCTCACTCTTCGATCGCCGTCGTCGGCGCGTCCGGACTGCCCTCAAGGCGCGTTCCGGTGGGCGTCCGCGTCTTTCCGTTCACCGCTCGGGCCGTCACATCTACGCTCAGATCATCGACGATGCCGCCGGCCGTACGGTCGCTGCTGCATCGACGCTGGGCACCAAGGTTGGCGCCAATGTCGATGCCGCAGCCAAGGTCGGTTCCGATCTGGCTGCTGCCGCCAAGAAGGCGGGCGTGACTTCCGTCGTGTTCGATCGCGGCGGCTTCCTGTTCCATGGCCGCGTCAAAGCGCTGGCTGATGCCGCGCGTGAAGGCGGGCTGGAGTTCTAAGATGGCTGACGAAACCAACATTGCAGACGCCCCGGCCGAAACGCCGATCGCGGCTGAACATCCCCAGGGTGCCGAAGGCGGTACCGAAGTGCGTGAAACGCGAGGCGGCAACCGAGGCGGCGGCAATCGAGGCCGTGGCGGCAACGATCGCGGCGGTGATCGCGGTCGCGGCGGACGCGGCGGCAATGACCGTGGCCGTGGCCGCGGCGGCGACGACGACGGCGGCGAAGAGCTGATTGAAAAGCTCGTCCACATCAACCGCGTGTCCAAGACCGTCAAGGGCGGCAAGCGCTTCGGCTTTGCGGCGCTGGTCGTGGTTGGCGATGGCAAGGGCCGTGTTGGCTTTGGTCATGGCAAGGCCCGCGAAGTGCCGGAAGCCATCACCAAGGCAACCGCCTCGGCCAAAAAGAAGATGGTTCGCGTCCCGCTCAAAGAAGGTCGTACTCTGCATCACGACGGCAAGGGCCGGTTTGGTGCCGGCAAGGTCAATGTGCGATCGGCTCCGGCCGGAACCGGGATCATTGCTGGCGGCCCGATGCGCGCTGTCTTCGAAAGCCTGGGCGTGGCAGACGTGGTGACCAAATCAGTCGGCACCAGCAACCCCTACAACATGATCCGCGCCACGTTCGATGCGCTGACTGACCAGACTTCGCCGAAGTCGGTCGCCCAGCGCCGCGGCAAGAAGGTTGCTGACCTGCTGGGTCGTGGCGGCGCCAATGTTGCGGAGGCTGAGGCCGCCGCTGATGCGATCACGGAGTAAGCACGATGGCAAAATCTGAAAAGAAGACCATCAGGATCAAGCAGATCGGTTCGCCGATCCGCCGCCCGGAAAGCCAGAAGAAGATCCTTATCGGTCTTGGTTTGGGCAAGATGCACCGGGTAGTGGAACTTGAAGATACCGCCGAAGTGCGCGGCGCGATCGCCAAGCTGCCGCATATGGTGGCCGTGGTCGATTGAACCTGCACCCGGCTTGATCAGAGTATACGGCCTCCGGTTGATCTGGAGGCCGTTTTCTTTTGTCGGCTGAATATCAAGGGGCAGGCAGATGACCAGGCAAGAGGTGGCTGAGGTTCTGCTGGACAACAAAACCGGCCAAGCGGCATTGTCCGCCGATCAACTCGGTGCTTTGACCGGTTTGCGCTTTGTTGCTGCGTTGATGGTTTTGCTTTTCCATTTCGGCGCGTCTTGGGCCGAAGTTAGCGCACTACCCTATCCGATCGTAAACCTGCTGAAAAATGGCTACCTCGGGGTTTCGATCTTTTTCATCCTGTCCGGTTTCATTATCGCTCATCAGTACATCTGGCGGATGAACGACCGATCCGATCTTGCCCAATTTGCCGCGGCTCGCTTCGCAAGGCTTTATCCGGTTTATGCTCTAGCGTTGCTTTGGGAATTGCCTTTTGTCTGGCGCGAGCTTGGGCTGGTGGAGATTTTCACAGTCCCATTGCTGCTGCAAAGCTGGACTTTGCCGGGCTCAAGCCTTTCCCTAGCTTGGTTAATGCAAGCGTGGACACTGTCGGTAGAACTGTTCTTTTATTTGACCGCGCCTTTGATGCTAAGATTTCTGCGCAACAGCTCCTCGGGTCAGCTGATATCCGTTGGGGTGATCGCCGCAGCGGCGATGGTACTTTTCGCTGTGCCCACCTTCGGCGGCTCCGTGGTTGTTCAACCCGCGTTACGCTGGGCTCCAATTCCGCTGATGCGGAGCTTTGAGTTCCTGTTCGGAGTAGTGCTCGCTCTCCTGTGGAAACGCCACGAGGACTTCTTAAGTTATTTACACCGTCCTGCGATTCAAGCAGCGCTGGTGTGTGCAATTGCGCTGCCCTTGTGCCTTTCCCGCGAATTACGTTTGGTTTCGATTGCCATGGTCTTTGCTGGCTTGCTCATCGTGCAACTTGCGTCACTGAAAACTTGGTTGGCCCGCATACTTGCTTCACGGCCGCTGCTACTTCTAGGTGAGGCGTCCTACGCCCTATACATTCTGCAATTGCCCGTTCGTCAGACACTCGAGCTCTTTTTGCCGCTGACTTGGGCCCGGCTTGCGAACCTGCCTGTTGCTATCAGCATATCAATTGGTGTTTTCCTGTTCTGGGAAGAACCAAGCCGACGCTGGCTACGCAGCGCGCTTGGGGCAAGCGGCCAGAAAGTTTGCCCGACAGCCTCTATTGGGGCGTGACAACCTCGGTTTAAGCGCCTAATGGCGCGCTCTTCCATCAGCGCGACAAAAGCGAAAGCGAGTGCACGACATGAAATTGAATGATATCCGCGACAACGATGGTGCCCGCAAATCACGCATGCGCGTGGGCCGTGGCATCGGTTCGGGCAAAGGCAAGACCGCCGGGCGCGGCCAGAAGGGTGCCAAGGCACGTTCGGGCGTCAGCGTTAACGGCTTCGAAGGCGGGCAGATGCCGCTGCACATGCGCATCCCGAAGCGCGGCTTCAACAACATCTTCGCCAAGGATTTTGCCGAGGTTAACCTGGGTATGGTGCAAAAGGCGATCGACGCCGGCAAGCTGGACATCAAGGCCGTGGTTGACCACGCCGCGCTGAAAGCGGCCGGTCTGGCCCGCGGCGGCAAGGACGGCGTGCGCCTGCTCGGCAAAGGTGAACTGACCGCCAAGGTCAAGTTCGCGGTCGACGGCGCATCGGCCGGGGCCAAGGCTGCGGTGGAAAAGGCCGGTGGTTCGGTAGCTCTGCCTGAAGCCAAGCCTAGCGAGCAGGAAAAGAAGGCCGCCCGCCGCGAGACGAACAAGTCCGCCAAGGCAGGCAAGGGCGAATAATCACGGGACAAGCGCGGGCTGGGGGTTTTTGACTTCCCGCCCGCGTCCTATATGGGCTCCCGTAATCAATGGGGGGAGCCGGGCCGCATCCGGCGTTCCAAGCAAGGCTTGACCAGACAATGGCATCACGCGCCGACAATATCGCGAGCAACCTGAGCCTCGCCAATTTTTCCAAGGCGACCGAACTAAAGAACCGGATCTGGTTCACGGTCGGCGCCCTGATCGTGTTCCGCTTCCTAAGCTTCGTTCCGCTGCCCGGCGTCAATCCGCTGATACTACGCGAATTGTACAAGCAGACGCAGGGCGGCATCCTTGACATTTTCAACACGTTTTCGGGCGGCTCGCTCGAACGCATGAGCCTGATCGCGCTTGGCGTCATGCCCTACATTACGGCATCGATCGTGGTGCAGCTGGCTGCATCGCTGCACCCTGCGCTCGCGGCGCTGAAGAAGGAAGGCGAAAGCGGCCGCAAGAAGCTCAACCAATATACCCGCTATGGCGCGGTGTTCCTCACCGCGATCCAGGGTTGGTTCATCGCGACAGGGCTTGAGGCATACGGCGCGCAAAGTGCCCTGCAGGCCGTGGTCATGCCGGGCATGATGTTCCGGGTCAGTGCCGTGATCAGCCTGATCGGCGGGACCATGTTCCTGCTGTGGCTGGGCGAACAAATCACCAGCCGGGGGATTGGCAACGGAACATCGCTCATCATCATGGCCGGGATTGTGGCCCAGATGCCGCGCTTTATCGGCAATCTGTTTGAAGGTGGCCGCAGCGGTGCGATCAGCGGATTCGTTATCGCTGGGCTTGTCATATTGATCGTTATTATGGTGCTGCTGATTTGTTTCATGGAACGATCTACCCGGCGCCTGCTCATTCAATATCCCAAGCGCGCCAGCCAGAACGGCATGATGCAGGCTGATCGCAGCCATCTGCCGCTCAAGCTCAATACCGCTGGTGTTATTCCGCCGATTTTTGCCAGTTCGCTGCTGCTGCTGCCGCTGACCATCACCCAGTTTGCTGGTAATTCTGTCTCTCCGGATTCGAAGGTCGGCGCCTTTATCGTCAGCCTCAACCAGTATCTGGGGCATGGAAAACCGCTTTACATGGCGCTTTATGCTCTCGGCATCCTGTTCTTCAGCTTCTTCTACACCGCGGTTGTGTTCAACCCGGAAGAGACAGCCGACAACCTGAAGCGCAACGGCGGGTTCATCCCTGGTATTCGGCCTGGCAAGAACACCGCGACCTACCTTGATTATGTGCTGACGCGGATCACTGTCATCGGCGCGATCTACCTGACTTTCGTCTGCGTTGTGCCCGAATATATCATTGCGCAGACCGGTATAACCGCGATGTTCATCGGCGGGACCAGCCTGCTGATCGTGGTCAATGTTACGGTCGATACGATCACGCAGATTCAGTCGCACCTGCTTGCACACCAGTACGGCGATCTGATCAAGAAGGCCAAGCTCAAGGGGCGGCTGCGCTAAGGCCAGCACTCCGCTATCACGCTATCCAGGGGGAGCGCGAAGTGAACATCATCCTGTTGGGACCGCCGGGCGCAGGTAAAGGCACCCAGGCACAGCGTTTGGTTGACGCGCACGCGATGCGGCAGCTTTCGACCGGCGACATGCTGCGCGCTGCGGTCAGGGCCGGCACCCCAACGGGGCTTGAGGCCAAGGCGGTGATGGAGCGCGGTGAACTGGTTTCCGACGCGATTGTCTCGTCCCTGATCGGCGAGGAACTGGATTCAATGGGCGCCGATACCGGGGCGATCTTTGATGGCTATCCGCGCACGGCCGAACAGGCTCGCTCACTGGACAGCATTCTTGATGCGCGTGGCCGCACACTTGATCATGTAATCGAGCTTGAAGTGAACGAAGATGCGTTGGTTGACCGCATCTGCGGCCGGTATACCTGCGCCAGCTGCGGCAAGGGCTATCACGACAAGTTTGAGCTGCCACAGGTTCCCGGCGTTTGCGACAAGTGCGGTTCGACCGAGTTCAAGCGCCGTCCGGATGACAACGAAGAAACTGTTCGCACCCGCATGGCTGAATACCGTGCCAAGACTGCTCCGATCCTGCCGATCTACGAAACGCGGGGCATCGTCAGCCGGGTCAACGGCATGGAAGAAATCGATCATGTCAGTGCGGCAATTGAAGCTATTCTTAAAGGTTGATTTGATTGCGCCGCACTGGCGTTGACATAAATGGCGAATCGCCTTAAGCGCGCCGCTCAACCGAAAAACGGGACCGTCCGGAAGGCGTTTGCCAAAGCGCGCGCCAGCCGGGCTTTTTGCCGTTTTGCGGATGAAGCGTTGAGATGGGGGGTATTCCTTGGGATCGCCCCCTGTGGAGCATGGAGAATTAAGTGGCTCGTATTGCCGGGGTGAACATCCCCACCAACAAGCGCGTGATCATTGCGCTCACCTACATTCATGGCATTGGTTCGTTCAAGGCCCGCCAGATCGCCGACAAGCTGGGAATTGACCACAGCCGCCGTGTTCAGGACCTGACCGATCAGGAAGTGCTGCACATTCGTGAAGCGATAGACGCCGATCACACCGTTGAGGGTGACCTGCGCCGCGAAACCGCGATGAACATCAAGCGTCTGATGGATCTGGCCTGCTATCGCGGGCTGCGTCACCGCAAGGGCCTGCCGGTTCGCGGTCAGCGCACGCACACCAACGCCCGTACCCGCAAGGGCAAGGCCAAGCCGATCGCCGGCAAGAAGAAGTAAGCGCGCGGGCCTTTCGGTCTCACGCTTTCCCTTCCCGATTTCGAGTAGGATAGAAAAATGGCACGCGAACCCCAGCGCATCAAGCGCCGCGAGCGGAAGAACATCACAAGCGGCATCGCCCACGTGAATGCCAGCTTCAACAATACCATGATCACCATCACCGATGCCCAGGGCAATGCGATTAGCTGGTCCTCCGCCGGGATGATGGGCTTCAAGGGCAGCCGCAAGTCGACTCCTTACGCCGCTCAGGTGGCTGCGGACGATGCCGGCAAGAAGGCCGCCGAACACGGCGTTCGCACCCTTGAAGTTGAAGTGAAGGGCCCCGGCTCGGGCCGTGAGAGCGCGCTGCGTGCTCTCCAGGCTGTCGGCTTCACCATCACTTCGATCCGCGATGTTACCCCGATCCCGCACAACGGGGTCCGGCCTTCAAAACGTCGCCGGGTCTGATCGTTCCTTCGCGGCAGGGCGTCCGCCTTGTCGCTGTTTCGGATCGGCCGCGGTTCCAGTGTCGGAGCAGCGGTCGTCCCGCCAAGAATAACCCCAGGGGAAGTCCATGACTGTCAACATCAAGAACTGGCAGGAACTCAAGAAGCCCAACGCCCTCGAAGTGAAGGCGGGGAACGACCCCAAGCGCCGGGCCACTTTCGTCGCAGAACCGCTTGAACGCGGCTTTGGTCTGACGTTGGGCAATGCGCTGCGCCGCGTTCTGCTGTCGTCGCTGCAAGGCGCTGCCATCACCTCGATCAAGATCGAAAACGTGCTGCATGAGTTCAGCAGCCTGGCCGGTGTGCGTGAAGACGTCACCGACATCGTTTTGAACGTCAAGCAGATCGCGCTCAAGATGCAGGGCGAAGGCCCCAAGCGCTTGCAGCTTTCGGCCACCGGCCCGGGCGAAGTGACTGCTGGGGACATCGCTGTGACCGGCGATATCGAGGTTCTGAACAAGGATCTGGTGATCTGCCACCTTGACGAAGGCGCGACGCTCAACATGGAACTGACCGCGGACAGCGGCAAGGGCTACGTTCCGGCTGTCGGTAACCGTCCGGTCGATGCGCCGATCGGTTTGATCCCGATCGATTCGCTTTATTCGCCTGTTCGCCAGGTTAGCTACAAGGTCGATAACGCCCGCATCGGGCAGGAACTTGACTACGATAAGCTCAACCTGACGGTCGAAACAGACGGCACGGTCACCCCTGAAGATGCCGTGGCCTATGCCGCGCGCATCCTGCAGGACCAGCTGTCGCTGTTCGTCCACTTCGAAGACGCAGTGCCGATGGGCTCGTCGCCGATGATCGGGATGGCTGCGGCCGCGCCGAGCGAAGAAGGTGATACCAACCAGCTCAACCGCTACCTTCTCAAGAAGGTGGACGAACTGGAACTGTCGGTTCGTTCGGCCAATTGCCTCAAGAACGACAATATCATCTATATCGGCGACCTGGTCCAGAAGACCGAGGCCGAGATGCTCCGCACCCCCAACTTTGGCCGCAAGTCGCTCAACGAGATCAAGGAAGTCCTGAGCTCGATGGGTCTGCGCCTAGGCATGGACATCCCTGGCTGGCCGCCGGAAAATATCGAAGAAATGGCCAAGAAGCTCGAACAAGAGCTGCTGGGCTGATTGGTAACAGGGGCGCCTTCGGGCGTCCCGGTACGGTAACGGCAGCCGCCGCAAGCGCTGCCAGGTACGGGGTACCTTGCACGGCCCCCTAACGAACGAAGGACTAACCCATGCGCCATAAATACGGCGGGCGTAAGCTCAACCGCACTTCCAGCCACCGCAAGGCCTTGTTCCGCAACATGGCAGCGGCTCTGCTCAAGCATGAACAGATCACCACCACGCTGCCCAAGGCGCGCGAACTGCGTCCCTATGTCGAAAAGCTGATCACGCTGGCGAAGCATGGCGGGCTGTCAAACCGCCGTCTGGCCCACGCCCGTCTGCTCGACGATGCGCAGCTGGTTAAGCTGTTCGACGTGCTGGCTGCACGCTATGCGAACCGCGAAGGCGGCTATACCCGCGTGATCAAGGCTGGCGTGCGCGCGTCTGATGCGGCCCCGCTGGCAATCATCGAGCTGGTCGACCGTGATACATCGGCCAAGGGCCAGGACAGCGGCCCGGTAATGGTCGAAGACGACGCCGAATAGGCTTTGATGTTGATTGACGGTGCGCCAGTCGCGCTTGTCGAACCACTGTTTGCAAAAGCGGCTGCAGGCCCATAGCCTGCAGCCGCTTTTTGCATTTTTGAGGACCGTTACTGATGCGTGGAATCCTTGCCGGCGTCCTTGTCGCCGCCGTGTTGCCGTCCGCTGCAGGAGCGCAAAGCGTGAAGCCAATCACCTATCCCGAAACCCGCAAGGGCGATGTCGTCGAAACCCAGTTCGGCGAGGTGATTGCCGATCCCTATCGCTGGCTTGAAAACGATGTGCGCACCGATGCGAAAGTGGCCGATTGGGTGAAGAGCCAGAACACCGTCACCGATGCCTATCTCAAAACCCTTCCGCAGCGCGCGTGGTTCGCTACGCGTATCAAACAGTTGATGGACTACGAACGCTTCGGCCTGCCGCGCAAAGCCGGAAAGCAGTATTTCTACACGCGTAATTCGGGCCTGCAGAACCAGTCGCAGCTGTTCGTCCGTGACGGTCTTGACGGTGTTCCGCGCCTGCTGATCGATCCCAATGGCTGGGCAAAGGACGGCGCCACCGCGCTCGATGCATGGGAGCCGTCCGAAAAAGGCCGCTACCTTGCTTATTCGGTGCAGGACGGCGGCAGCGATTGGCGCATCCTGCGGGTGCTTGACGTCGCCACCGGCAAAGTGCTGGAAGATGAGGTGCGCTGGGCAAAGTTTACCGGCTTGTCATGGGTCGGGGAGGAGGGTTTTCTCTATTCGCGCTTTCCCAAGCCCGCCGAAGGGGCCGAGTTCCAATCACGCAATTTCAACCAGGCGGTCTATTTTCACCGCATAGGGACGCCGGTCGCCGCTGATCAGCTGGTCTATTCATCGCCCGACAAACCCGAGGTGCTGCATTCGGCAAGCGTGACCAACGAGGGCCGCTATGCAGTAATTACCAGTTCGGTCGGCACAGACGCCAAGAACGAAGTGCGCGTGATCGACCTGCGCCAGCGCCGGGCCAAAGGCTGGGCGGCCCGCACGCTGATAGACGGTTTCGACAATAAATGGGAAGTGGTCGATTCGATCGGCAGCCGGCTGTGGTTCGTCACCGATAAGGCCGCTCCGCGCAGCAAGCTCGTGGCGGTCAACTTAGCCGGCAAGGCGCCGCGATGGGCAGAGCTTGTGCCAGAGCGTGAAGAAACACTGGAACGCGCAACAATTGTCGGCGACCGCCTGGTTTTGGCCTATCTGAAGGATGCGTCTACCCGTGCCGAGATTTACGACCTGACCGGCAAGCACGCGCAAGTTCTTACACTAAACGGGATCGGTACCGCCTCGGGCTTCACCGGCAAGCCAGGCGATCCCGAGACATTCTATTCCTATACTAGCTTCAACCAGCCCGCGACCATCCAGCGCCTTGATCTGAGCAGCATGAAGACGGCGACTTTCGCATCGCCCAAACTGGCGTTCGATCCGGCGATCTATGCGGTCGAACAGCGCTTTTACACCTCAAAGGACGGCACCCGCGTGCCGATGTTCATCGTCCGCAAGAAGGCACTGGTGGGCAAAGCGGTACCGACGTTGCTTTATGGCTACGGCGGCTTTGATATCTCTTTGACACCCGGCTTTTCCGCATCGCGGATGGCCTGGCTTGATGCGGGCGGGGCCTATGCTCTGGCCAACCTGCGTGGCGGCGGCGAATATGGCAAGGCCTGGCACGACGCCGGACGCCTCGCCAACAAGCAGAACGTGTTCGACGATTTCATAGCAGCGGGCGAATTCCTGATTGCCGAGGGGATCACGCCCAAAGGCGGCTTGACCGTGCAGGGCGGATCGAACGGCGGCTTGTTGGTGGGTGCCGTGGTCAACCAGCGGCCCGATTTGTTCGCCGCCGGCAATGCGGCCGTGGGGGTAATGGACATGCTGCGCTTTGACCGTTTTACGGCCGGCCGGTACTGGACTGACGATTATGGCTTCCCCGGCAAGGAGGCTGATTTCAAAGTGCTGCGCGCTTACTCGCCCTATCACAACATCCGCAGTGGCGTGACCTATCCGGCGGTGCTGGTAACCACTGCCGACACCGACGACCGCGTGGTTCCGGGCCACAGCTTTAAATATACCGCTGCTCTCCAGGCCGCTGCGGCTGGTCCCAAGCCGCATCTCATCAGGATAGAAACCCGGGCCGGGCACGGTGCCGGCAAACCGACGGACAAGGTGGTTGCCGAGGCGGCAGACAGCCTGGCATTTCTTGCCGAATGGAGCGGGTTATCAATCCCGCAATAGCCGTTCATAAAATCGTCCATTTTGCTGAACAAAAGCTGCAAAGGTAATTCAGCAACGGGCTAGCGCCGATTCGGTAGACCATCCTCAACACCGGACAGATCAGTCCGGTTCATGTGAAGGATGAATGCCATGAAGACCCTGTCCAAGGCCCTTGTTGGTACCATCGCGGCAGGCGCGGTGGCGATCTCTTCGGCTACTCCCGCGATGGCGGAAACCTATGGTCACCGCGACCGCGACGGCATCAGTGCTGGCGATGTGATTGCCGGAGCATTGGTGATCGGCGGAATTGCCGCAGTCGCTTCTGCTGCAAGCCGTGACCGTGGTTACGACGGCAATTATGACCGCAGCTATGACCGCAATTACGGCAGTGGCTATGATCGCGATTACCGCAATGGCGGCGCCTACGGCTATGATGGCAATTACCGTTACGGGGGTAATCCGCGTCAGGCTGTCGAACAGTGCGTGGCAGCGACCGAACGCACGGCGAGTCGCTACAGCTATGGCCGCGCGGATGTAACCGACATTCGCGAAGTCCGGAACACCCGCGACGGTTACGAAGTGAAGGGCCGCATTGCGGTCAACCAGTCAAATCGCGGTTGGCGCTCGGGCGAAAGCTATTACGGGCGCGGCTGGGGCGGTGATTATCGTGGCTGGAACAACAACTTGCGCGGGTACGACTCGGGCTCCTTCAAATGCAAGTTCGAACGTGGCCGAGTGGTCGACGTTGATTTCAGCGGAATCCGCGGTCTTTAGCCGCACCTGCTGAATTGCTCAGACAGGCGGTTCAGGCGCTAGAAAGCCTGGGCCGCCTAGTCGAATGAGAGTAAGGTGCGGTGACATATCACGCTGGTTTTGGATCCGCGCACCTTGGAGGGTGGCAATCATGAAGAGCAGGTTTTTCCGTAGTGCTGCGATACTGGCATCAGCCGCGTCGCTTTCGCTTGTCGCTTCGCCGGCCCTGGCGGGCGATCGCTGGGGTGGATGGAACGGCTGGGGCGGTCACCGCGACCGTGTCGATGCCGGTGACGTATTGGCCGGCATCCTGATCATCGGCGGCATTGCAGCGGTGGCCAGTGCGGCCAGCAAAAGCGGCAAGAACCGGCGCTACGACGATCGCCGCTATGAAGATCGGCGTGACGGTGACACGCGTGATTATCGCGGCGATGATTACCGCAACGACGATTATCGCCAAGGTTCAAGCCCGCAGGCGCGTGGCGGCTCGGCATCGCGGGACACACGCGACTTGAACGGAGCGGTTGACCGTTGCGTCAGCGAAATCGAACGCGGTGCGGCGCGGGTTGAAAGCGTCGATCGCGCCGAACGTGATGACAATGGCTGGAAAGTCGAAGGCCGGGTTGGCGGCGATGATCGGTTCGCCTGCACGGTCGATCAGGATGGTCGCATCCGTCAGGTTTCGATCGCAGGCCGCGCAATCTGACAGCAAACCCCTATAGAAAACACAAAAAGGGCCGCTTCCTGTGGAAGCGGCCCTTTTTTGTATCGTGGTACCGGCTGTTCAATGAAGCCGCGTTTGCGGAAACATCCAACGCTGGTGCCATTTGGCGACGAAGGGCTGCCAGCCTTGTTCGTCTTGCGCCAGACGGTCGGCCAGCGCGACCATTACACTGGGATTGACACCCAGTCCGCAATGGCTGGCGTGAACGACGATGTTTTCGGTCTGTGTGTTGTCGTGCTCGGGATGCTGCACCGAGCCGCGCCAATGGACGACCCCGTCAGTCTTGGTCAGGATCGATGTTGTCGGTACGGGCGGGGCTTGATGCAGGCCGGTGAAGCGGCCGTGGCGGACAGGTTCGGGTTCCTTGCCGTTCAGAAACTCAAACAGTTTTGATGCATTGGTGTGGCGCCGGTCATCATGGATCGGACTGCCAAGCGTAATGACCTGACGCACGATCGCGGGGTGAAGCTTGGCCAGTTCACGCGCAAATACGCCCCCCAGGCTCCACCCGACGATTGAGACGGTGCGCCCGGTACGCTGGTGAATGCCGAGCAGCAGCTGTTCCATTTCGTGGACGCGCTGGAGATCGACCCGCACATTGCGGCCCAGTTTCCAGCCGTAGGCATCATAACCCAAATCCTCCAGCAGACGGCGCATTGGCGCGGTCGAACTGTCGGAGGCCAGGAAGCCCGGCAGGACCAGAACGGGGTGCCCGTCGCCGCGCGGCAGCAAAGACAACAGGTGGCGACTGGCATAGAACGCGGCAAGTTCGAACACCGCGCGCCCTTCTGTCAGCGCCAGCAATTTGCTGGGCGGTCGGGCTTCGATAGTCATCGCCTTGCGGGCGGCTGTAGTGGCTGTCACTTTTTGGCGACCTTTCGGGGCTTCGCGGCTTTTTTGCCGGTAGGTTTGCCGGTCTTTGCCGGCTTGCCAGATGAAATGGCGGAACGGCCGGGCTCTGCGGATTGCCCGGCCGGTTTTGCCGGTTCGGCCTGTTCTGCACCGTTAGCCCGCGCGGCAGCAAGCAGTTCCTGAAAACTGTCCTCAATACACTGTGCATAGACATCCGGGTCGGGCATGACCTTGCGGCAGGCAGTGAAAGTGATGGTTGCTTCCTTGCAATAGCTTTGCACGGTGTGACCAAGGCCGACACCGTCGGTAAGGCACAGCAGGCCCATCATGCTTTCCAGCCGGGCGCCGGCGGAATAAATCGGCACCGGCGGTCCTGGTACGTTTGTGACAACCGTGTTGACTGCGGGCCCAAGCCGGTCGGCCAGACCAAGCCGGGTGTACAGCTGCGCGCCCAGCGCCATGAACAGGGCCGGGCTGACCTTGCTCATTTCGGTCATGTTGCGCGCGCCCATGGCGTCGGTCATCGCCTTGGAATTGACCGTTTGCGAATGGACGTAGGCCAGCCGTTCCAGCGGGTCTTCGATATGACTGCCCAGCGGCGCGATCATCGCCGCCACCTGGTTGCCCATATCGCCCTTTTCGTCTTTCCCGCGGACAGAGATCGGCGCCATCGCGGTCAGCGTCTTGTCGGGCAGATCGTCATGCAGCGTCAGGTATTTGCGCAGGGCCCCGCCGATGATTGCCAGAAAGGCGTCGTTGACCTTGGCCCCCGGCACCGCGCTGCGGATAGCCTTGATATCATCCAGCGGGATGGATCGTCCTTCAATCACCCGGTTGGGCGACAGCACGGTGTTGAAGCGCGTTCGCGGGGCAACCATCTCGCCGTGCAGCTTGAAATCCTTGGCCACCAGCCCCTTGATCGCCTTGGCCAAACCCGGCGCTGCCTTGGCCGCTACATCCAGCTGGCGCAAAGGATTGGCGAGATTGTTGATCCAGCTTTTGGCGAGCAATTCGGCAAAGTTTGGCGGGTTTTCCCCCTGCCAGGTGTCAACCTGGTCAGGCGGCGGCGCATCAGGCGCAAGCGTGTGTAGCGCCTCCATCAGGTCGATCCCGCTCATCCCGTCGATCGCAGCGTGGTGGACCTTGGTGACCATGGCATAGGATCCCGGGGCTATGCCGGGGATATTGTCGAGCCCTTCGACCACCGTGAACTCCCACGGCGGGCGAGTCAGATCAAGCGGGCGGGCAAAGATGCGCGCGGCCTGAATGCACAGCTGGCGCCAGTCGCCGGGTTTGGGCAAGGCCAGGTGGCGGACATGGTATTCAAGATCGAAATCCTTGTCCTCAATCCAGTAGGGATAATCGAGGTCGAACGGCACGCGGACCAGCTTTTGTCGCATCGTCTTGGACAGCTGCATCCGGCTTTCGAAAAAGCGCAGGATATCCTTGTAGCGAACGAAACCGCCCGGCGCGGTTGAAGGGTTGTAGATCAGGATCGACCCGATGTGCATCGGCGAATTGCGCGTTTCCAGCGCGACAAACGATGCGTCCATGCCCTGCAGTTGCCGCAAGCGCTTTCCTCTCGGCGTTCACCCGCCATTTTGTGCGGATTTTGTGAAAGCAGCGTAACACAGCGGTGGAAGCGGTCAACATCGCGCTTTTCTGCGCTGGCGACAGTCCCTATCTGGGGCGAATGGCTCGCAGTCCCGCCGGAACCCCGTCCCATCCCAAAGGGGCCGACCGCTTCAACGAAGATAGCGCGACCACCACGGTCAGGGGCGGTCAGCCCGATATCGCCGCCGGCATTGCCGCGATCCGCGAAGTGCTGGCCACGCTCAAGCCCAAGCCCGGCGTTTACCGGATGATCGATGCCAAGGGCGATGTGCTCTATGTCGGCAAGGCGCGCGCGCTGCGAAACCGGGTTGCCAATTACACCCAGGTCGATCGGTTGCCGCTGCGGCTTAAACGGATGGTCAGCCAGACCCGCGGCATGACCATCGTCACCACCAATTCCGAGGCAGAGGCGCTGCTGCTGGAAGCGCAGCTGATCAAGCGGTATCGCCCGCCCTACAACGTGCTGCTGCGCGACGATAAAAGTTTCCCGTTCATCTTGTTGCGCGCCGATCATGATTTTCCCCGGATCAGCAAGCACCGCGGCGCGCGCCGTGCCAAGGGGAATTACTATGGCCCCTTCGCCAGCGCAGGATCGGTCAACACAACCATCAACGCGTTGCAAAAGCTGTTCCTGCTGCGCAGCTGCACCGACAGCTTCTTTGCCCGGCGCGACCGGCCGTGCCTGCTTTATCAGATCAAGCGCTGTTCAGCCCCGTGCGTCGGCCGCATCGACCAGGCTGGCTACCGCGAACTGGTGGGCGAGGCGAAGGATTTCCTTGGCGGCAAATCGGGCGCGGTCCAGGCCAAGCTTAACGCCCAGATGGAAGATGCCGCCACCAGCCTCGATTTCGAGCGGGCCGCAATGCTGCGTGACCGGCTGCGTGCCGCAACCTTCATCCAGGGCAGCCAGGCGATCAACGCCGAAGGGGTCGGCAACGCCGATGTTTTTGCGCTGGCGGAAAAAGGCGGGCATGTCGGTGTGCAGGCGTTCTTCATCCGCGGCGGCCAGAACTGGGGCCACCGTGCCTTCTTCCCCAGCCATACTGAAGGTCTGGCGGCAGAGGAGGTTTTTACAGCATTCCTTGCCCAGTTTTACGAGGATGTGCCCCCACCGCGCACCATCCTGGTTGACCGGCCGCTGCCCGAAGGGGATCTGCTGGCCGAGGCTTTGCGCGAGGCGGCAGGCGGCCGGATCGAACTGTCGGTGCCCCAGCGCGGTGACCGCCGCCGCCTGATGGATCAGGCCCGCCGCAACGCGGTCGAAGCGCTAGAGCGGCGACTGGCCGAAAGCGGAACCAAGGCCCGGCTGGGCCGCGAGCTGGCGGAATTTCTTGAACTGCCCGAAGTGCCGCAACGGATCGAAGTCTACGACAACAGCCACATCCAGGGCAGCAACGCCCTTGGCGCGATGATCGTCGCCGGGCCCGAAGGGTTCATCAAGGGCCAGTACCGCAAGTGGAACATTAAGACTGCCCAGACCAATGACGACTTTGGCATGATGCGCGAGGTGTTTGGCCGCCGATTTGCCCGCGCACAGGACGAAGACCCTGACCGCGATGGCGGAATGTGGCCCGATCTGGTGCTGATCGATGGCGGCAAGGGCCAGATGAGCGCGGCGCGCGACACGTTGGAGGAAATGGGGATCGAGGACGTCCCGCTGATCGCCATCGCCAAGGGCCCCGGCCACGGGCGCGAAGGGCGCGAGGTGTTCCACTTCCCGGACGGGCGCGAGAAGATGTTGCCAGTCAATGCGCCGTTGCTGTTTCACCTTCAGCGCCTGCGCGACGAGGTTCACCGTTTCGCTATCGGTGCCCACCGCGACAAGCGAAGCCGCGCTATAACCGCATCCCCTCTTGATGAAATCCCCGGCATCGGCCCGGCGCGAAAGCGCGCCCTGCTGCTGCACTTCGGCACTGCAAGCAAGGTGCGGGCGGCGGCCTTGGAAGACCTGCAACGCGCGCCCGGCGTCAGCGCTGCTGTGGCACAGGTGGTCTATGATTTTTATCATGCCAGGGGCTAACACGCGGCCTTCTGGCCTGCTGCCAAGGCCCTGACCGCGCAGGCAGCGGTCAAGCGCCAGGCAGTCAGACGCTGTTGTTTGACGCTGACCGGTCAACGTGCCACGGGATTTTGATGACCCATCAGCCCAACTTGTTCGATGCGGCCGCGATCCTGATCGTTGTGACCGCATTCCTCGGTTACGTGAACTTTCGGTTCCTGAAATTGCCGTCGACAGTAGGCCTGACGATCATGGGGGCTGTATCTTCACTGGCTGTGATCCTGTTCGACCGGGTATTTCCCCAGGGCGATCTTGCCGGGAAACTTGGCACCTTTCTGGCTGATATCGATTTTCACACGACCTTGATGAACGGCATGCTGTCCTTCCTGCTGTTCGCCGGCGCGCTACATGTTGACTGGACGGCGATGAAGCGTGGACGCTGGCCGATCATGATATTCAGCACGGTCGGTGTCCTGCTTTCGACCACGCTTGTCGGCACCGGCATCCATTTCATCGCAGGTCTGTTTGGACACCCGATCCCGTTGATCTGGTGCCTTGTATTCGGGGCCTTGATCAGCCCGACCGATCCGATAGCGGTCATGGCTGTCATGCGCCGCGCCGCGGTTCCCGAAACACTCCAGGCCACCATTGCGGGTGAAAGTCTGTTCAACGACGGGATTGGCGTGGTCGTGTTTTCGATCCTGCTTGTTTCGGCATCGGGCGCGGAAGAGTTTACACTGGCAGCGGCCAGCGCCGATTTCCTGCGGGAAGCGGGCGGGGGCGCAATTCTTGGTTTGGTTCTGGGCTGGATCGCCTTTCGCGGCATGCGCTCGATTGACGATTTCATAATCGAGGTGATGATCAGCCTGGCACTGGTTATGGGCGGCTACAGTCTGGCGCAGGTACTGCATGTCAGCGGACCGGTGGCCATGGCGGTTGCCGGCCTGATGATCGGTAATGCCGGCGTTGCCTATGCGATGAGCGAGCAGACGCGCGACTACCTGCTCAAGTTCTGGGACTTGATCGACGAAATCCTGAACGCAGTGCTGTTCGTGCTGATCGGGCTTGAGGTGGTTGTCATCGCCTCTTCAGCCAGTCCGTTGCTGCTGGGCGTGGTGGCGATTGGCGTCGTGATGCTGGCCCGGGCCATTTCGGTCGGCGCGCCGCTGGCGGCAATGAAGCGGTGGATCAAGCTGGGCCCGATGGCCTATCCAACCCTTGTTTGGGGCGGATTGCGCGGCGGGATTTCAGTGGCTTTGGCATTATCACTGCCCGAAAGCCCAATCCGTGCCGATATCCTGGCGATCACCTATATCGTCGTCCTGTTCTCGGTCGTGGTGCAGGGCGGATCGATCCGCTGGCTGATCGAACGGCTTTCGGCGCGCGCTGCACAGGGCACCGCGTAACTGGCTGGGGGCTTCTTTCGCTTTCCTACACCCTGGCGGCTCCGATAAACTCCGCCCATGAACTCTGACCACGCCCCGCCGCGCCCGGCCGATATTGCCGCGCCCGCCTTTACCCCGGTTCCGCTTGCCCGCACCCGCCACGACGGGTGGACGGTTCCGCGCCAAAGCGCATTTTTGCGCGCGCTGTGTGTTACCGGATCCGTATCGTCTGCGGCGCGGATGGTGGGGATGAGCCGCAAGGCGGCCTATGCCTTGCGCGCGCGGGCGGGGGCGGAAAGCTTTGCCGCAGCGTGGAACCGGGCGCTGGGGGAAGGGCGCGAGCGTGCGTTCGACTGGCTGATGGAGCGAGCGCTGAACGGCGTCACCACGATTACTCTCAGAACAGGCGGCGCACTCGACATTGGGCACGGGCCTGACCGGCGGCTTGTAGCATCGCCGATGCGGTCTGCATTGCCGGGCGGGAAGCCCACACAAGGTGACCTAAGGTAACAGGCTGGCAGGTTTCTGTGGGGCGCTTTGTTACCTTATGTAAGCGGCTGGGATCAGTCCCTGGGCTTGCTGCGGCGGATCATGCCTTCTTGCGCCACACTGGCGACCAGGCGGCCTTCGCGGGTAAAGATGCGGCCCCGGTTGAACCCGCGCCCGGCTCCGCTCCACGGACTGTCGGTGGCGTATAACAGCCATTCGTCGGCCCGGAACGGTTCGTGAAACCACACCGCATGGTCCAGGCTGGCGCTGACGACTTCGCCCCGCGCCCAGGACAGGCCGTGCGGCAGCGCGCAGGTGCCAAGCAGGGTCATGTCGCTGGCAAAGGCAAGGATAGCGCGGTGGACGCGCGGATCGTCGGGCAGGGGGGCAACAGCGCGGAACCATGAGTGCGAGCGCGGGGGGGCCTTCACCGGATTCATCCAGTGCCGGTTTTCTACTCCGCGCAGTTCGACCGGCCGCGGCGACAGGAAGTGGTGACGGGCTTCGGGCCGGGCCTGGTCGGCAAAACGCAGCCGGACGGCGGCTTCGGGTTCAAGCTCTTCCGGCGGGGGCACGTCGGGCATCACGGCATCGGCGTGGTGCAGTCCTTGCTCCAGCTTTTGAAAGCTGGCCGTGAGGTTGAGGATGGGCCGGCCTTGCTGGCTGGCGACAACGCGGCGGTTGGAAAACGAACCGCCATCAAAATCGCGGGTGACGGCGTAGTCGGTTTCAAAATCCTCGCTGCCGCCGCGCAGGAAATAGGCATGGAGCGAATGGGCCGGGCGTTCCGGTTCTACCGTGGCTTCGGCGGCTAACAGAGCTTGGGCGATAACTTGACCGCCAAATACGCGGCCAATCCCGCCGCGCTTCTTGCGGCCGATAAAGTGATCATCGCCCTGCGGCTTGACTTCAAGCAGTTTGACCAGGCCGGAAACCAGGCGTTCGGGGGTGATATCGCTGTCCATGACAGCGGCTTTGCGTTGGGTTTCAGGACGCGTCAAGGATGGCCTTGCGGCCCCGCTCCAGCCGGGCGATCTGGCGAAACAAGCCGCGCCGCAATGGCCCGCCGATGGCGATGGACAGGCGGCCGATTGCGCGACGTTCACGCCAGATGTGGTCGATCATGGGGTGATCGGCAGTGGCACAGCTGTCGCACCAGGCGATATCAGGCCGGCCCAGGATCGCCAGGTTCTCGCGCTGCAGCAGAACGCCGGGGGAAAAGCGTGCGAACCGTTCGTCAAACGCGGTCTTGTACGAAAAGGCGCCGGGCGGGGATAGGAACTGGACGAGCATGGCGACCGGCTCATCGTCGAGCCAGAGGGACAGGCGCTGCAGTTGTCCCGCACTGGCGGCCCCCGAAAGGGCTTCCCGGAACAGCGATGCGGTTGCGTGGTGCGATGCCAGGGCAGAGCCGGCGCTGCCCTTCCAGCCCGAATGCTCAAGTGCCAGGAAGGCTTCGATCCATGAATCCAGATGTGCGGCGTCGTTCTCCACAACGCACCGCACGTTGCCCAGTTCGGCCAATCGCGCGGCTTGACGGCGCAGCTCCTTGCGCTTCTTGCCCGACAGGCTGGTTTCGAAATAGACCCCGGGCGATTGATCTGAGGCAAGCATCGCTCGCTCTTCGCGGTGCACGATCTTGTGAAAGCGATGTTGCTTATCAAGCACCTGGGTCAACGCGGTGTACAGCGGCCCCTCAAGCGGCAATTGCGCCAGATGCAGGAACAACGACCGGCCAGCTTCGCGGTCTGCCCATGCCAAGGCAGCGGACCAGAAAGCATGTTCCCCGCCTTTGGCAACCAGCGGCGTGCCCAGGAAAGAATTGGCATGCATCCAGCTTGCCATGTGGGGGATCGGTCGGCCGTAATAGCGGGGTTCGCGTCGGACCGGCAGGACTCCGATCAGTTTTCCTTCATGCTCGACCGCCAGTATTTGAACTGATCCTGCAGGATCAAGCGCGCGTAAAGCAGGGAGAGCATACCAGGCTGCGTGAAACGGATTGGGCTCTGTTGTTTGGCCGGCGAGCGTCGTCCAGCGCGCGCGCTCACTCGGCGTATCGAAGTTATGCCAGCTCTGCACACGCGTGGTTATGCCCGCTAACGGCGGACCGATTGCAGGCAACAGCGGGAAGGCCAGTTCGGCCACGGGATGCGCGCTCCTTCGATCGTATCGACCGGCGCGGTGTAACAGCGATGTGCCAAGGAATGGCTAACGCGTCAGTAAGGCTATCAAAGACTGTCGCAATGCAAGTGACCGGCGTCCAGCATGGCTTTTTGCTGCGTAAGAGTAGCGAGGCTAGCGATCAAGATCACGGCGTAGATCAAGCGCAGCTTGGCATAACGCAAACTGGCCAGGCCAAGCGGAAGCAGGAGCAGAAACACCAGATGGACGTTGCTGTAAGCATCGCCGGCGGCATCATCGCCTACCGCGCAGAACATCGAAAAAAATCCACCCGCGCTGCTGGACAGCGTCCAGATCAGGATTCCCAGCTGCGCCACAAGCAAGCCGGTAGCGACCCGGCCCGGGATGATCGGAAGTTTCATCACGTCAGCCTAGCGCAGCCTGGCAAAAAGCAAAACCCCGCCCGGATTTCACCGGACGGGGATTTGCATCACACAGGCAAGGCGGTGCGCAACTTATCCCGCGCCGTGGCTTGCCAATGCGGCGAGCAGGAGCAGCGCCACAATGTTGGTGATCTTGATCATCGGGTTGACTGCCGGACCCGCAGTGTCTTTGTAGGGATCGCCAACGGTATCGCCGGTTACCGCAGCCTTGTGTGCTTCAGAGCCCTTGCCGCCGTGGTTGCCGTCCTCGATGTACTTCTTGGCATTGTCCCACGCCCCGCCGCCCGAAGTCATCGAGATCGCGACGAACAACCCGCCGACAATCACCCCGAGAAGCAGCGCGCCGAGAGCGGCAAAGCCCTCAGCCTGACCAGCGACCATGGTGATCACGAAGTAGACCACGACCGGAGCCAAGACTGGCAGCAACGAAGGAACGATCATTTCCTTGATCGCTGCCTTTGTCACCAGATCGACGGTCCGGGCATAGTTGGGCTTGGTTTCATAGGTCATGATGCCCGGGTTCTCGCGGAACTGGTCGCGCACGTCCTTCACCACGTCGCCCGCGGCACGGCCAACAGCCGTCATACCCATTGCGCCGAACAGGTAAGGCAGCAAGGCACCCAGCAGCAGCCCCACGATGACATAGGGGTTTTCAAGGCTGAAATTGACCTTCAGATCCGGGAAGAACTCCTTAAGATCGGTGGTATAGGCGGCGAACAGCACCAGCGCTGCCAGGCCGGCCGATCCGATCGCATAGCCCTTGGTTACCGCCTTGGTGGTGTTGCCCACGGCGTCGAGCGCGTCGGTCTTTTCACGAACCGAATCGTCCAGACCGGCCATTTCGGCAATGCCGCCGGCATTGTCGGTGACCGGGCCGTAAGCGTCGAGAGCGACCACCATTCCGGCGAGCGCCAGCATCGAGGTCGCCGCATAGGCAATCCCGATCAGGCCAGCCAGCTTGAAAGCGATGATGATCCCGGTGACAATCACCAGGGTCGGCAGCGCGGTCGATTCAAGACTGATCGCCAGACCCTGGATCACATTGGTACCGTGACCGGTTTCCGAAGCCTTGGCGATCGAACGGACCGGGCGGTAATTGGTGCCGGTGTAATATTCGGTGATCCAGATGATCAAGCCGGTGATGACCAGACCCAGCAGGCCGCAATAAAACAGGATCCGGCCATTGTAGGCCTGGCCTGCGATTGCGGTTTCCATGTCACCGCCAAGGGTGTGGCTGATCGCCCACCAGATCGCCGGGACCGAGAGGACGGCGGTGACCAGGAAGCCCTTGTACATCGCGCCCATGATGTTCTTGCCGCCACCCAGACGGACGAAGTAGGTTCCGATGATCGAGGTGATGATGCAGACGCCGCCGATCAGCAGCGGCATGGCCATCAGATCAGCGAGGTTGGCCGCACCCTTGAGCAGCAGCGCTGTCAGCACCATTGTGGCACCGACGGTGACGACATAGGTTTCGAACAGGTCGGCGGCCATGCCGGCGCAATCGCCTACATTGTCGCCCACGTTATCGGCGATCACGGCCGGGTTGCGTGGATCGTCTTCAGGGATTCCGGCTTCGACCTTGCCGACCAGATCGGCGCCAACGTCGGCCGCCTTGGTGAAGATTCCGCCGCCAAGCCGGGCGAAAATCGAAACCAGCGAAGCGCCAAGCGCAAGCGCGGTAAGGCCGGTGACGACTTGGCGGCTATCGGCGGCAAGCCCTAGTCCCGCAATCTTCCCGTCGCCGCCTGCTGTCAGGTAATAGAAAAACACCGAAATTGCGAGCAGAGCCAGGCCAGCCACCAACATCCCGGTGATCGCGCCGGCGCGAAACGCCAGGGTCAGGCCTTCCTGCAAACCGGTCTGCGCGGCAGCGGCAGTGCGCACGTTGGAGCGCACCGAAACATTCATGCCGATGAACCCGGCCGCGCCCGAAAGCAACGCGCCGAGCACGAAGCCCGTCGCCGAAATGCCGCCCAGCGTCATTAGTATGATCACGGCTACTACCACGCCGACAATGGCGATGGCGGAATATTGCCGCTTCAGATAGGCTTGTGCGCCTTCTTGAATAGCGGCGGCGATTTCCTGCATTTTATCATTCCCGGCTGGTGCGCCGAGAACCTGACGACTGGTGACGAAGCCATAAACGATGGCCAGCAGTCCCAGGATTATAGCGATCGTGACAAGATCCACGGACACGCTCCCCCTTTGTTGTTCATAACGAAAGCCCCGCCGATCGCGGGGCTGCGGGCGGCACGCTAGTGCGTTTTTACGCCATTGCAACGCCCGTGCTGCGCTTTTTCCCGCGCATTCGTTACTTTGCTGAAAAGCCATGGTTTCGTTTCGAAACAGACGATCTCTGATTTGCCCTGCACCATGCTTGCCGCGCATCACGGTTTATGAGAGATTACTATACTTGATTTGCTAGGGCTTAATGAAATGCAGGCAGCAGTACGTGGGCTTTTTAGCTGGATGCCCCTTCTGTTCGGGATTGGGTTTATCGCGCCGCTGATTGCGCAGATCATGCAACGCCTGGATATTCCGGCGCCCGCTGGGATCAGTCCGATCCTGTTCGGCCTGCTAATCGGCGCTCCGTGGGGACTGCTGACCGTAGTGCGGGGGCGCTGGCTATGAGTGAGGCCGATCCGGTCCTCCTGAACCCTGAGGTTGCAAGGCCTTACCTAGATCGGGGGGGCGATCTTCCAGCGCTGCCGCTTGGACCTGAGGGGCTCGACCGGCACACAAGGCGTGACCTGCTCAAGGAAGAAATGGCTATTGCCAAGGAGTTCCATGGCGGAGCGATGTGGCCCTACGCCGTCGCCGCGTTCAGCTGCTTCGCCGTCTGGTTAGCATTCTTCCCGCTAGCGATCATGGGCGAGCTCAATCTGACTGTGGGTTTTGTGCTGTCCTGCATTTTTGCTACCGGCGGATACGTGACGAGCCATGAGGCGATGCATTCGAATATCGGCCGTCCGGGGGAAAAGAATCGTTGGCTGAACGAAGCGGTCGGCGCCGTATCTACCATTCCGATCGTTTTTCCGTTCTCGATGGCGCGGATGATGCACCTGGAACATCACTATCATTGCAACGATCCGGTCAAGGATCCCGACTACACCGACGAGGCGCCGAATGCGCTGTGGGCGTGGTACAAAACCTGGTACAATCGTCAGCCCGGTGTCGATGGGTCGATCCATCACTACAAACGCATTCTTGCTGGCATGGGGACGCCTGAAGCGGCCCGCGCGCTCAAGGAAACAATGCTTCTGCAGTTGGTCTTTATGGCGGTGCTGTTCACCATGGCATGGAGTGGTTACGCAATTGAGGCAGGGCTGCTCTGGTGGCTGCCACGCCACATCGGGCTCAGCTATATTCGGTTCTATTTGTCGTGGGCGCCGCACCACCCGCGTGAAGGCAAGACTGGACGTTACGAGCAGGCCAATATTTTTAAGAGTCGGCTTGGCCATGTGCTGTCGATGGGCATGGAAACCCACATGATCCACCACCTCTATCCGGGTATTCCCAATCATAGAACGCGTAAGGCCTACCTTGCGCTGAAGCCGGTGCTGCAACAGCGCGGCGTTGATTGCTCGGCCCTCTAATGCTCGTAGCCGAGCGATCCAGTCGGAACATCTCCGTCAAGTAACAACGCAGACCCGCCAAATGGATTAACATTGCCGATGCATCGCGCAGCAATGGGACATTCGCTATCAGCGGGCAAAGTGAACAATAATTGATAGTCATCGCCCCAACGTATAGCTTCGTCGCGACGGCTCTCAGGGCAGGCGATGGGCACGGCGTCGCGATCAATCGCAAAGTTTACGCCGCTGGCCGATGCCATCCGGCTTGCGTCAAGCAGGAGTCCGTCCGACACGTCCATCATGGCGGTGACATATGGCGCAAGGGCGATCCCTTGCCCAAGCAAGGCTTCAGGTCGCCGATAAGAAAGACTATCCCCCGATCCTGCTCGTATGGCTTCAAGACCGAGCATCGACGCGCCAACTGGACCAGTAATCCATAATGAGTCTCCCACCTGCGACCCGCTCCGGGACGGAACGGGACGAAATGTGGCCCGGCCTATCGCCGTTAATCCCAGAACCTGTGGTCCGGATGGAGCGACTGTATCGCCGCCCAGAAGCGGGACATCGTAGTGTCCCAGCACCTCATTCAAGCCAGCCACAAACCGCGCATCATTGTGGGCGAGCTGGTAACTAAGCAGCACACCGACGGGCTGGGCCCCCTTTGCAGCCAGGTCGGACAGATTTGTGGCTACTAGTTTCCAAGCGACGTCGGCGGGATCCTGACCAGGCAGAAAATGGATACCCTCGACCAGAGTATCGTGCGTGAGAACCAGTGTTTCATCGCCAACTTCCAGCACCGCGCAATCGTCTGCTAGCCCGCGCGCAGCGGGATGCGTGGCCAGCACCCGCAAAGCTTCGATGAAGGCGCGCTCGGCGCTCAGCGCACCGCCTTGGATACAGCGTCGAGCACGCCATTAACGAACTTAGCCTCTCGCACTTCGAAAAAGGCATGGGCGACATCTACATACTCACTAATTGCAGTCGCGGTCGGAATATCGGGACGGGCCATCAGTTCCCATGTACCAGCGCGAAGTATCTGGTGCATTGTCCGGTCCAGTCGCTCAAGCTTCCATCCTTCTGCCAAACGCTCCTCAAGAAGTGCGTCGATCTCTTCATAACGGGCGAAAACGCCCTGAACGATCGCGTCGAAGAACGCGACTTCGGCATCTGCGTACTGATCACCTTCGATCTCTGCGCCCAAGCGATGACGGTGAAACTCGTCCAGCAGCGAGGCCATCGGGGTCGATTCCATCGCCAGCTGATAAAGTGCCTGAACGGCGGCGAGACGCGCCGCGGCGCGCTTTTGCGATGATGGCTTCATATGCCAAGCCTTACTTCGATCGAGCGGGCGTGCGCAGCCAGACCTTCAGCATCGGCCAACTCGATCGCGGCGGGGCCAATGGCTTTGAGAGCCGCGACATCAAGCTCAATGAAACTGGTGCGCTTCATAAAATCAAGCACAGACAATCCGGAGGAAAATCGCGCACGGCGCCCGGTCGGGAGGACGTGGTTAGGCCCTGCGACATAATCACCAACGGCTTCGGGAGACATGCGGCCAAGGAAGACAGATCCAGCATGGCGGATCTTGCGGAACAGCGCTTCGGCATCATCGGTCGCGATCTGGACGTGTTCGGCGGCGAGGGCGTTTGCCAGGGCCGGGGCTTCGTCCAGAGTGGCCACCTCGATGATCGTGCCGTGCGTGTTCCAGCTTTCTGCCGCGACACGCGCGGTCGGCAACATTGCCAATTCGACGCCGATACGGTCCGCTACCATATCGGCGAACAAAGGATCATCAGTAATCAGGATCGACTGCGCAGAAGGATCATGTTCGGCTTGGCTGAGCAAGTCGGCAGCGGTCCATTCCGGATCATTCCGGCCATCGGCAATGAGCAAGATTTCACTAGGCCCGGCGACCATGTCGATCCCGACAACACCGTAAAGCTGTCGCTTGGCCTCAGCCACCCAGGCATTTCCCGGACCAACGATTACATCGACAGCGTTGATCCGCTGGGTCCCATAGGCCAGCGCCGCCACGGCCTGTGCGCCGCCGATACGCCAAACCTCGTCTACTCCGGCCAAGTGAGCGGCGGCCAAAACCAGCGAATTGACCTGGCCCTTGGACGCAGGAGTGACGACTACCAACCGCTCGACTCCGGCGACTTTGGCCGGGATGGCATTCATCAGGAGCGACGAGGGGTAGGCCGCACGCCCCCCTGGAACGTATAAGCCCGCTGCATCAACCGGCAGCCAGCGCGCACCCATGCGCACACCTTGTTTGTCGGTCTCGTCGCGATCGGCCGGGCGTTGGCTCTCGTGATATGCACGGATCCGTTCCGCGGCCAGTTCAAGAGCGGCGCGAAGGTCCGGCTTCAAATCCTCAAACGCTTCGCGGCAAGCCTGGGGCGTTATGGTCCAATCGGCATCGCTCAACAGGGTGTGACCATCGAAACGCGCGGTAAGATCAGCGACAGCCGCATCCCCTCTGTTGCGGACATCGGCCAGAATCACTTCTACATCGCGTGCCACATCGTCGCTGCTTTCGCGGCGATCCGTAACCAGGCGGCGGAACGCTAGTTCAAATCCGGGATCGCGAGTGTTGAGTCGATGCATCAGGCGGCCCTTGCTTCGCCAACAAGGGATCGGAACGCAGCGACCAGTTGGCCAACACGTTCGTCGGTTTTCAGCGCGGCGCGATTGACAATAAGGCGGGCGGATACGTCGAGGATACGACTGGTTTCCACCAAGCCGTTGTCTTTGAGCGTCCGCCCGGTCGAAACCAAATCGACGATCCGACTAGCAAGGCCCAGGCCAGGAGCCAGTTCCATCGCGCCGTTCAACTTCACCACTTCAGCCTGCACACCCATACCTTCAAAGTGACGGCGGGTGAGGTTTGGATACTTGCTGGCAACCCGAAGATGGCTGGCCCGTGGATTTGCTGCACTGTTTGCCACCGGTTCAGCCACTGAAAGACGGCAATGGCCGATATCGAGATCGACCGGGGCGTAGAGATCGGAATAAGCAAACTCTTCAACTACGTCTGAACCGACGATGCCCAGCTGGGCGGCGCCGTGGGCCACAAAGGTGGCGACGTCGAACGCGCGGACGCGGATAATCCGGGTATCTGATCCCTCGCAGGCAAATGATAGTGCGCGGTTACTCTTGTCGCTAAAACCGGCTTCGGGGATGATTCCGGCGCTTGCCATCAGAGGCAAGGCTTCATCAAGGATGCGGCCCTTGGGCACGGCAAAGATCAGCGCGCTGGACATAGCGCGCAGCCCTTACGGCCACGGCAGCGAAAGGGCAAGGCAAGTACCGGATTTTCCTTGTGCAGTGCAGCACCAAGGTGCAGCTTTCAGGGTACCTATGCTCGCGCGCTAGGCAGGAGACCGTGATGGTTACGGACTACAAATTCATCGACATCAACGCAACGGGTGACGGTGTTGTCACTGCGGCATTCGACAATCAGGTGACCTATTGCACCGCGGCCAATGCGCCCGTCACAGCCCGGATCGTCGCAGCCTTGCGTGATCTGATAGCGCGTGGTGAGCCGGGTAAACTTTTTGATATCGTCCGAAGCTGGCCGGGTGCACCGCTTGCCGACGCTTTGCCGCTACGACTTGCGGGCGGTATCCATTCCCTTCATTTGAAGGGCAGGGATGACAATCTGTCCCAAATCTATACCAACCGGGCCGGGCTGGACGATCCGGCAATTGTTGCGGCCGCCGTTAGAGCTTTTGAGACAGAGCTTATGCCATGGCTGGACGGCCCGCCCCAGACAAACGAAGCGGGACGCTCATCCAATTTTATTGCAGCTATGCTGTGGCTGGCGGAAAAAGGCTTACCTCCGCTATTCGAATGCCTGGAAATCGGATCAAGCGCCGGGATCAACCTGATGCTCGATCGGTATCATTATGACTTGGGCGGTGTTCAAGTCGGACCGGAACCCGGTGCAATCCGCTTCGCACCTGAATGGGAAGGAGGCGCGCCGCCCAGTCAGCCGATATCCATCGTATCCGCCAAAGGTTGCGACGTGGCCCCAGTCGATTTGACCGATCCTGGCGAAGCGCTGCGGCTGAAGGCATACATCTGGCCAGAACATACCGTGCGCTTTGAACGAATGGAGGCGGCAATCAGAGAGGCAGGTCGAATGCGGCCCGACCTTGTGGCGATGAACGCCGCCGACTTTGTTGAAGCCGAACTCGCCAAACCTCAAGCTGGCGGAACAACGCGGATGCTGATGCACTCAATCGTTTGGCAGTACGTCCCTGCCGACCAGCAAGCGCGAGTTACGTATGCGATTGAGCAGGCAGGCAAAACGGCGACACACGACCGCCCGCTTGCCTGGGTCGCGCTGGAGGCAAACCGGGTCATGCATGTTCACGAAATGGTAGTTCGCTACTGGCCGGGCGGGGAAGAACCAGTAATTGTGACCCGTGCCCATCCGCACGGCGCGTGGATCGGCTGGGGTGGCAGTAACAGAACAGTTTAGGCCTCGCGACTTGCTGCGTTCGTTGCTTCTTTGGCCAAACGCTGAGAACGGCGTTTTTCGATCCGTGCGCGCAAAATCTTGCCCAGCCACATGTTGCGATTTTCCATCCGCTCCAGCCAGCCGCCATGGAAACTTACCCATTCCCAAACAGAAATTGCCCCGAACAGCAGTGTTGTCGCGCCCATCAACGCCAAGTGCGACGGATGTTGCAACAAGCCCCACGCGCCGATCGCTGCCAGAACGATAAGGCCATAGGCGTGAGATGCCGGATACCATGGGTTCCCGCTCGAAATGCGCTTGAATGCGGCCAGCCCGCCAACAAACAGCGCAGCGCCGCCAATTACGACAGCGACGAAGTCGGCATGCGATTGATCAAGCGGGTGAGCGAGCATCAGTTCATCGCCAACTGCAAGGACAACGATTCCCGCCACGATCGGAATGTGCCAATAGGTAAAGGCTTCGCGGGCAATGAGACCCGGCATGGCGTGATGTTCTATGTGCCGTGCGCCACGCCGGGCGCCGATGTCGAAATAAAGCCACCACATAGCGAACGAACCGACAAACGCATTGATCAAGGCCAGGTTCAATCCGGCTTGTGCTGGCGCTTGGGCGTAAGTGGCGCCGGAGATAATCAAACCCTCGCCAAGGGCGATAATAATAAACAATCCGCAACGTTCTGACATGTGATTGCCGGAAATTATCCAGTCCTTGTGACTGGACCGCCCCAGTCCCGGTGTGCGAAACATCAGAAACGGACCGGCGTATTCAATGGCAAGGGCAGCCACCCAAGCGGTTATCTGTGTTTGGATAGTTCCTGTCAGTGCACCGAACATCCAGAACGGCAATGATGCCACAAACCATGCAGTGATGCGAAGCTGGTTGAGTCCGGCACCGTACGCATCACGCTCCATCGTCCACCAGACGTAAAGACTGCGACCGATTTGAACCGCAACGTAGGATGCTGCGAAAGGAATGGCTGCGCTGCCAAAGGATTGCGGGATCGCGGCGGACATGATCATTGATGCCAGCATGACCGAGCCGAGCATCAGCCGGTTCATCGCTCGATCCGGGTTAATCCAATTGGTCGCCCAAGTCGTGTACATCCACGCCCACCAGACCGCTGCGAACAGGATTGCGGTTTGCAAGGCGCCCGACGGGGTGAGGCGGCCGAGCAAAAAATGGGACAGCTGCGTGATGGCGAAAACGAAGACGAGATCAAAGAACAATTCGAGATTGCTGACTTCCGCATATCCCCCGTTGTGATTGCGGAGCAGCGAACGCCGGGCATTTTCATTGGCAGCCGCAACGGCCGCGCCAATCCCCCCTTTCGGAGCTGGTTTAGGCGTCGGTTCGGTCAAGGAACACGTCCATGGCAGCGTTGACAACGGCTGGAGCTTCCCACGGGACAAAGTGACCACATTCGGGTACGCGCACCAAGGTCATGTCGGTCACCATCGCATCGAGGCCATCAAGGTTTTCCGGCGGCAGGGCGATGTCTTCCAGCGCCCATATCACAAGTGTCGGGATTGTAAGCGGGGGAAGTGGAGGCAGTGCGCGATTTGCGGGCATCTCATAAGGCTCGTCCAGTGTCGGCACATAGGCCGGGCTGGCGCGGTACCAATTCAGCATCCCGAATGCGGCGTCCCGGTCCTCCCAATCCTTCAGCAGTTGGGCGCGCTCTGCTGGCTCCATTTTATCATCGGTTCCGAACCGGCCTTCGAAGGCCTTTAGCAGCATGCCGGCCAAGCCGTGGTTGCGGACAAGGTCATCATTCTCGGTGTCGCGAAAGGCTCGGAAATACTGGCTAGCCTCGCGCTGTTGGCGGTTTTCCCAGACCAAGCGGGTAAAGCCGACAGGGTGAGGCGCATTTGCGATGACAGCGCGGGCGATCCGGCTGCCTTGTCCGGCCAGCGCCACGCCCCACGCGATCGCGCCGCCCCAATCGTGGCCAACGATAGTGAACCGGTCAACGCCCAGTGCGTCGGCAAGCAGGAACACGTCGCCAATTAGCTTATCCGGCGTGTAGCTTTCAACATCCTGCGGTTTGGACGATCCGCGATAGCCCCGCTGGTCGGGAGCGATACAGCGATAGCGGTCCGAGAGGTGGGCAATTTGGTGGCGCCAAGTTCGGTGGCTTTCGGGAAAGCCGTGCAGGAAAATGATCGCCGCAGAGTCGCGCGGGCCCTCATCGACCACGTCGAGTTCGATTCCGTTGGCCAGTTTGACGCGCTGCTGCTCCATCATTCAGCACCCTGGTTCATCCGTTGAACATAACCGGCTTGCATGAATGCGCCGATCTGGTCGATCAGATCATCGGGCATGCGGCGGGCTTCGCCCATGGCGAGTTCAGCCCCTTCGGCAATGATTATTTCGCGCGCGCCTGCGGCCATGCCTTCGATGATGCGGGCAATGGCGACCTCGGGCTTGATACCGTTGTCGATCACCTTGTCCGAAACGCCGCGCTTCGATCCGTCCGAAGTCAACGCGTTGCGTGAAACATCGGTGCGCACCGATCCCGGATAAATGTTGTGTACGTTCAGGCCAAGGTGGCCGACCTCAGCGCGCAATGCATCCCCGTATCCGGCGAGCCCGAACTTGGCGGCGCAATACCCGGTGCGCATCGGCACCCCGACCTTCCCGGCAATCGAGCTGATCATCGCAATGCGCCCGTTGCCGCGCGCAAGCATCCCGGGAAGAACGGCCTGAGTCAGGGCGATCGGCGCAAGCAAGTCAACCGCGATTATCCGTTCATAGACTGAAAAGTCCGTATCTGCGGCCAGACTGCGCTGTGAAATCCCCGCGTTGTTGACCAACAGGTCGATTCCGCCCGACCATGCTTCAGCCCGCTCAACCAAAGGCGGTATTGCTGCAAAGTCGGTCGTTTCGAACGGCAGGATCAGACAATCCGTAGTGCACACGGCCGCAACTTCCTCAAGCGAAGCGACATTGCGCCCTGACAGGATTAGGCGGGCTCCTTGCTTGGCAAGCCCCTTTGCCAGCGCTTCACCAATACCCGATGAGGCACCGGTGATCCATGCGGCCTGTCCTGAAAATGTCATGCCTAGTCCTCTCTCGCATTCTTTTATCGATCGCTGCTGGTCAACGGCCGCTGTGGCAGGGGAATGAAATCATCAATGTCGCCGGGCACAAGAGGAAAACGTCCTTCGGTCCAGTCGCGCTTGGCCTGATTGATCCGCTCGCGCGCAGAATGCACGAAGTTCCACCAGACATGGCGCGGGGTGGCAAATGCTTCCCCTCCCAGCAGAATCACTCGCCCGCCTGTTGAGGTTTTAAGTTTGGCAACCATGCCCGGCGCCAGCACGGAAAGCGCAAAAAGTTCAAGATAGACCCCGTCGATGCTAGCCTCGCCGCCGACCAGCATGACGGCCCGTTCGTCCGCTTCGTCATCGATCGGAATTGATCCCCCGGGTGCGAGAATAATCTCAGCGTAAATTGTGGCGGCGTGCTGCGTGGTAGGAGAGGTGCGGCCCCACAGGCTGCCCATCATAATGCGCGCCGAAGCACTGCCATCGTCTACCAGAGGCAAATCAGCATGACTTTCAAACGCCGGAGCGATGTCTTCCTGTCCATCTGGCAAGGCAAGCCAAGTTTGCATGCCATAGATCGGCTTGGCATTTTCTCGCTCTGCCGTCAGCCCGCGTTCGGAATGGACGATTCCTTGCCCCGCGGTCATAAGGTTGACCTGGCCCGGACGAATCGTGGCAAAATTGCCCAGGCTGTCGCGATGATCGATAGCGCCTTCGAAAAGCCAGGTAACGGTGGCCAAGCCGATGTGCGGATGAGGGCGCACATCCATCGCCTGACCTGCTGGGATAATCGCTGGTCCGAATTCGTCTACGAAAATGAATGGTCCGACCATGACCCTTTGCGGATTGGGCAACACCCGGCGCACCTGGAACGCGCCCAAGTCATGGGTGACTGGCAAGATGGTAGCTACGATTGTCATGCCGGATCTTCCGGCGCGCGGGCCTTGATTGCAAGGGCGTGGACCCGTCCGCCTGGAATATCGCCCAATGCGGCATTGACCATTCGTTGCCGCTGGAGACGCGTGACGCCACTGAAAACGCTGCTTTCGATCTCGACTGCAAAGTGACTTTCGCCCGACCCGTCATCGCCTGAATGGCCAAGGTGGTTGGCGCTTTCATTGCTTACGATTAGACGAATGGGTGCGAAAGCCTTGGTAAGAAGGCGTTCCATTTCAGCGGCAAGAAAATCTGTCATCTCTTCCCTTCTAGTCGTTCCATCGCCATGTGGAAGCGGTGAAGCACGATAGATTTCATGGCCGGGTCAATAACAGCCGCCGGCCTTGCGACTGGCCTGGCTGCGGCGAACCGGGCGAATTTCGCGCGCCTGGAGAACGCGCGCCTGGTTTTGATGGACCAGGCAATTACCGCTGGTTTTGTCTCGATCATATACGCGAGTTCAATGCTGGTTACGATTGGTTTGACGGGATGACATCCGAAGAAATCCAGGCTGCTCAGTCGCCTATTCATGGCTGGGACCGCCAGACCCGGGCATTCAGTCCTACCGCAGGGATCGATGAAGTGCCGCGCTGGGCGGATTTTGCCGATCCACTGGAAGCAATTGCCGCACGTGCCCGAATGCGCCGTCCCACCCAGAGGCCCGATGGCCGCGCCGTGACTCCTGATGAGCGGCGAGCGCTTGACGCGCTTGGCTTGCCGCTCGATGCCGACCGACGGGCGCTGCGCCTACGCTATTCCGAACTGGTTCACCGGCTGCATCCCGATCGAAACGGCGGGGATCGCAGTCACGAGCAGCGACTGCAGGATGTGATAGCAGCCTACCAGTTGTTGAGAAAAGCGTCCGCCTTTGCTTGATCAGGCGGATTCGCATAGGGCTTTGAACTGATCAGCCATAACGCCCCAGCCTTCGTCAAATCCCATTTCCTTGTGATGGGCCATTGATTCAGGCGTCCAATGCCGGGCCCGGCCGGTATAGCGTGTCCCACTGCGCTCTGGGATGATCTCCCAGATCCCGAGCATGAAAGGGCCGGCTGGTTCCAGATCGCCTTCGATGGCATCGGTGACTGCAATGCGGCGCCCTTCATCCCAAGCAAGGATGAAGCCAGGATGTTCTTCTCTTTCCCCATTTGGGCCGTACATGGTGGTGTGGGTCCGGCCTCCAGCGATACGCGGCCCCCAGTTAACTTCGGCGCGCCACGGCTTAGGGCACCACCATTCGTCTGTCTGGTTGGTGAGGATATCCCAGACTTTGGCTGGGTCTGCATCAATCAGGAGACTGACGGACAATTCGTACATCTTGGAATCGCCTTTCAATCGCGATCAGGCGCGCCTAGCGGAAAAAGGTGACGGTAGGGTCGCGCCTCCTCGACGCAGCGAGCCACAGGCGGCAGCGCAAGCAAATGCTCACGCCACGCTTTCACGCGGGGGCAATCGCAGGGAACAGGAATAACCCAATCGGCGTAAAACAGGCTGGGCGCGGCGGCGCATTCAATTAATGTTACTTTATCGCGCTGGATATAACCGGCCAGCCATTTTTCAATCCAGCGATAGGACCGGTGGAGCTGATCGCGCACTTCTGAGCGTGCTTCACTAGGATCAATTTCCGGCTCACTAATCTGGCGGGAAACCGCTTGTTGCATAACGTTCATTACATGCAGATCGAACACCCGGTCCCACATGCGCACGCGGATTGCGGTGGCCTCATCTTTGGGCAGCAGAGGCGAGGGGCCAGGGTGATGCCGATGAAGATGCTCGACGATCGACGTTGCTTCAAAGACAGTTATGTCACCATCGCGCAGAACCGGAAATTGTCCGCTTGGCCCTGCTGAAGCAACGAAGGCGTCGGTTTGAATATTTCCCGTCCTCAATTCGCGGAACACAAACGGTGTTGCATTAGCATAAAGCGCGATCAACGCTTTCCACGTGTAAGACGAAAAGGGATGGCCAAAAAGCGTCAACATCCCGTCATCCTAAGAATGCAGCTTCGATGGCGGCATGATCGATTTTTTGCATTTTCATCATCTCTGCGAAAACGCGCGCACGTACAGCGGGGTCATCGTGAGTCATCCCGTCAGTCAGAACACGCGGGGTGATTTGCCATGACAGACCCCACTTGTCCTTGCACCAGCCGCAATCGCTTGCCTTGCCTTCATTGCCCACAATCGCATTCCAGTAGCGATCGGTTTCCTCTTGGCTGTCAGTCGCAATTTGAAAACTGAAGGCCTCAGTATGTGGGAAGATTGGTCCACCATTTAGTCCCATGCACGCGAGGCCAAGAACTGTGAAATCGACCGTCAGGACATCGCCCTGCTTCCCGCCGGGAAAATCGCCTGGCGCGCGATGGACCGCTCCCACAGCGCTATCTGGGAAGGTGGCGGCATAAAACTTTGCCGCATCTTCTGCACATCCATCGTACCATAGGCACAAGGTTGCAGAGGTCAATTTCGCGACTCCTCGATCAAAGCGTTGTCTATGGCCTTAGCAGCCTTGTACGCAGCGCGTGCCTGTAACCGTTCGGCATAGGCAACAAAGGCTTCGTTGGGAGGGATCGATCCGAAGGTCAGGCCCCAATCGACCTGGCTGCCAACATAAACGTCAGCCATAGTGAAACGGCTTCCGCAGACATAATTGTTCCCTTCGAAATGACCCTCTAGCGCGGCGATCGTTCGCTCATAGCTGCCCCAGCCGGCCATGCCTTCGCGCTCTTTCGGCAAATCCCAACCCATTGATCGGACAATGACCGCCTGTTCGACGGGCCCCGCAGCAAAGAACAGCCAGCGGTAATAGGCCGCGCTTTCATCGGCGGAGGGGCCCAGGCTGGCTTCGGGATGCGCCTCGCCCAGGTAGGTGCAAATCGCGGCACATTCGGTAATAACCTTGTCACCGGTTGCGCTGTGATGAACCAAGGCCGGTACTTTGCCCATTGGATTGACAGCAAGAAACGCGCCCGTCTTTTGCGAAAAATCGACAAGCTGCTGATCATAGTCGACGCCGACTTCATGCAGCGCCCACCGGGCGATCTGTCCGCGGCTCATCGGGTTGGTAAAAAACGTATATTCCGTCACCTCATTCCCCTCCCACAAACGAGACCATTGCGCCCTGCGGATCGATTGCCTGAACGATCCAGTCGTCGCCCGGAACCTGCATTGGGCCATTGATGATAATGCCGCCGCCTGCCTCGATAGCTGTCCTGGTTGCAGCTATACTTTGCACCCAGAAATAATGGTGCCACATCGCAGCGGGCACCTGTTCCGGTTTTTGCATGATCGCGCCGATCGTAACGCCGTCATGCGAAACGAACTGGTAAGAGCCCATCGGGCCCATGTCCATTGCATCGGGCAGGTCCCAATTGAACTGACTGATATAGAACTCGGTCGCGTTTGCCGCATTCCCGGCCATCAACTCGTTCCAACCGCACCGCCCGGGGTTGCGACCGGCGGAAAAAGCATTGCTGACGCCGCCGTCCGGAGGCGCGGTAGGAGTCATAATATAGAACGGGGCCCCGCAACAATCAGCGACCATGGCGATCCGTCCGGCCATCGGGACATCCCGGGGCGACAGGATCACCGACCCGCCAGCCGAAATAATTGATGATACCGACGAATCGACATCGTCAACACCCAGATAGCCAAGCCAGCATGGCCGTGCCCCCTCTGCAACCATATCGTCCGAAAGTTGCAGATAGCCGCCTGTCATTCCGCCATCGGAATTGCTCAGAAATCCGTAACCGTTGGTATGCGGCGCCGGGGCCACAAACGACCAGCCGACGACAGCTTCGTAAAATCGCTTTGCACCTGCTGAATCCGGGGTCATTAATTCATACCAAATCCAGCTTCCTTGCAAGTTGGTCATGGGATTGCTCCTCAAGCTTTGAGATCAAGGAACGGAGAGAACCCGCCGAAGATCATACGTTTGCCATCGAACGGCATCGGTCCTTGCATGCGCTCGTCATTATGCATTTGGGCAAATCCGGCGTCACGGGTCGCTTTGTCCGGCCATTCGATTAACCCGACCGCTACAGCTTCGCCTTCGCCGGCAGCGACCGCGCGGAAATAGTCGGTCGTTGTCCCATGGGGGACATCGTCACTCCACGTCTCGACTATCCGCATTGCGCCATATTCCATGAAAATGGTGTCCATGCGCTGCGCGAAGTCGATAATTTCGTCTTTCTTTGAAATCGTCGCAGGGTAGACCATGATATCGAAATAGCTCATTGTGCGATCTCCTCTTCGGCTGGTGGCAAGATTGAAACTATTCATCAGAACATGGCTTGCCCTGGGCATTTACCGCCAACAGCATTTCAAAATAGCGGCGCAGGTGTGCCAAAGCTTCGCTGGCCATTCCTGCTGCTGAACAAGGTTCCTGCGACTTCGCTAGGATAAATGCGCCCTGAATCACCGTCTGGATGTGACGCGAAAGGCTTGGCGCTTGATCAACAGACATTCCGGCTTCCGCCAACGCTGCAGCCAAATCGCCTTCTACCGCCCGTGCGTTGGCCATGATGCTTGCCTCACAAGCCTTCCGGATCGGCGCGCTTGTTCGAAAGCCTTCTTGCAGCATCGTCCCTGCCACGCAGCTGAATGCTTCGGGAGGGCCGCTCAGCAGCAAGATCCGCAAGTCGATGTAACCAAGCACACGGTCAATCGCCTTGTCATAATGATGGTATGGAGCCTCAGCGAAAAAGCTTCCGGTACTGGCCGACCAATACTCGGCAAGAGCAACGCCAAGCGCCTCCTTCGAAGCGAAGTGATGAAAAAATGCGCCCTTTGTCACTTGCGATGCTTTGCAAAGCTGATCGACGGACGTTGCGGCGAAGCCCTGTTCACGCACCAATCTGAGTGCCGACTCAAGTAGCCGCTCGCGTGCATTGGTCGGAGCCGGTCGAAAGGGACGGTTCGGAATCACGCACAAAACATACCAACCGGTCGGTATAGGTCAAGAGCGGTTCATCGGTCGATTCAATCGTCTCAGCGGATTCAATCGGTAACATTGTTGCGAGAGTGCAACACTTCAAAACCAAGAATTGTATCAGTTGGGAACTGACAGCGGCAGTTCATGTTCTTGAGCCCACCTGCTGCCAACGGCCGATCTGCCGACATAAGAAACGAATGTCGCGTCATAGTGAAGGCATATCGGGCGTTGACGGTATCAAGTCCGTCTAATTGGAGATAAGAATATGAAAAAGTTTCTCATGATCGGTGCGGCATTTGCCGCCTTTGCCCCCGCCGCCGCGATGGCTCAGGATGCGGGCAGCTGGACCGGTGCCCACGTCGACGCGATCGCTGGTTGGGACCAGGTCAAGATCAAGGACGGTATCGCCCCTGGCACCGACTATAGCAAGGATGGGGTCGTCTATGGTGGGGGCCTTGGTTTCGATTATGACACTGGAAGTGTCGTACTTGGCTTGGACAGCGAACTGACCGGTTCTACGGCCAAGGATTGCCAGACTATCACTACCACGACCTATTGCCTCAAAACCGGTCGTGACATTTATGCCGGAGCGCGTGTTGGCGTAGCTGTAGGCGATGCCCGGGACACTCTGCTGTACTTCAAGGGCGGCTATACCAATGCTCAATTCAAGGCTGATGCCACCACCGGCACCACTGTCGTTTCCAGTTCTACTGACGAAGACGGCTATCGCGTCGGCGCCGGGGTCGAACACAAGTTCTCGGATACGATGTCGGCGAAGGTAGAATACCGTTATTCGGACTATGGTAACGGCGTGAACCGCAACCAGGTCGTTGCGGGCGTCGGCTTCCGCTTCTAATTGCACCATTTGCAATGACATATTCGCCGCTCCGCGGTTATACTGCGGGGCGGCGTTTCTGAGCTTCAGATACTAAAATATCGCGCTAGTTGGCGCACCGTGTTCATGCATAACGAGGTATGGTCCTCGCTCGCCGGATACGCGTCTTCGAAATAGGTCAAGAAGTGGCTGCAGTGCGCATCCGGAGCCGGGTATAGGCGCGACTATGGCACCGGGTCGATCGACGCCCCGAACGAACGCGTCGACCCGCTTTCCGGAGAAGTCCAAAGCCGCGCCTTCCATGCGCCGCTTGATCTCTGTTCCATCCAATCGGATGGTAAGCAGATAAAGCTTCGCTGGCGATATAGTTCCAAGTTCCGCAGATCCGCACGCGCGCCCTATCCGCTGCAAAGCGAACGTCGTCAGCGCATCAGTGCTGCCAACGTAGACGGTCCGCCACAGAGCTACCCGCCCAATGATTCAGCGAGCCAACGCGCGTTCCATTACCGCCGCCTCTCGCTGGGCGACCACGCCCCACGAAGGACGCGCTCGTACTCTGTCATACCACGCAGTGGTTCGGGGATGCGCCGCTGCGTCAGGCTCAAGACCGATGTATCCGAGCGAGCGTAGCGTAGCTGCAACAGCCATGTCGCCGATGCTGAAATCGCCGCCGGTCAGCCAGCCGTCACTGCATTGCGCTTCAAGATAAGCGAGGATCGGCTCAAGTTCCTTTAGGCCTTGTTCCGCCATGGCTTCGTCTCCAGGCAGACCCAGCAGCTTGGGCCCTACAAAGCGGTTGAACAAAACCTTCCCTCCCGATGCGATAAGTATCGTATCGGCAAACTCTTCAAACCAGATGGCGCGGGCGCGTAACTGTGCGTCGCCCGGGGTAATTGATGGGGCCGGATGCAGGGCATCTAGATAGGTGACGATCGCGGTAGAATCAGACAGGGCAAAATCTCTGTCTTGCATGGCCGGGATCTTGCCGAATGGGCTAGCTGCAAGAAACTCGGCTGAGGGCTTGCCGGGCTGGCCAAGTACCATTTCGATCGGAATGCCCTTTTCAGCCGCAACCAGGTGAACCTTTCGAACGAAAGGCGAGAGCGGAAATCCGAAAATCTTGATCATCGTGTCCTCTCCGGTGAGGTGCGTGCATTGAGTCGCGATCTGCAACCGAAACCTTATTGCAGCAGCGGCGCGGCCCGTATAGGCGGATTGCGCGATGACCCAGACCCAAGACCCCTCGTTCGATCCCCGCAACACCACAGCGCTCGCTGCTCCCGACCGAGAGGTTGATGTGCGCGAGACCTTCGGTATCGATATCGACATGAAGGTTCCGGCCTTCAGCGTAGCCGATGAGCGCGTGCCCGATCTGGACGAGAGTTACGTCTTCGATCCTGATACGACCCTGGCGATCCTGGCCGGTTTTGCCTTCAACCGCCGCGTCATGGTGCAGGGCTATCATGGTACAGGCAAATCGACCCATATCGAACAGGTTGCAGCGCGGCTCAAATGGCCCTGCATCCGCATTAATCTAGACGCTCACATCAGTCGAATAGACCTGATTGGTCGCGACGCGATCGTGCTGCGCGACGGGTTGCAAGTAACTGAGTTTCGTGAGGGGCTGCTGCCTTGGGCGCTGCAGCATCCGGTTGCGTTGGTTTTTGACGAGTATGATGCAGGCCGCCCTGATGTGATGTTTGTGATTCAGCGGGTGCTGGAAACCGAGGGCAAGCTTACCTTGCTAGATCAAAATCGGGTGATCCGTCCCAACCCATGGTTCCGCTTGTTCGCCACCGCAAACACGGTGGGCCTGGGTGATACCAGCGGGCTTTATCATGGTACCCAGGCGATCAACCAGGGGCAGATGGACCGTTGGAACATTGTAGTCGGCCTTAACTATTTGCCCGCCGCAGTCGAAAGCGAAATTGTCCTAAATAAGGTCCAAGGATCGCCTGCTGAGCTCGTCAGCAATATGGTCAAGGTCGCCGACTTGACCCGCCAAGGGTTTATCAACGGTGATATTTCCACTGTCATGAGCCCGCGCACCGTCATCACTTGGGCGCAGAATACGGCAATCTTCAAAGATCCCGGGTTCGCGTTTCGCCTCTCGTTCCTGAACAAGTGCGACGAGACTGAACGCATGCTGGTTGCGGAATATTATCAGCGAGTATTCGGAACTGAATTACCTGAAAGCGTCGTTGGCAAGAACTAGATGGCGGCGCGCTGACGCATCTGCGGCAAGCCGGCTGGCGCGATAGCAAACAGCAGCCGCGCTAAACGCGCAAGTGCGGCAATCTGATCAGTAGAGCCCGATAATCCTCAGTCAGTTCAGCCAGATCGCGGTCGTCACCTTCTTCCGCTTCATTTAATTGCGCATGGCTCAATCGTGAGGCATCGGCCCGGATTTCGCCAATACCGCTGGCCGGCGACGTATTTCAAGCATTCCAGCAAAACGCGACGGGTGGTATACGGTCCAGGCGTGTGTTTAATTCACCTTGCTAAGCTGTCTCGAAGGTATCCGATCGCTTCATAACACTGTTGACGCTTTGAACCTTACGTTCGAAAAAACGGGGCGGACGCTCCAATTAGGAAGCCCGCCCCATTTGGGGATAAAGAAATTATTCTCCCTCCCAACCTTCAAGAAGGTCGGAAAACTCGTCCGCATGCTCTTCTTCCTGTTCGAGGATGTGCTCGACCAGCTTGCGCGTTGTAGGATCGCGGTCTCCAAGGTATTGGACTAGCTCGCGGTATGCTTCGACCGCGATGCGTTCGGCCACAAGATCTTCCGTGACCATTTCTTTGAGCGTCTTGCCTTCTTTGTATTCGGCGTGGCTCTTCTTGGTCAGGTTGTCGGGATTGAGGTCAGGTTCACCGCCCAGCTGCACAATGCGTTCGGCCAAAGCAGTAGCGTGAGCCTGTTCAGCCTTAGCATGTTCAAGGAAGTGTTCCTTGATCGGTTCTGAAACCAGACCCGAAGCGGTGTGATAGTGACGCATGTAGCGCAGCACGCACACCCATTCGGTCGCCAAAGATTCGTTCAGCTTACCGATGATCGTTTCACGATCCTCAGGAAAGTTGGCGGTGACTGCGCCATCTTCCACGTTCTTGCGGGCCTGCGCTCGCAATGTCTTTGTGTCAGTGAAGTGGTCGGTGAGCTTTGATTTCGCTGCGCTAGCCATGTGACGGGTCCTCGATGCATTGATGCGCGGATGCGGCGCTTGACAATGCAAACGTGCATCATTGCACAGAGGTTCCCTGCTATTTCGAAAAAAGTCAGCCGTTAGGCTCGACCAGATATTTCTCCCCGGTTCGGCGGGCATTGTATTCGCTGACGGCCGATTGAGACAGCATGTCTTCGAGGCTGACGCGTGCTTTATAATGGCTTGCAAAGGTTGTGGTCAGTTCACTTGCGACCCGGTTGCGCATGCGCCCGACTACTTCCATCCCGGCCTTCGCCATGAACGGCGTAAGCAGCCAACCTGCCAAATCCCAGGTGAGGCCAAAAGCCCGATTGAGGATTGTCGGCCCAAGGTCGAGCGCGCCGTAGATATAAACCTTCTTGGCCTCGCTTGAGCCATAGCGGCTGAAGGCGGCGCCGCGGCTGGCAGCGGCTTCCATCGCGGTCAGGATCTGGCCAGCCAGCGTGCCGCCGCCGATCGGGTCGAACCCGATCATTGCCTTGGTTTCTCCGATCGCGTCGATCAGCTGCGCCATGAAATCGGCGTCGGTCATATCAAGTACGTAGGTGGCACCCAGGTCCTTGAGCAATTTGACCTGCTCTGCGCTGCGCACGATATTGACGAGGGGGACTCCATCTGCCTTGCAGATCTTTACCAGCATTTGCCCCAGATTAGACGCGGCGGCAGCATGGACGATGCCGGTGAAGCCTTCCAGCTTCATCGTTTCGACAAAACCGAGCGCGGTCATCGGATTGACGAAGGAACTGGCGGCCTGCTCGGCGCTGACATCATCGCCCACTGGCATGCACATGGCTGCTTCGGCAAAGGCATAGCTGCCATAGGCGGTCCCGGGCACGCAGGCGACGCGCTTGCCCATCAGGTCTTCGGCGCCTTCGCCAGCAGCGACGACGATACCCGCCGCTTCGTTGCCCGCCGGCATAGCCATGCCGTGGCGCGCCTTCATTGCGCGGGTGGCATTGTCGGGCATCTGTGCCACGACCTTTCCCGGCGCATATTCTGCATTGTCGGTATCGGCGCTAGCGAACAGCAGCCCTAGATCCGATGGGTTGATCGGTGTTGCCTCAACCTTGATCAGGACTTGGCCGGGCTTGGGCGCATCCCAGGTCTTGTCGTTGAGCTGGACGGTCAGCGTGCCGTCCGCGTCGAGCTGGGTGGTGAGCTGCTTGCCGCTGAATGTCATAGGTTGTCTCCCGAATCTGTTTCGAAATGCAACCTAGGCAGTCATTCGTCAGGGTAAAGCGCCCTGACGAAATAAAGTCCCTTGCTAGGCGCATTGAGACCTAACACTTGCCGGCTCTTCGCGGCCAGTGCTTCACCGACCTGATCCTCGCTCCATCGGCCCATGCCCACCAAAGCCAGGCAGCCGACCATCGAACGGACTTGGTGGTGCAGAAAACTGCGCGCCGCTGCCTCGATTAACACAATATCACCGTCGCGGCGGACCGCCAGACTGTCGAGCGTTTTGACCGGATCCCTTGCTTGGCAATGGACTGAGCGGAATGTAGTGAAATCGTGCCGCCCGACCAATGATTGTGCAGCCCGATTCATTGCCCTGGCGTCGATCGGTTGTGTTACCTGCCAGGCACGGTTTCGGTCCAAGGTCAGCGGGGCGCGGCGGTTTGCGATGCGGTATTCGTAGGCCCGTCCCGTGCATGAAAAGCGTGCGTGCCAATGATCCGGCTTTGCCTCACAAGTCAGCACAGCAATCGGGGCAGGGCGAAGGTGATAGTTGACCGCCTCCATCAAACGAAATGGTTCTATCTCCTTCGCCACGTCGACATGGGCGCACATGGCAAGCGCGTGGACGCCAGCGTCCGTGCGTCCGGCGGCGTGTAGCGTGACCAGTTCGCCGGTGACGCGCTTTACTGCTTCTTCCACTGTCTGTTGCACGCTAGGTCCGTGCGCCTGGCGTTGCAGGCCAAAAAAGGGCGTGCCATCAAACTCCAGCGTCAAAGCAAACCGTTTCATGCGAGTTTTGTACCGGATGGGAAAGTCCGTCCACGCAACAGTTCGTCGATGCCCATGACTGGACGCCCGGCCCGCTGGATTAGTACCGGGCGCACTGCGCCGTGGCCGCAGGCGATGGTCAGCCGGTCATCCAGCGTCAAGCCGGCCTTACCGTCACGGTTCGCCAGTTCGACTTTCAAGACCCGGTACCGTTCACCATCCAGTTCGAAAAATGCACCGGGCACGGGTGCAAAAGCGCGAACCTGCCGGGCAACGTGTTCAGCGGCGCGACTGAAATCGAGACGGCTTTCGGCTTTATCGATTTTTCTGGCGTAGTTAACACCAAGTTCTGGTTGCGGTTCAGCGCGCCGAGTTTCTAGGTCGGCCAGAACCTCGACCATTAAAGTGGCGCCAATCCCGGACAGCTCTTCGGCTAATTCGCCCGCGGTCTTGTCGTCAATCAGCGTGCGGGCAATGGCCAGCATCGGCCCAGTATCGAGCCCTGCCTCCATCTTCATTATCGTCACTCCGGTCACAGGGTCGCCAGCCAGGATCGCGCGGTGGATCGGGGCAGCTCCCCGCCAGCGGGGTAACAGGCTCGCGTGGACGTTCAAACAGCCATACCGAGGGGCGTCAAGCACCGGTTGAGGCAGGATCAAGCCGTAGGCGGCTACCACGGCAACGTCGGCTTCCAGTGCGGCAAACTCGGCCTGCCGGTCAAGATCGCGAAAGGTGTGAGGAGTGCGCACAGGAATACCGCGGAGCTCAGCCGCGCGGTGCACCGGCGAAGCGAGCAGTTGTTTGCCCCGTCCCGCCGGCCGTGGCGGCTGGCTGTACACGCAGACTACATCGTGGCCAGCTATGACCAGCGCGTTGAGCGTCGGAACCGCAAATTCTGGAGTACCCATGAAAATGACGCGCATCGTTGCTTTGCCTTTCTTGATGCGCGGCCCTATCTGGGGCGCAATGGCATCGCAAGAGATCGAAACACTGACCTCAGTAATGTCCCGTTTGCCGGGGTTGGGGCCACGATCAGCGCGGCGCGCGGTGCTGTGGCTTATAAAGCGTCGGGAAACTTCGCTTGTCCAACTGCTCGAAGCACTGATTGCGGTACGCGACGGCCTCGTTGAATGTACAACCTGCGGCAATGTCGATACGACCAACCCTTGCAGCATTTGCAATGACCCGCGCCGCGACCAGCGGGCGCTGTGCGTGGTGGAAGATGTGTCCGACCTGTGGGCGCTTGACCGGGCGCGTTTGTTCACCGGTCGCTATCACGTGCTGGGCGGCAGACTTTCGGCACTTGAAGGCGTCCGCCCCGACGATCTCGCGATTGGCCCGTTGATCAAGCGCGTCGCGCAGGGCGGAATCGACGAAGTGGTGCTGGCGATGAACGCTACGCTGGAAGGCCAGACGACCGCACATTACATCGCTGAACGGGTCGAAGGCTATCCCGTCCGCGTTACGCAACTTGCCCACGGGCTGCCAGTTGGCGGGGAACTAGATTACCTTGATGAAGGCACATTGGCGCAGGCGCTCAGGGCTCGGCGCCCCATGGGTTGAGATTCGCGCCAAGGCGCACTATCTGGCCAGCCATGGCTATTCGCGAAATAATCGAAATCCCCGATCCCCGCCTCAAGGTGGTATCCGATGTCGTGACCGTGTTTGACGACTCGCTAAAGACGCTGGTCGCCGACATGTTCGAGACGATGTACGATGCCCCTGGCATCGGCTTGGCCGCAATCCAGGTTGGAGTTCCCCTGCGGGTGTTGGTCATTGACCTGCAGCCGGATGACGAAGGCGCTGAACCGGTCGCCTGTGATCACGATGGGCACCACCACCACCACCAGCCAACTAAAAGAGAGCCTCGGGTTTTCATCAACCCTGAGCTTATCGACCCTTCGGAAGAGCATGCAGTCTACAACGAGGGCTGCCTGTCGGTTCCGGAAATCTATGCAGAAGTTGAACGGCCCGCGCGCATTCGCGCTCGCTGGCAGGATATCGAAGGCAAGCAGCACGAAGAAACCATCGACGGGCTGCTGGCGACATGCTTACAGCACGAAATGGATCACCTTGAGGGGGTTCTTTTCATTGATCATCTTTCGCGTCTAAAACGGCAGATGGCACTCAAGAAGCTACAGAAGCTGCGTCAGGCTGCCTGATTCCGGCGCGCGCAATTCCGGCGTTCAAAAAAGTCATTAAGTTTCTGGCGTTCCCTCTCCGTTCCGTTTAGCAGGACAGGATGGGACTGACTCTTGCGTTAATTTTGATTGCAGCCAACTTGATCGGCGGCGTTATGCTCGGCTGGTTCATAGGATCGCGCCCCGCTGTCGATCTACGGGTGCGTTTATCGGCGAGCGAAGCTGAAGCGCGGGATCTCGACGATAGGTTTAAGGCTTCGATTCGTGATCTCGCGGCAGCGAGCGAACGGGCTGAGCGGGCAGACTTACTGACCGCCGAGTTATCCATCGTGCGCGAACGCGGCGACGCGTTGGGTGCGGAGCTCGCAACGCTCAAGGCGAATGCCGCACACTTTGATGAGCAGAAGCGTTTGCTGCTAGAAGCGCAGGACAGTCTCAAGAAGGAGTTTGAGAACGCCGGCGCGAGAGTTTTAGAGCGGGCGCAAGAGGTTTTTCTGAACCGCGCGCAGGAGCGCCTCGCCGTTTCTGAAGCCAAAAACACCGAGCAGATTAAGGCGTTGCTTGCCCCGGTCGATCAACGGCTGAAAAGTTATGAGGAACAGGTTCAGGGTCTGGAAAAGCAGCGCGTCGATGCGTTCGGCCAGTTGACCGGGCTGATCCATTCTATGCGCGACGGACAAGAGGCAGTGCGCGCCGAAGCAGCAAGACTGGGCAATTCATTGACCAACGCGCCCAAGGCGCGGGGCCGCTGGGGCGAACGGGCGCTCCAGAACGTGCTCGAACAATGCGGGCTGAGCGAACACACCGATTTCGATCTCGAGCATTCGCTGGATACCGAAGACGGACGTTTGCGGCCCGACGCGGTGGTTCACGTGCCAGGCCAGAAGAAGCTGGTGATCGACGCAAAGGTTTCGCTCAACGCGTATCAGGCTGCCTTCGAAAGTACTGACGATGCCGAGCGTAAGCGTCATCTTGATCTCCATGCCAAGTCGATGCGCAACCATGTGCAGACGCTCGGCGCCAAAAGCTATCAGAGCCAGTTCGACGATGCGCCAGACTATGTTGTGATGTTCGTGCCGGGCGAACACTTCGTCGCCGCGGCGCTTGAGCACGATCCGGAGTTATGGGATTTTGCGTTCCATAACAAAGTGTTGTTGGCGACACCGACGAACCTGGTTGCAATCGCTCGGACCGTTGCGATGGTATGGCGCCAGGATGCGCTTGCCGCCGAAGCGCGCGAGATCGGGCGGCTTGGTGCCGAAATATATGATCGCATGGCAACGGCCGGGGAACATCTAAAAGGAGTGGGCGCCGGGCTTGAGCGTGCGGTGCGAAAGTACAACGATTTCGTCGGTAGTTACGAACGGAATGTCCTGACTTCTGGGCGTAAACTTCGCGATAAGGGAATTGCAATCGGCAAACGTGAGATTGAGGATCTGGCTGCGATTGAAGCGTCGCCGCGATATGGCGAAGCGCCTGATCCACGGGCAACACAGGAAGATGCGGATTGAACCCTGCTGATCAAGTCCAGCGGACTTGGGGCAGGGCGTCAGCATCAATATGCAGACCATGGTGAGAGCATTTTTCTCATCCCATTTTGCGTTGGGATTGTTTGCCTGTAATCAAACCGGCACTAGTCAGATAAATGGCGACCAGATAGCAGAGATTGATCCTGCGATGTCCGCAGCGCCTGCCGTACCTGCGCAACCCAAGGGCCGATTCGCGCCACGTAAAGAGTGTGGCGTCGCTGCCAGCTCGGCAACGTTCCGCTTCTGTCTGGCCAAGGCCGTGAAGGCGCGCATCGCGGATGCTTTGCTGAATTGACCGCTGACGAAGTGGATTTCGATTTTAGCGGCGGATTCGGGAAGGCGGAACTACGCAAGCGCTTGGCCGATCAGTCGCTTAATCTTTGGTATGAGCCAGATCGACTGGTCGGCCTCGGCTGTGCGACAATCGGTACGGATGCCTTTCCCTTGCCGTGGTATTTCAGCCAGGACTTCGGTGACCTTGACGTGCTGAATGCCTTCATTGTTTCAGCGAATGACGAGCCGCTTCTTGAACAAGCCCACGTGAATGGGAAACAGATTGCGCTGATTTCCCGGGATAGCGTCACTGCGCTTGGCAATCCCGATTCAACGGCGAAATGGGTCGAAGTAAGGGATCATGCCGGCCACACGGGATGCATGCTAACCGACCGTTTGCGTTCGATCGCGAGTTACCGAATGACAGCTTCCGCAATCCAGGCAAAGTGGCGCGTTACCCATTTTAATGGCTGGTAATCAATTTTCGAAGCGGCTCAGAACCGCATAGGCGAGCACCGCGCTAGCTACTGCGGCATTGAGGCTGTCTGCGCGTCCTTTCATGGGCATGGTTACTCGCAAATCGCACTCCATTTCATACTGTTCGGGCAGACCCCTGCTTTCATTGCCGACGAGCAGGAAGCTGGGAGCCGCATACGGTGCGGTCCGGTAATCGGCGGCGTCGCGCAGGCTTGCCGCGACAAGTTGACCCTTACCTGCGCGCAACCACGGCAGAAACTCTTCCCAGCGCGCCTGAGCAATGCGCTGGGTGAATACTGCGCCCATACTGGCCCGAACCGCTTCGACCGAAAAGGGATCGGCGCAATCGTCGATGAGAACCAGGCCGCCTGCTCCCACCGCATCACCCGTGCGCAGCAAAGTACCCAAATTACCAGGATCGCGCAGTGCCTGGGCGACCAACCAGATTTTTGAGATCGAGCGATCAATGGCGGCAAGGGACGTGTCGAATTCAGAAAATAACCCGGCCACGGTCTGCGGGTTATCCTTGCCAGTGATCTTGGCCAGGATTTCCGAACTGCATTCAATCACATTGCCATCAGCCGCCAACACTTCGACCTCAAGCGCATCGAGCAATGGGTGCCGTTCTCGCCCTGTTGCCATCACAAGCGTTTCTGGCAGATGGCCCATTTCGCGCGCGTCAGTCAGCAGGCGAAGTCCTTCGACGAGGAACTTGCCTGCCGCTTTGCGGTGTTTCTTTTCACGCAAGGAGCGCAAAAACTTGACTGTCGGGTTGGAAAAACCAGTTATCAGGCTACGGGCGGCCACAGCTTCAATCCTCGCCGAACCCGTCTTTGACGAGACCGAGTAGCTTCAGCAGCGCTGCCTCGGCGCCGTCGCCCGCAGTGATAATTTCGATCGAATCGCCTTTTGCTGCCCCCAGCATCATGAGACCCAAGATCGAGGCTCCCGCAGCATCGTTACCGTCCTTAGCTACGCGGACGGTTACTGCATCACCCAGCTTTGCAACAGCATTGACGAACTTCGCGCTGGCCCGCGCGTGCAAACCGCGGTTGTTGACGATCTCGACGCACTCGCGAAACTCGCTCATTCCCCGCATTCTCCCCCAAACTCGGTATTTTCAGGCGTCCTGTCCAAGGAACTCCGACGCGACTGTGATGTAGGTCCGGCCCGCATCGCGCGCTGCAGTGACTGCATTTTCAATCGGCATGCAACTGCGTGCTTTGGCAAGGCGGATCAGCATGGGCAAGTTTATCCCGGCGATAACTTCGACTGCTCCCGCTTCCATCAGCGAAATTGCCAGGTTTGACGGCGTTCCGCCGAACAGGTCGGTCAGCACTATGACGCCTTGGCCGGCGTTAACACATTTGATTTTGGCGGCAATTTCGCGGCGGCGCGCTTCCATGTCGTCGTTGGGGCCGATGCATACGGTTTCAACCGCTTCCTGGCGGCCGACCACGTGTTCCATGGCGTGGACGAATTCTTCGGCAAGCTTGCCATGTGTGACCAGAATAAGACCGATCATGCCGGATTTATGCTCCGCTTGTGCGACCCGGCGCGCTGGATTGACCCGGCATCCGGCAGAGGGAATCTCCCTCCTGAGTGGCGCAGGGCCATGCAACTGATGTGCACCACGGTCAATGCTTTCCTTCCACCAGGTCGGCAGCGCGCGACGTTAGGTTGCGGTGAAGGATACTGGGCACGTATCCGGCATCGCGCAGTGCAGCAGCCATCTGTTCAGCAGTATATACCGACCGATGACGTCCTCCGGTGCATCCGAAAGCGACATTGACATAAGCTTTGCCCTGCGCCGCATAGCGCGGCAATAACTGGATCAGCAAATCGCGGATCCGTTCGAACGCATCGGCATATGCCGGGTCTTCTTCAATACGTGCTCCGACCGCAGGGTCTTGACCGGTGAGCAGGCGCAGATCCGGATCCCAGTGAGGATTATCAAGAAAGCGCATATCAAAGACCAGGTCGGCGATCGGAGGCATTCCGCGCGAAAACCCGAAGCTGGTTACCGTGACGACTGTCGATTGCGGTGCATCTTGGCCAAAGCGTTGGCGAATGGCCTGCTGAAGGTCGTTGCTGCTGAACTGCGTGGTCGAAATCACTATGTCTGCCCAGCGGCGTAGAGGTTCCATCAGTTCACGTTCAGCGGCAATACCCGCCGCGGCAGGAACATCATGAGCAAGCGGGTGAAGCCGCCTCGTTTCATTATAGCGGCGTTCCAGCTCCTGCCCTGAACAATCAAGAAATAAGGTCGTAAGTTCGATATCAGGGCGCAGGACCAGGCGTTTTACCCGATCGGTCAGCAGGTTCGAATCGAATCCTCTGGTCCGAGAATCGAAGCCGATCGCAAGCGGTGCCCTAATCTCGCTTTGGCCATCGGTGTTGCCGATCAGCCGACCAAGCAAATGAATAGGAAAATTGTCGATGGTCTCCCAGCCCAGATCCTCCAGCACCTTGAGTGCAGTTGATTTGCCTGCGCCCAGCAATCCTGTGACAAGAAGGACCCGGTGGCGGGCGTCTGAGGATGGAGACTCGGTCATCGATTGGCAAAGAGTGTGGGCAAGCGGGCGCAGAAAGGGAAGGGGGCTTCGGCCAGTGTGCCGGTTCAGGGCAAAGAGTTGAACAAATCCCGCGCGAAAAGTGCAAGTGTATCATCGCGCGCGCCCATAATTACGATCCGGTCCCCAGGTCGAGCGATGGTGCGAATGCGAGTCGCGCAGTCTTTTCGATCTGCGATATATTCGGCGGTGCCGCCAGCCTCGCAAATCAGCTGAACAATGCTTTCGCTGCCCAAACTGCGATCAACCGTTCCGCCAAAATACACTGGATCGCACAGAATTGTTAAATCGTCGGGTCCCTGCATGCGGGAGAAGGTCTCAGCCAGTTCGTGTCCCATCTGTCGAAGCGGACCGTAGCCGTGGGGCTGGAATAAAGCGATGATCCGGCCCGTGTGCGCTTTGAGCGTCGCCAGCGTGGCCGCGATCTTGTCAGGGTTGTGACCGAAATCGTCGATGACCGTTATGCCTGATGCACTGGTGCCGATAATGTCAAAGCGGCGCGCCAAGCCAGAATACGTAGCAATGCAGGCAACCGCATCAGCCACCGGAACGCCTGCTGCAGAGCACCCTGCAATTGCCGCAAGGGCATTGGCGAGATTATGGCGACCAGGAACCGCAAGGGCGAGAGAGTGTGTTGAGCCATCGCGACGGTCGATGAGGGTTGCAGTCAAGGTTGTGGTGCCCATCGCAATCGTTTCTTCAAGAACGCTGATCATCGCTTCAGGGTGATCGATTGCAAAAGTTATCAAGTGTCTTGCTCGCGATGCCAGCGCTGCAGCCTCTGCATCGTCGATGTTGATAGCGGCCGTTTGCGCTTCAGCCAGGAAATTGCCGAACAGTTCACGTAATTCCTCGAGGCTTTTGTGGTCGAGAGTTACATTGCCCAGCACCGCAACCTGCGGACGGTATAGCGCGATTGAGCCGTCACTTTCGTCAACTTCGGAGACGAAGACCCCACCGTGGCCAACACGGGCGCTGGCAAAAGGCGCATCGGGCCCGACGTAGTTCTTCATGACGGCGCCGTTCATCACTGTCGGATTGCGACCAGCCTGGTCCAATATCCAGCCTGTCATTCCGGTCACAGTGCTTTTGCCGCTGGTACCGGCAACGGCGATCCCGGTGGGCGCCGCATTGAAAAGTGTTGCCAGCAACTCTGCGCGGGTCATGCGCGGGCACCCGAGTTCGCGCGCTCGGACCATCTCGGGAACGGTATCTTCGACCGCAGCGGAGACGACAAGCGTTTGCCGCATGGACACGATCCCAGTGCCATCTTGTGGGAAAAGGTCAAAGCCCAGACTTTCGAGCCAAGCGAACTTTTCCGGAGTGCGGCCTTGATCGCGGCTGCGGTCGGACCCGGCAACTTGCGCGCCGGTGCTCTTCAAGATCAAGGCAAGCGGCAGCATGCCCGATCCGCCGATGCCGCAAAAAAACCAAGGGTGCGAAGTTAGATCGGTCATCGCGCTGCGGTATGCGGCCTTGCCTGAGAGCGCAACCGGGTTAGGAAGGGCTATGCTCCGCGTTGCGATCTGCGCACCTTCGCGTGCCATCACTTATGATATTGCCGATCGCGTTAAGGCGCTTGCCGCAGACTATCCTGCAATCAATCTCGATTTTCACGCTCAGTGCTTTGAAACACAAGGGCATTTCGCGGGTAGCGATGCTGTGCGTCTGGCAGCGCTGGTGGAATGCGCGAACGACGAATCCTATGGCGCAGTCTGGGCCGCGCGCGGGGGATATGGCGCAGCACGAGTAGTTGAAGACGCGTTGACGCAGTTCGGTCCATCCGCAGCAACGAAGATTTACCTTGCCTACAGTGACGGCGGCACCTTGCTTGCCGGCTTGTACAAGCGTGGCATAGGGCAGGTGGTGCATGCGCCAATGCCTTCCGACATCGGCCGAGCCGGCGGTGAGGAAGCCGTTGGCCGGACCTTGGAATACCTTTCTGGTGCAGCGAACGGGTTGGAATCGTCCTTAGATGCTCGGCCAGTCGCCGCCTTTAATCTGATGACTCTCGCGATGTTATGCGGAACCTCTCTGATGCCCGATTTGGCAGGGCACGTCGTACTGGTCGAAGAGGTTGCGGAACATCTCTACGCCGTCGACAGGCTGTTCTTCCATGTTATGCCGCACTTAAAAGGTATTGCCGGACTGCGTTTGGGACGCGTCAATGACGTCCCAATCAACGACATCGACTTCGCGCAAAGCGCAGAGCAAATCGCACGGCATTGGTGTGCTCGAAACAGTATTCCCTTTCTCGGTTTGGCAGACATTGGTCATGACGTTGCCAACAAGATCGTGCCGTTCGGACTTGCCGGACGTGGCGTCGCCCAATAACCGCGCCCGCCAAAGGAGAAGGTCGTCATGCGTGCATTCGTGTTTCCGGGCCAAGGTAGCCAAAAGGTGGGCATGGGTTGTGATCTCGCTGCAACCAGCGCTGTCGCTCGTGAGGTTTTCGAGGAAGTTGACGAGGCGCTGGGACAAAAGCTTTCGAAAATCATGCGCGAAGGGCCCGACGATGTATTGATCCTTACCGAGAACGCCCAGCCGGCGATCATGGCGAATGCTATTGCGGTGTTGCGCGTGCTGGAAAAGGAGAGCGGCGTTTCGCTTGCCTGCATGGCCGATTTTGTCGCCGGCCATAGTCTGGGAGAGTATACTGCTCTGTGCGCTTCTGGAGCGTTCAGCCTTGCTGATACTGCGCGCTTGCTCAAGCTGCGCGGGCAGGCGATGCAGTCCGCCGTTCCGGTAGGCGTTGGCGCGATGTGCGCACTTCTTGGTGCCGATATCGACAAAGCCCAAGCGCTGGCCGATGCTGCGGCCGAAGGTGAGGTGTGCACAGTTGCGAATGATAACGACCCCGGGCAAGTTGTCCTCTCCGGCCACAAAGGCGCTATCGAGCGAGCGATATCGTCGACCAGGGATTTTGAAATAAAACGGGGAGTTGCTTTGCCAGTTTCTGCCCCGTTTCACTGTGCGTTGATGCAGCCGGCTGCCGAAGCGATGGCACAAGCATTGCTCCAAACACCGCCTGCGGCTCTGCAAATCGCGCTCTTCGCTAATGTGACTGCGGCGGCTGTTACCGACCCTAGTGAAGTCAGCCGCTTGTTGGTCGAACAAGTCTGTGGGCGCGTGCGCTGGCGTGAGAGCGTACTCGCCATGCAAGCTGCAGGCGTGGATCAATTCGCCGAACTGGGCGGCAAGGTTCTCGGACCGATGATCGGGCGCACCGTTGTTGATGTCGCGATTACCAGCGTAATCGGGATGGACGACATCGAAGCATTTGCCAAGGAGCTATAAGCCGTGGAAAATCGTCTATTTGACCTCAGCGGTATGACCGCACTTGTTACAGGAGCTGCCGGGGGCATTGGTTCGGCAATTAGCCATGCATTGGCGCGTCAAGGTGCGCGCCTCGCTCTTTCGGGCACCAACCCCGGCAAGCTGCGCGCATTTCGCGAAGAGCTCAACGATACATATGGTCACGATCATATCGAGATAACCTGTGATCTCTCAAACACTGAGCAGGTTGAGCACCTGGTACCTGCCACTGTCGACACGTTGGGCAAGATCGACATACTGGTAAACAACGCCGGGATTACGCGAGACAATCTGGCGATGCGGATGAAAGATGACGAATGGGATGCGGTAATCAAGGTCAACCTTGAAGCCGCGTTCCGGCTGATGCGTGCCGCCTGCAAGCCGATGATGAAATCCCGTCACGGCCGGATCATCACTATTACCAGCGTGGTCGGTGCCACCGGCAACCCAGGCCAGGTCAACTATTCCGCTGCCAAAGCGGGCCTTGTAGGCTTGTCGAAGTCGCTAGGCCAGGAAGTCGCCAGCCGCGGCATTACAGTCAACTGCGTGGCCCCCGGTTTTATCCGCACCGCAATGACCGAGGTGCTGGCAGATACACAGAAGGATTTGATCAACGCCCGCATTCCTATGGGCCGGATGGGCGAAGGAGAGGATATTGGCTCGGCCGTCGCTTATCTCGCCAGCAACGAGGCCGGGTATATTACCGGCCAAACACTCCACGTGAACGGTGGCATGGCCATGATTTCCTGAAGCGGGGGAGGTTTGACCGCCAAGCCGCGCATTTATCCCCAGATTCGCCGTAATGTGGCGCCTCCAGCCTTGCCGCCGGGGACGCTGGCGGTAAGAAAGGCAGTCCGAATTGACGGCGCGCAGCCGATTCCGGCATCGCGCTCTCCAGGGGACTTGATAAGACCATGAAGGCCACCATCGAACGCGCGACACTGCTGAAGTGCTTGTCGCACGTCCAGTCCGTCGTCGAACGGCGCAACACCATTCCGATCCTTTCGAACGTACTGATCGAAGCGTCAGGAGATGGTACGGTCAAGGTAATGGCTACTGACCTTGACCTGCAGGTGGTGGAAAGTTTGAGCGCTGTTTCCGTCGACACGCCAGGTGCAATCACCGTATCGGCGCACCTCCTGTTCGACATCGCCCGCAAACTGCCTGATGGTAGTCAGGTTAGTCTTGAAACCGCTGATAACCGTATGACGGTCAAGGCTGGCCGCAGTCGTTTTTCGTTGCCTACTTTACCGCGTGATGATTTCCCCGTCATTGTCGAAGGCGACTTGCCGACAAGTTTCGAGCTTCCGGCTGCGACCCTGGCGCAGCTCATCGATCGTACCCGTTTTGCAATCAGCACCGAAGAAACGCGCTATTACCTAAACGGGATTTTCCTGCACGTCGCTGATGAGGAGTTGAAAGCAGCCGCAACCGATGGCCACCGCCTCGCGCGTTTCACATTGGCTCGCCCGGATGGCGCCCAAGGCATGCCTGATGTGATAGTGCCCCGTAAATGCGTTGCAGAATTGCGAAAGCTGCTGGACGAAGCAGCTGCTTCGAACGTGCTAATTGACCTGTCCGCCAACAAGATTCGCTTTACCTTGGGGGGTGAAAACGGTGTGGTGCTGACCAGCAAACTGATAGATGGAACATTCCCCGATTATACTCGCGTCATCCCGACCGGGAACGACAAGCTTCTTAGACTTGACCCGAAGAGCTTCTGGGAAGGGGTCGACCGCGTCGCAACTATCGCGACCGAGAAGACCCGTGCAGTTAAGATGGCGCTGGAAAACGACAAGGTCACTTTGTCTGTGACCAGCCCCGACAATGGTACAGCCGCAGAAGAAGTTCCGGCCGATTACAGTGCTGCCGGGTTCGAAATCGGTTTTAATGCTAATTACCTCAAGGACATTCTGGGACAAATCGACGGTGATACCGTGGAATTGCATCTCGCCGATGCGGGCGCTCCGACTTTGATCCGCCAAGATGACAAATCGCCGGCACTCTATGTCCTGATGCCAATGCGGGTCTGAGCTTTACCGCTCCTGCCGCACCTGCTTGAATGGGCGCTTCAGCAAATGGAGCGCCCATTTGCATTGGGAGACGTTGCCATGATCCGGACAGCACTGTTCAACCGTAACGATCTGAAGCAATCCCGCTTGTCCGAAATGCAACCTGAGCCACTCGCAGAGAACGCAGTGCGTCTGCGGATCGAGACTTTTTCTGTAACCGCCAACAACGTGACCTATGCCGTTGTCGGTGATGCGTTCGGTTATTGGAACTTCTTTCCGGGCACTGGAGAATGGGGGGTCGTTCCCATGTGGGGCCATGCAGTGGTTGAGCAGTCGAACCATCCGACCATCGCTGTAGGGGAGCGAGTCTATGGCTATTTGCCAATGGCGACGCATCTAGACGTCCAGCCAAGCAACGTTTCAAATGGCGGATTTACCGACATCGCCGCGCACCGGCAGCCGATGAGCCCGATCTATAACCAGTACAGCCGACTTAATGCTGATCCGGAGCATGATGCAGCACATGAAAACGAGCGGATGATTTTTGGGCCCTTGTTCAAGACCGGATTGCTGATCGAAAACATGATGCGCCGTGCGGAATGGTTTGGTGCAAGAACGGTTGTCATTACTTCGTCATCGTCCAAAACTGCTTTGGCTCTTGCGAGCGTGGCGCGACACCGCTCACCCGGCATTGTGCGTGTTGGACTTACTTCGCCCGCCAACACCGATTTCGTGCGAAACAGCGGCTTCTACGACATCGTCTTGCCCTACGATGCTATTCGTGATTTGCCGGCGGTGGCATCGGTCTCTGTAGATTTTGCTGGCAATGCCCAGCTGCTTCACACGCTGCACACCACGCTGGGAGATAATTTGCGCTATTCCTGTACGGTTGGCGCAACTCACGTTGGCACTGGATTTGGGCGTGACAACGGGCCGATTCCGGATCCGCAACCTGTGCTATTTTTCGCACCCGATCATGCCTTGGCGGCGATAAAGGAGCAGGGGCCTAAGGCTTTCGGCGAGGTGGTGGCCGAGAGTTGGAGGCATTTCCTGCGCGAGACGGAGGAGGCGGTGACAGTCGATGAGCGATCAGGTCTTATGGCCGCGGTTGATGCTTTCCATGCGATCCACGCGGGACGGGCCGATCCGTCAATGGGGATTGTGGTCCGCCCTTAGATGTCGACTACAATTTTGCCGAAATGCTTGTTGGCGATCTGGTGACGGAATGCATCGGCCAGATTTTCAAGCGGGAAGTGGTCTGAAATGACAGGCCTAATCCCAGTCCGTTCGATTCCGGCAATCATGGCGAGTTGCTGTGAACGGCTGCCGACAGTCAACCCTTGCACCCTCAGGTTCTTAGCCATCAACAGTGCGGTCTGCACTGGTCCAGCAAATCCTGCTAGCACACCGATCAGGGCAACATGCCCACCAACGCGGGCTGCCATCATCGATTGATCCAACGTGCCAGACCCGCCTATTTCAACTACGCAATCGACACCTGCTCCGCCTGTAAGTTCCAATGCCTTGGCACCCCAAGAGCTGGTTTCCTTGTAATTGATCAGGTCGTCTGCGCCCAGCGCCTTCAGCTTTTCCAGCTTTTCGTTGGATGAGGACGTGGCGATCACACGGGCGCCTGCCGCCTTGGCAAACTGCAAGGCGAATACGGAGACGCCGCCACTGCCCTGAATGAGCACCGTGGAACCCGGCCGGATTGCGTCATCTACAAAAAGTGCGCGCCAAGCAGTGAGCCCGGCACAGGTCAAAGTCGCCGCCTCTGCTGGAGAATAACCGCACGGCACGCGGGTAAACCAGTGGTCAGGGGTCACCACCACCTCGCGAGCATAACCGTCGATTCCGTCTCCCGGTACACCGGTGAATGCAGTACCGGGCGGCGCGCCATCAAGCCATTCGGGAAAAAACGTCGAGACAACCATATCTCCGGTCTTGAATGCCGAAACACCGACACCCACTGCTTCGACAATACCGGCGCCGTCCGACATAGGAATTCGGCCTACTTCAGTCGGAAGCATGCCGTTGACGACGGCAAAATCATGGAAATTAAGCGAGCTGGCTTGAAGTCTCACGCGGATCTGGCCGGGACCTGGCTTACCAGGATCATCTGCAATGACGGACAGTAGCGTATCAAGCGTAGCAGGCGAACCGACACGAACGGCGCGCTGGCTCATTCTGCGGCCTCGGCCATGGCGGCACGTTGCGGGCCACGGATCAAGCCCCCAGGGGTTTCTCCGGTCCATTCACCATTTCGGAAAGTCACTACACCGCCTTTGATTGTGCAATCATAGCCATCTGCCTTTTGCAGCAGACGTTTGCCGCCTGCCGGCAAGTCAAACGCCAGCCATGGCTTGCCCAGCCGGATCCGTTCCATATCAATCACGTTGAGGTCGGCCAAGTAACCGGGCGCGATTACTCCGCGGTCATCCAAACCGTAAAGCCGTGCCGTATCGCGGCACTGCCGCTTGATCGCATTTTCCAAGCTGACCTTACCGCCACGCTTGCGATCACGGACCCAATGCTGGAGCATAAAGGTTGGGCTTGCGGCATCGCAAATCGTGCCGCAATGCGCACCACCATCTGACAGTGAGTTGACCGTATCGTCGCAGTCCTGAAGTACCTCGAGAAAGTCGAGATTGCCGTCAGCATAATTCAGAATTGGAAAATAGATAAAGCCCGTTCCATCGCCTTGGCAGAGCAAATCGTACGCATACTCTGCGCTGGTTTTGCCGGCATCGGCAGCCCGGGCAGCAATGCTTTCGTCAATCTGTGGCTCATAGTTAAACTCAGTCCCCATTTCGTACTGTTGTGCCCAGCCACCGCAGACCATCATAATCAATCCGAGAATGTCGGGATTAACCTCGGTAAAGTCGCTCTCCTCGGCGAGCAATTTCGCCTTGAAGACGGGATTCAGCAATCTGGCTTTTTGCTGCTCCCAAGGCAAATCGGCGATTTCCTGATAGCTGGGTCGCAACCGGAACGGGTGAACCGTGCCCTGCCATGCCATGATGATCCCGTTACCGCGAAGGGCGATCTGTGCCACAATATTGGCGCCATTGTCGTTTTCGGCGCGCATGTTGGCGATCTGTTCATCCAACGGCTGTTCTTTTGCGATGGATTGCAGCGCGGCAAACGTGCACGGTAAGCCGGTTTCGCGGCTCAATGCACCCATCCACCCGAATTCGTCCCATTCACGGCGCATGTCGCTGGCCATTTCAAACACGCCGTAACCAACTTTGCCCATTGCTCGACCAATAGCGATCAGTTCTTCCTTGGTCGCCGTAGTACCCGGGACAAGTTCTCCATCAATCGAGCGATGCAATACAGTCCGGCTGGTGGAAAAACCAAGCGCCCCGGCACGCACGCCTTCTTCGACTATTTCGGCCATCCTGGCGACATCATCCATGGTGGGAATTGCACCTGGTCTTTCGCGGTCACCTAGTACGTAGGCGCGCACGGCGCCGTGCGGAACGTGGGTGCCGACATCAATCGCGCGCGGCATGGCTTCAAGAGCATCGAGGTATTCGGGAAAGGTTTCCCAGTTCCACTTCATTCCTTCAGCCAGCGCAGTGCCGGGAATATCCTCAACGCCTTCCATAAGGCGGATTAGCCATTCGTGGCGATCAGGAGCGGCCGGAGCAAAGCCGACGCCACAATTGCCCATGACAACTGTGGTGACCCCGTGCCAGCTAGACGGCGCCATCTCTTGATCCCAAGTCGCCTGACCGTCATAATGGGTGTGCACGTCGACCCAGCCAGGCGCGACGACCTTACCACTAGCGTCGATCTCCTTCGCGGCATCGCCCTTAACTGTGCCAACCGCAGCTATCAGGCCATCTTTAACGGCGACATCACCGATAAAGCGCTGTGAGCCAGTTCCATCGACAATCGTTCCGTTGCGGACAATAAGGTCGTAAGTCGCCATGGATGTCTCCCGGTTTGCGTCGAATCTTCAGGCGACGCTTTAATCGGACGATTAAATCACGGACTGAAGTTATCGGCAAGTGTTACCAAAGCTTGCGTCTTCATTGGTCTCGCGCTGCGATCATCTGATCTACGTCGACAAATTTTTCGCGCGGTGAGCCATCTCGCGCGCGGCCGACTTCGGCCGCGTCGATCTTTTGCCAGTCGCGGAATGTAACTACATCGATCCCGCGCTGAAGCGCCAGATCATCAAAGGCAGCGCGCCCGCGTTTGTTACCTGTTGTCAAAGCTGCGCTCTCGATGTCTTCGGCAATCCGCTCGACCACGGCGAATCCATCTGGGCGGTTGGTGCCGATAGTGCCGGAAGGGCCGCGACGTGCCCAGCCAACGCAATAGAGGCCGGGCAGAATTCTTCCATCAACATTAGCGAAACGGCCTTCGCCGTCCTCGAACGGAACGCCTGGAATGGGTGAGCTCTTGTAGCCAATCGCCGTCACCACGAGACTACATGGGATAATGTAGGTCTCGCCTGTTCCGCGCGCGCGTCCGTCTGCGTCAAGCACGGTTCGCTCTACCTCAATTCCCTCGACTTTGTCAGAACCTAGAATCGCTTTCGGGCTGGCGTAAAAGTCAAACGTGATCTCGATCGGTTTATCGGCGCGAAACGCCTCAGGAATGGCAGCAAAGCCACGCAAGTGAGCCACGGACTTGCGCTGCCCAGGCTCCAGAAATGCATCTTCCCCCTCGGACGGCAGATCGTCGGGTTCAACTCTCGGGCAGGCTTTGGTCAGGTGGGCCAGTTCTCCGAGCTCTTTGGGTGTCATAGCGATCTGATGGGGGCCGCGCCGTCCCAGGATAGTCACCTGTTCGATGCGCGATCTCTGCAAGGCATCCAAGGCATGGCAAACAATGTCGCTTCCTGAAAACTCGTCATTGGTTTTCGCCAGGATCCGCGCCACGTCGAGCGCAACGTTACCATTGCCGATGACCACCGCGCTGCGCCCGGACAAGTCCGGATCAAGCTTTGCGAACTGCGGATGACCATTGTACCAGCCAACAAAAGCTGCGCTGCCAAATACGTTGCCAAGCGCTTCCCCGGAAATTCCGGCAAGGCGGTCGTTCGGGGCGCCTGTGGCAAGAACTACTGCGTCGTAACATCCCTGCAGTTCATCAACGCTGATATCCCGGCCGATTGTTACGTTTCCGACAAAGCGGACGTTGTCGGTCAGCGCAGTGCCTTCGTAACGCTTCGATACGCCTTTAATCGATTGGTGATCGGGTGCTACCCCAGTCCTGATCAACCCATAAGGAACGGGTAGCATGTCGAAGATGTCGACCCTTACCCCGTCACCCCAAAGCTTTTGCGCGGCCTCAGCCGTGTAGTAACCCGCTGGGCCAGAGCCGATAATCGCGATATGGCGCATGGTATCAGGCCGCTTTCAACTCATCCCGATCCGGGGCATTGAGGAACCCGCGCAGTGACGAGATAGTCTGTTCGCGGTGCGTTAGCATGAACAGGTGCCCGCCTTGTTCGAAAATCTCGAGCCGGCTGTTGGGAATGAGCGATTCCAGGATACGCCCGTTAGTCAGCGGCACGATCTGATCTGCATCGCCCATCATGATCAGCACTTCCTTTTTGAGAAACGGCAGCATGGGAACGCTGGTCCACCCGAGCATGCACAGCAACTGATAAACATAGCCGCGCGGCGTAGGCGGCGTGAGCCGTCTGATATGTTCGCTCTTTCCACCGGTCAGACCACCGTAGAGCGTGCGGAAATGTTCTTCCATAAACGCGGCATCTACATAGCGCCGCGGATTGGCCATCTTGCTCAGCGCTGCCGGGTTGCCTGGGACCATGAGCATTCCCGCCGTTGTCGCGGCCAAGGTCAGGCGGCGCACAGTACGCGGATGCTGTAGAGTGAAATGCTGAGCCATGGCGCCTCCCCACGATACCCCCATCACGTCTACCTTGTCGGCTCCGAACCTTTTGAGCAGTTCCTTGGCGATCCAGCTCATCGTAAAAGGGTTGTAAGGTACCAGCGGTTCAGGAGAACCGCCCACTCCAGGCATGTCGAACATGATAAAAGGGCGTTCGGTAAGCGCCTCGGCCAATGGGGCGACCGCCTCGATGTTAGCGCCTATGCCGTTGAAGAATAGCAGGGGCAAATGATTGCTTGGTTCGTCCCAACGCCAGCGGGCTACACGCAAGACCCGTCCCCCGACAGTCTCCATCGAGAGGGCAGCAGTAATGTCGTTTTTCACTAAGGTTGGGCCTTTCAGGATTGATCCAGGACGTACAGGCCAGGCGCCGCTTCCATTGGCGGATAGGCCGCGTTACCCAGAACTTTGGGTGCCGGTTTTTTCTTGCCAGCGCGGGTCTGTACCCAGTCGATCCAGAAAGGCCACCAGCTGCCGGCCACTTCCTCCGCAGATTTCAGCCAGTCGTCAACATTGGCAGGTGGGCTACCTGGCTTTTTTGACACGTAATATTTGGCCTTAGGGTTGCCTGGCGGATTGAGGATCGCCTGCATGTGCCCCGATTGGCTCAGCACAAAGGTTACGTCGTTCGAACCGAATAGCTGCGTCGACCGGTAACAGGCCCGCCACGGCGTGATGTGATCGGTCACCCCGCCCAAGATAAACAGATCGCTGTCAACTTTGGAAAGATCAACCTTGTGGCCGACCATTTCAACTTCGCCCTTCTTGGTGAAGGCAAGGGTCTCAAACGCATAGAGGAAATCTCCCATCAGCGTCGCTGATAGGTTGGTTGCGTCGGCATTCCAGAATAAGACGTCGAACGCCGGAGGATCATCGCCCATCAAATAGTTGTTGATGACGTAATTCCAGATCAGGTCATTGGGACGAAGCCATGCAAACCCACGTGCCAAGTCGTTCCCTTTGATAACTCCGGCCTTGGCAGCGCGCTGCTTGGCTAGTTTCAAGCCGTTTTCGGTCATCAAGGAGCCAGCTTCGATATCGTTTTGCTTTGGATGCAGGACGCAGACCATCAAGGTTAGCGCGCCGATACGGCTGTCTTTTTCAGAAGCCAATTTGCTGGCCAGCATTGCCGCAGTCTGACCCCCGGAACAGCCGGCCGAAACGTTAACGGTCTTCGACTTGGTGATGTCGCAGATTACGTCAATTGCTTTGGTGCAGGCGGAAATATAATCCGTCATGCCCCAGTGTCCTTCTTCTTTGGTGGGGTTCTTCCAGCTGATCACGAACGTCTGAATGCCATGATCGACCTGATATTTCACCACCGATTTCTCAGGACTAAGGTCGTTAATATACATTTTGTTGATCTGCGGAGGAATCGTAAGCTGCGGAATTGAATAAACGTCTTCCGTCGTCGGACCGTATTGGATTAGCTCCATGATCTTGTCGCGGTAAACGACGTTACCCTTGGTGGTGGCAACGTTTTCACCCAACTTAAACGGCTTCTTGTCGACTTGGCTGACCATCCCATTGTTGTGCACGGCATCGTTGTATGCGTTCTTCAGTCCCTTGATCAGCGAAAGGCCGCCGCTGTCGATCAAGCGTTTTTGCGCGCTGGGATTCCCGGCTAGAGAATTGGTCGGTGACAGGCTGTCGATTATTATGGTCGATATGAAATTGGCCCGATCACGCTCAAGTTCGTCAAGCTCCAGATCTTCAAGCCAGCTTTTCATGCCCTTCTGAATGGCTAGGTAATATTGGGCACCGGCCCGAAAGAATGGATTGTATTGCCAGGCTGGATCCATGAAGCGCTTGTCTTTTGGATCGGGCGCCAGCTGCGACTTGCCGGTGACAATCTGCACGACATCGTCCCCGAAATTGCGCATGTGCTTAATTGTACGAGCCGGATCTGTCGCGGTTTCGCGTAGTAACAAAGCTACAGCCCCGACGAAATCCTCGCGTGCCAAACCGACCAATGGACCAAGCGCCGTCGTTGATTGCGCAGCTTCGTTGTCCCACGGCGAGCGTTCTTTGGCCATCCACATTCCCTGTTTTTAGTTGTCGTGACCGGCAGCATGCACCGCCCGGCAATCCTTTTCAAGCAGCGCGGCTGATTGGCATGTCCACCCGGGAAAACTGCGCCGCGTAATGGTAAACTTAACGTTTTTGCAAGCGCTGGCGGGGCATAAGCCGGCCTATGTCGGCAAACACAGCCAGACACGAGCCTTCGAACGACGTTGCACCACTGCAGCGCGAACCTATAGACGCGCCCGAGCCGGTCTTGCCCCGTACAGCGGAGATAGTGCTTCCACGAGTACGTCCCGCGACCAGCGCCACCAAACGCCGACCTGTCGTTCAATGGGACGCTACACGCGGCTTGGTCGAGCCAAACTGGACATGGATGGCAGTAGCCTTTCTCGCGGCAGCCTTGCTGCTCGGCGTCCTTACGATGACAGCGCCGCCATTGGCTTCTGCGGGTTTGATCGTCTTAGCAACCGGTATTGCAGCTGCAACCAAGCACTTGATCCGTGTCGAACAACGGATCGTCACCCAGCGTCGGTTGCGCTCTGCATTGGGGGTAGCAACAATAGGACTGCCTATGGCTCTGACAGGCTATGGCATGGCTAGCTGGGGGCAAGGAAGTGCGGGAGCTTGGGCAAATGCCATAGGTCTGTTGATCCTTATATCTGCAGTAGCTTGTGTAGTGCTCAATCGCCGTGTTTCAGCGACGGTAGTCGCGCTAGTGGGCATGTGGGCCGGGGTAACGGCTATAGCCCAGACGCCAGGGTCGATTGTCGCATTGATGGTTGGCAGCATAGTTGGCAAGATTGCGTCAGATCGCCGCACGGTGGCAGACCAAGAACGCAGCCGTCTGTCCAGAGAACGCGAAATGAGGCAGACGCGGGCTGAAGAAATCCTGCGTGACTATGAACAAACTGGTCAGGGCTGGTTCTGGGAAACGGACCGGCGTGGTCTGATCGTATACGTTTCATTTACAATCGGCGAAGCGCTGAAACGTCCGACTGAAGCGCTTATCGGGAGGGCATTTTCTGAACTGTTCGAACTAGACACTCAAGGCCAGGAAAGCGAGCGGACGCTTGCGTTTCATCTAGCGGCTCGTTCGGCTTTTTCGGAATTGGCGATGCGGGCAGCGACGCCTGACGAAGAGCGCTGGTGGTCGTTGAACGGCCGTCCAATTTATGACGGCTTCGGCAATTTCATGGGTTTTCGTGGCTCAGGAAACGATCTGACTGAAAAACGCAGGTCCGAAGAGCACGCGTCAAGGCTTGCGCATTACGATTCGCTTACTGGCCTCGCGAACCGTCTGCAGATGTCGCAAACCCTGGAAAAAATCCTAAACGCTCCGAATTTAGATCACCGGGCTTGCGCCGTATTCATTCTTGATCTTGATCGCTTCAAACAGGTCAACGATACGATGGGTCATCCGGCGGGTGATCAATTGCTGACCCAAGTCGCTGCCAGGCTAGAAAGGGCGGTTGGCCAATACGGTCTTGTCGGCCGACTTGGCGGCGATGAATTCCAGGTTGTCTTGCCTGGACACCAACAACGCGAAGATTTGGCACAACTTGCTCGACGCGTTATTCATTCACTGTCCGAACCCTATTCAATTGACGGCCATCGCGTTGTCATCGGTGCTTCGGTCGGTATCGCCCTTTCGCCCGCCGATGGAGTCACCGCCGAAGCAATCATCCGCAACGCTGACCTGGCACTTTATGCTGCTAAGGATGGTGGGCGCGGTCGCCATCATTTTTATGCCGCTGATCTACACAGCGACGCTGAAGAGCGCCGGCAACTTGAACAGGATCTGCGCGATGCGTTGGCGCAGGGTGGGCTTGAGCTCTATTATCAACCGGTTGTCCATACCTCGACTGAGCGGATTACGGGCTTCGAAGCTCTTTTGCGTTGGAAACATCCAACGCGCGGCCCAATGTCACCTGCTAAATTTATCCCGATAGCAGAAGACTCGGGGCTAATAACGCCAATCGGCGAATGGGCGCTTCGCACTGCTTGTCACGATCTGGCCAATTGGCCGGAAGAAGTCCGTGTGGCAGTAAATGTCTCACCATTACAATTTGCCAACCCGAACCTGCCTGCGGTTATCACGAATGCCTTGGCTGCGTCGCAAATCAAACCATCACGGCTTGAGTTGGAAATTACCGAAAGCGTCTTCCTGAATGACGACGAGGGCACTGATGCTATGTTTGCGGCGCTCAAACGCGTTGGTGTGCGGCTTGCCCTCGACGATTTTGGGACTGGCTATTCTTCGCTGGGCTATTTGAAAAAAGCGCCATTCGACAAAATCAAGATCGATCAAAGCTTCGTACGCGGCGCAACCATCACTGGCAGTCGCAACGGTGCAATCATTGCCTCGATCGTCAGTCTGGCTGAAGCGCTTGGCATGGAAACCACGGCCGAAGGCGTAGAAACACTCGATGAGCTTGATCTTGTCCGAATGCTAGGTTGCAGTCACGTTCAGGGCTATATCTACGAACGGCCGCTCAGCCTCGTTCAGGCCACTGAAAAGTTGAGAATAGGAACCACTGCGATTGCAAAAGGCCCCCGGGCGGCACGCGCCGTTCGGCACACCATGCTTCGCAGGATCATTCTGGATCACGGTGGCCAAGCCTATCATGGTACGATCCGCAATATTTCTTCGACTGGCGCAATGGTCGAAGGACTTTGGAATGTGCCACCCGGGACAATCTTCAGGATAATGCTGGCCGAGGGAACTATCGCCACGGCGACGGCGCGTTGGTGCCAAGAAGATCGTATTGGCGTAGAGTTTTCTGCCCCTCTCGAACTCGATCAAAATGGTCGAATTTTGGCGCTGTCGCAGCCGCAACCGCGCAGGTTGGATCGCTTTGTCAAGGCACAGACTGCGTAAACAGGGGACCACGCAAAAAGGGTCTGTTGTTAGGTAAATCGAAACCATGTCTGGTTATGTCTTGAGCACTCGCCGCTAAACTTAACTACTGAACGAAAACAGGAAAGATGGCTGCACCAGAAGAAACCACGATTGGTCGCTTTAAAAACCTGCTTGGCGCAGGCAAGAGTGGCGCTGCGCGTGGCAAAGGGCAGCTTAGCGGAAACGAGCTTCAGCAGGCAATTTCACTTCTTCGCGACTATGAGGAATCCGGCATCGGCTGGTTCTGGTCCAGTAATGAAGATGGCCGCATCACGTACGTTTCGGACATTGTAGCGGCAAAGATGAGCCGCGACCGCGATGAGTTGATTGGCCAACCCATCCAGTCAATCTTCGTGCTTGATCGCGATGATGACTCTGGCTCCGAGCGGACGCTCCCGCTGATCTTCAGCGCGCGCAAGACGTTCACGGATTTGCAGGTTCGTGCGGCGACCGAAACAACTCCTATTTGGTGGTCGATAGCCGGACGTCCGCAATTTTCTAGTGACGGGCGTTTTCTTGGCTATCATGGCAACGGAATAGACATCACAGCCTCGCGTCAGACTCAGCGCGATGCTTCGCGGTTGGCACAATATGATTCTCTAACTGGACTTGCCAACCGCCACCGGATGGGCAAGCGCCTGGAATCGACGTTGACCGCTTATCGCGCGGCAAAACGTTCCTGTGCGATCATGATGCTCGATCTTGACCGATTTAAACAAGTAAACGACACGCTCGGCCATCCAGCAGGCGATGAATTGCTCAAGCAGGTTGCCCAGCGTCTGCAACGCGTGGTCGTTGAAAAAGGCTGCGAAATAGGCCGTCTCGGCGGTGATGAGTTTCAGATCCTCTTACCGGACATTGATGATCGCGGTCGTCTCGGCGAAATTGCCAAGACGGTCATCACCATGCTGTCCCAGCCCTATCAAATCGATGGTAGCCGCTGCGTTATTGGGGCTTCGGTGGGCATTGCGATCGCTCCGTACGACGGTTTGAACAGCGAAGAACTTGTCCGGTCCGCCGACCTCGCGTTGTATGCTTCAAAAGGCGGGGGACGGGGACAATTCCGTTTTTACTCCAGCGACCTGCACAATGAGGCTGAGCGCCGCCGTCAAATAGAAGAAGATCTTCGCGATGCGTTGGCCAGTGATCAGATGCGCGTGGCTTACCAGCCAATCGTCGACACCAAAACAAACAAGGTTGTCACTCTCGAGGCATTCACACGTTGGGAGCATCCTGAGCTAGGCGACGTGTCGCCTGGAGTATTCATTCCCATCGCCGAGGAAGCCAATTTGATTGGCGCGTTGGGCAACTGGATTCTGAAGCAGGCCTGCGTCGACGGAGCTATGTTGCCGGGTCACGTTCGGATAGCCGTAAACGTCTCGGCTGCGCAGTTTGCCAATCCCGGTTTCTCAAGTCTAGTTGCGCAGGCGCTGGCCCATTCGGGTCTTCCACCTGAGCGACTTGAGCTAGAGCTGACCGAATCAATATTTTTGGGTGACAGTGCGACCACCGAAGAGATGTTCACTCAGCTCAAGATGCTAGGCGTTCGTTTGGCGCTCGATGATTTCGGCACCGGTTATTCGTCGCTCGCCTATCTGCAGCACGCTCCGTTTGACAAAATCAAGATCGATAAGGCTTTCATCCGCGGAATTACCCAAGAAGGCAATCGCAACGCCGCGATTATTGCATCGATTGTCAGTTTGGCCGAAGCGCTCAAGATGGATACAACGGCTGAGGGTATCGAAGCGCACGACGAGCTCGAAGAAATGCGTCGCTTGCGAGTAAAACAAATCCAGGGTTTCATTTATGCTTCAGCGGTTTCATTTGACGATGTTTGTGAGGCGATGCTTAGCGGCGAATGGGTGATTGAACCTGACGGACCTAGTCGATACCGACCTGAACGGCGAACCGTGCTGCGGAAAGTAGGCCTGATCCACGAAGACCACCGTTACGAAGTAACCATGCGCAATTTGTCGCGTAGCGGCTGTATGGTCGAAGGGCTTGTTGAAGTGCCCACTGGTACGCAGTTCGTTGTCGATTTTGGCGAAGGTCAGCTTGCCGTTGCCGTCGTGCGCCGCAGCGCCAATTCAATGCAGGGTCTTGAGTTCGAGCAGCAACTAGTCGATGACGGCGCGGGCGGGTTGTGTACGCGTCACCGCGTCTCGCCCTATGTAATGGCGCAAGCGGGAATGCCGCTCGCCGCGTTGCCTGCTGGACAATACCCTATGCAGTTGATGCAACAGCCTGGCATGGCGTTGACGATGCCTAAGTTCGGGCAGGTTGATCCGAAAGGCAAGCCGGCGAAAGTTGCCTGATCCGTCAGGGCTGACAGATTGAATGACTGCGGCTAGGGGGGCGGGATGACTGACCTGTCCCGAATCCGCAACTTCAGCATCATCGCCCATATCGACCATGGCAAGTCGACCCTGGCCGACCGCCTGATCCAGTATACCGGCGGCCTGACCGAGCGCGAAATGAGCGCGCAAGTCCTTGATAACATGGACATCGAAAAAGAACGCGGGATCACGATCAAGGCCCAGACCGTCCGCCTGAAGTACACCGCGCAGGACGGCCTCGATTACGAGCTCAACCTGATGGACACCCCCGGCCACGTCGATTTCGCCTACGAGGTGAGCCGCAGCCTTGCCGCCTGCGAAGGCGCGCTGCTGGTTGTCGATGCCGCACAAGGGGTCGAGGCGCAAACCCTTGCCAACGTCTACCAGTCGATCGAGCACGACCACGAGATCGTCCCCGTCATCAACAAGATCGATCTCCCCGCCGCCGAACCTGACAAGGTCAAGGCCGAGATCGAGGAGATCATCGGTCTCGACGCCAGCCAGGCGGTCCTGACCAGCGCCAAATCGGGCATCGGCATTGCCGAAGTGCTGGAAGCCGTGGTCACCCGCATCCCGCCCCCCACAGGCAGCCGCGACGCGCCGCTGAAAGCCATGCTGGTCGACAGCTGGTACGATCCCTACCTGGGCGTGGTCATCCTGGTCCGGGTCATCGACGGGGTGATCAAAAAGGGCCTCTCGGTCAAGTTCATGGCCGGCGGCACCGAACACCTGATCGACCGGGTCGGCTGCATGACTCCCAAGATCGAGCAACTGGCCGAACTTGGCCCCGGCGAAATCGGTTTCATCACCGCCCAGATCAAGGAAGTCGCCCAGGCCCGCGTCGGCGATACCATCACCACGGTAAAGGCCGGCGCCGTCCAGGCGCTGCCCGGCTTCAAGGAAGTCCAGCCAGTGGTGTTCTGCGGCCTGTTCCCGGTCGATGCGGCCGACTTTGAAAAGCTGCGCGAAAGCATCGCCCGGCTGCGCCTGAACGATGCCAGCTTCAGCTTTGAAATGGAAAGCAGCGCGGCATTGGGCTTTGGCTTTCGCTGCGGCTTCCTGGGCCTGCTCCACCTGGAAATCATCCAGGAACGGCTGACCCGCGAATACGATCTGGATCTGATCACCACCGCGCCATCGGTGGTCTACCGGATCGAACTGCGCAAAAGCAAAACCGACGACGCACGCGAAATCCTGCTGCACAACCCGGCCGACTATCCCGATCCCAGCCGGATCGAACAGATCGACGAACCGTGGATCAAGGCGGTGATCTACACCCCCGATGAATACCTCGGTTCAATCCTTAAACTGTGCCAGGACCGCCGCGGGGTGCAGACCGGCCTCACCTATGTGGGCGGCCGCGCCCAGGTCACTTATGAACTGCCGCTCAACGAAGTGGTGTTCGATTTCTATGACCGCCTGAAAAGCATCAGCCGCGGCTATGCCAGCTTCGATTACGAACAGATCGGCCTGCGCGAAGGCGATCTGGTCAAGATGAGCATCCTGGTCAACAACGAGCCGGTCGATGCGCTGTCGATGATCGTCCACCGCGGCGTTGCCGAAGAACGCGGCCGCGGCATGTGCGAACGCCTGAAAGACCTGATCCCCCGCCACCTGTTCAAGATCCCGATCCAGGCCGCGATCGGCGGCAAGGTCGTCGCCCGCGAAACCATCAGCGCGATGCGCAAGGACGTGACCGCCAAATGCTATGGCGGCGACATTACCCGCAAGAAAAAGCTGCTGGAAAAGCAGAAAAAGGGCAAGGCCCGGATGCGCGAATACGGCAATGTCAGCATCCCGCAGGAAGCGTTCATCGCCGCTTTGAGAATGGGTGAGGAGTGAGTCAAAGCGCCCGAGCGTAAGCGACGTTGCGCAGCAACGTTAGCTTAGGCGCGGATCAAGCGCCGGACCGGCCTGAGGCCGCGAGCAAAAAGCGAAGCGAGCCCTTCGGCGTCACGGCTCTGCCGCTGCGAACCTCCTGTCCCTTTCTTCCCCACAACCCGCACAATCCGTGCTAAACCCCGATCCAGTCACGCTAAACCAAGAGAACCCCATACCCCATGGCTTCCTACAAAGACCCCAGCTTCGAAGAACGCACCGCCCTTGCCCGCCAGGCCCGCGAAAAGGCCCTGGCCAAACTGGCCGCCAAACCCCCGCTCGATCCGGCAGTCGTAGCCGAACGCCAAGCCGCCCAGGCTGCCCGCGAAAAGGCCCAGGCCGAAAAGAGCGCCGCCAGGAAAGCCGCAATCGCGCAGGCCAAGGCAGACAAGCAAGCCGCCGCAGCCATAGCAAAGCCGGCTCCGCCGACAGAAGCAGAACGAAAAGCCGCCCGCGACGAACGCTACGCCGCCCGGAAAAAGCGCAAGGGGTGATGGAGGCGGCTTGCTTCCAGGTGTAAGCCGGTTCCGACCTGTGGTTCTCATAACCTGTCACTGAGGTCCCGTGATATGCGGCTGGAGTAAGAACGAAGGTGTTGCACATTGGGCGTAAAGGATGACCAGACTCCATGGTTTGGATGCGCTGCGCGGTATCGCTGCTCTCTGTATCGTCTATTTTCATGTTCTTGGAGGAGGTGAAGTACCCAATAAGGGATACCTTGCTGTCGATTTCTTTTTCATGCTCTCCGGCTATGTGCTTGCGAGAACTTACGAGCCACGAATGGAAGACAGGCTTGGTGCATTAAAATTCGTAGCGGCGCGCTATCGCCGGCTCTGGCCGACAATTTTTTTGGGAACACTGCTTGGTGTCATGCTGCTCCCACCGGTAACGCTCGGGCAATTCATCCTCGGTGCGTTGATGATACCATTGCTCTCGCCTGGGATGTTTGCGTTTCCATTAAACTCACCGTCATGGTCAGCTTCTCTTGAAATTGTTCTGAACGCCTTTCATGCATTGGTTTTTCGTCACGTCTCAAACGGACCGTTGTTGGTTGCTGTGCTATTTTCCGCGGCCATAACACTGTTTGCGCTTCCGTCAGGCCATGGTGTTGATCGCGGCCCTTGGGGTGGAGAATTGGTTTGGGGAATATTCCGCGGTTTAATATCATATCCTCTGGGCATAATCCTGTGGAGGACGTGGAAGGATAAGCCACCTCTGTTGCTTCCAGCATGGTTGACCTTCGCAATTCTTCCCGTCTTTGTCATTGCAAGCTCGCCTTGGGCAGCAGGCTATCCATGGGCGGACCTTGTGTTTATTATTATAGTTTGTCCGCTGCTTATTGCTGGCGGATTGAATACCGCTCCTCGCTGGGGCGCGTTCATGGGCGCGATATCTTTTCCGCTTTACGCCATTCATGATCCGATCATGGAGTGGGCAGGGACCGACGTCGTGTCTCGATCAATAGCGGCCATGCTGGCGACTGCCCTTTGTTGCGGGTATCAGTTGCTATCTCAACGTCGATCGAAACGCACCTCTGTTGTATAAGGTCGTGGTGCACAATCGGCGAAAATTGCGATAAGAGCGTAGCTTGTCAAATCGAAAGAAGGTTTGGCCAAGATCAATTGACAATTGTTGAAAGCATAGTCCATAACAATTTGGCGAGTTTGACCATTGCCAGGAGTGTAAGTTGGCGTAACTGTAGTTACGATAACTCCCGGTTGTTTTTGTAAAATATTTATAACTTCCCGTTGCGTATTAAATTGACTGACGTTTCTTTCGCGCCAGTGGTTCAAATGAGGTGGAAATGCGAGCGGTGACAGGGGGTGTGTCCGGCTCATGACGTAAAGAAGCGGCGGCCCATCATAAATCAATACGCCGCGTTCGCCGCCATGTTCGCGAATTGCCTCGCTCATCGCCGCCATTCCATTGATGGACTGTCGATGATCGCTTGTGTTCAAAGCGGGATAGAGCAGTAAAGTAAATGCAGCTACGAAGGCGAAAAGAAACACCCCAATTTCCCGACGCCCCATTGCCAAGCCACAAAGAACCACAATTGGTGCCAGGCCCGGCAGGGCATAATGGGTATAAAAGTTTGGTATGGTCGCGATGCCGCAAATCGATGCCGCAATCCATAATAGAGAGAACAGGACATCGGTTCTGGGCGATTTGGGTTGATCAGGCAGTTTCAGCCCAAGCAAAGAAATAGCCAGGATCGGATAAAGACGAAGAATCAGCGCCAATGCGCTGGTCGCGATCTCTATGACTGAAGGATTTGTTTTCTTCAGATTGGCCGTAACCATCGCGCTGTAGTAAGACGCCCAATAGCCGTGAATTGCGTACCACGCGGCGGCACTTGCCGTCGGTGCAAGTCCGACAATAATCCAAACTGCAATCCATCCTGCGGCGCGCCAACGGTTAACATCGCTCTGCCATAACCGCCACGCCGCAAACAGGCCGAAGAATGCTGCTTCGAACATCGTCGTCTGCTTGAACGTCAGCGCCGCGCCAGCCAGCGCCATGGCGGCCAGCATGCGCCAGCCCGGTTTGCCGGCATCCAGTGCGGGCAGCGATTGCAGGACCAGCCATGCCGCGCCCGCGATCATCAGGTTGTAGAACACCGGGGTCTGGCCGCCGAACCCTTCCAGCGGGCCGAGCATGAACAGGTAGCTTGCCCCTGCCAGCAGCGCGCCCTGCGCATTGGTCCAGCGCGCGGCGATGCGGGCGATTACCCAGGCGGTGGCGCTGGCGAACAGCCAGGCGGGGATCTGGTAGGCCAGGACATTGTCCGAAATGCCGGCGAACAGGTAATAGAGCAGGAACAGGCCGACCGGCT
>NZ_JAHEBV010000027.1 GCF_024642085.1 Novosphingobium sp. | reverse complement strand
GTGGCCCCTGCACCCTTGGGTTGGGCATCGATGTGGGCCATCTCGTCAGCGGTCAGCGGCAATTCCGGCACCCGCAGCACCGACCATACAATGGTCAGCAGCGACAGCGCCGCGCCGGCCCAGAACACGAAGCGCACGGTATAGGGGATGTTATGTTCATCGACCCAGTCCTGGTTCATGCCAAACCACACCAACAGCGACGGCGTGATAAAGGCCAGGCATTGCGCCAGCCCGGTGAAAGCGCTTTGGGTCAGAAAGCCAAGCTGGCGCTGATCGGGGTTGAGCCGGTCCGAGACATAGGCGCGGTACGGCTCCATGGTGATGTTGTTGCCGGCATCCAGTATCCACAGCACCGATACCGCCATGACGATCGAAGCGGACAACGGCATGAAAAACAGACCCAGAGCGCACAGCACGGCACCGATCAGAAAATAGGGGGTGCGGCGTCCGAACCGGCTTTTGGTACGGTCGCTCATCGCCCCGATGATCGGCTGGATGATTAGCCCGGTCAGCGGCCCGGCCAGTTGCAGCAGCGGCAGCTGCCCCTCGTCCGCACCAAGATATGAATAGATCGGGCTCATATTGCCCTGCTGCAGCCCGAAACTGAATTGCAGGCCCAGGAAGCCCAGGTTCATTTCGAGTATGCGCGCCAGCGATAGCTGGGGGCGGTGCGTGGACATCGTATTCTCCCCGATCCCTTTGAGGGACTTGCCCATACTGTCTCACAGCCCTCGGCACTTGGCAACAATCGATTGCAAGAAAAATGACAGTTGCTTTTGGCCGCGCGCGATTGCCCATGCACGTAATCTTATCCGGGTCGATCGTCGGGGGTGGAATGAAATCTGATGCTGCAGCCAAGTCCTTGTTGGGCGGGATCCGGGTGGTCGATCTGACCACGGTCGTGTTCGGCCCCTACTGCACCCAGACCCTGGCAGATCTGGGTGCAGATGTGATCAAGATCGAAACCCCGGGCACGGGCGATTCCTTCCGCTGGTCGGGCAAGCCGGCGCATACCCCGGGAATGGCGCCCGGCTTTATGGCGTTCAACCACGGCAAGCGTTCGCTCGCGCTCGACCTCAAACAACAGGATGACGCCGCCACGATCCGCAAGCTGCTGGCCAAGGCCGATCTGTTCGTGGTCAACGTGCGGGGCAAGGCGCTGGAACGGCTTGGCCTGGACTATGATGCTGTGCGCGCAATCAATCCCGCCATCGTCTATGTCCACTGCGTCGGCTTTGGTCAGGACGGTCCCTATGCCGATTTGCAAGCCTATGACGATGTCATCCAGGCCGCTTCCGGCACCGCCAGCCTGCTGCCGCATACCGATGGCAATCCCCGCCCGCGCTATTTCCCTTCGTTGATTGCGGACAAGGTCGCGGGCCTGCATGCCGCCTACGCCGCGATCGCCGCGCTGTTCCACCGCGAACGGACCGGCGAAGGGCAAAAGGTCGAAGTGCCAATGTTCGAGGCTTTCTCGCACTTCACGCTAAGCGAGCACCTTGCCGGACAGACTTTCGACCCGCCGCAAGGCCGGGCCGGCTATCGCCGCCAGCTTGATCCCGATCGCCAGCCGTTCCCCACCAGCGATGGCTATATCAGCATCGTCGCCTACACGACCGAGGCCTGGGACACGATCTTTGCGCTGCTGGAATCGCCCGATTTCATGGCCGATCCGCGCTTTGCCGGGCCAAAGGGGCGGTGGTCCAACCAGGCGCTGCTTTATCAGGAAATGGCGCGGCTAACCCCGCGCTTCACCACGGCAGAATTGCTGCGCCGCTGCGCCGCCCACCAGATCCCGGCGCAGGCCGTGCGTGACATCGGCGATATGCTGGATGATCCGCACCTGGGCGCGGTGGGCTTTTTCAACCGGCGCCAGCATCCCACCGAAGGCACAATGATCGAACTGGCCCCGCCCGTCCGCTTCAGCGCAGCGCCAAACACCCCGCCCCTTCCCGCCCCGCTGCTGGGTGAATGCGATGCGGCGGTGTGGGGCGATTAACTGACATTTTAAGGGACTGCACTGTCCAGCTTGAACGCAATTTGCCGGGTCAAAAATTAACAAACGCAACTTCGCATTTAACATCGATTGGTCAGCTGACGATTCGATTCCCGCTTGCCGTTACGCCATGCCGATCCCGCAGCGTTAACCATGTGATTTCACCGGGTGGTAAGATAACTTACTGATTTTCAGAGTTAAGAATTTCTGAACACAGCTTCGTTGACGGCGCAGGCCCTTATCGACATTTTCTAATCATCCCGTGGGGAACCAAGCGCGAAAGGACCGGTGCGAAAGTACTGGTTCGTAAAAACAACCAGGGTCGCGCCGGTTCCGATCAAGCCCCCTCACGGAATGCGATTGGCAGCCAGCGGCTGCACATCGATCGATTAACGTGATGCCATTCCCCAACCGGGAAGGCGATAATCAAGGGGTGATAACCATGACCAAGTTTGTACGTGATTTCGTTCGTGATGAAACCGGCGCTGCGGCTGCCGAATACGCACTGATCCTCGCCATCGTCGGCGCCGGCATTGCTGCCGCAGCCTTCCTGCTGGGCGGCAACGTCAGCAAGGCGATGACAAAGGCGGCGACGACCATCTGCACCAAGCAGACGAACGGCGGCGACGTCTGCTAACCTCAGCCTTCTTGGCAACGAATGCGCGCGGCCGATCCGATCGGCCGCGCGTTTTTGTTTGCTAATCGGCGCCTTGCGCAATGCGCCCGCCATTGCCCTGCCTGCCGTGTTTGCCTTTCAGATCATCCAGGCATTGCTGTGGCGATCATGCCACAATCGTCAGGATCAATCCGTTGGTATGCTTAATAAAGTATTGCCGTTTCAAGGGATGGCGCGCATTATGATTCGCATGTCGGGAGTTTTCAGGGTGTTGCAAACTCTCCACGTTTAACCATTGCAGTTTACGTTTTGGTAATGTAAGTTTTTGTGATTACAGGTTAAATATTTTCTGCCCTCAATTCGTTGACGCAGTGCGGCAATCGTTAGAGGGTTTGAGCATCCCCGTGGGGAACCAAGCGCGAAAGGACCGGTGCGAAAGTACTGGTTCCAGAACAGAAACAGGGTCGCGCCGGTTCCAATCAAGCCCCCCCACGGGTGATGGATCTTCGGCCATCCGGCCGGTGATCTTGATCAATGGCTCATCGCTTCCGCAAGTGAAGCGGAAGCGCATGAAGGGGTGAATACCATGACTAATTTTGTTCGTAATTTCGTTCGTGATGAAGCCGGCGCTGCGGCTGCTGAATATGCGCTGATCCTTGCCATCGTCGGTGCCGGCATTGCTGCCGCCGCCTTCCTGCTGGGCGGTAATGTCAGCAAGGCGATGACCAAGTCCGCTGAAACGGTTTGCACTCAGCAGACTAGCGGCGCTGCTGTCTGCTAAGACCTCGATTTGATGCCGTGACGGGGATGTTCTCCGTCACGGCTCATTTTTTACATCGGGGGATATCATGGGACAGCGCAATTTAATCGCCATCGGGGTAGCCGTCTTTCTTGGCTTGATCGCCGTTTATCTGGCGAACATCTATTTTTCTGCTCGTGAAACGCAGCAGGTCAAGATTGCCGAGGAAAACCGGATGGCGCGGATCGTTGTGGCCAGCCAGGAACTGGCGTTTGGCGCGGCACTCTCTGCGCAGAACGTTCGGCTGGTAAACTGGCCGGCCAGTTCCGTACCGGCCGGTGCCTTTACCTCGATCGAGGATGCGACCCGCAACCGCGTTGCGCTGCGCCCGATCGTTCCCAATGAACCCGTGCTTGCCTCCAAGGTTTCCGGCGCCGATGGGCGCGCTACGCTGTCGGCCAACCTGCCGCTGGGCCAGCTGGCCTATGCCATTCCGATCAGCGATGTTTCCGGCGTTGGCGGCTTTGTCCGTCCCGGCGATGTCGTCGATGTCATCCTTACCCGCCAGATCCCCGGCGAAGGCAATGTCAGCAACGACAAGATGACCGACGTCGTCCTTGAAGCCATCCCGGTCCTTGGGATCGATCAGGTGGCCGATGAAAAGAACACCCAGCCCGCCGTTGGCAAGACAGCAACGCTGCAGGTCGATACTTTTGGCGCCCAGAAGCTTGCCCTGGCCATGCAGTCCGGCACGATGAGCCTGGCGCTGCGCAATGTCGCCGATCAGGTGACCGGCGCGCGCAAGACCGTGACCCGCGCCGATCTGGGCGGCCGTTATTACATGCCTGCCCGCGGCGGCGGCGGCGGAACGCGCTATGCCAATGCTTCTTCTGCCGCGATCAGCGGTGCGGCCCGCCGCGTTGCATTGCCAGGCCCGTCGCTGGCCGGTGTGCCCGCAGCGCCCCGCCCGACTGGCCCGACCATGACCGTTGTGCGCGGCACGCGCGCTACCGAAGAGGAGTTCATCCGTGGCTACTGATCGCATCATGTGGCGCGCGGCATTCTCCGCAGCGGCGCTTCTATCGGCCACCGCGCTGTCTTGCGCAGTCGCCTTTCCCGCCGCAGCGCAATCGCGCCCGTCAATTCACGCCGGCACTCTTGAGGTGCCCCTCAATAAAAGCGAAGTGCTCAACGCCGATCGGCCTATCGCCAAGGCGATGATCGGCAATGACAAGGTTGCCGATATCCTGCCGATTTCCGACAGGTCGATCTATGTGCTGGGGAAGGCCATGGGGACGACCAGCCTGACGCTGTACGATGGCGCAGGCCGGGTCATATCGGTGATGGACGTGGCCGTTGGGCCGGATGTTGAATCGCTGACCCGCCAGATCAGCGAACTGGTGCCGGGTGAGAACATCAACGCCAAGATTTCAAACGAATCGGTAGTGCTGACCGGCATGGTCAACAACCCCGGCGCGATTGACCGCGCGGTGCAGCTGGCCAAATCCTATGCCGGGGACAAGGTGATCAACCTGATTTCGCTGGGATCAAGCCAGCAGGTCATGCTGGAAGTAAAGTTTGCCGAAGTCAGCCGTCAGGTTGGCAAGGAAATCGGCGTCGGCTTTGGCGCAGCGGACAGTGTCGGCAAGTTTACCGGCGTAATTGGCAAAGGCGCCAGCACAACCGCCGGCGCTCTTGCAACTGCGCCTTTGAACCTGTCGACGATTACCGATCAGTTCGGCGTGTTCCGCAACAATTTCTCGATCGGCGGGGTGGGCCTTTCAGCCTTCATCAACGGTCTGGAAAGCAAAGGCATGGCCAAGACCCTGGCCCAGCCGACGCTGCTGGCGCTGTCTGGTGAAAAAGCCTCATTTCTGGCCGGCGGAGAGTTTCCGATCCCGGTTGCCCAATCGGGCGGCGCAGGTGCTGGCGGCGGCAATCAGGCGATTACGGTCGAGTTCAAGCAATTTGGCGTCAGCCTTGGCTTTACGCCAACGGTGCTGGGCGACAAGACGATCAACCTGATTGTCGAACCTGAAGTCAGCGCGATCGATCCAGCCGCTTCCTTCACCGTTGGCAACATCACGGTTCCCGGCCTTCGTACGCGCCGTGCCAGCACCACGCTGGAACTTCGCGATGGGGAAAGCTTCGCTATTGCCGGACTGCTGTCGCGCGATTTCCAGACAACGGTCAATCAGGTGCCGCTGCTCGGCTCGATCCCGATCCTGGGGGCGCTGTTCCGCTCGACCAATTTCAAGAAGGGCGAAACCGAACTGCTGATCGTGGTCACACCGCATCTGGTAGCGCCGATCCGGCCCGACCAGGTTCGCTTGCCGACCGACCGGGTGAAAGACCCCAACGAACTGGAAACCTTCCTGATGGGCCAGCCCTATCACCCGCAGGCCTTGCCGCCCGCCGGACCCAGCAACCTTGACGCAGGCGGCAGCGCGGCGACAGCGCCGGCCGCTCCGTCGGCCAAGGCGGGCGAACTGCCGCCCGCAGCGGACCAGCCCAAGAAGGACAGCGACTATGCGTATTAAGCCAGGGCTCTTTCTGATTGCCGGCGCGCTTGCGCTGGCAGGTTGCGCCGAAGGCAGCCTGAATAGCGCCCGCGTCGACAACTGGGGCGAAGCCAACCGTCAGACGATGGCGGCGCAGATCATCGATCCCGCGCCCCAGTACGATACCGCCAACCCCATCACCAGCGGCGATCACGCTGCCGATGCGATCGAACGGTACAACAAGGACCAGGTCAAAAAGCCTGACAAGGTCCGCACGACCACTGTCGGCAACGGCGGCGGCGGCGGTTCTGGCGGCGGCGGAAACTAGGGGCTTATTGGAGCCAGGATCATGGCAAAGCGGCGGATCATTTCCTTCCTCAACGACCAGCGAGGCGCGGTTGCTGCAACCTATGCCATGGCGCTGGTCGGACTAGTGGTGATCGGCGGTGTCGGGTTCGATTACGGCCGCCTGATGGCCATGGATTCCGAACTGCAGAACGGCGCCGATCAGGCCGCGCTGGCCGGCGCGACGCAGCTTGACGGCAAGTCCGGGGCCTGCTCGCGGGCGGCAGCAGCGGCCATTGGCCTCGTCACAAACAAGACCTTGCTGGCCAACGACAGCAACACGATCTCGGTCGCCAACGAGACTGCCTGCGATGCCACCGGCTCTGTACGTTTCTGGCAGGACAAATTGGCCACTACCGCCGCCACTGGCGATGCCAACGCCAAGTTCATCGAACTCGACGTCGATGTGCGCACGGTGCGCTATGCCTTTACACCGCTCACCAGCCTGCTGGTTGGCACTCTCAAGGCAGGAGCCATGGCCGGGCTGGGTTCATCGGTCTGCAAAGTCCCGCCAGTGTTCATGTGCAATCCTGCCGAAACGGCCACCAACCTCGGTCCGGATTTCGACACCACATCACTGATCGGTCACGGCATAAAGCTGTTGGCAGGCTCGCCCACCGCACCTGGCAATTTCGGGTTCCTTGATTCAAATGGCGGCAACGCAACTTCGGACCTGGCGAAAATGCTCGGCTACGATCAGGTTCCGTTCGATTGCGTGGCAGCCGACCAAGTCGGCTTGAACCCTGGCCAGAAGGAAGTCGTATTCAACGCGTTCAATACGCGCTTTGATATCGATACCAATGGCGCAAATACGTGCCCGGGAAGCGGAACCTGCAGTGCAGCATTGAACAGCCGCAAAGACCTGATCCGGAAGAACCAATGCGGCACCACCGGCAACAACGGCTGGCAAGAGGCGAACACTCCTTATCGTCCGACCTCGGCAACTGCCGAGATGACTTCGGGCTATCCTGATATAATGGGGCATCCTCGGGACATGTGTCATGCCGTCTCATTTGACGGCTCATGCAGCTATACGTCCGGCTCGACGACCACGAACGCTTCACCTATCGGCGATGGCAGCTGGGACAGAAACGCGTACTTCAAGGTCAACTACGGCCTCGATCCATCGCAATGGCAATCGCTGACCGGCCTTGGCAGCACAGCGTCGCGCTATGCGGTATACCAGTGGGAGAAAGCGAATACATCCTATCTGGCTTCGCAGTCGGTAGCCTCGCCCAACGGCGGCTTTGCGGCCTATTCACAGCCAGTCTGCCGTACCCCGCAAAGCAGTTCCGATCCTGACCGGCGACGCTTCGTGATGGCTGTGGTCAATTGCCTGTCTCAGGCAACCAAGATCGCCGGAAACGGCAAGGTCGACATTTTGAAATGGGTCGATGTGTTTTTGGTTGAACCCGCATTCAATCGAGGGAACGGCGCCAGCAAGCGCACAACCGATGACCAGGTTTATGTCGAGGTGATCGGCGGTTCGACTCTGGGTGGGGGCGGCTCGATTGCAGCGCAGACAATTCGGCGCGACGTGCCGTATCTGGTGCATTGACCATGATACCGCGCCTTTCTTTCCTGCGCGATCGAAGCGGTACTGCAGCGGCCGAGATGGCGTTGGTTCTGCCGCTCCTGCTGGCCCTGACCTTCATGATGTTTGAGGGCGCCTATTACATCTGGAACGAACACAAGGTGGTAATGGGCGTGCGCGATGCTGCCCGGTTTGCCGGACGGCAGGACTTCATCAACTACACCTGCCCCAGCACGATCAACACCACCAAGCTCGCCGAAATAAAGAACATCACGCGTACCGGGCAAATTTCGGGTGGAAACTCGCGCATCAGCGGGTGGACTGACGGTGACGTCACCGTGTCACTGACCTGTGCAACCGGACAAGGCGGCCTGTATGGGGCAGTCAGCGGCAACGCGCCACGGGTCAAGATTTCCGCCAACGTGCTGTATCCTTCGCTGATCGGCACAACCCTGGGGTTCAGTACGGCAATGCGCATGGGCGCCGTCGCCGAAAGCCCGGTGATGGGACTATGAAAACTCTCCGCACCTTCTTGCGCGACACGACCGGCGGCGGAGCGGCAGAGTTTTCGTTGGTGCTGCCGCTGATGGTGCTATTCCTGTTTGGAATCATCGATGCCGGGCGGTTCGCCTGGGATATGAACCAGGTTGCAAAGGCCGTACAAGTCGGCGCCCGGCGGGCTGTTGTCACGGATACCATCCCGGCTGGCTTGCGAACCTATAGTTTCGCAGTTTCCGGCGGCATCACGCAAGGAACCATCGTTCCTTCAGGATCCTTCCCCGGTATTTTCTGCACGGGCACGTCATCCGCTACGACTTGCACGTGGAAGGGCGGAACGGCTCCTTCAGGTTTTGCGCTCGCGCCCACAAACAGTACGCGGCCATTTCAGGACCTGGTCGAGCGGATGCAACAGATCGACCCAGACATCAGCTATGCCAATGTTCGTGTCGATTACGACTATTCAGGTATCGGCTTTTCCGGGGACCCCAATGGGCCCGATGTAGCCCCGCTAACCAAGGTTACGGTGCAGAACCTTCAGTTCCGCCCGCTAACGACATTCATCTTTCCAGCCGCGGGGATCACGTTCCCCAACATTTCCTATTCGCTGACGATGGAGGACGGCAGCGGGTCGGTTTCAAGTTAAGGACCAGACATGGGTACCCAGGAATATACGCAGTTCAGTCGAAAGGAGTCCGGTGTGTTGACGTGCGCTAACGTGCTTATCGTTGCGTCGCCTGCACATGCCGGTGCGATTGACTGGAACGAAAGCAGCGATGCCCTGCCCGGCCTGGTCGTCCTTCCGTGCGAAAACACCGCTGCAGTGCCGCTCGATGCGGCCAGCGTGGCTTCGCTGATCGTGTTGGAAATTGATCCGCACAACCGCCGTTCGATGGACCGGCTGGGTGAACTGAAGCGCAAGCTGCCCAATCTCCCGGTCGTCGCCGCGCTGCCCGATGCGTCGGTTGCCCTGGTGCGCATGCTGGTACGCGAAGGGGTCGACGATGTCGTTTCGCTACCCTTTAAGTTCGAAGAGCTGCTTGAAACCGCTGCCGATGTCATGGCCCAGCACAAGAGCCGGCGCCATGGCGCCGTGCGGCTGGCGCCCATGTTTGCCGTCGTTCGCTCGATCGGGGGCTGCGGCGCTACGTCCATTGCCACTCATCTTGCCGCTGCGCTGGGGGAACGCGACACCAGCGGACGCGGCGTGGCGATCATCGACCTTGACCTGCAATTCGGCGCTGTGGCTGACTACACGGCGGCGACCGGACGCGGTTCCATCGCCGACCTGATGGCAGCGGATGAACGGCTGGACGAGGAGCTGGTTCGATCTGTTGCGCGCACTGGGGCGGATAATGTCCATGTCTTTGCCGCCCCAGATGCGATCATGCCTTTGGAATCGGTCGATACGGATCGAATGCTCCGCCTGATCGAAGTCATTCGCCACCAGTACAGTTATGTTGTTCTCGACCTGCCCGCCAACTGGACCAACTGGTCGCTTTCCGCCCTCACAGCCGCCAGCCAGGTGCTGATGGTCGTCGAACTTTCGGTTGGCAGCTTGCGCCAGGCTCGCCGCCGGCTTGACCTGTTCAGTTCGGTCGGAATCGAAGGTGATGATGTTCAGCTGGTCGTCAACCGGTCCGAGCGCCGCATGTTCAGGACCATCGACGTCGGCGATGCGACCGAGACGCTGGGCCGTCCGGTGCTGGGCAGCGTCAGCCTGGACGAACCAACCGTGAGCACCGCCCAGGATCAGGGTCTTCTGGTACACCAGATCAGCCGCAAGTCCCGTTTTCAGGTCGACGTTCGCGCCATTGCTGAAACGCTGGCCGCCCGCTTTGCGCCGGGAGGCCTGGCATGAGCATCTGGCAGGTCAAGCGCGCTCCATCGCTGGGCGATGAAGCAGCCGAGATGGCGCAAGCCGCTTCGTCGCCGGCCACCCTGCCCGATGTCGTTCCACCGCGCCGCGGCGGCGAAGATCCGCGCCTGCTCGACCTGAAGGTTCGGGTTCATCGCCAGTTGCTTGAAAAGATCAATCTCTCGGCGCTGGACAAGATGCCGCGCGACCGGATTGAAATTGAAATCAGCCAGGTCGTGGCCGAACTGCTGGATAGCGGCGGCGAAGTTCTCAACAAGGCAGAACGCTCACGCCTGGTTGAGAACGTGCTGGACGAACTGCTCGGCCTCGGTCCGCTTGAGCCGCTTTTGCAGGATGAAACGATCAACGACATCCTGGTCAACGGGCACGATACGGTGTTCGTCGAACGCTTCGGGGTGCTGGAACGTGTTGCCACGCGTTTCCAGGATGAAAAGCACTTGTTGCGCATCATCCAGAAGATCGTCAGCGCTGTAGGCCGCCGGGTGGACGAAAGCTCGCCCTTCGTCGATGCACGCCTTGCTGACGGCAGCCGCGTAAACGCAATCGTCGCCCCGCTGGCGATCGATGGATCGCTGCTTTCGATCCGCAAGTTCTCAAAAAAGCCGATCTCGATGGAGAAGATGATCGAGTTCGGATCGATGCCTGCCCAGGTCGCGCCGATCCTTGAAGCCATCGTGAACTCGCGCCTCAACATCATCATTTCGGGCGGCACCGGTTCGGGCAAGACCACTCTGCTGAACGCCCTGTCGAGCTATATCGATGAGCGCGAGCGCATCGTTACTATCGAGGATTCCGCCGAACTCCAGCTGCAACAGGAACACGTAGCCCGCCTGGAAACACGGCCTTCCAACATCGAAGGTCGCGGCGAAGTCAACCAGCGTGACCTCGTCAAGAACGCGCTGCGCATGCGTCCTGACCGGATCATTTTGGGCGAGTGCCGCGGCGGCGAAGCCTTCGACATGCTTCAGGCCATGAATACCGGCCACGACGGATCCATGACTACGATCCACGCCAACACCCCGCGCGACGCGATGAGCCGCATCGAACAGATGATCGGCATGTCGGGGATCGAAGTGTCCGCGCGTTCAGCGCGCGCGCAGATCGCCTCGGCAATCAACGTGGTAATTCAAATCGGCCGCCTAAGTGACGGCAAACGCAAGATGATGAGCCTGTCGGAATTGACCGGCATGGAAGGTGAAACGATCACCATGCAGGAAATCTGGCGTTTCAAGATGACCGGCCGCGACGGCCAGGGCAATGTTCTCGGTCACTTCGAGGCTACCGGCATTCGGCCCAAGTTTATGGCTCACCTTGAAGCACACGGCATCTCACTCGATCCGATCCTGTTTCGTCCCGGCGCGAAGTTGGGCGCATGACCGGCCTGTTCATCCGCCTTTTTGTGCTGGTCGCGGTATTCGCGTCGATTTTTCTGCTGTCGCAATTCGTGCTTGGCTTTGTACTGGGCCGCCGCGCCGAAACCAAGGCTATCAACCGGCGTCTGCAACTGCTGCGTTCGGGATTAAGCAGCGATGAAGTGTCTTCTATCCTGCGCAAGGACCTTATCGAGCGTCCGGGCGATAATGCCGGCCCGATCGAACGGCTTTATTACAAGTTTCAGCGGCTGGTCCGCATGGGGGCCGTGCGCGCTGATCCGCGCAGCGTCCTTGGCATATGCACGGTTGCCTTCGCCGGACTTGCCAGCCTGATCCTGTTCCTGACCTGGTCGGCGGGGATGGCGATAACTGCTGGCGTCATTCAGCTGGTGCTGGGGATCAGCGGGGCTATCGCCTTCGGGATTCCAATAATGGTCATCAGCCGCATGGCCGAAAAGCGCCGCAAGCGCATGCAAGAGCAATTCCCCGTCTCGCTCGACATATTTGTTCGCGCGCTGCGCGCCGGGCATCCGGTGGCGTCGGCAATCGACTTGTTGACCAAGGAAATGGAAGACCCGTTGGGCAGCGAAATGGGACTGGTTTCGGATGAGGTATCCTACGGTGCGAACCTGACCGACGCCCTGTCAGCCCTCGCTGAACGCTGGGATCTTGATGACATCCGCATGTTCGTGGTGTCACTGTCGCTGCAAAGCGAAACCGGCGGCAACCTTGCGGAAATCCTTGGCAACCTGGCCGCAGTGATCCGCGACCGGGCCAGCATGTACATGAAAGTGCGCGCGCTCAGTTCTGAAGGCCGGATGAGCGGCTGGATGTTGACCGTGCTGCCGGTCTTCACATTGGTTTCGATGTTTCTGGTCAATGCACGGTTCTATCTTGAAGTCGCCACCGACCCGATCTTCGTCTGGGGCTTCGGCATCTTGCTACTGATGTATTTCTTCGGTGTGTGGATGATCCGCCGCATGATCGACCTGAAGGTTTAGCAGAATGCTCGATCTGATCGCATCCACCCCCTCGATCCGCGTCTCCGTCCTGCTTGTGGTTTTCGCGTTGGTTGTGCTGGGCATATGGACCTTGGTGAATCTTGCTACCAAGCGCATGGCTGTGCGGGGCGAACTGCGCGACATCCACGGCTCCGGAACGACATTCGTCAACAGCGAAACTCTGACAGCGCGCAACGATTCGGCATGGATCCGCCTTGTTGACCGTATCGAAAAAGCCGGTCTCGACCTGTCCGACACCAAGAGCGACGATCTGGTCGAACGGCTGCGTGCTGCGGGTTATACTTCACCTGTTGCGCCAAGACTTTACACCCTGCTGCGATTGGTCCTCGTCATCGCGCTGCCGACTCTGCTGGTTCTGTTTTCGCTGTGGAGCGGACGCGAACTATCTTACCTGAAACTCTACATCTTCGGGTCGATCTTTGCGGCGATGGGACTTTTCATCCCCGCCCTTTATGTTCGCGCCAAGGCTGATCGCCGGCGCGAAGAAATTGTGAACGGCTTTCCCGATTGCCTTGACCTGATGCTGGTCTGTGTCGAAGCGGGGCTCGGCCTTGAAGCAGCACTTGACCGGGTGGCCAAGGAAATGATCAACAGCCACCCGCTGGTTTCGGGCATGCTGGCCACGGCGACGCTTCGCTTGCGCGCTGGCGCCAGCCGAGAGGAGGCACTGCGGCGCCTGGCGGATGAGGCCGGGGTGGACGAAATCCGCTCGTTCTCGACGCTGCTCATTCAGTCGGACAAGCTTGGCACGTCGATCGCTACCACGCTGCGGGTCTATGCATCCGAAATGCGCGAACGACGGCGCATGCGGGCCGAAGAAAAAGCCCACCGTCTTCCCGTGCTCATCTCCATTCCGCTTGTTGTCTTTATGCTGCCGGTGATGATCGGCACATTGATGCTGCCGGCGGCCATTCGCGTTGTTCGTCAACTGCTTCCTGCCTTGAACGGAGGGTAACATGACTGTGAACCTGAAACCTGTTGTCACATTGGCGCTGCTCAGCCTTGTTTTGCCGGGCTGCAGCGCGCTGTTCGGCAAAAACAAGCTGACCAGCCAGACCGGCACCGAGGAGCAGATCCAGGTCGCGGCCGAAGCGGCTCCGGTCAAGGTCGCCGTGATGACCGATGCGGGCCGAAAGGCGCTTGATCATGGCAACGCCGGCATGGCGATTGAAGCATTCACCCGCGCTGTGACAAGCGGTGAGGCTCCGGCACCGGCGCTCAACGGCCTGGGCGTTGCCTACGCCCGGATCGGCCGTTTTGACCTTGCCCAACGGTACTTTCAACGCGCTGCGCAGATAGATCCGGACGAAATGCGCTACCAGTCCAATTTGTCGCGGCTGATGCGCTCGCCCCTGTTTGCAAAGCGCCATCAGGCGGATGAGGCCAATGCCATGCTGGCGCGAGCAGAAGAACAGCAAGCCGCCGCTGCAAAGACCCGTCAGGCTGCTGCACCTGGTCAGTTGCAGCGGGTCGGCGCCAACCAGTTCTATATCAAGACTGCCGCGCCCACGCCCGGCGCAGGTCCGGTCCGCACGGCAATGGTCATCACGCGCGCCAAAACCAAGCCGGTGATCGAAGCCAGAACAATCGAAGCGGCCTTTGATGCGACCGTCGGTACAGGCGCGCCCGCGGCGGTTGAGGAAAAGGCCAAGACCCGCACCATTTTCTTCAAACCGGGTTAGGCCATGAAGCGTTGAATAGAGGTCACAGAGGGCAGACCCTCGGGACGCCTTTGCCATGAGTGTCGTTGAAGCCCTCTTCAGCGGCACTCTGGCATTGGCATGTATTGCAGGCATGGTGTCCGACGCCCGCCGCAGGATGATCCCCAACTTACTTTGCGGGCCAATGCTGCTGCTAGGCCTGGTGTACGGTTTTTGGCAGGCGGGCCTGACTGGGCTTGGTTGGCATGCCGCGCACGCCGCTGTCGCACTGGTCATCGGTATGACCTTGTTTGCGATCCGCTGGTTTGGCGGAGGTGACGGCAAGTTCTATGCCGCGTGCGCAGCCTGGTTTCCGCTGCAGAAGGGTTTTGTGCTGGGAGGTCTGATCGCGATAGCCGGTCTGGCGCTCGTCTTCGTCTGGTTCATCTGGCAAAAACTTCAGGGCAAGCCCACTTTCACGCTTCGGCAGGGAAAATCGGCGCAGCTGCCCTTTGGCATCGCCCTGGGAATGGGCACGATAGCCACTTACGCCCTGCAATACTGACGCGCTGCATTCGATTGCGGCATGGTTGTCGCCCGGTCCTGCACGTGCGATCAGCGCGCGACATAAGGTAAGGGGTAATGGCGATGACGCAGCAGCTGATCGGCGCGATTGAAGCAGGTGGCACAAAGTTTGTCGCCGCGCTTGCCGATGAAACCGGTTCGATTCTGGCCCGTACCCGCATCGCTACCCGCACGCCGCAGGAATGCTTTCCCGAACTGACGGAGTTTTTTCGGGCCGCAGCGGCCGATCATGGCCCGATAGCGGCGTTTGGCGTAGCCAGTTTCGGGCCAATCGACATTGATCCGCTATCACCCACCTACGGCACGTTCACCACGACGCCAAAGCCCGGCTGGTCCGGGGCACGGTTTCACGACGTGCTCGGCTCGTTCGGCGCACCGGTCGTGGTCGATACCGACGTCAGCGGCGCAGCGTTGGGCGAATGGCTGGCAGGTGCCGGACAGGGTTGCACCACGCTGGCCTACACGACGGTCGGGACTGGCATCGGGACGGGCGTATTACGGGCAGGAAAGTCTCTGATGGGCTTTTCACACTATGAAGCCGGACATATACCGGTCCCGCGTGACGCTGCGGTTGATAGCTTTGGCGGTCATTGTCCCTTTCACCGAGATTGCCTGGAAGGGCTGGCCAGTGGGCCAGCGATCATCGCCCGTTGGGGAAAAAGCCTGAGTGAACTGGACGATCCGGCGGCAATTGACCTGATTGCTGACTATATCGCCGTTCTCGCCGCCAACCTCATCCTGCTGCACATGCCTGACCGTTTGATTTTTGGCGGGGGAGTCATGAAAAGCCCGGCCCTGCTTGCTGCGGTTCGACGCAAAACCGAAACCAGGATTGCGGGGTATATCAAGGCGCCGCAGCTCGACGCTGGGTTAGAGCGTTATATCGCCGCGCCTGCACTGGGCGACGATGCCGGGATCACCGGGGCGATTGCCCTGGGAAGATCGGCGCTGGCCTGACCGATCGACAGCCTTCGTTCGCAGGTGCAGCAGCAATGGTTGACACTTACGGCACCCCGCCCCATCACTCAACCGCGCTGTTGCTGCAAGGCACCGGCGATGCCTTGCACTGAAAGCCGATGACCAAACCGAGCCAGCCGCCAGCCCGTATCCGCAACATTGCCGAGCTGGCCCGCATGGCCGGTGTTTCGGCAGGAACGGTGTCGCGTGCCTTGGCGAACAAGAGCCTCGTCAACAAGGAAACGCGGGAACGGATCCAGGCTTTGGCACGCGAACATGGCTTTCGCCCGAACCAGATGGCGCGGCGCCTGCGCGTTCAGGAAACGAAGGTCATCGGCGTAGTCGTGCCTCTTGGTCATGAAAAGCGCCAACACCTGTCTGATCCCTTCTTCATGACGATTTTGGGCCATCTGGCCGACGCGCTGACGGAAAACGGCTACGACATCATGCTCAGCCGCGTGATCCCAGATGCCGAAGACTGGCTGGAACGCATTGTCGATTCCGGTATGCTGGACGGAGTTTTACTGATCGGCCAGTCTAACGAGTTCGATGCAATCGAACGGGTAGCAGACTATTATCGTCCGATGGTAGTGTGGGGCAGCAACAAGCCGGGCCAGAAGCAATGCACTGTGGGCGTTGATAACCGTGCCGGCGGGCGTCTGGCGGGCGAGATTCTGGTTGGCCGAGGGTGCCGGAACATCGTCTTTCTGGGTGATACCGGTCCGATCGAATTCAACGAGCGTTTTCAAGGGGTGAAAGAGGCCTGTCTGGCAGCCGGGGTCGATGCACCAAAAATACTGCCCGTCCACATCGCGGCGGACGATATGGCCGACGACATCGCCACTCACCTCGCAAAAGTTGCAGGAACGGTTGATGGTGTGGCCGCCGTATCTGACCTTGTAGCGATGCATACCGTTCGGGTGCTTGCCGATCGCGGAATCTTGGTGCCCGATCAGGTGGCGGTCACCGGTTTTGATGATCTGCCCTTTGCGGAACAGACCGTGCCACGACTGACGACCGTCAGCCAGCATGTGGCCAAGGGCGCTCGCGCCATGGTTGACGCACTGTTTGCCCGCATCGCCGGCAACGATGCCCCAAGCGTGATCATGCAACCCGAGACGATACGCCGCGATACCGCCTGAAGTCCCTGCATGACTGCGGCTTCAACCGCCTGATTGGTTTCGTCTGCAACTAGTGCTAGGGCCGGAAGATCCCCTGTGTCGGAGTTCCGCTTGCCCGCTTTGCCTGATCGCACCTCCCTTCGTCTGGCCTACCGGATGGACGAGGAAGCCTGCATTGCCGAGCGCTTGCGCCAGGCCGCGAAATCCCTTGCCGCACATCGTGCAGCTCAACGCATAGCTGCGCAACTGGTCGAAGGTGCTCGGGCGCACAAGGCCAGCGGGCTGGACGCGTTTCTGCAAACGTACGGGCTTGGCACGGACGAAGGCATCGCGCTTATGTGCCTGGCCGAAGCGCTGCTGCGCGTGCCCGATGCCGCCACCGCCGACGCGTTGATCCATGACAAGCTTTCCGGGATCGACTGGGGCGATCATCTGGGCTCAAGCGGGTCAACCTTCGTCAACGCTGCAACATTTTCGTTGATGCTGACCGGGCAGGTGCTCGACCAGCGGCGCGAAGCGGCGGGCGGCTTGGGCGCCACGCTTAAGCGAGCGGTAGGCCGCCTAGGCGAGCCGGTGATCCGCCAGGCTACATTGCAAGCAATGAAGATCCTAGGCGGCCAGTTCGTGTTCGGCCGGACTATTGAAGAGGCGCTTGAACGCGCTGCGCCCGAGCGCAAGCTTGGCCTGACACACAGTTTCGACATGCTCGGCGAAGCGGCAATGACCTTTTCAGACGCGCAGAAATATCTGCAGTCTTACCACGGCGCGCTGGACGCTATCGCCGCCGAGGCCGGCGCCGGCGTCGTCCGCTCGCCGGGGATTTCGGTCAAGCTGTCCGCACTTTATCCACGCTATGATTTTTTCCATGCTGAAGCCGCGCGGGCCGCGCTAGTGCCAATGCTGAAAGACCTGGCCTTGAAGGCACGTGATGCCGATGTACATTTCACCATTGACGCGGAAGAAGCTGAGCGGCTTGAACTTTCGCTGGACATCATCGAGACGCTCGTCGCCGATGAGGAACTGTTCGCCGGCGGCTGGCAAGGCTTTGGTCTGGCATTGCAGGCCTATTCCAAGCGCGCCGTGCCATTGGTCGATTGGGTGGCGGCGCTGGGCCGCCGGTATGGCCGCCGGATCATGGTCCGGCTGGTCAAGGGCGCCTATTGGGACAGCGAAATAAAGTTGAGTCAGGTCGGCGGGCACAGCGACTATCCGGTGTTCACCCGCAAGGTCGCGACCGACGTGTCCTATCTGGCATGCGCTGCTAAAATGCTTGCCGCCCCCGATGCCATCTATTCCGCTTTCGCTACGCACAACGCGTACACTATCGGCGCGATCAAGGCATTGGCTGGCGATGCCCCGTTCGAATTCCAGCGGCTTCACGGCATGGGCGAAGATGTCTATGCCGAATTGGCTCGCTATGAGGCTGGTCGCGGCGAGCAGCGCACCCCAGTGCGTATCTACGCGCCAGTTGGCGGGCATAAGGAATTGTTGGCCTATCTTGTCAGGCGACTGTTGGAAAACGGGGCCAACAGCAGCTTTGTCAACCGCATGGCCGATGCCGAGGTTGCTGTTTCCGAATTGGTTGGTGATCCTGTGACCGAACTCACCGGGCTGCAGCCGCGCCGCAATCCGGCGATACCCTTGCCGCGCGATATTTTTGCGGGGCGTGTCAACAGCGCGGGAATTGATCTTGCCGATCCGCTGGTGCGCAATCCGCTGACGGATGTGCTTGCCGAACTAGCCAAGGTAGACAGCTGGGTGGCCGAACCAACGCGAGTTAGCAGAACCTGCACTAGACTTGAGGTCAGTGCGGAGAGGGCGATTTGTTCGCCCACAGATGGCACTTTAATCGGCCAGAGCCATGACGCTACCGCCGAAGAAATCAACCAGGCCATCGCCGCTGCCGTAAACGCACAGACAGCTTGGGATGCGCTTGGCGGAGCGGCGCGTGCCGATCTGCTGGAACGCGTAGCCGATCTGTACGAAGACAACCGCGACCTGTTCCTTTCGATCTGTCAGCGTGAGGCGGGCAAGACACTGGTTGACGCGGTGCTAGAATTGCGTGAGGCGGTCGACTTCCTGCGATACTACGCTGCCGAAGCGCGCCGCCTGTTCACACCAGAGGGAGAAGCACTGCCGGGCCCGACGGGCGAAAGCAACCGGCTGACCCTGCATGGGCGCGGATTATTTGTAGCAATCAGCCCGTGGAACTTCCCGTTGGCCATTTTTACCGGACTGGTTGCCGGCCCCTTGGCTGCGGGTAATACGGTTCTGGCCAAACCGGCCGAGCAGACTCCGTTGATTGCCGGCTATGCCATCGACCTGTTCCATAAGGCCGGCGTGCCTGCAGCAGTGGTCCAGCTCATGCCTGGCGACGGCAGTGTTGCCGCGATGTTGACCGCTGACGAGCGAATTGCCGGGGTCACTTTCACCGGGTCGACTGAAACGGCACGCGCAATCAACCGCACCCTGGCGGGGCGCGAGGGATCATTGGCGCAGTTCATTGCGGAAACCGGCGGCCAGAATGCGATGATTGTCGACAGCTCGGCCTTGCCCGAGCAGGTCACCCGTGACGTGATGGCAAGCGCATTTCAGAGCGCGGGACAGCGCTGTTCCGCCTTGCGCGTATTGTATTTGCAAGACGATATTGCGGAACAGATGGTCAAAATGATCCGCGGCGCATTCGAGGCGCTGGTGATCGGCGATCCGTCCAGCTTGGCTACTGACATAGGCCCGGTTATCGATGCAGCGGCCAAGCTGGCGCTCGAAAGCCATTTGGCCGCGATGAGGGCAGCCGGCCGAATGGTGTGGCAACGCGACCTTCCGTCGGAATGCGCAGGCGGCAGGTTCGTTGCCCCGGCTATCATCGAGATCGATACAATCTCTGATCTGACTAACGAACACTTCGGTCCGATACTTCATATCGTGCGCTTTGCCGCAGAGGAACTGGATGCCGTAATCGACGCGATCAACGCTACCGGCTTCGGTCTTACACTGGGCCTGCACAGCCGGATTGATGCGACCCGGCAGCGGGTTCAGGGCCGGGCCCGGGTTGGGAACTTCTATGTCAACCGCAACCAGATCGGCGCAGTGGTGGGCAGCCAGCCGTTTGGCGGGGAAGGCCTGTCGGGCACCGGACCCAAGGCTGGCGGACCGCACTATGTTGCGCGCTTTGCGACCGAGCGCGTTACCTGCATCGATACGACGGCCGCAGGCGGCAATGCCAGCCTGATGGCAGGCGGTTTGGACTGATCGCGATCGCTGCTTGCCCTTCTTAATCGCACGGTTAAAATGGCCGCGAGGAGAGCGGCATGGATCAGGCTACTTACACGCGGCTGTTGGCGAAGGCTCAGCTCACGCGGGATTTGTTTACCTTCGATGATTTCCTTATCTATTGGGCAAAAGACCGGCCCGACCGCGTTGCGCTGGAAGGCGATGATTTTACCCTTACCTACGCGCAGCTGGAAGAAGCTACCGCGCGGGTGGCTACGGCGCTGCTGGGCATGGGCCTTAAAAAAGGCGATCGGATCGCCTGGTTCGGCAAGAACAGCGCAACATATTTCACGCTGTTTTACGGCGCGGCGCGGGCCGGCATTGTCATGGTACCGATCGGCTGGCGGCTGGCAGAACCCGAAGCCGCCTTCATCATCGACAACGCCGAGGCGCAGGCGCTGTTTCTGGGCGACGGTTTTGAAGCCTGCGCCAAGACCCTTGGCACGCGTCCCGGCTTGCAGCATTGTTTTACTGCCGACCAGACCCGCAGCTTCATCCTGAGCGGGCCGCGCAGCCATTTTGAGCCTTCAGGCCCAGATGAAGCAATCCTTCAGCTGTACACGTCCGGCACCACCGGAAATCCCAAAGGCGCGGTGCTGTCCAACCGCAACCTGTTCGGCCTGCGCAAGGCTGGAATGGATAACCCTGCACCCTACAGCCTGTGGGACGAGGACGAGGCCGTGCTTGTTGCCATGCCCTGCGCACATATCGGCGGCACCGGACTAGGCATCGTGGCACTTGCTGCCGGCCTGCCCGGCGTGATCCTGACCGAATTTGATCCGGTCCGGGTCTTTGATGCGGTCCAGAACCGCGGCGTCACGCGCTTTTTCATCGTGCCCGCCGCGCTGCAGATGCTGCTCAACCATCCGGACTGCGCGGCAACCGATTTCAGCCGGGTAAAATACATCATGTACGGCGCCAGCCCGATCCCGCTGGAACTGCTGCGCCAGTGCATTGCCATGTTCGGGGCAGAGTTTGTGCAGAATTACGGCATGACCGAAACCACAGGCACGATCTGCGTGTTGCCACCCGAAGATCACACGGTAGAGGGGAACCCCCGGATGCGTTCAGCCGGTAAGCCGCTGCCGGGGGTTGAGCTGATCATCCGTGGGGCCGACGGCAAGGAAGTGGCGACAGGCGCAATTGGCGAGATCGTCACCCGGTCATCGTCCAACATGCTTGGTTACTGGAAACTGCCCGAAGCGACAGCCAGCACGATGGACGCCGAAGGCTGGGTCGCGACAGGTGACGTCGGCTACAAGGACGAAGACGGCTACGTGTACATGTATGACCGGGCCAAGGACATGATCATTACCGGCGGCGAAAACGTTTATCCGGCCGAGGTCGAAAGCGGCATCTACGGCCACCCAGACGTTTTGGAGGTCGCTGTCATCGGCGTGCCCGACGAGAAATGGGGCGAAGCAGTTAAAGCGGTCTGCGTGCCAAAGCCCGGCGCGTTGATCGACGCGGATTCAGTGATCAACTGGGCGCGCGAGCGTCTGGCCGGGTTCAAAGTTCCCAAGAGCGTCGACGTGATCGATGCCTTGCCCCGCAACCCCAGCGGCAAGATCTTGCGCCGCAGCTTGCGCGAACCCTATTGGGAGGGGCGCGAACGCCAGATCAACTAATGTCCCTTGCGTAGGAGCAATGCCATGTCCGACCCCCTTCCCGGCGCGCAGGCGCACATTGACGCCGCGCTGAAGCTGTGTGCGACGATAGATGACATTCCCGCCGATACGCCGATTATCCCGATCGATCGGGTCGGCGTTATCGGGGCCGGCACGATGGGCGGCGGGATAGCAATGAACTTTCTGTCGGCCGGCATTCCGGTCGTGATGGTTGAGCGCGAACGGGCCGCGCTTGACCGCGGCGTGGCTCTGATGAGCAAAAATTACGAAGCCAGCGTCAAGCGCGGTCGGATCGAGCCTGCGGTGGCAACGGCAGCAATGGCGGCGTTGACGCCCTCACTCGATTTCGAAGCACTGTCTGAATGCGACCTCGTGATAGAGGCGGTCTACGAAGCGATGGAGGTCAAGAAGGAGGTGTTCGGCCGGCTGGACACCGTATTAAAACCGGGCGCAATCCTGGCCAGCAATACCAGCTACCTCAACGTTGACGAGATTGCCGCCGCAACCGGACGGCCCGAAGCCGTGCTGGGCATGCATTTCTTCTCACCCGCCAACATCATGAAATTGCTGGAAGTGGTACGAGGCACGAAAACAGGAGCAAGCCAGCTGGCAACGGTGATGCAACTGGCCGGCAAGATCCGCAAGGTGCCGGTGGTATCGGGCGTGTGCCACGGCTTTATCGGCAACAGGATGCTGGCACGGCGCCAGGAACAGGCCAATGCACTGCTGATGGAAGGTGCGGCATATGATGCAATCGATCAGGTTCTGCTTGAATTCGGTTTCCCGATGGGGCCGTTCCAGATGGGAGACCTGGCAGGCCTGGATATCGGCTGGCACCGCGACCCTTCGAAAGTGACTACGGTCCGCGAAGCACTATGCGCTGCGGGGCGATGGGGCCAGAAGACCGGCAAAGGCTTTTACGATTACGATGCCGACCGCAAGCGCACCCCGTCCGCCGAGGTCACATCGATGATCGCCGAGTTCGCCAGCAAGGAAGGCGTAGCCCAGCGCGAAGTCGGCACAGCAGAGATCTTTGCCCGACTGATCTATCCAATGATTTCCGAAGGCGCGCTGATACTTGATGAGGGCATAGCGCAGCGCGCGAGCGACATCGATCTTGTTTGGCTAAACGGTTACGGCTGGCCAGCCTGGACTGGCGGACCGATGTTTTGGGCCGATCGAGAAGGCTTGGACAAGATTTCAACTGGGCTGGAAAATTACAACCTGCCAGTTGCACCCCTGCTTGCCCGATTGGCCAGAGAGGGCGGGCGTTTTACCGTCTGATCCGCCCTTAACGCGGGCGCGGAATGCACTGGTCTCGCGGTACAGCGGCAAACCAGTCGCATCCGTAAAGCGTAATCTCCGCCCCTGAAGGATCGCGCGCATAGCTGAACTGCAATGCCTTGCGGGACGCAGGCGGGAGGGGGAACGTAGCCGGTATCGCAGAACCTTCGGTCCAGCCTAGCACCTTGCACGTCGGTGTAGTCCCGCACAACTTGCGGGCATTGGCCACTGTCTGCGCGGCATCGCGATTGGCTATTAGCAGGAAGTTGCCGCGTCCGCTGGGATCGCGCGCAGCTACCTGTCCGCTCGAAATTTTGGGGGTATTGGCCGGGAGAGGCGCGAAGGTAGCGAACGGAACCACCTCGGCGCTTGTCGCTTCGCCTTGCTGTAACGCCAAATCCGGTTCTCCGCCGCGATAGCCGATACGCATCGCATCAGGCGTTCCCCAGTATCCAGGCCAGCGGAAAAAAAGGTGTGTGTCGACCTGCGTGAGCTTGATGAGCTTCGGGCTCCAGTACGGATATACCCAATCCGTGTGATAATGCGTGGCATTGCCGACTGGCGCAAACACCTGCCCGGTCAAAGCCAAGGTCGCGCGCGTGCGCGCTGCGTCCCACGCCTGCGCACCGTACTGCCGTGCGAGCGATCCATCGCAGGTGAAGCTGAACTGGCACCCGGTTTCGCGCTGAGATCCTTCGAACACCACCCCGCAGACCGTCTTGGCAAAGGCGGGGTGACGTACGCGGTTTAGAATGACCTGGATCACTGCACGCTGGCCGGCATCCGAAGGGCCAGCTTCGGCCATGGCAGCCAGTGCCAGACATTCTCGAGCGCGCGTAAAATCGCTTCCGGCTACAGCCATACGGAAGGGCGCAGCCGGGGCGACCTTTGCGGAGAAAAAAGGATCGGCAGCGTTGCGCGCGCGCGCATCACCGGGGGGCAAGGTAGTTGCAGTTACGAGGACCGGCGCTTCCCCGGGAAGGCCCGGCAGGGCGCTTATTGGCGTTGCTTTGGTTGTCGTTTGCAAGTCGGGTGCACCTGACAGTGATAGTGCCAGCACGGTAGCGATTGCAATTACCATGCAAAGGATCAAGGCAACGACTGTCGCGAGCTTTGCTTGCGCGCGGGACATGACGGGACGAGACCTTTCTGGTTAGGATGCGTTCCCGCAACAATGGGGGGTCAGGTGAAGCCCGCTAAATAGTCGCCAGCAATCTAACGGACAAGATGCGCCGTCTTTCAGCGCGGCGAACGCCCAAACGTTCCCAGACCCCGATCGGTTCCGCAGAGACGATCCCAAAATCGAAAGTAGAGGCCGTAATTGCCATCATACCGTTGGTGATGCCCTTGGTGATGGCTTGCGGTGATAACCCAGGCACCCAAGGGACCCTTGACCAGGCCATGCGGAAACATTTCCCAGCCCATATGATTGGTCACGCCCATTACCGTCATCAATAACAACAGAAGCCCAACCACCCCGATATGGAGCGGCAATACAAAAACGAGCAGTGGGACGAAAAACGCCATCGTAAGGGCTTCGGTCGGGTGAAAGCTCATAGCGGCCCAGGCTGTTGGTGGACGGCTGGCATGGTGGACGGCATGCATCCGCTTGAACAGCGATGGCTGGTGCATCAACCTGTGGGTCCAATAGAACCACGTATCCTGAAGCAGCAGGGCGATGGCTAAGCTGAGCGGGAGCCACCAAAGCGGATAAGCATCTGCTTCAGTGTAGATCAGGGTGGCACCCTTTTCGCGCCATGCCCAGGCTGTCAGACCAGCGGGCATTCCGTAGATGGCAGCGCTGATGATCGACCAGCGGATCTCTGCTTTTATTTGCCTGGCCAGTCCCTGGTGCAGACTTGGCCTGCGACGCGTGCCAAGAAAGGCAAATGCACCGCTGACCGCCCCATAACGTGCAGCCACTATAACACACATCGCAATCATCGCGACCAATGGTCCGTTGATTGAAAAAGGCGAAACCTGCGTCATAAACATTGCTTATCAGGGCAAACACACTGGCGACAAGACTGGAACAGTCTGCTCCCCAAGATGAACCATGCTTGCAGGCAACAAAAAACCCCGCCGAAGCGAGGTTCTTGTGGTTGCGGGGGTAGGATTTGAACCTACGACCTTCAGGTTATGAGCCTGACGAGCTACCGGGCTGCTCCACCCCGCGTCACCAAGCGCCGAAGTAAGGCGCATTTGTTCAGGCACAAGCCCTAAGACACAAAAAGGGCCGAAGACGGCCCTTTAAGGTAGGGCAAATGCCCTGACATGTGAATGGGTTTTCCGTACCCGCCGGCTTCAATGCCTGGCGACGTCCTACTCTTCCAACGCTTGAGCGGTAGTACCATCGGCGCTGTCAGGTTTCACGGCCGAGTTCGAGATGGGATCGGGTGGGTCACTGACGCTATGGCCACCAAGCAATAAAGCAGGCGGATACGGGTTTTAATCGATGCACTGTAGTGCGTTCTTAAGGCGCGATCTGGCTGAGAACCGTCCACATATCGCAGACAGCAAAACTGTCATTGATGGTGGAATTCTCAAGCATGATCAGAGTTATTAGGACCGGTTAGCTCCACACATTACTGCGCTTCCACATCCGGCCTATCAACGTCGTGGTCTACGACGACTCGAAGATACCTAATCTTGAGGGAGGCTTCCCGCTTAGATGCTTTCAGCGGTTATCCCGTCCATGCATAGCTACCCTGCTGCGCTCCTGGCGGAACGACAGGTACACCAGAGGCATGTTCACCCCGGTCCTCTCGTACTAGGGGCAACTCCTCTCAAGTATCGACGCCCACGGCAGATAGGGACCAAACTGTCTCGCGACGTTCTGAACCCAGCT
>NZ_JAHEBV010000026.1:610-26318 GCF_024642085.1 Novosphingobium sp. | reverse complement strand
CCTCGATCGGTGTGACGGAAATTGAGTCGACTTTCCTTGCCGGGCGTTTGCTGCTCGCCATGCCCGGAATGGGCGATCCCCGGTTTGATCGCGCGGTGATTGCAATGGTCCAGCACGACGCCAATGGCGCGCTTGGCCTGGGAATCGGCCAGGCAGTTGAGGGCGTAACCTTACACACCGTATTGTCCGACCTGGGCATAGATCCAGGCGAAGCGCCCAACGATGCAGTGCTGCTGGGAGGGCCGGTCGAAACCGAGCGGGGCTTTGTCCTTCACAGCAAGGATTGGCGCGGACAGTCAACCATCGATGCCGGTGTTCTGGGGGCAATGACCATGTCGAGAGAGGTTCTCGTCGCCATTGCCGCCGGGGCCGGGCCGCAGCAATTTGTCGTGGTGTTGGGCTATTCGGGCTGGGACAGTGGGCAGCTTGATGCAGAGATGCGTCGACACGGCTGGTATGCGGCGCAGGGGCGCCCCGAAATCCTGTTCGATACGCCAACCCGCAAACGCTGGACCGCCACCTGGCGGGCCGAGGGGATCGATCCGGCGCTGCTTGCCAGCGAAACCGGGCGGGCCTGATCGCTGCCGCCCGGTTTCGTCGTGGTCTATTGCGCAGTCGCGGCTGAAGTGGGATTGCGCACTGCCCACAATCCAAAGCCCGCGATGATCGCATAGCAGATCACCGGAACGATCAGGGCCATACGGATGTCGTGACTTACGTCAGCAACCGTGCCGAACAGGTAGGGCACCAGCGCCCCGCCGACGATGGCCGTGCACAGAATGCCCGACCCCTGCGGTGCGCGGTCGCCCAATCCTTCGGTGCCCAAGCTGAAGATAGTCGGGAACATCAGGGAATTGCAGAAACCGACCAGGATCAGGGACCAGCCCGATATCGCGCCCATGCTGAATGCAGAGAGTGCGATCAGGCCGATGGCGGCGGCGGCATAGGCGGTCAACACGCGGCCCGGCTTAAACATGCGCAGCACGAAACCGCCGACCAGACGGCCGATCATTGCCCCGCCCCAATAGAACGCCACGAGTTTGCCTGCCGCTTCCAGCCCCAGGCCCATCACGCTTTGTTCGCCAAGATAGGCGATCATGTTTGATCCGATCGCCACTTCGGCGCCAACGTAGGTAAAAATGCAAAGCGCGCCCAACTGGACGCGGCGGTTGGTCATCAGCAGATCCATTGTGCCGGCGACCTTGGTCTGTTCGGCCTTGGCCCCGTCCAGCGCCGAACGGAATGCCCAGAACAGCGCGGCAATGGCCAGCATGGCAATGGCCAGCCACATGTAGGCGTGCCCGATCGAGGCGCCCTGTTCCACGCGGTAGGCCTGCATCTGATCTGCCGTAGCCGTGGCCGCATCGATCGGCTTGGCATCGCCAAGCAGGACCTTGGCCCCGCCGTAGACCATCAGCGTGACACCGATCGAATTGAACGCCTGGGCAAAAGTCAGCCGGCTGTGCGAAGTTTCCGTGGGCCCCAGCGTGGTGATGACCGGGTTCATCGCCACCTGCAGTACGGTGATGCCTGCTCCGATGAAGAACAGCGCGGCCAGAAACCCGCCGAACGAGGCGCTGCTCGATGCCGGGATAAACAGCAGGGCAGCGGCGGCAACCATGACGAAACCCAGCACGAAGGTACGGATATAGCCCAGCTTGGACATTATGATGCCGGCCGGGATCGAAAAGGCGGCATAGGCGATGAAGAAGGCCATCTGCACCAGGTTGGCCTGGGCATGGCTCAATTGAAACATTGGCCTGAACTTGCCGACCAGCAGGTCGTTGATGTTTGTAACCCCGCCCAAGATGAAAAAGACGGCAAAAACCAGCAGCAGCACAGTCGTGGTGCTTCCGCCGCTTTTCGCGCTGCCTGTTTGCGGCGCGGTGGACCCTGTGATTGGCGCTGCCATGCAGCCTCTCCCTTTTTTTGATGTGTTATGCGGCCGCATTCATGCCGTTTGGGCCGGGGAAGTCCAGCCCCATACGTATGGTTTGCCCGGCTTTCATGAGAACGTTTCCAAGGTGGCCGCGCTGGCCTTGCACCGCGGCGGCTGTTAAGGGGCGGCCACTTTTAGTGGAGGCGTGGCATGGCAGGGTTGTGGTTCGATGAACTTGAGGTGGGCCAGCGCTTCGAACATGCGATCCGCCGCACAGTGACCGAAACCGACAATCTGCTGTTCACGACGCTGAGTCACAACCCGGCCCAGCTGCATCTTGATGCTGAGACCATGAAGGACAGCGAATATGGCCAGATCCTGGTCAATTCATGCTTCACCCTAAGCCTGATGGTGGGGGTCAGCGTAGGCGATACCACCTTGGGAACAGCAGTGGCCAATCTGGGCTGGGATGAAGTGCGCTTTCCCAAGCCGGTTTTCGTCGGCGATACGCTTAACATCGTCACCGAAGTGCTTGACCTGCGCGCGTCACAGTCGCGGCCCGAGGCGGGAATCGTAACCTTTCAGCACCAGGCGTGGAACCAGCGGGGTGAAATGGTGGCCAGCTGCAAACGGTCGGGGCTGCAGCGCCGCAAACCCTGAAGGGCCGACATTACACAAGCAGAAAGGATCAAAGCTGCTCGGCAATGATTCCCGCTGCAGCAAGCTGCGCAATCTCGGCCGCGCTGAGCCCGAGCTCCTGCTCAAGCACAGCGGCGGTGTCCTGCGCCGAGCGCGGCGGTGCGCGCCGATAGCTGACAGGACTTCGCGACATTTTGGCAGGAAAACCCAGAAACTTGACCGGGGTGCCGTCCTCGCGCGCGATTTCGTGAACCAACCCACGCTCTGCGATTTGCGGGAGGTTCAGCGCTTCGGGCACCGTGTTGACCTTGCCGCAAGGCAGCCCGGCCGCATCCAGCGCAGCAATCAACGCGGCAGAAGTCATGTCTGCGATAATCGGCTTGATTATCGCAAACAGTGCATCGCGGTTGTCGCTGCGGGTGCCTGACACGGCAAAGCGCGGGTCCACGGCCAGGTCATCCACGCCCAGCACGCCGCACAGCTTGGCGAACTGGCGGTCATTGCCTAGCGCAATAAGCACATCACCATCGGCACAGGTAAAGTCCTGATAGGGCGCAATCGCCGGGTGTTCGTTACCCATCCGGCGCGGCTCGACCCCGCCATTGAGCCATCCCGACGCCTGATTGGCCAGCAGCGCCACCTGCGAATCAAGCAGGGCCAGGTCGATATACTGGCCCTCGCCGGTCCGGTTACGGTGGTTTAGCGCCGCCAGAATAGAGATTGTCGCGTAAAGCCCGGTCGAAAGGTCAGTGATCGGAATGCCCGCTTTGAGCGGACCGCCGCCTGGTTCGCCATCAGGCCGGCCGGTGACGCTCATCACCCCGCTCATCCCCTGGATCAGGAAATCGTAGCCGCCCTTGTCTCGATCTGGTCCGTTCTGCCCGAATCCAGTAATCGAACAGTAGATAAGGTCAGGCTTGACCGCCCGCAGGCCGTCATAGTCCAGCCCGTATTTGGCCAGGCCTCCGACCCGGAAGTTTTCCAGTACGATGTCACTCATCGCAGCCAGGCGGCGGACCAGATCGGCCCCTGCGGGCGCAGCCATGTCGATGGCGACCGAACGCTTGTTGCGGTTGGCGCATAGGTAATACGCCGAATCGCGCGACCCATCGTCAAGGAACGGCGGGCCCCACCGGCGCGTATCGTCACCCTGACCCGGCTGTTCGATCTTGATAACATCCGCGCCAAGATCACCCAGCATCTGTGAACACCACGGCCCGGCAAGGACACGGCTGAGGTCAAGGACGCGAAGGCCGTTTAGCGGTCCGGGCGATGGGGCGGGATCAGAAGGCACAGCGCTCGCCTTAGCCTTCTGCCACAGCTTACGGCAATGGCGCTAAATCGGAAACTTGTAGCGGTTTGCAGGTTTCTACCAATTAAGCAAAGACAACAATGTTGCGCTGCAACAAACTAACGGCAACCGTTTGCCGCAAGTTTGCGCCGGAACGCCTCCTTTTCTTAGCAACTGCGGAACTTCGTTGCTGGCAACGTGTTAACCAGACATACTTTCACTGCGGGCACTAACATGAACCACCCTTATGCGGACGATAGCCTTTTTCCTGATCGTCCCGAAACAAGTCCTGTTGTCCCGATTTTCGCACGTAACCCGGCAAGTAATGCGTCAAACCGTTCGCTCGACCTTGCCTTGATCGGCACCTACGTTCCGCGCAAATGCGGCATCGCCACGTTCACCGCAGACGTGGCTGAGCAGCTGGGCCATTACCACCAAGAAATTGCAACGAGCGTCTACGCCTTCGACAAGGGCAAAAGCGGGCTTGAATATCCTTCCGGCGTTAACCGGATCGATCAGGACGACCGCGATGCCTACATCGCAACGGCTCGCCGGATTAATGAAAGCGCCCCCGATGCTGTGTGGCTGCAGCACGAGTTTGGCATATTCGGGGGCCCCGACGGCGAAATGGTTTGCGATCTGGTTGATCGGATAGCCGCGCCGCTGGTTATCACGTTTCATACGGTGTTAAGCGAGCCCAACGCCAACCAGCGGCGTATTGTCGAGCATCTGATTTCCCGCGCGTCCCGGATCATGGTCATGTCAGTTCATGGCCACGAACTGCTGGTGAAGCTGTACAAAGCTCCCGCCGACCGCGTGGCAATCATCCCGCACGGCGCCCCTGACCGGCCCTTCGGACGAGAAGCGGATTTCAAACGGGTACTTGGGCTTGGCGAGAGCAACGTGCTGATGACGTTTGGACTGCTTGGCCCTGGCAAGGGGTTGGAACACGCCATTTCCGCGCTTCCAGGCATAGTTTCGCGTCATCCCGACACGATCTACCGGATCGTCGGGGCAACCCATCCAAATCTTGTTGCCCACGAAGGCGAGGCGTATCGCGAACGGCTGATTGCCCTTGCTGAGCAACTGGGTGTTGCCGGGCACATCCAATGGGACAACAGGTTTCTGGATACGCCTGAATTGCTCGATCAACTGGAAGCTTGCGACATTTACCTGACGCCGTATCCCAACCTTCAGCAGGCCACATCTGGCACCCTGAGCTATGCCATCGCCTTGGGTAAGGCCGTCGTTGCGACGCCATACGTCCATGCCCGCGAGCTTCTTGCCGACGGCGTTGGCGTGTTGGTTGAACCAAGCTCTAGCAAGGCAATCGCCGATGCCGTAAACGCGCTGCTGGATGATCCTGACTATCTTGCCGCGACACGCCGCCGTGCCTACGCGGAAGGACGCAAAACAATCTGGCCGCGTTTTTCTGACGCAAGTGCCGCCCTGGTCCAGTCCGCTGCCGTGCAGCCGCCTGGGGAAATCCCGCTAAGCGCTACGCCCGGTCTGAACGGATTTTTAGCAATGTGCGACGCGACCGGCATGCTTCAGCATGCTATCGGAATCGTCCCTGATCGGCGGCACGGTTATTGTCTGGATGATAACGCCCGCGCCCTGATACTGATGAACCATGCCCCGGCGATCAGCCCGGTCGATCGGCTTTCGTGGACGTCGACATTCGCCAGCTTCATCCAGTACGCATGGAATCCGGATCGTAACCACTTCCGCAACTTCATGCGTTTCGATCGGACCTGGTGCGAAGATGAAGGGTCTGACGATTCCAACGGCCGCGCGCTGTGGGCGCTGGGCGATACGGCCGAGCATTCCCCCTTTGCCGATATGCAGGACTGGGCTCGCCATCTGTTCGACCAAACCCTTCACACATTGGACGGGGTCGAATCGCCGCGTGCACTGGCGTTTGGGATGATCGGCGCTTGCGCGGTGCTGCGTGTCGAAGGGCGGCATGCCGCGGCTGAAGCCTTGATCCACCGCGGTGCTGGCCTGCTGGAAAGGTTATTGACTGCATCGCGCCGTCCGGACTGGGCCTGGTTCGAAACGGTGCTGGGATATGACAATCCTCGCTTGCCTCAGGCCCTAATCGAAGCGGGAAGCGTGCTTGGACGAAGTGACTGGACGGACTTGGGCCTGGACACGCTTGACTGGATCGCCGAACGGCAGGTTGCTGCAAACGGGATGTTCCGCCCGGTTGGTTCGGAAAGCTTCGGACTGGATCACGGGCAGATGCCGTTTGACCAGCAACCGCTGGAAGCACAGGCCGCTATCGAGGCGGCGCTTGTAGCGTACATTGAACAGCCCGCGAAACGCTGGGCCGATCATGCTACGACAGCTTATCGTTGGTTCCTTGGCGCGAATGATCGCGGTGTTATACTGGGGGATATCGCCAGTGGGCGGTGCCGTGATGGGGTGACCCCGCGCGGAGTCAATGCCAACTGCGGTGCAGAATCGATCCTCGCCTTCCAGTTGGGTCACGTTGCTTTGCAACGCCTTCTGGCCGACCGGCGGACAACACAATGCGTAGGGGAAACGCTTGCTGAAGTTGACCACGAGCCAGCGCCCTCGCTTGCTCATTCATGATACCCGTCTGCATGCCGACCCTTCGCGCGTGGTCCTCAGGCCGTTCCACCTGGGCTGGCAATCGGCCAGCGCTCCGGTTGATCGCGCTGCCCGCCTGGTTGAAGATGTCGCCGAACTGAGCGACGAACAGGTAGAGACCGAATACGACCGCGTCATTCAGGATTTCGCCGAACGGCACTGGCAGACCGAGCAGCTGTTCGAAGAACGGTTTCGTGAAGTAGAGCATCACCACGGCCTGCACGACCGGGGATTTTCACCCGCTCGGCAGCGGTTGATCGGCGCGTACTTCTGCCACGAATATACCTATGCCGCCGCAGCGCTGATGAACCCGTCGATCGTTCCGCACCCCGACCAATCCGGGATGGGCGCGGGGGCCTGCCGTTTTGTGATGTCGCTGCGTGCCGTGGGCGAAGGTCACATCAGCTCCATCGCCTTTCGCGAGGGTATTGCCGAGCCTGATGGTTCATTTCAGCTGTGGCCACAAAGCCATTTCGCTACTGCCGCTGTAATCGATGATACATCGCTGACCGATGCGGATGACGGCGTAACAGTTCATCGTAATGCTGAAAGCACCCTTTCCAATTGCGTCATCTTCCCGATCACCGAACAGCAGCGCGGAGGCCTTGAAGATTTGCGGCTTGTGCGTTTCAAGCACGGTGAAGGCGATTATGAATGGATCGGCACCTATACGGCCTATTCTGGCAGTTCGATCCGCTCAGAATTGCTGCGCACTCGCGATTTCCGCTCGTTCCAGCTTGAACCGATCCGTGGCAAGGCGGGGCGCAACAAGGGCATGGCCCTGTTCGACCGGCATATCGACGGGCGATACGCGATGATCGGACGTCAGGACGGGAAGAACCTGTTCCTCCTCCGCTCGGACAGCATCGATACCTGGGACGATGACGGCATCCTGCTGATGGAGCCGCGATACCCGTGGGAGTTCATCCAGATCGGCAATTGCGGCGCTCCCATTCTGACTGACGCTGGCTGGCTGATGCTGACCCACGGAGTTGGCGCGATGCGCAAATACGCGCTGGGCTGCGCGCTGCTGGACCGCGATGATCCATCGAAAGTGCTTGCCCGGACGCGTGAGCCGGTACTGACTGCCGAACATGCCGATCGATCGGGGTATGTTCCCAATGTAATCTACACCTGCGGCGCGATGAAAGTCGGAGAAGCGTTGCTCATTCCCTATGGCATTTCCGATAGTGCGGTGGGCTTTGCTTCGACGACCGTGTCAGACTTGCTGGCATTGATGAACTGATCCTAGAAAGACATAAGAAATGCAAACTGAGAACGGAAAAATCTACCCTGTCATCTTGTGCGGTGGAAGCGGGACGCGGCTGTGGCCGCGCAGCCGCGCGACTAAACCCAAGCCGTTTCTTCCACTTGTTGGTGAGAGCACGCTGTTTGAAGCAACGCTGGGCCGCTGCGGCAACCAAGACCAATTTGCCGGTCCAGTGGTGGTGACGGGGAAGGCCCATCTCAAGCACGTATCTGCCCAGGTCAGCGGCGAAGCAGGCGCTCAGATCATCGTCGAGCCGTCCGCCCGCAATACTGCTGCGGCGATTGCGCTTGCCGCGCTGCGTCTGCCGGACGACGCGATCATGCTGATCTGCCCCAGCGATCACCACATCGGCGATGCCGATGCGTTCTGCGCTGCCGCCGGCAAGGCCGCCGAGCTTGCCCGCCAGGGCTGGCTGGTATCCTTCGGGATCGAGGCGACTGCACCCGAAACCGGGTTCGGCTATCTGCAAAGGGGTGAACCGATCGGCGATGCGGGCTACCGCGTGGCCCGGTTCGTCGAAAAACCTGACCTGGACCGTGCGAAGGAGTTTGTCGCCCACGGCGGTTATGCCTGGAACGGGGGGATCTTCGCATTCAAGGTTTCCACATTTCTGGAAGAGCTGGCCGCCCATCGGCCGGCAATACTGGCCGCAGCACGCGACGCTGCCGCCAAGGGCAGCACAAAGGGTGCACAGTTCCACCCCGATCCCGAAGCTTTTGCCCGGATCGACAGCGAATCGGTCGACTATGCGGTGATGGAAAATACCAGCCGTGCAGCCATGGTTCCGGCCGACATAGATTGGTCAGACATTGGCAACTGGCAGGCGCTGCACGCCGCGCTTGACCGTGACAGTTTTGGTAATGCCAGTCGCGGCGATGTCGAGATGGTCGATTGCCGCAACGTTTTGGTCGACAGCGATGGTCCGCACGTATCAGTCATCGGCCTGAGTGACATTATCGTTGTGGTGGATGGCGCTGATATCCTCGTCACCACGGCTGACGGGGCGCAAAAAGTCGGCAAGCTTTTAAAGGCGGCCAACCAATGACCCTGCCAACGCGGATGGTTGAGAAGCCCTGGGGCAAGGATAGCCTGCCGGCTCCGTTCCATGCCCCAGATGGTCAGCGGATTGGTGAGGTATGGTTCGAACCGCCCGCACAGTTGCCGGATCTGCTAGTCAAATACATCTTCACTAGTGAAAAACTGTCGGTGCAGGTGCATCCCAGCGATGCCCAGACGCTGCATTCCGGTCTGGGCCGTCAGGGCAAAGAAGAATGCTGGCTGGTCATTGCTGCGGACGAAGGGGCGCAATTGGGCATCGGCTTCAACCAGCCCGTTGATGCGGCCACCATGCGCAGCGCGGCGGTCGATGGATCAATCGAAGGAATGATGACCTGGTTTCCAGTCAAGCCGGGCGATTTCTTCTACATTCCTGCCAATACAGTCCACGCCATAGGTGCCGGGGTGAGCCTGATCGAGGTTCAGCAGAACAGCGACATCACTTATCGGCTATATGATTATGGCCGCCCGCGCGATTTGCACCTGGACGATGGCATGACTGTCGCAAAGGGAGAGGTTTACGCCGATCCGCGCCAGCGGCATGTCGCGCCAAGGGGCGAAATTGCACTGGTAGACGGGCCGCTGTTTCGGCTGACACGCTATGACGGGCCGCTTTCGCCACAGGCCCATCATGCCTTTTCCAGCGGTCCGCTGCTGGTTGTCCCCGTGGAAGGCGAAGCGGTACTGGGCGATCAGACAGTCGCAGCGGGCCAGTGCGCCGCGGTGCAGGCCGCCGCTGACATTAGGCTTAGCCCCGGTAACAAAGGCCTGATTGCCCAGCCGCTGCGCTGATCACGCTGCCAAAGCCTCGCGCGCCAGTCTGTTGCGCACTACATCTAGCGCTGCGTCATTGATTGCACGGGCTGTGGCCGCATCCCGGGCTTCGCTGTAACAGCGCAGCTCCGGTGCATTGCCTGAAGGACGCAGATGGATCACATTCCCCGACGCAAAGGTAATCCGCAGTCCATCGGTACGGTCGATGCCGACCGGTTTTCCTGCGATTTCACCGAACGCCTGCTCAATCCTTTCCAACCGCTGTGTGTCGGTGCCTTGTTCGAGCCGGGCAAGGATACGCGTGCTCGTTTCGGTCGGGAAAGCTTCGATGCGGTTGCTGTAGGTCACTCGCGGGGGCAGGGCTGCAACCAGCGCTGATAGCGGCGCATTGCCTGCTGCGACCAAGGCCGAAAGTACCGGCAAGACAGCATCGCGGGTGGGCAGAGCTGTCAGTGTCTGATTTCCCATGGCAATATCGCTCCCCAGCAGGAAGCCGCCGTTTGCTTCATATCCGCAGACCTTCCTGCCGCCGGCCGCCAGCTGCACACTCATCTCGGCAATAACATAGGGCGATCCGATCCGGGTCCTGGCGGTTTCGTCAAAGGCGCCGCACTTTTCCAGGACGGTGTTGCTGGATACCGGTGTCACCACCCGGTCTGCGCCCAGCTGCTGCGCGCAAAGCACGCCCAGAACATCGCCGCGCAGCCATTCTCCTTGCTCATCCGCCAGGAGCGGCCGATCGGAATCTCCATCAGTCGATACGATCGCATCAAAGCCATGTTCGCGCGCCCATTGACGGGCCAGCGCCACGTCCTCGTCGCGGACGGCTTCCGTATCGACCGGCACGAATACTTCAGACCGGCCAAGCGGCGTGACTTCTGCGCCCACCGCGCGCAGGATATCGACCACAATGTCACGGCCGACGGCGGAGTGCTGGTATACGCCGATGTGCTTGCCGGCCAAGGCCTGCGGACCAAAGGCGCGGCGGTATCGTTCAATATAGGCGGGGGCAACGATCACCGGATCAGGCAGGGCTGCGCCGCATGTCAGGCTGCCGTTTGCAGCAAAGCTGCGCCCTGCGATTTCAACCGGCTGGGCCATCATTCCCGCCTCATCCTGTTTCAGCACTTCGCCGTGCGGGCGATAGAACTTGATCCCGTTGCGGTCCGCCGGGATGTGGCTTCCGGTGACCATCAGCGATGGCATCCCCGCTGCAAATGCAAACAGTGCCAGGGTAGGTGTCGGAACCAGGCCGCAATAAATCGGTTCCCCGCCCATATCGCGAACGGCCTGCGCACAGACCGCCAGGATACCTGGCGTGCTTGGGCGCAAATCGCCGGCCAATGCGACCCTTGTGCCCGGTTCAAAATCACCCACGGTTTCCAGATAACGCAGGAACCCTACGGTGTAGCCGTGGCATACCCGGTCGGTCATGGCCACAACCGTACCCCGCGCTCCGCTGGTGCCAAAGGCCACACCGCTTTCGGCCATCAGTTCGCCTACTGTCATTGCACATTCCTTCGAAGATCGGTCCTGATCGTGTCGGCAGTCAAAACGGGGTGACGGCACAACTGGTTCCTGCGTGCTGCAATCATTGGGTAGCCGGTGCGTCCGGCTGGAGAAATCCATCCGACCAAGCCAGGACCGCATCATCAAACACGCCGTCGGCCAAGGTTGATGCATAAAAAGCGATCGCCCGTTCGCGCGGCAAGCGGGCTGCCCAACCTTTAAGATCGTAGGCCGAATTGAGCGTAGAGAGGATCAGCTGGCTTGCGATCATCGGATCAACCGGATTGATCGATCCGTCCCGGATTCCATCCACAAGTGTACCCATGAAACGCAGCGCAATCCGATCAGATCGCCGAACCACGTCCGCCCGCAGATCGGCGGGCAGCGCCTGCAGCGCAGTGGTGCGCGTCAGCGGCCAATCGGCGCGAAACTGGATATCGACCAACGTGGCGATCGCTCCGCTCAACCGTTCCCATTCGCTGGCCCCTTCGCGATGAGCCAGCCACTGTGCCACTGCCACGCGCTTGTAGCTGTGCCTGAAGCATTCCAGCACCAGATCGTCCTTGGCATCGAGATGGTGATAAAAGCTGCCCTTGGTGACGTTCAGCTCGCCCACGATCCGCACTATGGAGGCGCCGCGATACCCGCTTTCGTTGATCAGCCGCGTCGCCACGCGCAGAAAACTTTCCGCAGCGCGGTCGTGGCCTGGCATAGCTCCCCTCAGCGCCTCATCGGAAAACAGGCGTGCCTGACGGCCGGCCGATTGCGCCGCCAACCCTTCCTCCAGGATCGAACAGATCCGGCGGCTTACCCGGTCGAAATCGTTGATTGCGTAGCGCTCCAGCCAGGCCGGCAACCAGAACGCGACTTCCAGCAGCATGTGCGCCCGTGCCGTGCAAAGCTCGCGGCGCGGGGCTTCACTAAACGGTCCCCAGAATCCGCGCACCAGCCTGAATATTTGCATATAATGGTCAATCAGCGGGCGCTGCAGATCGTGATCCAGGGTGCGAATATCGGACAGATTTACCAGCGCCTTGGCTGTACCGGCTATTACCGCAGCGCGAAGGTCGACATGCAGGCGGATGAAGCGAAACACACGGTCACGGGGGCACGGTTCGGCGGCGGCTACTTCGACCATGGCCTGGATACGCTGCAGCGACCGTTCAAACACCGCAGCCGCCAGCAATTCCTTGCGTTTGAAATAATAGGTCACGCTGGTGGTGTTCAGCCCGACGGCAGCCGCGACATGCTGTAATGTGGCGCCGCGTGCACCGCGGTGATTGATGAGATTTGCGGCAGCATCCAGGATTGCCTCACGCTTGGTCTCGAACCGGGTTCGGCTGCGCGGACGGGGTGCATTGTTCAAAACTGCATGGTGTGCTGCACTGTCCATGCCAGACCACTACATCACCCCAACTCACGGTGCAAAGCGGCGCGCGCGACAGGCAGGTATCGCCCAGGTAACCATCTTCAACCTGCCAGATTGGTGCCTATCTGGACCATGAAGCGCGAAATGCCATCGTCAGGCAGATGGACAGCGCAGCCTTCTGCATCAGGCAAGGGCGTGGAGAAAACAGATGATCGATATTCGCAAGTTCGCCACCCTGGGCAGCGCCAATCATGGTTGGCTTGATGCCCGGCATCATTTTTCCTTTGCGGACTACCATGATCCGGATCGCGTGCAATGGGGCAACATCCGGGTCTGGAATGACGATACGATTGCTCCGCACAGCGGGTTCCCGCCCCATCCCCACAGCAGCATGGAGATAGTTACCTACGTGAGGAATGGCGCAATTTCGCATCGTGACAACATGGGCAATAGCGGCCGCACGCAGGCTGGCGACGTACAAGTGATGTCGGCGGGTTCAGGCATCGTCCATTCCGAATACAACCTTGAGGATGAACCGACCGACCTGTTCCAGATCTGGATCATGCCCGATCGCCAAGGCGGCGCGCCGACCTGGGGCACGCGCCCGTTCCCGCAAAGTGACCGAGCAGGCCAGTTCGTGCCACTCGCATCGGGTATCGCTGGCGATGATGCGCTGCCTATCCGTGCCGACGCCCGCGTATCGGGTGCAACGCTAAAGGCCGGTGAGGCGGCAGAGTATCACACCGACAAGAGTCGCCACCTCTACCTTGTCCCCGCCACGGGCACGGTCGAAGTGAACGGCAAACGTCTTTGCGCCCGTGATGGTGCCGCCATTACTGGCGAGGATGTCATTGTTGTCCGCGCGCTAGAGGACAGCGAACTGGTTCTGGTCGACGCTGCATAGAGCCACTGAACGCGCCGTTATCCCTAAGTCTTGCTGGAACTGGCGACTTATTGCTTGATAACCGCGCGCTTCATCGGCGCCAGTTTTGCAAGGAAGCGGTTTTGCGCCGGGAAGGCGATCCGTTCAGCCTTCATGGCGGCCTGAAGATGCTCGACCAGTGCCCCCATATCGGCGGTCTGCACGCCAAGGTCTTTGTGCGCTGATTGCATTGTCCGACCGGTGTAATCGCACCCGCCGTTGAGGATGTAGCAAAACTGCTCTTTGAGCGTACGCCGCAGCCTGACCAGATCGCGCGCCTTGAAAATATCAGCGATGCGATTGTCGGCGATACTGCGGTCAACCATGCCATCGACCACGCGCGATACGCCGTCAGCGCCGTGAAACGCGCGCCACATGGCATCGCCGGAAAATGGCCGGGCATGGGCATTGGCATTGCTCTGGGTATAAGGATCAACTGGATCTTCGGCCGCAGCGGGAATGTAGGAACCGCCCAGCAACAGGGCAGCGGTCAGCAGCAGAACCATCAGAAGCTCCCTTGTAAGGAAACAAACAGGCCGCGTTGTTTGCGGAAAGTAGCAATCTCGCCAAGATCGGCATAGGCCGCCGTGACTGCCACATGATGACTGATCGACCAGGCCGCGAACAGATCATAGCTGTCATCTTCCTTGGCGAAACGCAGATTATCGGGCTTGCTGCGAAACTCGGCCCCAAGCACCAGACTAGGCGTGACAAGAAGGCCGGCTGATCCTTCGAATTGCGCGTTCCGCCCGGTACGGCGATCACCGCCGAAGCCAAGCAGGCCGAACTGGTTAGCCTTGGTGAAACGGACCGCCCCCCCGACGACCAGGCTCTTGGAAAGAATGACCTTGGTCGCCGAAACGACAAAATCGGTGCCGCTGGCTTGTTTGGCCCCCAGCGCCCGGACCAGATCGCGCCGGTTGCCGCGCTTGTGTTGCACGGCGAGCGATACCTGCGGCAGCACTGTGTCCTGGCCCCAGACCGCATCGCCGAACAAGCGCACTTTTGCTCCGAATATGTCCTGGCCAAACGTGTAGCCTCGTCCTAGCCCGAGCGCAGCACCGGCATCGCGTGTGTCAAAGGTCTGGTGCGCATAGGAAATCTCGACCCGGTCGTGCCAGCCGATCGCCCCGCCGAAGCTGGTCAGGCGAAAGTCGGGAAGCTCAATCAGCGTTGTGTGTGCAGACCCGCCAATGCCGTCTTCGGTCTCGTTTCCGGCAATGACGGCCCAGGTCGCCAAACCGCCACCAGCCGAACCCTCGACTGCGGACACGCCCCCGGTCAGCATTAGCTTGCCGCCGCTGCGGCTTTCCCCGGCCAGAGCCGGTCCGGCGCAGCCGCTGCAAACGAGCAACAGTGCCGCCATCCGAATCATGTACAAACCGCGCTCCTGCCGCCAGTAAACTGCAAGCCGGTATGGCTGAACGTGGTAAATATTCCGCTAAGTCTGGCTATACCGTTTTGAAGGACGTGGCGGCTAAACGCCTGTCATGTTTAACCGAATCTGCCTTGCCTCTGGTCTTTGGATATTGACCGCAGCCGCATCGCTTGCCTCACCAGTGACCGTAGTCGCCAAGGGTGCCGATGGCCGGGTACTGTCCGGCGCTGTGGTCAGTATCACGGTGGCCGGTGCACCGCGCCCTCAGCCGCGGGGCACTTACACGATGTCGCAGCAGAACATCGCCTTTGCCCCGCACGTCCTGATTGTGCCTGTTGGCGCTACGGTCAGTTTTCCCAACCGTGACAGGGTGCGCCATCACGCTTATTCTTTTTCGCCGGCAAAGCGTTTCGAACTCAAGCTTTATGGACGCGACGAAACCAAGTCGGTGACTTTCGACAGGCCGGGCGTGGCCGCGATCGGCTGCAACATCCACGATGCGATGAGCGCTTTCGTATTCGTGACGACGACGCCTTTCGTCGCCATAACCGATGGCAGCGGGCGCGTGGTGATCGACGGAGTACCGCCCGGCCAGGTGAGCCTGGCCTTGTGGCACCCCTCGATCCGCGCTCCGAACAATTCAGTATCGCGCCCAGCCATTGTTGCAGCTGGCGGGCTTGCTACAGAAATTGCCCCGGCTCGATGACCTTCTCGAAGTTCCGTCCCACCCAGCTGCGAACGCGCATGGCGGCGCTGTATGCCGGGTTGTTCATCTTAGGTTTTGTGGTCGTCGCGATCGTTGCGCAGGTTATGATCGAGGGCCAGGCGCGCCGTTCAGTCACCGCCGAAATGGTGACCAGCGGCACCGTCTACGACCGTATTTGGGCTCTACGCGAACAGTCGCTCACCGGTACATCGGACGTATTGGCGCGTGACTTCGGCTTTCGCTCTGCCGTGGCCAGCGGGGATCAGCTCACTATCCTTTCGGCGCTTGAAACGTTGAAGGCCCGGGCAAAGGTTCCGGTTGCTGCAGTCGTCGGGCTTGATGGCAGCGTTACTGGCGCGACGGGTCCTTTGGCCCAAGCCATGGCCCAGCTCCCTTTCCAGTTGGCAGACGGGCGCCGCGACGCAGTGATCGGGCTGGGCGGCGATACCTATCGCCTCGTGTCATCCCCTGTGCTTGCCCCGACCGAAATCGGCTGGGTGGTATTCGCCGTGAGGCTTGATGCCGGTGAAATGCGCAGTCTGGAAAAACTGTCGGCTATTCCGATGGTGGCGACGATCCTGCAACGCAGTCCTGCCGGTCACTGGCAATCAGCTGACGGAGTTGTTCCGCCCACCAGCGATATCGACACCCTGGTAAGCTCGTCGCGGGTTTCTCGCGTCATCTCGACCATCGATGTCGGCGGCAAGGAGTTCTACGCATTGGCCCGGCCATTGGCAGGACCCCAGGGCGAGGCGCAGGCGGTTATGTTGCTGCGGTATTCGACCAGCCTTGCCCTGGCGCCATTTCGGCCAATCCAGTTCGGGATCTTGCTGGCTGGCCTGATTGTCCTTGCGCTGGTGATATTGGGTAGCCTGCGGCTGGCAGGGGCGATTGCCCGCCCGATTACAGCGCTGCAACGGGCTGCTCAAGCGCTGGAGGAAGGAAACCGGACCGAAGTCGATGTGATCGGTACCGACGAAATCGGACAACTTGCTGACAGCTTCAACCGGATGTCCGCCGGGATTGTCGAGCGGGAAAGCCGCATCACGCATCTGGCGTTTCACGATCAACTGACCGACCTTCCGAACCGCGCGTTCTTTCGCCAGTCACTGGATGAAAAACTGTCCCGGCTGACCCGCACGGGCGAACAACTCGCAGTGCTCTATCTCGATCTCGACGGCTTCAAGAGTGTCAACGACACTTTGGGCCATCCGGTCGGCGACGCCTTGCTGCGCAGCGTGGCCAAGGTGTTGCTGGGACTTACGCCGGATGGACTGGTTGCGCGACTTGGCGGTGACGAGTTCGCCATTATCTTATCCTCGGGCTTCGAAAAAGATCGACCCCGCGCGCTGGCCCAGTCAATCATCGATGCGCTGGTCGAGCCCATGCTTGTCGATGGTCTCTGCATCCCGACAGGGGCGAGCCTGGGGATTGCCATCGGACCGGACGATGGGGCCAATTCTGTCCAGCTATTGAAAAACGCGGATCTGGCGCTTTACCGTGCCAAGCAGGACGGACGGGGGGTTTTTCACTTTTTCGAGGCGTCGCTCGATCAGGCTGCACGCGAACGCCGCCAAATCGAACTGGACCTGCGCTCGGCTCTTAAGACTGGTCAGTTTGAACTGAATTACCAGCCTATTTTCGATTTGAACGCCCATCGCATTGGCTGCTTCGAGGCGCTGATTCGCTGGAATCATCCTGTCCGCGGACCGATTTCGCCAGTTGATTTCATCCCGGTCGCCGAGGATACCGGCCTGATTGTCGCCATTGGCGAATGGGTTCTCCATGAGGCATGCCGCCAGGCGGCAACGTGGCCTGGTCACGTCCGGGTAGCGATAAACGTATCGGCGCTGCAGTTTCGTCATCCCGGTTTCGCCGCCACAGTGATGCAGGTTCTTGCCCGCAGCGGGCTACAGCCCAACCGCCTGGAGATCGAAATAACCGAATCCGTCTTCCTTGACGGCGATGGTCCGGTGATGGCGTTACTCCAGAAATTGCGATCGCTTGGCGTTCGCATCGCGCTCGATGATTTTGGAACGGGTTATTCCTCGCTCAGCTATTTGCGCAGCTTTGCCTTTGACAAAATCAAGATCGACAAGTCGTTCGTCGATACCATCGTCGGCGACGCATCGGCTTCCGCCATCGTCAGCGCCATCGTGGTGCTGGCAACGGCGCTGAAAATGGAAACCACCGCCGAAGGTGTCGAGGACGCGCTGCAGCTGGCCGAACTGCGGGACAAGGGCTGCAGCAGCATCCAGGGCTATTATTACAGCCGTCCGGTCAATGGCGCCGCTGCCTTCGAAATGATCAGCGACCCGAACTTCGCCGCGGCCGCAGCCTAACGTAACGCGGCGCCCTGCTTTCGGCGTACAGGTCGAAGCTCAGGAAAACGCTTTTCCGGCGATATTACCCTGAACCAAATGGCGGAGACGGAGTCCGCCTAACTAGCGTCCGGTGGCATTCAGATTCTACCACGATAATGGCGCGAATTAGCGGTTTTTGTAGAGCTACAACGTTCCGCCCGTCCGAATGCGTCCCATTGCGTTCCCATAAAACCGCGCTATTATCGGGGAACGGTTATGGGAACGCGATGCCCGCGACGCCATTAGGGCGATCATAGGGCAGGTTCGGTTCCCTGGCAGGGAGCCATCATGCCCAAGAAGCTCAGCAACGCGCTCACGCCCTTGGCGGTGAAGAATGCAAAGCCAGGTCGCCATGCGGACGGTGGCGGGCTGCATTTGCTTGTTAAGGAAAGCGGTGCCCGGTCATGGGTCTATCGCTTCATGCTCAGCGGCAAGTCGCGCGACATTGGCCTTGGCACGGCTGGACCGGATGGCATTTCCCTTGCCGATGCCCGCGATGCCCGCGACGCGCTGCGCCTCAAGGTGAAGGCGGGGATTGATCCCCTTGAGGAACGCCAGCGGGAGGCCGCTGAGGCCCTTGCAACGGCTCAGGCGGCACAAGTCGCCGGAATTACCTTCAAGGCCGTGGCGGAAACCTACATCGGCGCGAATGAGGGAAGCTGGCGCAATGACAAGCACCGGCAGCAATGGAAAAACACGCTGGCCACCTATGTCTATCCGGTGATCGGGGAATTGCCGGTTGCCGAGGTCGAGACTGCACACGTCCTGCAAATCCTTGAGCCGATCTGGAAAGCCAAGGCCGAGACTGCCAGCCGCGTGCGCGGTCGCATGGAAACGATCCTCGATGCCGCCAAGGCGCGGGGCTATCGTGAGGGCGAAAACCCGGCCCGGTGGCGCGGCCATATCGCGCAAATCCTGCCTGTCCGGTCCCGGCTCACGCGCGGCCACCACAAGGCGATGCCCTATGAAGCGATTCCCGCATTTGTCGGCGCGCTGCACAAGCGGGAGGCCGTCGCGGCGCTGGCGCTGGAATTTACGATCCTGACCGCTGCCCGCACCGGGGAAGTGATCGGCGCGAAGTGGGATGAGGTCGATTTGGACAAGGCAATCTGGACGATCCCGGCCAGCCGCATGAAGGCGGGCAAGGAACATCGCGTGCCGCTGTCGGCGCGCGCCGTGGAGATTTTGAAGTCCACGCAAGGGCTGCGCAAGGAATGGCTGTTCCCGGCAACCAAGGGCGGGAGCATGTCGGGCATGGCCATGTCGATGCTGCTTCGCCGGATGAAAGTTGACGTGACGGTGCACGGCTTCCGTTCGGGCTTCCGCGACTGGTCCGCCGAATGCACCGGCTATGCCCATGAGGTGGCGGAAATGGCCTTGGCGCATACTATCGAGAACAAGGTGGAGCGGGCCTATCGGCGCGGCGATCTGTTCGACAAGCGGCGGCGGCTCATGGACGATTGGGCCACCTATTGCGCCACGATCCCGGCGGTTGGCGCCAACGTGACGCCAATCAGGAAGGCCGAAGCCGGGTAATCATACCATCATTTCGATCCGCGTTTAAACCACCCCGAACCGCCGCACTTCCTGCATTGCACATTATAGTCACCACGACCATTACAACGCTTGCAGGGCGCGTGAATGCGACCATTCCCACCGCACGGCTTGCAAGGAAAGGCTTTCCGCTTTCGGGTCTTCCCCAAACCTGAGCAAGCCACGCAGTTTGCCCCCGAGCATTTGCCTGTGCCCTGGCAGCCATTGCAGGTAAAAAATTCAGCTGGGAAATATGTGCCGGTCGAAAGACATTTCCGGCAAGGTCGGGACTCGAATTGACCGGTGCCATGGCAAGAGCTGCATTCTTTGTCTCTTGGGTGAAACGTGCCAGTTCCGTTGCACGTTCGGCATTCACCACGATAGGTCCCGCTGCCACTACAAATCTTGCAGTCAAACGTCTTTTTGCCGGTGCCGTTGCAGGTAAAGCACGTCCCATACTGATTGAAGGGGCTATGCCAGTTTTTAAACCGCGTTCGCAGCCTCTTTTCATCTTTCAATTGGCGGCTGCGATTGTCGAAGAGCAAGGCTAGTGCGCCAAGCAACCCATTCGTCAACCGTCCCATAAGCCAGTCCTAATCTATCGGCACGCATCAGATTAGGGCGCGAGCCAGTCCCGATCAGGCCGGGCAAGCTGTCGGGCGTTGTTGTAGGCCATGTCGAGCGTCAAGCAGGTCGAAGCACGATAAAATACACCATGATCCTCCGCAACGAGCGCAAGATCGGCGCGCTGTGGGCTTCCAATGCAGAGCGGTAGGAGTAGCTGGATTCGACCGCGATAGTACTGTGGGATTGCAGTCTTGTAGTTCCGGCGGACCCGCTCCTTAGCGTTATCAATCGAGCCCTTTAGGAATGTCTGGAGAGCGTAGTCATCCATCATGTCGTACGGGGCGGGAAAGCGCGCTTTGTTGTCTGCTATGATGTGCTCGATGTTTGCTCGCAGTTCTTTTTTGCAATCGAACACCAGCGACGACGGATCGTCGAAGTAATGTGCCATGTCTGGCAGCGACGGGAACCGCACCAAGTCCGCCTCGCCTTTGCGCACCCACCGCTGGAGAAACCAAGGCTGATTGTCCGCTATGTTATTCCTGGAGAAGAAAGCGAATATCGGCTCCTGCGCTGGCGTGACCAATCCAGTGTTGAAAGTGATGTTCTGCCCGTCCTCCGACAGCTCGATCTTCCCCTCCTCCGCAAGACGTGCGTAGGTGTATCGCAGGTAGTTGAACAGGACAGGGTTTGGCCGATTCGCTTGGCTGTCCAAGTAATCCCATTCCTCTTCCTCTGCTAGTGCAGCCAAGTCGGCAATTCGCTGGTCTGTGTTGTTGATGAAAGCGAATTGGAATAGGTCGTCGGGCCACACATTCATGTCATTCTCCTCGCAGGACGAGCGCCTACCCTATCTTACATTCCGGAGAAAGCAGTTCGGCTCAGCACCTGACAGAGGCAATATCCGCCCATATTCTGTCCGGCGGGGATAGGTCGGCCATCCGACAAGTGCGCTTCCCACGTGCTTCCCCGCCCACCATTTGGGAACCGCTAGGGAGGCGGTATGGCTGATCCAAAAAATTATGTCGCCACTTGGGGGCCAGCGAAAGAACCGAAACCGGTTGATCCTGACTACACGAGCGCACCGAAAACAATCTGGGCATTAGCTGAAGATGAGCGATGCGAAGCGGTAAAAGACATCTTTCGGCAAGCATCCGAGAAATATATTGAAGCGGTTGCGCGTGATGATGCAAAATCGGCGCAAGAGTATGCTGCGACGGCAATCGGCGTTATTGCTGGGCTTTTCCCTGACACAAAAGACCCTTCGCACCGCCTTATCATCTCGCTGATAGCCGCAAATGTCGCTGCACGTTCAGGCTCCAAAGAACACATTTTGTTGCGGTCCGGTGCGAGGATCCCAGGAACCAAGGGCGGTTACAATGTCGCCGCCATTGCGGCAGCAGGAGTAGCGGCGGTGTTATTCCTCGCAAACAGAGGCATGACAAAGAACGCTGCGAGAAAGAAAGTCGCCAGCATTCTCTCCGATCATGGTCTGAGCAGGCGGCGCGGCGAGCATGGAGAGTCTATACCGGTAACCGCCAGCGCAATTAGAGCTTGGGAAGAAAAGCCCGACGAATAATCGAGCGGATAGAGGCGTCTTTTAAGCCCGCGCTCCCTATGCCTATATGTGCCAGCCATGATTATTGACGAAATTCACGATCAGTTTTGCGCGGCATTGACCAAAGCAGGCGCTCAACCCTGTGAGGCTTTGATTGTCGATAGGCAGGCTACGCGCGCTGATGCCGTCTTTGTCGATGATCGGATTATCATTGAGGTGAAGACTGTTACCATTGATCGCAATAAGGTCGATGCGATCCGAAAAAGGAGCGGCCAGATATGGGCTGAGGCCATTAGAAATGGCGGGCCAGTTCCTTTTGGCACGGACTCTATCCCGATGGATCAAATGGACGCAGAGCTTGCAAATGCCTTTCTTCATCACCTTGGAGACAGGGTACGCAAAGAACTGCGATCTGCAAACAAGCAGATTCGGTCCACAGTGAATCAGTTGGGTTTCAGCGATGCCAGAGGAATTGTTGTAATCGCGGTGCCCGCGCATTTTTCTTTACACGCAGGATTTATCGCGTCGGTTGCGGGGCGAGTTCTCAGGCCGGGAGCCTATAGTTCGATACATGGCCTGATAATTTGCAGTGTTCCGATTACCGGTGAAACGCAGACCAACCCTCTAACGTTCACGTATCACCCTAGGTCATTGAACGACGCGGCAACAAACTTGCCAGCGAGGATCGGTCGAGCATGGATGGACCATCTGGCGGAGAATGACGGGGTGCCCGTTACACATGAAATTGGTAGCCCCAAGCAGTTTGAAGACATATTTTTGGTAGGGGACGAAGACTGGCCAAAGCATGGGGAACAATGGAAGGACTGAGCGCGGACAGGTAGTTCGGCGGGTGGTTTGAGGTCGAGCATGCTGGCAAACTGTGACCCGAAGATGATTTGCCGAAAACCCGCAGAAAACGGCCAATTTAATCAAATCCGAATTGCCAATCATTTTTGATTGAGAAGCTGCCACCTCCCGTAACCCGCACAATTCCGCCATTTCCAGCCGCGATTTGTCGCGTAGGGTGTGCCTGAATCTGTTCCCAACTTGGACCGGTTTTGTTCAAGAAATTGCTGCTCGTGTTTTCAGGGAAAATGAGCCTCAATCCCGCAGTATACCTAGCCCATCTGGCGTTTGAGAGAAACCCCCAGCGGTCTTCAAATTGTACCAATGTTCCGCTTCACGGAAGCAAATAGCCATTTTGGGCGCGCGAACTCGATCAGGCGGAGGTCGCTCATTTTCACGCATTCGCGATGGCCTCGAAAGGGATGATTAGCACGCGAAAGGCCCGGATCAGCTGGTGCCGATCCAGGCCTTGAAGGACGAAATCTGTCCTCTGCGGCGCTACTTAGCGCGCCGCATCTTGGGCTCGTCCGAGGTCGCTTCCTTGGCTTTCGCTAGGAAGTCGACCTGCTCGGCGATGATCTCGCAGCCGTAACGATTCTGGCCCGCATTGTCGGTCCAGCGGGTGTAGTGGATCCGGCCAGTGACCATGACCATCGCCCCCTTGGTGACATGCTCGGCGACGCACTTGCCGACGCCATTGAAGCAGGTGATCCGGTGCCATTCGGTCTCGGTCTGGCGGTTGCCTTCGCCGTCCTTGAAGCTGCGGGTGGTGGCCAGCGAGAGGTTGGTGATCGAGGCTCCCGACTGAGCGGTCCGGACCTCGGGATTGTTGCCGACGAAGCCGACGAGGGTGACGGTGTTCTTCATGGTTCTGACCTTTCGAAGCTGTTCTTCCGTCCAAGGGACTATCCCTTTGACTGAGCCCCGATGAGGCCTGGCACGGGGAGGTCTGCACCGAACGCAGAGAGGGAAACGTCGCTCAAAGGAGTGGTGCGGGCAGGCATGCGAAGCCTGACAACACGGTCCGCATGAGCGCACGTTGCATGGCCTGACCGGGTTCGGTCAGGGGCGTGGATTAGTCATGAAAGGGGATGTGTTCTTGGATGATGAATGATCACTGGTCGCATGAGTGACTCGACGCTCAAGACTACGCCTTCGCCCTATTCCACAGTCAGCAATTGCTCTCGGTCGGATTGAAGGATCACCTCAATCCCATGCCCGGTGAAACGCTTGGCAATATCGCTAGCCGTCATCGCGTACTGACTTGGCGTCACGGCGGTTAGGCTTCCGTCACCCGCCAAGACGAAGGGCAGGACCAGCTCTTCAGCGAGGTACGGACCCAACAGATCTGGAGTGACAAGAGGGGCCGGTGATCGACCGGCCAGCCGAGCTTACGGCCTGCTTTCCGGCGAGGATGAGAGGGGGAGGGAAAACCGGAACCGCTACCTTGGCGTGGGCCAGCGGTCGCCGCCCGTCACACGCGGGTCGCTGTTCCGGTCTGGGAGCGACAGTGCGAAGCCCATGGCGTTCCCCAGGATCGCGAAGCGATCCTGCAAACACATCGGCACCCTTGCACGAGCGAAGCAGCCGGACGCCCTGCGCCCGGGCCTGTGGGCCAGCGGGCGTCCGGCAATGAGCGAGGCAAGAGTGCCTGCGGGTCAGTACAAAAGACTCCGCACCCTCAGGAGCAGGCCAACGGCCTGCGGGACAGAGTGCGTCTATCGAGCCTTCCCGCTCCCCCTCCCCGCTCCTGATCGTCACCCGCATGGGCCGGGACTACAGGCCCGGTTCGCGAGACGCGAATAGAGCAGGTCGCCCGCAGGGTAGCGCATCAAGAGCTGGGCGCGACCAAGAATGAGGGGAATCGGCTAGTCGCTCTCGCTGACATTGCCGACGTTCGCGGGGCCAAATCTGCATCCCAAGCGGTCGCCCATTCTGGTTGCCCAGATCCGCAACGAACGGCGGGTTTCAGGCAGCGCCCGGTAGACTTTCAACGCCAGAAATGCTGGGAAAGCCTACCTAAGAGACAAGCCTCTCAGCTTCCCACAGCGGTAGCTAGTGCCTGGCAGCAGAGCAGGACCAATGTCACGTGCTGGCCTGATCCCGCTGCTTGTCGGCAAACTGCTTAGCCCAACATAGGCCATCCACCAATTCCATCTGCGCGATCGTCGAGCAAGGAATTTCGAGCAACCTGGGGTTGGCGAAGATCACCGCGTTCAGGCGATTGCGGCTATAGAGAAATTCTATGTTCCGGGGGAGATCGTCGCCTGACGAAGTGGCCATCGAGATCAGCACGACCGGCGCTTCCTGACCCTGGAACTTGTCAACCGTTCCAATCCGTGCGCCTTCGGGTAACGTGCGCCGCAGCAGCTCGACCTGCATGTTATAGGGCGACACGACCAATATATCATCGGTGCCGATCTCGTGGCGTTTGCCGTGTTGATCGGACCAGCTTGTCCCGAGCAAGGCGCGGTAGGTGGTCGCGAGCCGCTCAGCTTCCTCGGGCGATCGCTGCGTACGTCCGTCATGGTCGACTTCGACGAAACGCAGGCCCGTGGCCGCCAATGCCGCCGGATCTGCCGCAACATTCACGTCGATACATTGTCGTTTGGTGCTCGCGTCCGCCTCAAGGCGTCCTTCGTAGACAGCGCTGGAGACAAAGCCGCAGAGGTCGGGGTGCATGCGGCGGGAGATGGGCAGGAATACGCCCTGATCAGCTGGCACGGTCGCATGTCCTTCCAGCAGATGTTCGAGGGCCGATCGGCCGCTGCTGCCTGGATGCGTGCCCTTGATCGGCTGAGACAGCTGCATTTGATCGCCGACCAGCACGATGTTGCGCGCCGCCGTTCCCATCGCGATGACATTGGCGAGGCTGACCTGGCCGGCCTCGTCGATGAACAGATAGTCAAGGGCACTGTCGAGATCCTCGCGGGCGAACAGCCAGGCGGTGCCGGCAACGAGCTGATGGTGCGGGGATACGCCGCTTCCGCTGCCGCCGACGACGTCGTCGATCCAACCGTCAGAGCCGAGGGTCTGATCGTCGCGCGACGATTTCTTCATGCCACGATAGCGCACTCCGCGCGCGGCCGTCTTCGCTTCGACATCCTTGAGCAGATTGTTGATCGCCTTGTGCGAATTAGAGGCCACGCCGATGCGCATGCCTGCAGCTAGCAGCGCGACGATTGCCTCTGCCGAAGTGTAGGTCTTGCCGGCGCCGGGCGGCCCCTGAACGAGCAGGTAGCTGTCGTCGAGCAAGCTTAGCGCCTCAATCGCGCCATAGGTTGCGTCCATGCCTTCCGGCACGATAGCCTGGCCCGATGCGCGCACGGCGAGCTTGGGGCGATCTCGACGGAGGATCGCAGAAACGGCAGCATAGCGCTCCTCGCCGTTCGCCACGCTTTGGGCGTAGCGGTGCACTGCGGCACGCAATATCTT
>NZ_JAHEBV010000026.1:0-600 GCF_024642085.1 Novosphingobium sp. | reverse complement strand
ATCTCACCTGCCGGCTCCAGAGTCCCGGAGCGCAACGGTTTGTCGCCGACCTTCATCTTGAAGTCCTGCGGCGGAAAGGCGAACGGATGTACGACCGACTTCTTGTCTACCCACGGGCGCAGCGTCGGGTGGGGCTGGAGGTCGGCCAGGCACTCGGCATCGTCAAGGAGCGCATTTGCATCCATATCCTGCCGAGCGAACATCGCCCACCAGCTGGGCTTGGCCTCGCGCTGGTGAAATTCGAGCAGATCGACCAGCAGGCGGCGCCAAGGGATGTCTTCACCGGCGATCAAGGCCTGCGCCAACTGGCGGGTGAGTTCGTCGGATTCCTCGCGCGCGACGACCTTTACCGGATCGGCAGGGGCCAGCGTCCGCCCAGTAAACCACGGCGTGTCATCTGGCCGCAGCGACAGGAGCCAGTCACGGCAGAGCCGGGTCGAGCGGCAGTCGATTTCATTATAGGCGGCAATTTCCGTGAGAAGCGCATCGCCGCCGACGCGGCGCCAGCGCTCGTAGATCACGATGCTGTCACCGGCCGTTTTGACGGCACCTTGCCGCCCTCCGGGCAGATAGAAGGCTTCCATATTCTTGATCGAATAG
>NZ_JAHEBV010000025.1 GCF_024642085.1 Novosphingobium sp. | reverse complement strand
ATCCGGGCCTGTGGGTCAGCGAGAACGACTATCCCGCCGCAGACCTGCGCCAGCATCACACCGGCGTCACCCGCTTCCAGCTGGACATCGGCATCGACGGACGGGTCAGCAATTGCACCGTAACGGTGTCGAGCGGGCATCCCGGGCTGGACAGTGCCGCCTGCGCCAAGCTGACCCAGCGCGGCCGTTTCGAGCCCGCGATAGACAGCACCGGGGCGCGGCTGCCGGGGACTTTCTCCAGTTCGGTGCGCTGGCAGATCCCGGAGTGAGGGCCGCCTGATCCAGTCCCGCCGATACGCCCCGTCCGGACCCGACCGGACGGGGCAACACTGCCCGATCGCCGCGTCAAGCCAATTGCATTTGCCGCCGCGCAGGATAATGCTCTGCGTTCAGGGGAGACTGCGTTCATGGACGATCCGGAACCGGCTGAAGCGTCACCCTTGCGGGTGTTCCTGAGCTATTCGCGCAGCGACCGGACACGCGCGCTCAAAGTCATCAAAGCGCTGGAAAGCCACGGCATTTCTGTGTGGTGGGACGGCATGCTTGAAGTGGGCCAGGCGTTCGCCCATTCAACCGAAACCGCCCTGGAAACCGCGGATGCCGTGGTCGTGCTGTGGACCCGGACATCGATCCAGTCGCATTGGGTGCGCGATGAGGCCACGCGCGGGCGCGACCGGGGCTGCATGGTGCCGGTGCTGCTTGACGGTTCGCAGCCCCCGCTGGGCTTTCGCCAGATCCAGTATATCAAACTTGATCACTGGCGCGGCAAGGCCACCGCGCACGAGTTTGAAGAGCTGGTCCACGCCGTGCGCACCGCGGCAGCTGCGCCCAATACGCAGTTAAACTTTGCCGCCGCCGCGCCGCGTTCCAGCAGCCCGGTTTCCCGCCGCAGTGCGCTGATCCTGGGCGCAGGCGGGATCTCGGCGCTGGGCGCGCTGGCGGCATGGCGCAGCGGCCTGATCGGTGCTGGCAGCGCCGATGCCGTCAACAGCGTAGCCGTGCTGCCGTTCCGCAACCTCAGTGGCGATCCGGCGCAAAGCTATTTCTCCGACGGCCTGTCGGAAGAACTGCGCACCCTGCTCAGCCTTAACCGCAGCATTGAAGTGGCGGCCGAAACATCGACCAGCGCGCTGACCAGCCAGGGCAAAGACCCGCGCGCGATATCCTCGGCGCTGAAAGTCGCCTACATTCTTGATGGCAGCGTGCGCCGCTCGGCCGACATGCTGCGGATCGCGGCACGGCTGATCGACGGCAAGACCGGCTTTGAAAAATGGTCGCAAAGTTTTGATCGCAAGGCCGGCGATGTCCTGGTCCTGCAGAACGAGATCGCGACTTACGTTGCCGACGCGTTGGCGGCGCGGGTCACCGCCGCGGCCGATATTGGGCGAACCACCAATGCCAGGGCGTTCGATGCCTATCTGCGGGGGCTGGCGCTGTACAAAAAGGCCGAAAGCGAGGCCACTGATCGCGGCGCTCTGGCAGCTTATGACGAGGCGATTGCGATTGATCCCCGGTTTGCCCTGGCCCATGCCGCGCGGGCGCGGGCGCTGGTGGTCATCGCATCGACCTATGGCAGCGGGGCGGAGATTGGCCGACTGCAGGGACTGGCGCGGGAAGCGGCCAACACGGCAGTGCGCCTTGCCCCCGATATGGCCGAGGGACAGTTTGCGCTGGGCTTTTTCCTGAGCAACGCCATGATGGATCAAAAGGGCGCTGCCCTGCCGTTCCAGCGCAGCGTCGAACTGGGCTTCGGCAATGCCGATATCCTGACCGCTTATGCCGACTTTGCGACAAATACCGGCCGCTTCGACGAGGCGCGCAAGGCGGCCGAACGGGCCAAACGGCTCGATCCGCTTAATCCGTCGGTGCTGCGCAGCGCCGCGCTTCTGGAGTTCTACAGCCGCAATTACGCCGCGGCTGAAACGGCGCTCAGTGCTGCACTTGCGCTGAATCCCAAAGTCGGGGTGATTCATCGGTTCCTGGGGGATTGCGCATTGGTCCAAGGCAATGCCGAACAGGCGCGCGGGCAATATCTTGATGAACCGCTGGCGATCCTGCGTCTGCCCGGCCTGGCGATTGCCGATTTCAAGCTGTCGGGCGCCGAAGCGGGCGAAGCGCGGCTGCGCGAGCTGATCGGCCAGTTCGGCACCAACAGCATGTACCAGCAGGTCCAGATATATGCACAGTGGGGCCGCACCGACGATGCGTTGAAAGCGCTGGACCAGGCTGTTCTGGCGCGCGATGCCGGACTGGTCTTGCTGCGTAACGATCCACTGCTTGATCCGGTACGCAGCGCGCAGCGATTTAGCGCGGCGTTACAGCAACTTGGCTTTGCCTGAACCCCGCAGCCGAAGCAGGATTCGACATTAACCGCAGTTTACGGCAGTCTTCCGCCTGGTTTGTTGCATTCCGGCACGGACCCGCACTGAAGGGGGATTCATGAAAAAGACTGCACTCGTAGCCATTCTTGCCTGCGCCACGCTCGGCCTTGCCGGTTGTTCCAAGCCGGCCGAAGAAGCTGTCGAAACCGCAACCGAAGCTGCCGCTGACGCCAGTGACGCTGCTGCGACCGCCAGCGACGCTGCTGCCACCGCCAGCGATGCGGCTGCCGATGCTGCTGCGGCACCTGCCGACGCATCGACTGACGGACAGGGCAACGGCGTGACCCGCTAATACTCTTCGGCCGGGGCGGCGGGATCACCGCCACCCCGGTCGTTCCTGCATTGCTGCGGTAAGATCAACGGCATCCGGGTCGCGGAAAGATCGGAGCCAATGACCAATTATCATCGCTGGTTGCTTGCCGCGCTGCTGACTGTCTTGATCGTCGGCGGACCGGCCCGGGCCCAGACCACGCCCGCACCGATGCCGCCACCTTCCGCAGATGCGACTGTCCCGACCGATCCCGAAGCAGTGCCGCTTGAAGAACCAATCCTGCCCCAGGGTTGGCGCCCTGACTGGCACTTTGCGCCCTATCCTGGCACCGACACGCTGACCCCGCCGACGCAGGACGATCCAAACCCGTCGCTGGCCGCGCTGCAGCGCCTTACCGAACAGGTCCCGGACGAGGATCAGCCAGCCTACGTCGCCTTCATGGCAACGCTGACCCGCAGACAAACGGTGTCGCTGTTGGGGGTGACCGAGCAACTGCGATCAATTGGTGAGCGCGGGGCCTTTGTTGATTTCCTGATCAAGCTTCCCGCAGCGCAGCAACGGCCCATGATTGAACTGATCGATTCAATGTCCGACGATCAGCTGTCTGCTTATTCCAAGGCTCTGCACCTCAACGACCAGGACCGGTGGCAGGCGGTGCCGGACTATCTTATCAAAGCCGGACCCGATGCGGCTCAGGCCATGATGTTCGGCAACCTGCTGTGCAGTCAGGAACGACGGGTAAAGCGCCTGGTGCTGGCCTTTGAATGCCACGTTCCCGAAGGGGCAGCGCAGTTCCTCGATCACTGGACCGTCGTGCTGGCAAAGCCGATCGTGCGTCTTGTTGCAGCGCACGGCGTAGTTGCGCCCCGGGTGCTGGCACCGTGGCAAGCCCAGATCTTCAAGTTCGGCAAGGATGCGCCGGTCTATACGACTGAACAACTTGACCGCGAATTGACCAACTTTGGCCGCCAGCTGAGCCCTTATGAACGCAACCACGTGTGCGGGGGATCGCTGATCAAGCCAGGCTGGATCCTGACCGCTGCGCATTGCATCATTCCGCCTCAGGACAGCACCCGGGTTGAGGACTTCCTCACCCAGCGCAAAGTGCGGATGGGCACAATGGATATTGCCGGCGGTGGCGGTGCCGATTGGACCATCGACGGGATCGTGGTCCACCGCGATGCCAACACCAAAGTGCCCCAGCAGGGCAATGACGTAGCACTGCTGCACATCACCGCGCCGCGCAATGTACCGGGCAAGACCGATCCGGGCCAACTGGTCAAGGTTGCGCCGATCCGGCCAGCCCCGGCGGGCATGGCCGATCCGCCGCGCGGGCAGACAATCTACGTCAGCGGCTGGGGCGTGACCGGAATTGCGGACGCGACCCGCCAGTTGCGCGATGAACACGGCAATGCCCAGGTTGCACCGCGCTATTTGCAGACCGCCAGGCTTGAATACCTGCCGCCCGACCGCTGCGACCGCGACCGCCGCTTTGTCCAGAAGAAGTACCGCATCAAGCCCGGCCAGATCTGCGCCGGAAGCCCGCGCACGGATTCGTCGTGCTGGGGTGACAGCGGCGGGCCATTGGTGGCCAAGGACGGTTCGGAGTTCGTGCTGCTTGGGGTCGTCTCGTATGGCGTGGGCTGCGGCGGGATTCGCGCGCCCAGCGCCTTTGCCGATGTCCGCGCGTTTGGCGACTGGATCGAACAGGCACCCAAGCATTACCAGCGCGGCAAGGTCGTGTTCTGGGCGCCATAGGCCCCCCGAAACCGGCGATCACCCCATCTTAACCTGGCTTTGCTAGGGAACAGGCGAAGCCAACGCAGATTGAATGGGGTTTTTTCATGCCGGCACCGGCAGCCTTTCCGCCCGCCGCGCGCGATGCCTTCGCCGCAGCCTATCCGAACGAGCCGGCCGTGTTGCACCACAGCCTGGCCGGCCATCCGCTGCTAAGCCTGGATGCGCTGGCCGATCTGGCTCTGGCCTTGCCGGCAGACAGCATCGAATACAATCCCGGCGCCTTGCCGATCGGGATTGCCCCTGAAGACGTGCCCGCACCGCGCCTTGGCGTGGTTGAAACGATCCGCCGGATCGCTGATGCCGGATCGTGGGTTGCCCTGAAGCGGGTCGAACAGGTGGCAGAATACGGCGCTCTGCTTAGCGATGTGCTGGGCGAGCTTGCGGACGTGGTCGCCGCCCGCACCGGCACGATGCACCAGCTCGAAGGCTTCATCTTCATATCTTCGCCCGGCAGCGTCACGCCGTTTCACTTCGATCCTGAACACAATATCCTGCTGCAGATCCAGGGCAGCAAGGTGATGACGGTGTTCCCGGTCGAGGATGAAGACCTGCTGAGCGCCCAGGCCCACGAAGAGTTTCACCTTGGCCAGCATCACCGCAATCTGCCGTGGGCGGACCGCTTCGCCGCCAAGGGCACGCCTTTTGAACTGACCCCTGGTACGGCGCTGCACGTGCCGGTCAAACGTCCGCACTGGGTGCAGAACGGTGCTGAACCTTCGGTCTCGTTGTCCGTCACCTGGCGTTCCGAATGGTCCTATGCCGAAGCGGACGCCCGTGCTTTCAACGCGGTGCTGCGAAAGGCCGGGATTGCTCCCAAGAGCCCAGGCCTGTTCCCGCAGCAGAACCGCGCCAAGGCGTTGGCCTATCGCGCGCTCCGCCGCATCCGGGGCTAACCTGCCAGCGGCGTTCCCGCCGCGGCCAGCAAGGCATCGAGCTGGGCCAGCGTTTCGTCCATCGCCGCGGTTGCGCCCGATGCTATCTCTGCATCGCAGGCGTCTTTCGACGGGAACAGGTTGCTGATCGTCAGCAGCGTCTTGCCGCCTTTGTCAGCAAAGGTCACCGTGGTGACGGCGCCTTCCTCGCTCTCCGCATTGGTCCACACCATCCGTTTGCCCGGTTCGACATCCAGATAGGTTCCGAAAAAGGCCATCGGCTGATCGAAATCGGGATGACCGAACTCTAGCCGGTAGGCCCCGCCCGTGCGCACGTCCATTTCGCACGACAGCAGTTTCATCGGCAGTGATTGCGGCACCCACCACTTGCGGAACAGCTCGGCCCTCGACCATGCGGCGTAGACGGCCGCCGGGGGCGCATCGACCATGCGGGTGATGACCAGCTCGCGGTCGGAAACGCGGTCCGCCGTGGTCGGATTGGGCCCTGCGCCGGTTTGGCCGTCAGATTTGTGTCCCACGCTCGTTCTCCTCGTTGATCATGTTCTGCACTACCGCGTCCAGCGCATCGAGCCGCGCCGCCCAGGTATGGCGATACGCCTCTATCCAGGCCGCTTCCTCGGCCAGGCGGCGCGCGCCCAGCCGGCAGGTACGCACCCGCCCGACCTTCTGCGTCGCCACGAACCCGGCCTGTTCCAGCACGCTGACGTGCTTCTTGATCCCGGTCAGCGACATGCCGAACCGCGCCGCCAGATCCGTGATGGAGGTATCGGCCCGGCCCAGCTGTTCCAGCACCCCGCGGCGGGTTGGATCAGCCAGCGCGGCGAAGGAAGCGTCAAGCGAGGGCGACTCATACTGAACCATATGGTTCAGTATCTAGCGAATGTTGACCCGCCGTGCAAGCGCGCCATCGATGTCGTTGATTTCAGTTCCGGGTGCTGGGTCAGGCCGGCATTACCCGGCGCAGAAAATCGATCACGGCGGCGTTGAACTCGTCGTTGCGGTCGCCCGCCACCATATGACCGGCCCCGCGGATATCGGCGATTTCCAGATCGGGAATGCGGCGGCGCAGATCGGCCACGCCATCGTCATCGACGATATCGCTTTTCATGCCGCGGACCAGCAGGGTCGGCACCCGATCGGTCCAGTCGGCAGCATCGAGCAGCGCCAGCATGTGCTGCGGATCGGCACGCTGGTCGGTCATCATGCGCTGGTCCCAATGCCAGTGATAGCGCCCATCGCCGCCCAGCCGCAGGTTCTTGTTAAGGCCCGACAGGTCTTTGGGCCGCGGCCGGTCGGGATAATAGGCACTGATCGCGTCGGCGGCCGCCTCGATGCTGGCAAAGCCATCGGGGTTGGCCATCATGAACCCGCGGATCTTGGCCACCCCCTGCGGCGCCATTTTTGGCACGATATCGACCAGCACCAAAGCTGCCGGTTCCAGCCCAATGCAGGCCGCCATCAGTGCGGTCAGCCCGCCCAGGGAAGCGCCGACCAGCGCGACAGGCTTGGTCCCCTGGGCGGCAACGGCGATCAGATCGCGCGCGCGGGTTTCGATCGCATAGTCTCCATCGGGCGACCAATCGCTGTCCCCGTGCCCGCGCAGGTCATAATTGATCGCATAGTAACCGGCATCGGCCAGTTGTACTTCGGCCTTGTCCCACGAATGGCGCGTTTGCCCGCCGCCGTGGCCCAGAACGACGGTGGGTGCGCCGTGGCGGCCGGCTGCATCGGCAGCGATGGCAAGCCCGTGGCCGATCGGCACTTGAATGGTTTGACGGTCCATGTCCGCCGACGATTGCGCGGCACGGCACCGGCGTCAACCGGTATTAATCGTGCAGTTAAAAACGCCGCCTGCTGCGGTCTGGCTTGCCTGTGGGTCAACCTGCGATCACTATGGTGGCTGACACAAGAAGGACCCGACCATGCGCCGCACCTGCCTGCTGCTTGCCCTGTCAGCCGTGCCCGGAACGGCATGGGCCGAAACGGTCTATGTCCGGGCCGGTCATCTGATCGATCCAGAACGCGGCGAGGTGCGGGACGATCAGTTGCTGCGGATCGAGGACGGCCGGATCGCCGCCGTAACGGCGTGGACCCCGCCCGCCGCGGGCGCCGCGCTGGTCGACTGGTCAGCCTTCTGGGTGCTGCCCGGCCTGATCGATTGCCATGTCCACCTGGCCGACGCTGGGCAAAGCGCCAATGTGCTTGAACCCCTGCTCCATTCTGCGGGCGAGATCGCTTACATCGGCGCGCGCAATGCCCGCGACACCCTGGACGCGGGCTTTACCAGCGTTCACGATGTCGGATCGTACCGCGGCTATTCCAACATCGATCTGCGCAACGCGGTCAATCGCGGCGATGTGCCGGGTCCGCGGATCAGCGCGGTCGGCGGCTATATCACGATCCCCGGAGGCGGGGGTGAAGTGACGGGCATGGCACCTGATGTAACCGTACCCGACGACATGCGCACAGGCGTCGTGATTGATGCCGCCGATACTACCCGCAAGGTCAATGCGCTGTTCCAGCACGGTGCCGATTCGATCAAGCTGATCGCGACCGGAGCGGTCCTGACCGAAGGAACCGAACCGGGCCAGCAGGAACTGAGCGAAGCGGAAATGCGCGCCGCCGTTGCGGCAGCGACAGCGCGCGGATCGTGGGTGACAGCCCATGCCCACGGCGCCGAAGGCATCAAATCGGCCTTGCGCGCCGGGGTGCGCGGGATCGAACACGCCAGCCTGATCGATGATGAAGGGATTGCGCTTGCCAAGGCCAGCGGCGCTTTCCTCGACATGGATATCTACAACGGCGATTTCATCGACGAGGTCGGCCGCCGCGATGGCTGGACGCCCGCCATCCTGCGCAAGAACAGCGAAACCACCGAAGCGCAGCGGCGCGGTTTTGCCAAGGCGGTCAAGGCCGGGGCAAAGCTTACTTTTGGCACGGATGCCGGGGTCTTTCCCCACGGCCACAATGCCCGCCAGTTCAAATATATGGTGCGCTATGGGATGACGCCGATGCAGGCAATCCAGTCGGCCACCACCGTCGCTGCGCAGATGCTGGGGTGGAGCAAGGATGTCGGCGCGCTATCGGCGGGGCACTATGCCGACATGGTTGCCGTGGCGGCCAATCCGCTGGCCGATATCAGTGCGCTGGAACAGGTTACGCACGTCATCAAAGGCGGCGTGGCTGTGCGTTAGGCAGTCAGAAACGCTACCAGCGCCTTGACCTTTTTCTGGCGCCACTGCGGCAGCGGCGCGACCATCCAGTAGGCAAAGCGGCAGGCTTCCCGTTCGGCTGCATCATCATCGACCAACAGCGCGGGAACCCGCGCCCGGCCCAGCCCGGCGCGCGCCGCTGCCAGCGCCTGTCCGGCATCCCCGACATTCAGCGGGGCGGCTTCGTTGCTGCCACCGGGCAATGCATCGCCCGGCCAGGCAATCCACGGCCCGTCGCCCACGGTGATCCGTGCCGCTTCGCCCAGCTGGATACCTTCCAGATCGCCCGGCCCTTCGGCCCAGCGCACCGCCAGATCAAGGTTGGCTTCGGTAAAATCGATCGCTGCATCTGGCACCAGACTGATCCGCACATCGGGATTGGCGGTGCGGTACTGCGCCAGCCGCGGGGCCAGCCAGGTGGCAAAGACATCGCGCGGACAGGCGATGGTGTAGACCAGGCTGGATTGCCCGGCCTGCATCGCCTGCACTGCATCCTCAAAATGCAGAAAGCCGATGCGCAGTGCCTCAAGTCCGGCATTCGCTTCGTCGGTCAGTTCAAGCCCCTTGGGCGTGCGGCGGAACAGGACCACGCCCAGCATGTCTTCAAGCGCGCGAATCTGCTGGCCGACGGCCGCAGGGGTGACGGCCAGTTCATCCGCTGCCCGGGTGAACGACAAGTGCCGCGCCGCAGCATCGAACACACGCAGGGCGTTGAGAGGCAGGTGCGTGCGTTTCATGGGCCTGGCCCCTAGCCCGCAGTCGCGGGCGCCGCCAGCGGGAAGAACGGTATCGCCGCTTCGAACAGCGCACCATCGGCGCGGCGAAAGGTATAGTGCCCCTCCATGCTGCCATGCGGCGTTGAAAGCGGGCAGCCCGAAACATAATCGTGGCTTTGCCCGGGCTGCAGCAGCGGCTGTTCCCCCACCACTCCATCGCCTTCAACAAGGTTGATCATGCCGCGCCCGTCGGTGATCCGCCAATGCCGGGTCAATAGCTGCACCGGCTGGTCCGAACTGTTTTCAATGCGGATGTGATAGACCCAGAACCACTTGCCGGCATCGATCCGCGACTGTTCAGGCAGAAAGTTGACCGCCACGCGGACGGTAATGCCCTCGGTCAGGGCAGCGTGTTGGAACAGTTCCTTCATGGCGTCCAAGTTAGCGAGCCAGGGCGCGTCAGACAATGGCGCAGCGCAAACCAATTTATCCGGATAGCCATGCAAGCGGCCATTGGACCTGCGGGCAAGCTTTGCTAGCCCCCTGGTCCATGCATACCGCCCTGCCCGTATCCGAGCTGTTCCTGCTGGCGCTGATCATCATTTTTGCCGTGCCGTACCTGGTCTGGCGGCTGGCGCGGACCGATTACTACGCGCCGTTGGTGGTAGTGCAGATCGTTGGCGGAATCTTGCTGGGACCCGGTGTGCTGGGCGCCGTATTTCCGGCCTATTACGAAACGGTCTTTGCCCCGCCGGTAATCGGCGCGCTGAACGGCATAGCGTGGTGGGCGGTGATGCTGTTCGTGTTCGTTGCCGGGCTCGAGCTTGACCTGGCACAGGCGTGGAAATGGCGCGGTGAAACGGGGCTTACCGCCGGTCTGGCGCTGGGCGTGCCGCTGGCATTTGGCGCGCTGGCGGCAATTGCCCTGCTGGCCCTGGGCAATCCTGCCGACTGGATCGGAGCCAAGGGCGCGCGCTGGCAATTCGTTCTGGGCACGGGCATGGCCTGCGCGGTGACTGCCCTGCCCATCCTGGTGCTGTTCATGCAAAAGCTGGCAGTGCTGCGCACGCCGCTTGGCCAGCGCATCCTGCGCTATGCCAGTCTGGACGATATCATGATCTGGGCCGTGCTGGCACTGATCCTGGTCGATTGGGACCGGGTTACCCGGCAGGCAGGGTTTCTGGCCGGGTTTGCCTTTGCCGTTGTGATGGTGCGGCGGCTGATGGCCCGCATCCCCGAACGCGACCGCTGGTATGCGGCACTGGTCTGGCTGGCGGCCTGCGGATATCTGGCCGACTGGTCTGGCCTGCACTTCATGGTCGGAGCGTTTCTGGCTGGCGCGGCGCTGGACGCAAAATGGTTCGGGGAAGATGCGATCGACCGGTTCCGCGATGTCGTGCTGCTGGCTTTCATGCCGGTGTTCTTCCTGTCTACCGGCCTGCGCACCAGTTGGGACATGGGCGGGCTGACCGCCTTTTGCGCCGCGGCGTTGCTGCTGCTGGCCATGGTGGCGGGCAAGCTGGCCGGGGTCGGCATCGCCGGGCGTATGCTCAAGTGGGGCAAGGGTGAAGCGTGGGTCATCGGCTGGCTGCTGCAGACGAAGGCCTTGATAATGATTATCTTCGTCAACGTCCTGTTCGACAAGGCAATCATTACCAGCAGCGCCTTTACCGCCATGCTGCTGGCCGCGGTCGGTTCGACCATGCTGACTATCCCGGTGGTTGCCCCGGCACTGAAACGGATGGAAGGCCTGACCCGCAAGGCGGGATAGGGCCTGGGTTCAGCCCAGCGCCAGCACGTTCTGTGGCGGGCAGCGCAGAGTGAACCGGCACCCTTCGGGCGGGTATTCCACGGCCACTTCGGCGCGCAATTTGCCGCGCGGCACTTCCTCGATGATCCGCGATCCGAACCCGCGCTTGTCCGGCGTGCGGGCTGGCGGTCCGCCGCTTTCCTGCCAGGTCAGCAGGAACTCGGCGGTATCGCCGCTGCCGGTGGTGCCCCAGGTGATCGTGACCCGCCCCTGCGGCACCGACAGCGCACCGTATTTTTCGGCGTTGGTCGTCAGCTCGTGGATCGCCATGCTGACCGCTTCGGCAGCCGATGGCTGAATAACCACATCAGGCCCATCGATCAGCACCTGGTCACGCTCGTCCGCCAGGATATTCAGCTGGGCATCGATCAATTCGCGCAGCGGCACGGCCGACCAGTTGCGATGGACCAGGACGTCCTGGTTGGCAGCAAGGCTCGCGATGCGCTGTTCCAGCCGCAGGACAAAGGTGTCGGGACTGGACGCTGCTGTCCTTCGGGCCAGCGACTGAACCACGGTCAGCAGGTTTTTCGACCGGTGATTGACTTCCATCAGCAGCAGCTCGATCCGCCTTTCGGCATCGCGCTGCTCGGTCACATCGGTGTTGGACCCGAACCAATAAAGGATTTTGCCCTGTTCATCGCGCAGCGGCACTGCGCGCGACAAGAACCAGCGATAGTTGCCGTCCTTGCCCCTCAGCGGAAACGTGTCTTCCCATTCCTCACCCGATGCAAAACACTGGGCGATATAGTCGGCCACGCGGTCGACATGGTCGGGATGGTGGACCGCTTTCCAGCCCCAGCCCTGCATATCGTCCAGGCTTGTTCCGGTATAGTCGAACCACCGCCGGTTGTACCAGAATATCCAGCCAGCCGGATCGGCAATCCACGCCAGTTGCGCGATATTGTCGGCCATCAGGCTGAAGCGCTGTTCGCTTTCGTCGAGCGCCTGCCGGGTGCGCAATTCGCCCGAAATGTCCCGCATGATACTGCTGGCACCAACGATTTCTCCGGCGCGGCTGCGCACCGGGGATACCAGCACGGCGACCTCTACCGGCAATCCGTCTTTGTGCAGCCGGACCGTTTCCATCCGGGTCGAGCTTTCCCCCTTGGCGATGCGCTCAAGGATGAAGTCTTCTTCGGCCTGGCGGTCGCCCGGAATGATCCGGCGAACCGACTGGCCGACCATTTCGGCTGCAGTCCAGCCGAACATGGTTTCAGCGGCCGGGTTCCAGCTCAGCACCGTCCCGTCGAGACTTTTGGATACCACGGCGGCGTCTGAAGAATTGACGATCGCTTCGAAAAGATCGCTCTGTTCCATTACCGTGCCCATACACTGGTGACGATGATGTGTTTATGCGCACTTGGCAACGCAATCAGTGTGGCGGCGCGTCGATTTACAGGCCCGCTGCGTGCAGTGCGCGGTCCAGATCCTCGATCACGTCCTGTGGATCTTCCAGCCCGACGTTGATCCGCAGCATGCCTTCCGTAACGCCCATCTCGGCGCGGGCTTCGGCGCTGACCGAATAATGCGTGGTCGATGCATTGTGGCACAGCAGCGAACGCGAATCCCCGATGTTGTTGGAAATGTCGATCAAAGTCAGGGCATTGAGCAAGGCGAAGGCCTGATCACGGTCCTCAACCTCGAAGCTGAAGATCGAACCGCAGGCGTCCATCTGCTGCATGGCCAGGTTATGCTGGGGATGGCTGGCCAGACCCGGATGGTTGATCCGGGGCACGCGGCCCTCCAGAAAACGGCCGACCGCCAGCGCGTTTTCGCTTTGCCGTTTGACCCTGAGGTCCAGTGTCTCCAGGCCTTTCAGCACCACCCATGCGTTGAATGGTGACAGGTTGGGCCCGGTGTTGCGCTGGAACGGCAACAGCACGCCCGTAATGAACTCCTCGCTGCCGACCACTGCCCCGGCCAACACGCGGCCTTGCCCGTCCATCAGCTTGGTCGCCGAATAGGCCACCACATCCGCCCCATATTCCAGCGGGCGTTGCAGCGCTGCGGTGCAGAACGCGTTGTCGACCACGGTCGTGATCCCGCGGCTCTTGGCCAGGCCGCAGACGAAGGCCAGATCGACAATATCCATCGTAGGGTTGGCCGGAGTTTCGAAGAAGAACACCTTGGTGTTGGGGCGGATCGCGGCTTCCCATGCCGCGTTGTCGCGCGCATCGATCGTGGTCGTTTCGATCCCGAAGCGCGGCAGCAGGTGATCGACCAGCCAGCGGCATGATCCGAAAGCCGCGCGCGCGGCAACCACGTGATCGCCCGCGCTCAGCTGGCACAGCAGCGCTGCGGTCATTGCCGCCATGCCGGTTGCCTGGACGCGGCACGCCTGCGCCCCGTCCATCACCGCGATGCGTTCTTCCAGCATCGCCACGGTCGGGTTCTGCAGCCGCGAATAGGTCATCCCCGGATCATCGCCGCGGAACCGCGCGGCGACCGTTTCGGCATCGTCGAACGAATAGCCCGAGGTCAGGAACAGCGCCTCGCTCGTCTCGCCCTGCTCGCTGCGCCAGGTGCCCGCGCGCACGGCCTGGGTGGCCGGGCGCCATCTGGAGGTGATCGAGCGGTCTTTGCCGGTTGAGCGTTTCATAGCCCGCGCCTTACGCAGCCGCGCAGTGCGGGGCAAGCGTGCTCACTGCGCGAAAGCCTTGGCCAGCGCGGCGTCGGCGACATCGCTGCGCCCTGCCAGATCGAGCACGATCGCCCCTTCGATAGTCACCAGGATTGTTTGCGCGGCGCCCTGTGCATCAGGATCATCCGCCGGCAAATGCGCCGCGATCCAGCCCAGCAGCTGCCCGACGATCCGGTCGCCGACCCTCAGATAAGCAGTCTCGCCCGCCGCAGCCGCGGCCAGGATCTGCATCCACACCCGCATGGCCGGGCGCATCTGCGCTGATCGCGAAATCGCGGCAAGCTGATCAAGGCAGGCTTTGCGCGTGGCAGCCCGCCCGGTCATTTGCGCGTGGAGAGTATCCCCGTACATCGTGCCGAGCGCGGTCAGGATCTCGGCAATCAAATCCTGCTTGCTCCCGAAATGATAGATCAGCATCCGGTCGCTCGTGCCCGCCGCGCGCGCCAGCGGGCGCAGGCTGGCGTCGGCAAGGCCGTGCTGCAACACATGCCCGACCATCGCCTGAACCATCGCGTCTTTCGTCAGCACCACGGCCAAACACTTTCCTGTAGCGATCGCTACATAATCGGTTTATGTAGCGGGTGCTACAAACGATTCGTTCAATTCAGGAAGGCTTAGCATGACCAATTTCGAATTGCTGTTTATCGCCGGAGCCGTCTGCGGTCTGCTCTTCATGGTCCTGTTGGCGTCGGGGCGGACCGGGCTGGGCCGATGGGCCATTCCGGCTCTGCTTTCAGCAGGCTTCTTTGCCTTTTCGCTCATTCCCATCATCAAGGAAGGGCCAATCGGGTTTATCGCCAACCACACTGTCAATTTCTGGGGCGTCCAGGTGTGGTACGATCTGGTCTTCGCGCTCAATACGGCCCTTTTTCTCGCCGCCCCCCGCGCGCGCCGCGTTGGCATGGCAATCGGGCCATGGCTGATCCCTGTCATGTTCCTTGGCAGTATCGGGCTGTTCGCACTGCTGGCCCGGCTGTTCTGGCTGGAGCGGACCGCGACAACCCAGGCCTGACGCACGCGCAAGAACGTTGCGCTGCTGCGCGCCGCCCGATAACGGGCGGCGATGGGCGCGCGCTTTTCGACCGACCGGGATCCGTGGCTGTGGTGCGCAGCGCTGGCCATGGCCTTTACGGCGCTGGCCTGGTGGCACCTGCATATCCCGTCCAAGATCTATTTCGACGAAATCCATTACGTCGTTGCCGCACGCAAGATGCTCCAGGGCCTGCGCGTCAATGCAGAGCATCCGATGCTGGGCAAGTCGATCATTGCCGCAGCGATCCGTTACCTGGGCGATACGCCGCTGCACTGGCGTATTCCGTCCGCGATCGCTGGCGGAGTGGGTCTTTACGCCTTTTCCCGGCTGGTCTGGTTCGCCAGCGGCAGCGCACGCGCGGCGTTGATCGCGGCGTTCCTGGTGGCGACCGACTTTGCCTGGTTCATCCAGAGCCGCATCGCGATGCTCGACATGTTCATGGCCTGCTTCGGCATGATCGCGCTGTGGCAATTTGCCGCCGCCGTGCGCCGCCCCCGCCAAGGCCGCTGGCGGCTGGCACTGAGCGGCGTTTTTGCCGGGCTGGCGCTGGGATCGAAGTGGTCGATCGCCCCGGCGCTGATCCTGCCGGGCCTGGTCTTCCTGGCGCTGCGCCTGCGCTATGGCCTGCGCGCTGCAACCACCACGCGCGGAGCGCCGGTGCCGGGCGTATCGCTGATCGAGGCGGCCCTATGGCTTGGCCTGGTTCCGCTGGCGGTCTATTGGCTGACCTTCTGGCCAGCGTTTCACTGGGCGGTCAATCCAGCCAACCCGTGGGATCCGATCGGCTGGCACAAAACCATGCTCAAACTGCAGGACAGCGTCGTCAAACCGCATCCCTATCGCAGCTACTGGTACCAGTGGGTCGGTAACTGGCGCGCAGTCTGGTATCTGTACCAACCAATCGACGGAGCGCAGCGCGGAATTGTGCTGATCGGCAATCCCTTCACCATGCTGGCAGGGTTGCCCGCCCTGGGCTGGGCGCTGTGGGCCGGGATCCGCCGCCGCCGCTGGGATGCGCTGGGCTTTGCTGCGCTGTACCTGGTGTCGATGCTGTTCTGGGCGCTGTCGGGCAAGCCGGTGCAGTTCTATTACCACTATCTGCTTCCCGGCACTTTCATGATGGCTTGCCTGGCCCTTGCGCTTGATACGCTGTGGCAGCGGGCAGACCGCTGGCGCTGGATGACGCCGGCATCGCTGGCACTCAGCGCGGGCATGTTCCTTTATTTCTACCCGATCATCGCGGCCGGCGCGCTGTGCTGCGGCAAACCCAGCTTCGCCCACTGGATGTGGCTGCGTAGCTGGCGCTAATATTTGCCCCAGACAAACTTGGAACTGAGCGCGAAGTTCCACACCGAACCCAGCACGATTCCGACCAGCGCAGCGGGATAGGGGTGGAAGCCCAGCCGCACCAGCGCAGTCGCCGCACCAATATTGGCAAGCAGCCCAAAGGCACAGGTCAGGCCAAAGCGCGCCCAGCCCATCATGATCGGGCCAAACCCGCGCAGCCGCTTGTCGGCATAGGTCAATTCATTGTTGAGCACGAAGTTGAAAGTCATCGCCACCACTGCCGCGGCGGTTTGCGCGACGATGAACGATGCTTCCTTGGGATAGTGACTGACCAGGAATTGCGCGCCGAACACGTTCAGAACCAAGGCCAGCACTGCCATGTGGACAATTACGCCAAGCCCGCCGATGGTCCCGAACAGCGCAAACCGCGTCGGGATCCAGCGGCCCAGCCACTTGTCGTACAGCCCGACAAGAAACTCGAAGATGACGGTGCGGTCCAGTTTGCTTTCGCCCTCGGCCCGCGCGGCAAAGTTCAGCGGAAACTCTTTGACCCGCAGCGGCGCGTCGACCGTGGCCAGGATATCGAGCAGGATCTTGAAGCCAACGCCAGACAGGCGGTGCGCATCGGCGCGCAGCAGCTGGGTCTGCAGCATGAAAAACCCGCTCATCGGGTCAGTCAGTTCGACTCCGGTGACCTTGTTGGCAATACGGTTGGCAAGGTTTGATGCCTTGACCCGGTCGGGCCGGCCCCAGGCCTCGGTACTGGCCCCTTCGGCAAAACGGCTGGCGTAGGCAACGTCAAAATCACCGCTTTCGACCGCGGCCAGCATCTTGGGCAGCAATTCGGGATCGTGCTGGTGATCGGCATCCATTACCGCGACCACGGGCGCAGCCGTGGCGCACATCCCCTCGATCGCGGCCGACGACAGCCCGCGCCGCCCGATCCTTTGGATTACCCGGACGCGGCCGTCTTCCTGTGCCAGCGTGCGCGCTTCGTCGGCGGTGCCATCGGGGCTGTTATCATCGACTATGATGACTTCCCAGCCGATCCCGGCCAGTGCCTTGTCAATTCGCGCAACCATTGTCCGCAGATTGCCGCGCTCGTTGTAGGTGGGCAGGACGACGCCAAGGCGCAGGGTCATGTCACAGTCGCTCCAGTATCGCATCGCCGATTGCGGCGGTGCCCATCGTGCCGCCCAGATCGCCGCTGCGGACCCCGTCGGCAAGCGCCTTGGCCACTGCCGTTTCAATCCGGCTCGCTTGATCCTCAAGATGTAAAGAATGACGCAGCAGCATCGCGGCTGACAGGATGGTCGCCATTGGATTGGCCTTGCCTTGTCCGGCAATGTCAGGGGCGGAACCGTGGATCGGCTCGTACAGCCCGCGCGACCCCTCACCCAGACTCGCCGATGCGAGCAATCCAATTGAACCTACACACATAGAGGCTTGATCAGAAAGGATATCACCGAACAGGTTGCCGGTGACTACCACATCGAATTGGCCGGGATTGCGGACCAGCTGCATCGCCGCGTTGTCAACGTACATGTGGCTTAGCTCAACCTCGGGATAGTCGCGTGCCACTTCGGTCACCACATCGCGCCAGACCTGGCTGGTTTCCAGTACGTTCGCCTTGTCGACCGAGCACAACCGGCCCCGCCGGCCCTGCGCCGCCCTGAATCCGACATGGGCAATGCGCCGAACTTCGCTTTCGCTGTAGGCCATCATGTCCCAGCCTTGCCGCTGACCGTCGGGAAGGGTGCGGATGCCTTTTTCCCCGAAGTAGACATCGCCGTTCAGCTCGCGCACGATCAGCAAGTCGATCGCGCTGGCCACTTCAGGCCGCAGCGCAGAAGCATCTTCCAAACCATTGAAAAGTTTAGCTGGTCGCAAGTTAGCGAACAGTTCCAGTTCCTTGCGCAGACCCAGGATCGCCTGTTCGGGTCGCAAGTGGCGGTCAAGGTGATCGCAGTCGGGATCACCCACTGCGCCAAACAGGATGGCATCGCAGGTCCGCGCCATTTCCAGCGTTTCGGCTGGCAAAGGCGTGCCGTGGCGCTTGGTAGCCACGCCCCCGACATCCCCTTCCATAAGCACCAGATCGGGCAGGCGCAGCGCTTCAAGCACGCGCACCGCCTCGCGGGTAACTTCAGGGCCGATGCCGTCGCCAGCCAGAACCGCTATTTTCATCACGTTCTATCCCATCCGGCCCAGCCGCTCGCGCAGCAGGGCGCGCGCGCCCATAACATCTGCGCGGCGATCGGCAAGAAGATAGCGTTCCAATTGACGGCCCAGCCGGTCAAAATCGGCCAGGCTCTGCACCCAGTCACCAGCCGGCTGCGGCGCGCCTCCGCCGCCGTAACCCAGTTCGCGCAGCAGCAGTGTCTCATAAGCGATCAGCCCCGGCATCCAGCCCCGGGCTGATGGGGCGTGGCATACCGCAGCAAGCAAACCGGACAGCGCTGAAAACAGCGAAGGATACGCATGGCGTTCGGGAAGAGAGCCAGCGGTAAGTGCTGTTATCCAGGATAGGGCAGCGGCGACCAATGGCTCGGAGAGCCAAGGCCCGCGGCTTTCAAGCAGTTCGACACGGGCGAATGGAAGCTGCGTATCGGAACGGGACCGGAAATCCGCTTCGACCAGGTTTCCCGGGATCAGTACCGGCCGCAGGACACGCCCCCGCGCCCCGGCGACATAGGCGGCGACAAGACCGTGCGGCTCGGTCAGGAACCGGGCAATTGCCGCCGTTTCGCCATGTTGGCGGACTGCGCAGACTATGGCCGGGGTGCGAAACTCCATCCCCCCGCTTTGCGTGCAGCGCTGCCCGTTGGCAAGCGCAGCACCGTCCGGTCAGCAACGCTCTGGCGAAATGACCGGATCGGGAAGGATCTTTGCGCTTACAATGCCGCCATGGTCCGCGGCGTATTTGTCTGCCTTGGCCTTGGAAATCAGCGGGCTTTCGCCGCGGCCCATGGTCCAGTTCTTGCCCAGCCGCACCTTGTGGTTGGGCGCACACCATAATTCCCCGCTTTCATCAATCGCGGTGACCCAGATCAGGTTATGTTCCTGGCCATAATCGATCATGCCGATCGCATAGCCATCGCCCTTGCCCAGAACATGGACGGGAATGGTGGGGTTTAGCTGGGTGAACACGGCAAATCTCCGACTGTTGTAAATCAAACAGCCGGATCGCAGGAGAGTTCCCGCATGAAATCAGCGTTTTGCGGTCATCCTGGCTTCAAGCGCGGCAAGGCGTGACTTGAGCGCTTCGTTTTCTTCCCGCGCCTTGGCCGCCATGTCCTTGACCGCCTCAAACTCGTCGCGCGAGACGAAATCGAGCCCGCCCATTGCTTCCTTCATCCGTTCGCGCGCAGCCTCGCGCGCTTCGCGGCCCATGCCGGCCATGGTTCCGGCTGCACTGTTAAGCAGTTTGGCGATGTCGGCGAACAGGGGGTTTTCACTTTGCATGGCGGGTAAATGGGCGCTGGGTGCAGCTATTGCAAGTCGACGCTGACCGTCGAAGCGGCGCCCCCATCGGCAGCGGGATTGGCGAGAAGGAACTGCCAGTTGAGCACGGTTGCAAAAAGCACCCAGGCCAGGAACGGCGCCATCAGCGCACCGGCCAGCGGGCGCACCCGGTACGCCAGGATCGTCGCGGCCAGTGCTGCCACATCGATTGCGAACAACAGATAGAGCCCGGCGGTTATCCGGTGCCCGGCAAAGAATACCGGCGACCAGCCCAGTATCAGCACAAATGTAACGATCCAGGCAGCAATGGCGGCGCCGCGCCCCCGCGCGCCCCGTGCAGTGATCAGCAGGACCAGAGCCAGCGCGATCAGGGCGAACAGGACCGACCAGACAATGCCGAACACGGCGGGCGGCGGGAAGATTGACGGCTTGACCAGGCTGGAAAACCACGGGCTGGTGGCATCATCACCCAACCGCCCGGACAGAAAGCCCAGCAGTTCAACCACCGGGACCAGCACCACGGCCCAGCGCAGAAAAGACGCCCGCAACTGCGCAGGCGAAGCAAGCTCACTCATTGGCAAATCCTCGATTCGCGAATGCGACGTGGGCGGATAGTGGCGGGGCACAACCAGTCACGCAATCCCGATAACCACGCTTTTCAGCCCCGGTGCGCAGCAATCAGAAACTCGGCATTGCCTTCGGGGCCCTTGATCGGGCTTTCAGCGATGCCTTGCACGGTCCAGCCCAACCCTTCGATCCAGCCCCGTACTTCGCCGCAGACGCGTTCGTGCAGCGCGGGATCGCGCACCACGCCGCCTTTGCCCACTTCGCCGCGGCCCACTTCGAACTGCGGTTTGATCAGCGCGACCAGCTGGCAACCCGGCGCGGCCAGGTGCAGCGGCACGTCCAAAACCTTGGAAAGGCCGATGAAGCTTGCGTCGCAGACTACCCAGTTGCACGGCGCATCAATCAAATCGGCGGTAAGGATCCGGGCACTGGTCTGTTCCAGCACGGTAACACGGGGGTCCTGCCGCAGCTTCCAGGCAAGCTGATTGGTACCCGAATCGACGGCGAAAACCCGCGCCGCACCGCGGCTCAGCAGTACGTCGGTGAACCCGCCGGTCGAACTGCCGATGTCCATCGCAGTCGCGCCGGCAGGATCGAGCGCAAACACGTCTAGCGCATGGGCCAGCTTGATCCCGCCGCGCGAAACCCACGGATGATCTCGCCCGCGCACTTCCAGCGCCGCATCGGCGGCAATCTGCTGGCCGGGCTTGGCAATCCGGGATTCGCCCGAAAACACCGTGCCTGCCAGCACCAACGCCTGTGCACGGGTGCGGCTTTCGGCCAGGCCGCGTTCCACCAGCAACTGGTCCACCCGGGTTTTCGGTGCCTTGCTCATCGCCGCGGCTCCTTCCATAGAAGGGCGGTGAAGGCAATTCGTTCAATCTCCCGCACACTTGTCATCCTTGGCGCCGCCATCGCGCTGAGCAATTGCGTCGCGCCAAAGGTTCCGCCGCCCGCGCCCGCCCCCGCACCGCGCCCCAGACCGGCGCCGCCCCCGCCCCTGCCTGCTGCGCCGGTTGACTGGCGCGATTCGCCGCAGACACCCGGCACCTGGCTGTGGTCGATCAGCGGCGGGCAATCGCGCGCAACCTTTGCCCAGCCGGGCGGCGGCGCCGCAACTTGGCTGTCTTGCGACAGGGCTTCCGGAAAAGTGCTGCTGGCTCGCCCTGGCGCCGGGACCAGCGCTGTTCCGGTGCAGATCACCACGTCGAGCGGCAGCACCCCGCTGCTGAGCGATCCGGCGCTCAGCCCGGCGGGATGGATAGTATCTGCCTTGCCGCCGCGCAGTCCGCTGCTGGATGCGATAGCATTTTCGCGTGGCCGCTTTGCGCTGGAAACGGCCGGACAGCCCACGCTGTTTCTGCCGAGCTGGCCTGAACTGAGCCGCGTGATCGAAGACTGCCGCTGAACGGTCTTGCAGCCTGTTGGGGATAACCCCGACGCAGGCCCGAAGTTACGGATTCTGACGCCAAAAAAAATCTTTGCAAGACTTGTTGTGCAGCGCGGAATGATTCACACATGGTGTCAAGGACGGAGCGGATATCCAACCCGGCCCAGCAACCCGAAAGGGAAGCGAACTTGGCTTCAACAGCGCGAAAGGAGGTGACCGATGTCTCATGGTTCAGCAAGGGGGTCGGTAATCCGCGTCATGGAGCATTATCGCTGAGTTTCACCCACGCGATAAAGGCTTCGTGAGCGGCACTTCCGGCCGCTGACCATGCGAAGGGCGGTTCCTGCTAGGCAGGGCCGCCCTTCTCATTTTCAGGCCCCTTGGAATCGCGAATAGCTGCGGCTATCCCTGCGAAGAGGCAAATGCATCCTTGTCGATAATTTCTTAAACCTTGCGCTTTACGTAATTTTCGTACAAACGCCCGCTTTCGCAATAAAGGAAACCCCCCATGGCGACCCTTGCCGATCCGGCTACCCAGTTCACCCGCCTGCCGCATCCTGCCCCGATGGCAGTGGATGCGCGCGGGGCGGTGCTGGCCGATCCGGGATTTGGCAAGGCGTTTACCGACCACATGGTCACGATCGACTGGGAAGAAGGAAAGGGTTGGCATAGCGCCGTAATCGGTCCGCGCGGCCCGCTCAGTCTCGATCCCGCTGCCGCTGTGCTGCACTATGCGCAGGAAATCTTCGAAGGGCTGAAGGCTTACCGCCTGGCTGACGGATCAACGGCGTTGTTCCGCCCTGATGCCAACGCGCGCCGGTTCAATGCCTCTGCCCAGCGGCTGGCGATGCCCGCCCTGCCCGAAGACCTGTTCATCGCCGCGATCAAGGAACTGGTCCGCGCCGATGCCGACTGGTTCCCCAGCGTAGAAGGCGGTTCGCTGTACCTGCGCCCTTTCATGATCGCGACCGAGGCTTTCCTGGGTGTGCGCCCGGCCAAGACATACTCTTTCATCGTCATCGCCAGCCCGGCGGGCAACTATTTCAAATCGGGCGCGCCAGCGGTGTCGATCTGGGTTTCGGACTATACCCGCGCCGCGCCAGGCGGAACGGGAGCGGCCAAGTGCGGCGGCAATTATGCTGCCAGCCTGGTGCCGACCGCCGAAGCCTTTGCCCGCGGCCACGACCAAGTGCTGTTCCTCGACGCTGCCGAACACCGCTGGGTTGAGGAACTGGGAGGGATGAACCTGTTCTTCGCCTTTGACGACGGGCGGCTGATCACGCCCCCGCTGGGCGGCACGATCCTGCCCGGGATCACCCGCGACAGCCTGATCGCGCTGGCCCGCGACGAAGGGCTGAGCGTAAGCGAGGAGCCCTACAGCCTCGATGCCTGGCGCGCCGATGCGGCCAGCGGCAAGCTGGTCGAAGCGTTTGCCTGCGGCACAGCGGCGGTGGTTACCCCGGTCGGCAAGGTGGCGGATCGGAACGGCGATTTCGTGATCGGATCGGGCGGACCCGGTCAGCTGACCGGCAAGCTCAAGGACCGCCTTGTCGCAATTCAGCGCGGCACTGCGCCCGATCCGCACGGGTGGGTGGTGCCGCTTTAGGCGACCAGCAGTTCGGCGGCCCTGGGGCCTTCTTCCAACAGCCCGATCAGCGCCCGCTCATGGCGTGACAGCCAGCGGGTCTTGCGCGGCAACTCCAGTTCGGCGCGGAACGCCTGCTGGCGATCGACCAGCGCGATGACGGCAGGATGGATATAGGACCGGCGCGCCACGGCCGGCGTGTTGCCCAGCCGATCGCTGACCGCGTTTAACAGCGCCTTCAGCGGCAACGTGCCCTCCGCCTCGGCCAGCAGTTCCAGCCCCAGTGCGCTGGCGTGCCAGGTGCGAAAGTTCTTTGCGGTGATATCGGCGCCGGCGGTCTCGCGCAGGTAATCATTGACGTCCGCCGATCCGACCGGTGCGGGATTGCCATCATCGTCCAGGTACTGAAACAGGTGCTGGCCGGGCAGATCCTGCATCTTCTTGACAAACCGGGCCAGCCCCCGGTCAGTCACTTTCATCTGGCAATCCTTGCCGCTTTTGGCGCGGAACCGCAGAGTCAGCACATTACCCTGCGCCTTGGCATGGCGCATCCGCAGTGTGGTGGCGCCAAAGCTCTTGTTGCTTTGTGCATAGGCTTCGTTGCCGATCCGGATGCCGCCGGTGTCCAGCAGCCGGACGATCGAGGCGATCGCCCGCTCCCGCGTCAGCCGGGGCGAGGCAAGATGCGCTTCGACCCGCTGGCGGACCAGCGGCAGCAACCGGCCAAAGGCAGCGCAGCCATCAAACTTTTCGCCTTCGCGGTGGCTGCGAAAATCAGGGTGATAGCGGTACTGCTTGCGCCCCTTGTCGTCATAGCCGATTGCCAGGATATGACCATTATCCGCCGGGCAGTACCAGGCGTCGCGATAGGCGGGCGGCAAGGCAACGCGGTTAAGCCGGTCAATCTCGCCGCGGTCATCAATGCGTTTGCCGTGCGGATCGAAATAGGCCCAGCCCTTGCCCGCCTTCTTCCTGGTGATCCCCGGCAAACTGTCATCGACGAAGATCAGCCGGGCATTGCCGGCGCGAATGGTCTGGGGCTTGGTCATGCTATCTGAACACACACCGCAGTCTGGCGTTCCCGTCCCTTGCGTACAGGTCCCGCCATCGCCACACTGGTCAGATTGCTGTTTGCCCCGTTACGGAGATCGCCATGTCTGACGCCGAGTATACCCCGCCCAAGATCTGGACCTGGAACAAGGACAACGGCGGACCTTTTGCAGCGATCAACCGGCCGACCGCGGGCGCGCAGAAGGATCACGAACTGCCCGTCGGTCAGCACCCGTTCCAGCTCTATTCGCTGGGCACGCCCAATGGGCAAAAGGTGACCATCCTGTTTGAAGAGCTGCTCGCCGCCGGCCACAGCGATGCCGAATACGACGCCTGGCTGATCAACATCCGCGAAGGCGACCAGTTCGGATCTGGTTTCGTCGCGCTCAATCCCAATTCAAAGATTCCCGCGCTGCTTGACCGGTCGGGCCCGGAACCGATCCGCGTGTTCGAAAGCGGCGCTATCCTGCTGCATCTGGCCGAAAAGTTCGGCGCCTTTATGCCCACAAATGCCAGGGGCCGGGCCGAATGCCTGTCGTGGCTGATGTGGCAAATGGGCAGCGCGCCGATGATCGGCGGCGGGTTTGGCCACTTCTATGCCTATGCGCCGATCAAGATCGAATACGCCATTGACCGTTTTTCGATGGAGACCAAGCGCCTGTTCAGCGTTGCCGACAACCGTCTGGGCGAAAGCCGGTACCTGGCCGGGGACGCCTACAGCATTGCCGATATGGCGGTCTATGCCTGGTTCGGCCTGCTCTATCGCGGCCTGGCCTACAACGATGCGGGCGCGTTTTTGCAGATGCACGAATATACCAACGTCGGCCGCTGGGTGGACGAGATCGGCGCCCGTCCGGCGGTCAAGCGCGGGCAAAAGGTCAACGTTCAGACCGGCCTGCTGGAACGCCACAGCGCAGCAGATTTCGATACACTGGAAACAGCGTAAGTCCCCCCTTGCCCGCAAGGCCTGCTCTGCTAAGAGCGCGCCTTCGTGCTGGGGCGTCGCCAAGTGGTAAGGCACCGGTTTTTGGTACCGGCATTCGCAGGTTCGAATCCTGCCGCCCCAGCCAGCATCGCCGTGCATTCCCGATCCCAGGATCAAGCCCGGCTTGGGCGGGGATCGCTGCCAGCGTTGCCCTGCGGCGATAGGCGGCCGCCTTTTCAGCCCACGCGATGCTTTGGTTTCGGGCACTTACCTTTGCGAAGTGGCGCTCGGCACGGCGGCGCGCTGGCTATTGTTCAGAACGATCTGGACAGGGAAACGACCGCGGTCGCATTGGTCAGCAGATCGCCAAAGGTGTGCGCGGTATCGACGTAGGCGGCGCTTAATTCGAAGCCGGCCAGATCCGCCTTGGCGCCAATCGACCAGTCAAGCTTGTTGTCCGCGAATGCCCCGTTTTCGTGGCCGAAAGTGGCGGTCAGGGTGAACGGACTGTTGCTCAGCGGAAGCTCTGCGTTGATCCCCAGATAAAGGTTGTCCTCTCCGCCGATGTGATCCTGGCGCGGCGCGTAGGCTGCCTCGACGCCCACTTTGGCGGGGCCGGCCTGCACACCCAGACCTGCGCGCAGTTCGACATAGTTGAATTGCCCTGCACCGGGATAGGTGTACCAGGCGGCAGCAAGGTGATAATCGACCGGTCCCAAGGTGTTGGCAAAGCCAAGCGTCACATCCAGTTCAACGTCCGCGCCGCCATTGTCCGCCACGTTCGATCCCCACAGATCAAGATATAGGCCCGATTTGTGAGTCAGCGTGACATTTGGCTGTAACGCGGGCCCCTTGTCCGAAAGCGATACGCCGCGAAAGCGGTAATCGCTGACCAGCGCAATCGATGCATCAAACGCAATAGTCGGCGCCGTATCCGCCGCGCCGGCAGCAGGAACATCCTGCGCATGGGCGGCCGCGCCGCCGATAATCAGACACGAAGCCGTAATTCCGGCTTGCAGGCAGGTCAGATAGCGGCGCATTTTCGGTCCCCCCAGTTGCAGATCATGCGGGGGCTGTATGGCGAAACTTGACTAAGCCACGGTTAACCGTCCGGCAGGATTTTTTGCTGATTAACTAATCGGTCATTAACCGGTTTCTGCGATTCATCGACCCTTGTAGCTGGTGGGGGCCGAGTGCGATGCGAGTTTTGGTTGCCGACGATGATGCATTCGTCATCGAATCCTACAAAGCCTTGTTCGCCACCGCACAGTCAGGACGGGCAGCCAGCAATCTGAGCGCAATGGCCGCATCTCTTTTCGACGATGCCGCGAGCGGGGCCGACAGCGGCGCAGTTGCTTCGCCCGAACCGGTGGTGACTTACGTGCAACAAGGCGGTGATGCCGTGAACGCCGTTCAGGATGCCAAGACCCGGGGCGAGCCATTCCAGCTCATCTTCCTGGACATGCGCATGCCGCCGGGGATCGACGGCAAGGAAACCGCGCGGCAGATCCGCGAAATCGACAGCCAGATTCATATCGTCATGGTCACCGGCTATTCGGACAGCAGCCCGCTCGCCGTGGCACAGGTTGCCGGCCCGCTCAGCCGTCTGTTCTACGTAGTCAAGCCGTTCGAGCCGGACGAAATACTGCAGATGACCCGCGCTTTGGCCGACAAATGGCAGCTTGAGCACGAGCTGGCCCAGGCGCATCTCCAACTCAAGGACCAGGTCCGGCAGCTGGAAGACGCTAACGTCCAACTTGCCGCAAGCGAAGCCCGCGTGCGGCATGCGGCCTACCACGATGCGCTGACAGGACTGCCCAACCGGGCTGCTTTCCTGCGCGAATTGAACACGCGGATCACCAAAGAAAATCTCGATTTTACGGTCGCAATGATCGATCTTGACCGGTTCAAGGCTGTGAACGACATTTTCGGCCATGGCGGCGGGGATGAATTGATCCGGCTGATCGGTAAGGCGCTGCACAGCGCGTTACCGGACGATTGCCTGGTGGCCCGGCTGGGCGGCGACGAATTCGGCGTCATTTTACCATCACCCGAGGCTGTCGGCTTCAAACCGTTGCTGGGCTCCTTGCTTGAGCTGTGCAGCGAAGAACGCCAGATCTTCGGACACTCGGTTCACAGCTGCGCATCGATCGGTTTTGCTGCCTGCAAGACCGAAGGCGAACATGATCCGATAGATATCATGCGCCGCGCCGATCTGGCGCTTTATGCCGCAAAGCAGGCAGGACGCGGGATGATCATGCCGTTCGAGCAATCGCTTGACGACAGTTCGCGCTTCCGGCTTTCGATCGAACAAGGGTTGCGCAGTGCCATCGCTGACAACGGGCTGCAACTCGTCTATCAGCCGATTGTCCAGCTCGACACGCTCGAAGTTGTCGGCTTTGAAGCGCTGGTGCGTTGGGAAAGCGCCGAACACGGCTCGGTTTCGCCAACGCTGTTCGTGCCGATCGCCGAGGAAGGTGCGCTGATCCACGAGCTTTCCAGCTGGGTGGTGCCGCGTGCATTGGCAGCGGCGACACAGTGGCCGGAGCAGTTTGTCTCGATCAACTTCTCACCCCGGCAGTTTCAGCGCCCCAAGCTTTTGCAAATGCTGATCGATTGCTGCGATGAAGCCGGAATCACGCGCGACAGGGTACAGATCGAGATTACCGAGACCGCGCTGTTCGACAATGTCGATATGGCTATGGAAATTGTCCGTGATCTTCAGAAGGCTGGCTTCCGCATTGCCCTGGACGATTTCGGCACCGGTTACTCAAGCCTGTTCAACCTGAAGAACTTCAACATCGACTGCATCAAGATCGACCGTTCCTTTGTCGATGCGCTCGGCCGGGAGAGCAATTCGACCGCGATCGTTGCATCGATCTCGCACCTTGCCAAGACCATGGGACTCAGCGTGGTTGCCGAGGGGGTAGAGAACGAATTCCAGCATCACGCGCTGCAACTGTCGGGCTGTTCGCACATGCAGGGGTTCCATTTCGGCAGGCCGGTCGCGCAGGCGGAGGCAACTGCGAGTGTGACCAGCGAGATGCTGCCAGTGGCAAATCGCAAGTCTGCGGCCTGACCCCGAAACAGCCTGACCGGGACACGCACCATGCTTACAAAGCTCGCATCAGGATGGCGCAATCTGGCCTTGGGGCTCAAGTTCAATCTTGTGTTTCTGCTGGTCGGCCTTGCCGCTCTGGCGGGCGGCGGCTGGATGCTTGACCGCGCGGTCAGCCCGGCTTTCGAGCAGCTTGAACAGCAAGCGGCGCAGGATCAATATGCCCGCGCAGGAGAAGTCCTGGCCACTGCCGTCAAGTTCGCCGAAGATTCAACGACAGACTATTCTGTCTGGGACGACAGCTTCGATTACATTCAAGATAACAATGCCGACTTCGTTCAAGTCAACGCGCCCGTAACGGGGCTGGTCCACGCCGGCGTCAATATCATGGCTTACGCTCGATATGATGGCCAGCCGCGCCTGGTCCGGTATGTAGACCTGGCAACTGGCAAGCAGGATGAGGGCCGAAGCCTGACTATCGCCAGACTTGTCCAGGATCCGGCAATCCGCGCCAGGGTGCAGCGCAGCGGGCAACTGTCCGGGTTCCTGAAGATAGATGGGCGGATCCTGTCAGTTGCCCTGGTTCCGATCGTCCGCAGCGATGAA
>NZ_JAHEBV010000053.1 GCF_024642085.1 Novosphingobium sp. | reverse complement strand
CAAGATGACGAACAGCTGGACATGGAGCAAGTTGAGCGACTGGCGCGTGATCACAAGCCAAAACTAATTATCGCCGGTGGTACAGCCTACTCCCGAGTATGGGACTTCGAGCGGTTTCGCGAAATTGCGGACCAGGTCGGCGCTTGGCTGATGGTGGATATGAGCCATTTTTCCGGTTTGGTCGCCGGCGGTGCCCACCCATCCCCATTTCCTCATGCTCATGTAGTGACGACCACGACTCACAAGTCGCTTCGCGGTCCGCGCTCGGGTGTGATCCTGACCAATGAGGAAGATCTCGCCAAGAAGTTCAATTCCGCGGTTTTCCCTGGCCTGCAGGGTGGCCCTCTGGTCCATGTCATTGCAGGAAAGGCGGTTGCCTTTGGCGAAGCGCTGCGGCCCGAATTCAAAGCCTATGCCGCACAGATCGTTGCAAATGCTCGCGCGTTGGCCAACAGCCTTTCCGATAACGGCTTGCGAATTGTTTCAGGCGGTACCGACAATCACCTGATGCTGGTTGATCTGACCGCCAAGCAAGTAACTGGAAAAGCAGCTGAAAAGGCGCTCGACCGGGCGTGGCTTACCTGCAACAAAAATGGTATCCCTTTTGACACACGTTCACCCTTTGTCACGTCGGGTATACGGCTGGGGACCCCTGCCGGAACTACTCGTGGATTTGCTGAGGCCGAGTTTGCCGAAATCGGGCAACTTATCGCGCAAGTGGTGGACGGAATGGCCCGAAACGGCGATGATGGCGATGGCCAGGTCGAGCAGCGCGTGCGCGGCCAGGTCGAAGCGCTTTGTTCGCGTTTCCCGATCTATCCGGAGGTTTGATAACATGAGTGATAATCTGCTTCAGGACGCCAAGGAAGAAGTCACCGGCATGGCCAAGGAAGGAATGCACCATCCTTCGACCAAGCCTGTCTTGACGGGTGCCGCGGTCGGCGCGGTGGCAGCTGCAATTCTGCCATTGGTCACATGGCCAATTGGCTTGGTAGCTGGCGCAAGCTTCATGTTGTACAAGAGGTTGCGTCCGTAACTTCCTATGCGTTGCCCATTTTGTGCACATGATGACAGTCAGGTGAAGGATTCGCGTCCCACCGAGGACAACACCGCAATCCGCCGCCGCCGGCAGTGTGAGCGCTGCGGTGCGCGCTTTACTACATTCGAACGCGTGCAGTTGCGGGAAATTAGCGTCATCAAGACCGACGACGCACGCGAACCATTCGACCGGGCCAAGATTGAACAGTCCGTCACTCTGGCCTGTCGCAAGCGCGGGATCACCCAGGAGCAAATTGGCCAGTTGGTCTCCGGCGTGCAGCGGCAAGTCGAAACACAGGGCGAAAGCGAGATTGCCAGCAGGGCCATCGGCGAAATGGTGATGGACGGCCTGCGCCAACTGGATGCTGTTGCCTACATTCGCTTTGCCAGCGTGTACCGTGATTTCACCGAAGCGCGCGACTTCGAGGAGTTTGCCAGCTCGGTGCGTGATGCCGTCAAGCACTGACCGCCGCCCGATCATCGTGCTGGTCCGTCCGCAATTGGGCGAAAATATAGGCAAAGCGGCACGGGCGATGCTCAATTTTGGCCTCACCGAAATGCGCCTGGTTGCCCCTCGCGACGGGTGGCCCAACCCATCCGCCGGTCCAGCCGCAGCCGGCGCTGACAAGGTACTGGGCGCGGCAAAAGTGTTCCCGACGCTGGCCCAGGCCGTTGCGGACTGTGCCAACGTCTTTGCCACGACGGTCCGCAAGCGCGGCGTGACCAAACCGGTACTTACGCCCGAGCAAGCAGCACACGCCGTTCGTGTCGCTCCCGGCCGTTCAGCCTTTGTGTTCGGACCGGAGCGCTCTGGGCTTGAAACCGATGACGTTGCACTGGCCCGTGCCATCATCACGGTGCCGATCAATCCCGCGTTCGGATCGCTCAATCTGGCGCAGGCGGTTATCCTGTGCGCTTACGAATGGTCAAAGGGCGCGGTGCTGGAACAGCCACCGCGCGAAGATTTGCTGCCCCCAGCCCCGCAGGAAGAACTTGAAGGCCTGATTGCGCATCTTGAGGCTATGCTCGAGCCAAAGGACTATTTCTTCCCGGAAATCCGTGCCGAAGTGACTCGCCGCACCCTGCGCAGTCTGCTTACCAAGCCAGGCTGGAATCATCTTGAAATCCGAACGATGCGCGGGGTCTTGTCAGCACTGCAGCGCAAAGGTTCACGCCGCCAATAAATCAGCCATTATTTCAGGGTTTTCAGCACGGTGATGCTGGCGCGCTAACAGATTTGCGGTATCGCTGTGCTGAACCACCATCATTATTCGGATAATTTTCATGCGATATACAAATGTTATACTTCTGCTTGTGACTGCGGCGGTACCGGGCGCCGCACATTCCCAGTCAAATGATACAGCTTCAGCGGCAACGACGACGCTTGCCCAACAACCTGCTGCGAAGAAGCGTTGCCGCATGAACCCGCAAATCGGCTCAATCCTGGTCAGCCGCGTCTGCCACACTGCTGAAGAATGGGCCAAGATCGATCGCGCCCAGCAAGAACGGGTCGTCCAGCCAGTCGACTCGCAAAGCGCCAGACGGCCGGTCGAGTGAAACTAGCGAGTTAGCCCGCGCCGCGCAGTAGCAGCAGGGACCAAGGCAGGCGCCAGCGTGCGGCCCTTGCGCTTGACCCCGACCGGGCTTGCCGCTATGCGCGCGCCTTCGCAATTGAGCGGGCACTCCGGTGAAGCCTGGCTCGCATTCCGTAACTGGCGGGATGGTGCGGTTCCGGACCAGAAGCCTGGGCGTCTGCCCGGGTATGCAAATTGAAGGACACGACGCGCCATGTCGAAGCGCAATTCGTCGAAGTATAAAATTGATCGCCGTATGGGCGAAAACATCTGGGGTCGTCCCAAGAGCTCGGTCAACCGCCGCTCTTACGGTCCCGGCCAGCACGGTCAGCGCCGCAAGGGCAAGCTGTCGGACTTCGGTATCCAGCTGCGCGCCAAGCAGAAGCTCAAGGGCTACTACGGCGATGTCACGGAAAAGCAGTTCAAGCGCACCTACCAGGAAGCTTCGAAGATGAAGGGCGATACGGGGCAGAACCTGATCGGCTTGCTCGAACAGCGCCTGGACATGGTGGTGTACCGCGCCAAGTTTGCGCCGACCATCTTTTCGGCCCGTCAGGTCGTTTCGCACGGTCACATTTATGTGAACGGCGTGAAGTGCAACATCGCCAGCCGCCGCGTTCGTCCCGGCGACATTATCAGCCTGGGCAACAAGGCCAAGGAAATGGCGCTTATCGCTGAAGCACAGAGCCTGGCGGAACGCGAAGTGCCCGATTACGTGGCGCCCGACGGCACTGACAAGATCACTTTCGTGCGCGTGCCTTCGCTGGATGAAGTGCCTTATCCGGTGAAGATGGAACCGAACCTGGTGGTCGAGTTCTACTCGCGCTGATCTGGCTTTCTGCCAAAACACATCAAGGGCGGTCCTGCGGGGCCGCCCTTTTCGTTTGAGACGGTGGGACAGGCGTTGCTCAACTTAACCGATCGGTTAAGACGAACAGCAACGATTCGGGGAGAGTGCCGTGCAGTTCGACGAAGTGATCATGGGGCGGCGTTCGACTCGCGGCTATCTTGATAAGCCAGTGCCGCGCGAACTGCTTGAGGAAGTCCTGGCACTCGCCATGCGCGCGCCTTCATCGATGAACACCCAGCCCTGGCATTTCCACGTCATCGGCGGCGAAGTGCTCGACCGGATCCGCGCAGGAAATACCGAGCGAAATCTGGCCGGTATTCCCCACAGCCGAGAGTTTCGCACCGGGCACGCCTTTGAAGGCGTCCACCGCGAACGCCAGATCGGTGTCGCCAAGCAGCTGTTCGCCGCGCAGGGCATTGCCCGCGATGACAAGGACGCCCGGCTCGACTGGGTATTACGCGGCTTTCGCCAGTTCGATGCCCCCGTCTGCGTGATCATCACCTATGACCGTGAACTGGCCGACAGCGATGATACCGCTTTCGATTGCGGGGCGGTTACAACCATGCTGGTCAATGCCGCCTGGTCACGCGGGCTGGGCTGTGTGATCAACAGCCAGGGGATCATGCAAAGCCCGGTGGTGCGCGAACACGCCGGTATTCCCGACGATCAGGTGATAATGAAGGCCGTTGCACTTGGCTGGCCGGACGAGAGTTTTCCCGCCAATGCGGTCGTTTCAGAACGCAAAAGCGTAGCCGAAGCCGCGCGGTTCGTCGGCCTTGATTGAGGCTGGCTGGCTGGCTGGCTGGCGGCCAACCGCGTTCAATTCGCGGGCAGCCCCATCGCTTTGCGAAGGAATGCGTCGCTTTGCGATAGCAGTCTTGTACGAGCGGCGGAATCGTCGAGATAATGATCCAGTCCGGTAAACTCGACATATTCAACTGATTTGCCCGCGTCTTTCAGTCGTCGTTCCATGAGCCGCGATTCCGACACGTCGACATTCAAATCGCGATCACCATGGAACAACAGGACAGGCGCTTGAAACGCGGTGGCGTGCCGCGCCGGAGAACCTTCAGCCACGTGAGGACCCGTGCCAATTCTTGCGCTCAACTGTTTGAAACTGGACTGATTGTAGCTTTCGCTACGAAGTTGATCGAAATCTGTAACAGGAGCAACGGCAACCACAGCCTTATACAGCCCGGGATCAACCACCTGCGATTGCAACGCTGCATATCCGCCGTACGACCAACCAACGATCGCCAGTTTGTCCGCATTGGCAAGCCCGTCCTTGACCGCCCAGCGAGCCGCATCGTCAATGTCGCTGATTGCCCTGCGCCAAGCCTGAAATCCATTCGATCCGAAAAAGGCGCTGCCGAAACCGGTTGAACCGCGGTATTGCGGCTGAATAACCGCGTAGCCCCGCGCTGCATAGAATTGCACCAGCCAGTCAAATCCCCATTCGTCCCGCGCTTCCGGGCCGCCGTGAGGCATGATTATTGTCGGAAGATTTTTGCCAGCGCTGTTCAGAGGCAGTGTGACATAGGCCGGTATCATTGTGCCATCGGCTGCGGGAAATCGAATGGGCTTCATTGCGGACAAAGGGATAGTGTTCAGCAAGGGACGCAGTTCGAGAATTTCTGCTAGTTTCTTGGTCGATTTGTCAAACAGGTAGTACTTGCCTGGGTCGGTATCGCTGCCCACGCGCAAAACCAGCTTTGTTTCGTCTTGCGATGCATCAATGAAGTCAATCTGGCTTTTGCCTGGCAAAGCCTTGTGAAAGGCCGTAGCCAGGCGCGCAAGCTCGGGGTCGAAATAGTCTGCGGTGCGGTAGTCAGTTGCATAGCTGACCCCCACCACACGCTTCGATCGGCCGACAGTCATCAACGAATCGACGTCAATCCCCGGCTTGGAAATCACCAGCGCAGGCGCCGTGCCGCTGCCATCAAGGGGAACCTTGTACAGCGCGGAGTAGCCGTTGTGATCCTGAAAACCGTAGGCCACGTTGCTGGTTGGGTCGACCGCCACAGGGCTGAACCCGGACGCCGTGCCCGATGGATTCTGGACGACTTTGGAAAGATCGATCCAGTTATCTGTACCTGGCTTGCGATACCGGTAGGTCATGGTATCGCCCGCGTATCCGGTACCGTCCGTTTCCCTCAGGCCAATGATGCGTACTGCACCGCGGCCATCGGATACAAAGGCTCCTACAGTCATTTTGGGTTGTTCGACGATCGCTTCTTTGCCGGTAAGCGTATCGACTCGGACGACGCCGACGCCTTCCCGATCAACCCTGATGATCGTACCGGTCGTCATTTCGGGCACGAATTGCTTGATCATAAGGATCGAACCGTCGGTTCCGCCATTATAATCTATGATGTTTCCGCCATAGGTGCTGCGGTACATTGCAGTCATGCCCTGGCTAATCACGATAACCTTGGCTTGCGTACCATCGACATTGATGGCCACGTTTCGGGTGAACGCCGAGATATCTTTCGATTTTCCGTCGACAAACCACAGTTTGCATAACAGGCGCGAATTGCTGACCCAGTCACATCCGGTAATCTGCTCGCTAATCCCCTTGGAGGTCAGCGCCAGTCGCGGAGGCGACGAACCGTCGGCGCTTAGTACGGTGACCGCTTCGCCGCCATTGGGCCGCGGGATGACCAGGGCAAGCTGCTTCCCATCCGGGGAAATTCCGATGTCGAGTACGTTTTCACGCGCTCCAAACGCTTTTGCCGCGTCGAAAGTTGCAGTAGAGGTTTGTGCACTTGCCGAAGGTGCAAGAATACTTGCCGCAAGAAGACTTAAGCAAAGCGGCCGCATCATGTATTTTCCTTCACATTTTGCGAAGGAATAGCTTTACGACTTGCGATTGCAAGCTTTACCAGCAAGTTAGAATGCAGACGGCAGAGCACTGCCGCCGATCTTTTTTGCAATTTCAATCCCGGAACGAAGGGTCGATCCGATCAAGTTTGCGCAGCAGGGCGGGCCAGGCAAGCCCGCGCGATACCATGGCCATGCCGCCGGCCGGGGTCTGGGTTTCGACCTTTTCCGGGGTTCCCTGCGGCGGGTTGTACAGCCGGTCATAGCCGGCACTCAGCATCTTCACCTGAGCATCGCAGGCACGTTCCAGAAAATAGAGCCGCAGGAAACAGTCGGCCACGCTTTCCCCCACTGCCAGCGTGCCGTGGTTGCGCAGGATCATGGCATTCTTTTCGCCCAGATCTTCAACCAGGCGCTCACGCTCTTCCAGGTCGGTCGCGATGCCTTCGTATTCGTGGTACGCGACATTGTGCAGCGCAATCATCGCCGTCTGGGTGTGCGGCAGCAGCCCGAACTCCATCGCGCTGACTGCCTGGCCCGCCGGTGTGTGCAGGTGCATTACTGCATGGGCGTTGTCGCGCGCCATGTGGATTGCCGAATGGATGGTGAAACCGGCGGGATTGACCGGATGGCTGGTTGGCACCACCGGCTGCCCTTCTACATCGATCTTGACCAGCGAAGAGGCCGTAATCTCCTCAAACATCATGTCATAGGGGTTGATCAGGAAATGATGGTCCGGCCCCGGTATGCGCGCCGACAGGTGCGTAAAGATCAGGTCGTCCCACCCGTACAGCGCAACCAGGCGATAAGCTGCGGCCAGATCGACGCGGATCGCCCATTCCTCTGCGCTGACGGCGCCGCGGATATGGTCGTCATTGGCGACAGTGGCGGTGTTTATAGTTGCAGCCATGATCGGGCTCCTTGATCGTCCGGATTTGCTTCGACACTTAAAATGCTCTGCTTCGCGATAGAGGTCAAACCAAAGGTTTGGCTTGGACCGCGCCCATCGGCCAAGGCTTAGGCTCTGCTCCGGGAACCGCGCGGTGCGGATCCTTGTTTTGGGGAAACACCGGCCACAGCAATTGCTGGCCCAGCGTTGCAGGCGGCAGATTTTCCACGCCGTAGCTTTGCGGATAAAGGC
>NZ_JAHEBV010000064.1 GCF_024642085.1 Novosphingobium sp. | reverse complement strand
ACACCACCGCGATGCTGGCGACCGGGGCCTTTGAGCGGCTCGGTATCAAGGCGATCGGCGTCGGCGGCCATCCTGAAGGTCATCCCGTAATGACCACGCAGCAATGTTGGGATGTACTTGTCAGCAAGGTCGCCGATATCGAGGCGCGCAACATGGCGCCGCTGGTGGTTACCCAGTTCAGTTTCGACCCTGATGCCGTGCTGGCGTGGTTGGTCGAACTGCGCCAACGCGGGATTATTGCACCGGTACGGATAGGAGTTCCGGGTCCTGCGGGGATCAAGACCCTGCTGCGCTTTGCTGCCCATTGCGGGGTGGGGGCGTCAGCCGCGGTGATGACCAAGTACGGTGTCTCGATAACGAAGCTGCTTGGCGCTGCGGGCCCTGACAAACTGGTAGAAGCTTTTGCGGCAAGACTTGGCCCCGAACATGGCCGAGTCCGGTTGCACTTCTACCCTTTTGGCGGGGTGGCCCGCACGGTTGAATGGATCGATGGTTTCCAGTCAAAGCAGGCCGCCAGCCTTGGCTGACTTTATTCTGGTTCACGGGGCTTGGGGCGGGGGGCATCAATTCAACCGTCTTGCGGATAACCTGCGCGGTGCCGGTCACCGCGTGCTGATTGCCCAGCTTACCGGCCTAGGCGCCCGGGCGCATCTGGCTTCGCCATCAATCAACCTTGAAACCCATATCGATGATGTCGTGCAACAGATCGACAGTGCCGATCTGTCGGGCTTCATCCTGGTTGGCCACAGTTATGGCGGAATGGTTATTGCCGGGGTGGCCAGCCGGCTGGGCGGCCGCATCGCGCGGATCGTCTATCTTGACGCGTTTTTGCCGCAGGATGGGCAATCGCTGTGGGATGTGGTCGGACCTTTCGAACGCAATCACTACATCGCCGGACAGCGCGACACTCCCGGTCTGGTCGCGCCGCTACCCGGTATCGATGCGCCGGGCCTTTCCCGGCATCCGCTGCTAACCCTGATCCAGCCAGTTCGGCTAAGCGGCAAGGAAACCGCGATCGCGCAGCGTTGTTACGTGTTCGCCAGCGGCTGGGATCACAGTCCCTTCGCGCAATTCCATGACCGGGTTAAAGATGACGCAAGCTGGCAGGTGCATGTGCTGGATTGCGGCCATTTCATAATGGCGGAGCGCCCGGATGAACTGGTCGCGATCCTGACTAGCGGGCTTTAGCCGCCAAAGAAGTTCAGCTCGAGCAGGACTCCGTTGGGATCTTCGGTGAATATCTGGCGCAGCCCGATCGCATCGACCAGATTAACCGCATAGTCCGCGCCGCGCCCGTCCAGTCGGGCGATCATCGCATCGTACCCTTGGCAGCGCAGCGCGATATGGTGGATAGACCCGGTCGGTCCGCTTTCAACTTCACGATTATAGGCGCGGGGACAGTCGAGGCTGTTGAGATGAAAAATGGCCCTGCCGGTCTGGTCATGCATCCATTGGGCGGTCTGCGCGGTGAGTGGAGGCGGACCATCGCGCCGTTCCAAGCCTAGCAGATGGGCATAATAAGCGCAGCTCGTTTCGAGATCGGCGGTGATTATGTTCACATGATCGAGCGCTTCGACGTGCATAACTTCAGTTCCTCGACAAGCGTGGGGCTTTGGTCAGGTAAAGCAATCGCCTGCAAAGCCCGAGCAATTGCATTTAGTATTCATTACATACAAATGGCGCTGGCTGAAAGCCTCATTGCCTGATACCTCTTGATGCGGAGAATGGTGGTTCAAGCCTGAGCCACAGCGACGGGAAGCAGCCAGCGATGAGCGAAGTTACCGTGCGTGAGGCCACGATTGCCTTGCTCGACAGTCTTGGCATGACCACTATTTTCGGCAATCCGGGATCGACCGAGCTGCCGATGTTTCGCAACTTCCCTTCCCATTTCCGATATGTCCTTGGCCTTCAGGAATCAGTCGTTCTGGGCATGGCTGATGGCTATGCGCAGTCGCGGCGGAATGCGGCATTGGTCAACCTACACTCTGCTGCCGGGGTGGGCCACGCACTGGGCAATCTGTTTACCGCGTACAAGAACCAGACGCCGCTGGTGGTCACTGCCGGACAACAGGCACGTTCGATCCTGCCGTTCGAACCGTTTCTTTATGCAGACCGGCCGACCGAGTTTCCGCGCCCCTATGTAAAGTGGGCGGTTGAACCGGCCCGGGCGCAAGACGTGCCGGCTGCCATTGCGCGCGCCTATCATATCGCAATGACCCCGCCATCCGGTCCTACTTTTGTTTCGATCCCGATCGACGATTGGGACCAGATGTGCACAACTCCGGCCTTGGCGAGGGTGGCGGCGCGCAGTTGCGGCGATGCACATGCCCTGGCGGAAGTGGCGACAAGACTAGCCCGGGCAAAGCGACCGGTACTGGTAGTCGGCGCGCAGATTGCGCTGGACGACGCTTGGGAAGCCGTCATTGCCTTGGCGGAGCGGCACAACGCTGCGGTCTGGGCTGCGCCTATGAATGCCCGGGTGTCCTTTCCTGAAAATCACCCGCTGTTCCAAGGCTTTCTTGACGCGTTTCGCGACCGGATCGTCGCGGCGCTGGACGATGCGGATCTGGTCCTTGTGCTGGGCGGACCGGCATTCACGTATCATGCCGAAGGGTTTGGTCCGCATGTGCCGAACGGTGCTGCGCTGTACCTGTTGACCAACGATCCCGGGATGGCCAGCTGGCTGCCTCAAGGCATGGCGGTGGTAACCGATCTTCGCGCCGGCATTTCCGCCTTGCTCGATGGTCCGGCGCCTGCGCCGCGCGCTTTGCCGCCTGCTCGCAATGCTGTGCAGCTGTCACGTGCCGATAAATTGACCGACGGCTGGCTGATGGCACGGATTGCCGCGCTCCGACCGGCAGGTAGCGTGATCGTCGAAGAAGCGGCTAGCAGCCGCGGCGTGATGCACGATCATCTGCCGATTACGGAACGCGACGGATTTTATACCTGCGCTAGTGGCGGGCTGGGCCATGGTCTTCCGGCAGCGATCGGTGTTGCTCTGGGGCGGCCCGGTGAACGCATCATTGCAATTCTTGGCGACGGCGCAGCGATGTACGCCATCCAGGGTTTGTGGAGCGCAGTAAAGCTCGACCTGCCAATCACTTTTCTGATCGTGAACAACAGCCGCTATGAGGCCTTGCACGCTTTCGGCAGACATTTTGCGCTCGAATCGCTGGTCGGAACCGACCTTGCGGGTCTTGATTTCGAGGGATTGGCCAAAGCCCAGGGGATGCCCGCAAGCAAGGTCGACAGCGGCGATGAACTAGACGCTGCGCTGACCGCGGCGTTTAATTCAAAAGGGCCATGCTTGCTAGAAGTGCCTGTTCTGTGATCGCCCGGTCATCCTTGATGCGATCGCGCCGATTGAATTGCCGCCCAGATCACCTAAAGCCGGCGGAACAGGCATAAGCGATGATGGACATGATCAAGACAAAAGAGATTTCGGCCCCCACAACTCCGCATGTCGAGGGCGATGAGGATATTGGCGAAATTGCCAACATCGTCGGTTTCCATATCCGCCTGGCGTATGGCGCGGTGTACCGTCATTTTACGGAAACATTTGCTGATCTTGACCTGACCCAAAAGCAAGTTTCAGTGTTGTGGCTGGTTGGTGATCATCCTGACGTCGCTCAAACCAACCTGGCGCAGTTCATGCGAATGGATCGGGCCACTACGATGGCAATCGTCAACCGCCTAGAATCGCGCGGCTATCTGGAACGCGGCAAATCCAAGACGGACGGCCGCAAGCAGACGCTGAACCTTACGGTTGCGGGCGCAGCGGCGTTAGCCACCGCCAAGGAAGCTATAGCCGAACACGAAAATTGGCTGAAAAGCCGCTTTACCGAAAAAGAAGTCGAGCAGTTCATCGAGATGCTGACCCGCATCCACGAATAAGACCTGCCGTATTGGGGGAGTATCTGTGACACCAAAGCACATCATCGACCATGGTGCGATGCACGTCCGCCAGTGGATAGCGGTCATCATCACCGTTGCCCTCAACGCGCTCGACGGGTTCGATATACTTTCGAGCGCTTTTGCAGGACCGGGGATCAAGCAGGAATGGAATCTGGCTCCTGACGGTCTTGGAGCGGTGCTGGCGATGGAGCTGGTCGGAATGGGAGTGGGCTCTCTGCTGCTGGGCGGTTTGGCTGACAAGATCGGCAGGCGCCCGACAATCCTGATATGCTTGTCGATGATGGCTGCAGGTATGTTTCTGGCCGCTTTTGCGGCGAGTCCTCAGACCCTATCAATGTGGCGCTTCATGACCGGGCTGGGAATCGGCGGAATGCTGGCCTCGATCAATGCAGTTGCGAACGAGCTTTCGAGCGCCAAGGGTCGCAGCCTAGCGATGGCGCTGATGGTGATCGGTTATCCGGTTGGCGGCTTCATCGGCGGCCTGGTCGTAAAATACTTGCTGCCTGCCAATGATTGGCGCGCGATTTTCGAGTTCGGCGGCGCAGCAACGCTGGTGTGCATTCCACTCGTTTGGGCACTGGTGCCCGAAACTCCCTCTTATCTCAATTTTCGGCGGCCGGCTGGCGCGCTGGAACGTATCAATCGCACTTTGGCGAGCTTTCGCTTGACCATGCTGGAGCATTTGCCGCCGGTTGAGGCTGGCCAAGCCAAGGCAAGCATCGCCGACATATTTAAGCCCGCCATGCTGCGAACGACATTGTTGCTGTCGTTCGCTTACGCTTTCCATGCCATCACGTTTTATTTCGTGCTCAAGATGGCTCCGACCATCATGTCGGATCCATCGTATGCCGGGCAAAGCTTTACTCGCGCAGAAGGGGCAGGGGTGCTGGCCTATTCGAACTTGGGCGGCGCCGCCGGAGGTTTGGTCTTCGGCTGGTTCATGCACAGGTTCGGAATCAAGCGCGCGACTATGGCAGCACTTGCCATGTCGGTACTTCTGGTAGCCTACTTCGGGATGGGCCAAAGCACTTTGGGTGGCTGGACATTGGCTGTGATGGGCGTGGGGTTGTTCACCAATTCGGCAATTGTCGGATATTACTCGGCTTGGGCAATCGCTTATCCTACGCACGTCCGTGCAACCGGGACCGGTTTTGCGCTCAGCATAGGGCGCGCGGGAGCCGCTTTTTCGCCTTTCCTTGCCGGTCTGCTGTTCGCCCGTCACATGGATCTCCAGACCGTAGCGCTGGTGATGTGCAGCGGATCGCTTCTGTCGCTGATACTGTTCGCGATGGTTGACCTGAAGGATGCCGAAGCCGCCTGATTATACAGCGCTTTCCGTGTCCAGTTCGGCAATTGCGCGGGCTTTGAGCAGGTGCTTTTGCACTTTGCCCGAAGCAGTGCGAGGGATCGCGTCAGTTATTACCGCGCTTTTCGGCACCTTGAATTTGGCAAGGCGGCCCATGCAATGCGCGATGATCTCGTCGCTGCTGAGGTTGCAGTCAGGCGCGGCGATAACATAGGCACGGCCGACCTCTCCCCAGCGCTCATCGGGCACGCCAACCACGGCGCATTCGGCCACGTCAGTTCGTTCGGCTATCGCGGCTTCCACTTCGGCAGGATAGACGTTTTCTCCGCCCGAAATGTACATGTCCTTCTTCCGGTCGACGATGTAGAAATAGCCATCAGCATCGCGCATCGCAGTGTCGCCGGTTACAAACCAGCCATCGACAAAGGCGGCTGCCGTAAGCGCAGGCTGATTCCAGTATCCCAGCGCGATGCTGGGGCCGGAAACCAACAGTTCTCCGCGCTCGCCCTCCGGCACCTCGTGGCCCTCTTCATCGACGATCTTGGCCCGAATGGTCATCAACGGCAGTCCGCAGCTGCCGGCCTTGGTCAGCATCAGATCAAGTTCGAATGGCGGGATGGCAAAATTGCTGCCAGTTTCGGACATGCCGAAACCTTCCGAAATGCGCACGCCGGCGCTGATGTAGCGTTCGCTCTGCGCTTTGGGATTGGGCGCGCCGCCAATTGCCCAGGCAACGATCTTGTGCAGCTTGGCGGCATCAAACTCAGGGCGCTGCCACAACGTCGCAGCCATCTGCGGGACCGAGAAATAGTGCGTTACCGCAAGCGCCGGGTCGGTCATCCGTTCCAGCGTCATGGCAGGGTCGAACCCTTCGGAAATAAGCACTGCGCCGCCCGCCAGCAATGGGGTGCGCATGGCTGCCATCAGTCCGGCTGTATGAAACAGCGGCATATCACAAAGGAAGGTGCTGGTTATGGTGACCGCATTGCCGTGGATCAGGTTGGTGCAGCCCCAGAATATGTTCTGTTCGGACAGCATGACTCCCTTGGGCCTGCCGCTTGTGCCCGAGGTGTAGAGCAGCGTCGAAACCTCGGAAAAGTCACGGCGCGCCTCGCGGGGCGGGCAGCTGCCCGGTTCACCAAGTGACAGCAGACCTGATATATCGATCAGCTCAGCCGCATTGGCCGGGGTTGAAAAACCAGCTTGCACGAACAGAATCTGCGGGTCGCCATCGCCGACCAAGGCTTCCAGTTCAGCGACGGCAAGCCGCCAGTTCAGCGGCATGAAAATGCAGCCGGCACGCACGCAAGCGAATTGCAGGATCGCCATTTCCGAATTATTCCTGGACAAGGTAGCCAGGCGAACCCCGCTTCTGGGACCGAACTTTTGCACAAGCCATGCGGCAAGGCGGTCGATTACGCGGTCAAGTTCAGCATAGCTCCAGTTGCGTCCGCTGACCAGATCGACCATCGCGCGCTTGCTGGGCATCGCCTGGGCGAACGTGGAAATGGCGTCCAGGCTGACCATCTAGCGTTCCCCCAGCTTGCCCGCGTCGAAGGTTTCAAGTCCCGGTTTAAAGCTTTTTTCGTCCAGAAACTGCCGGGTCGCCTCTTTGCGCGCGGCTGCGCCGCCAAAGCTGTGCAATGCTTCCTGAGCGCGGATTTGATAATCCAGCGCATTGTCATACGTCATGTCGACCATGCGGCGCACCGCCCATTTTGTTGCGCGCAGTGCTGCACCATCCTTTTTTTTGAGTGCTTCGGCAATTTCCGTCACCCGGGCTTTGAGCTGCACTGAAGGAACGGCTTCGGTGACCAGCCCTTGGGCCTCGGCCTGCTTGCCAGACAGATTTTCGCCCATCATTGCGTGGTACATCGCTTTGCGGAACGGCATAAGCTCTTGCGCAACCTTGGATGCACCGCCGCCCGGCAGAATGCCCCAGTTTATCTCGCTCAGCCCGAATGTCGCATCGTCGCTGGCAATGGCGATGTCGCAGCCGAAAAGTGGGCCATAGCCGCCGCCAAAACACCAGCCGTCAATCATGGCGATAGTCGGCTTTTCGTACCAGCGCAGCCGTTCGAACCAGCCATAGGATTCGCGCTGTGATTTGCGGATTGCGCCAAGGCCCTGTTCTTCGGTTTCGCGGAAATACTCTTGCAAATCCATACCGGCTGTCCAGGCATCGCCTTCGCCCGCCAGGACCAGCACCTTGACATCCTCGCGAAACTCCAGCGCCTCAAGCACGCGCAACATCTGGCGATTAAGCTTAGGGCTCATGCAATTGCGCTTTTCCGGGCGGTTAAAGCGCACCCAGGCTATGCCGTCGGCGACATCGAAAGCCACAGTCTCCTGCTCAGGACGGGCGGTCATGTTGTCTCCCATAGGTTTGCTTGACAGCCAGCTGGTCTCGCCATCTTGTACGTAAGACATACAAGTTAGCTGGTCAAGCGCCGGTCGCCCGGTGCCTCAAGCCAACGTTGTCCGGTACATTTCCCGACGAAAGCCGTCGAAATCATTGGCGGCAATATGCAGACATGACCGGTTATCCCACATGACGACCATACCTGCTTCCCAGCGTAACCGGCATGTAAATCCATGTTGAGTAATGTGCCGCACAAGGAAGTCGAGCAAAGGCCTGCTTTCTGCTTCGGTCATGCCATCGATGCCCGATGCATAAACCTCGTCAATATAAAGCGCTTCTTCGCCCGTTTCGGGATGGACCCGGACCAACGGATGTGCCGTTCCTGTAAAAGCCGCATCGCGGCTCTCGGTATCAGCAAAGGCGAGCGGTTTTCCGGCTATTTTTTCCTGCGTGAACGCGTTGCTGCGCGCCGACATCAACACTTTAAGTGGGCGCAGCATGTTTTGCATTGCGGGGCTCAACATGCGCATCGCCAAGGCGCAATCGGCCCAGACGGTGTCGCCGCCATAGGGGGGAACTTCAACGCTGCGCAGGATCGTGATTGACGGTGGCGAAGGCAAAAAGGGCGAGTCGGTATGCCAGCCGCTGCCGAACATGGCTTTGGACCGGTGATCGGCTTCCTTGATGACCGGCTGCACATTTCGGTGACCAGCAACCCCTTGTGTGTAGGCATCCGGCGCGAAATCACCAAAGCGAGCGGCAAATCGTTCGTGCTCGGCATGGGTCAAATGTTGTGACCGTATAAACAGCATTTTATGACGGCACAGGGCTTGCCTGATTTCGCCGAAGGCACCGTCTGAAAGATCGGCCAGATTTACGCCGGATGCTTCTGCGCCCATTGCCGCCGCGATTGGTCTGACATCGATGAAACGATGATGGCGCGCAGAGTTGTCGAATGCGCCTGAAGGACTCAATCGGATTTCGCGCATTTTCAGACCTTTCTAAGCAGCATCAGTTTCCCGCGTGCAGACGGTGCCGCTACGGCGACAGCAGTCCGCGCCTTATCGCGGCCGCGACTATTGCCTTTGACACACCGCCAGACTATTGTAAGTGACGCATACAAAATAATTCCTGGAGAGAGTGCATGAGAACGGGTTTGTTGGCAATTGCAGCGCTGTTATCGACTACCAGTGCCTATGCCCAGACGCAGCCGCCGGCAGCCGACAGCCAGGCTGATGACGCAACTGCCGATGAAATCATCGTTACAGCACAAAAGCGTGCACAGTCTTTGCAGGACGTCAGCATAGCGATTTCCGCGCTTGGCAGCGAAACTCTCAAGGATGCGCAGGTCAACAATATCCAGGATCTGCAGACCCTTGTTCCTTCGGTCAATTTCGGCAGTGATTTCAACCAGGCAAAGATCTTCATCCGCGGTGTCGGTGCCAACACTTCAACCACCGGCAGCTCGACCGGCGTCGCCTTTCATGTCGACGGCGCGTATGTTGCGCGGGCAGAGGCGCAGCTGACCTCGTTATTCGACGTTGACCGGGTCGAGGTCCTGCGCGGACCGCAAGGAACGCTTTACGGCCGTAATGCCGTTGGCGGCTCGATCAATGTGATTACCGGCAAACCCAGTGACAGCTTCGAGGGCTATGCCCGGCTGACATATGGCAATTACAATGCGCTGGTCTCCGAACTGGCCATCGCCGGACCAATAACCCCCGGTATAAGCTTTCGCATTGCCGCCAAGAGCGAGGACCGGGACGGTTTCGGGACCAACCCGGTTTCAGGGCGCGATGTCGACGACCTCAATCGCCGGATGCTGCGCGGTCAGCTCAAGTTCGAAATCGGTTCGGCGACCTCGCTGTTGCTGTCGGGTGAATATTTTCGACAGGACGATGCATCGGGGGCGATCCATTATCTGCGCGCGTCATTCCCTGGCGTAGCCCGGCTCGCTCCGCTTGGTGTTGGCGGCTACGCGACTCAACCGCGCGATTTGGCGACAGAATCGTCACCTGGTACCAAAACCGAAACCTATGCCTTTACCGGTACGTTCAAGACCGAGCTTTCCGATACGGTTTCGATCACCAACATCGCCAACTACCGCAGCTTCAAGACCTCGCTATTTCAGGATCTTGACCTGTCCGCAGTGGTCGAAAGCCTTGCTACCAATGGCCAGTCTACCACAGTTCAGGAACGCCGCATCGACGCCAAGCAGTTCAGCAACGAATTTCAGATCAACTACGATTCTGACCTGATGAATGCCGTTATTGGCCTGTACTATTTTAACGAACGCCAACGTCCGATCGACAATGTCGGCCTTTCTAACCGCAACGGCCAGGCACAGAATATCGGAGTGCTGAACACAGCTGGGGTAAATCTGGCCACAGCCTATGAACTGTGCGGCTATGGTCCCAACGATGTAACCGGTGGGTCGGCCGTAATCGCGCCAAAGCGGGTGTGCATCAAGTCCAATCTGGGTGACGAAACGTTCGCCATTTTCGGGCAGACCGAAATCAATCTGGGAGCGATGTCCGAGGGACTTGAAGGGTTCAAAATCAAGCTGGGCGGGAGATGGTCGAGCGAAAAGGTCGATTCCGAAAACCCGTCGATCATCATCGCACGTGGCGGCCTTGGCCCTGTGATCCAATCAACCGCGGCTGGCACGCATGTGGAACGCACGTTCAAGGATTTCACGCCAACGGCCGGGATCGAATATGCGCCTAACCGTAATTTTCTGATTTATTACACCTATTCAGAAGGCTTCAAGGCTGGATCTCCTGAAAATGCCGCCGGGAGCAGGACGATTGTCGATCCGGAAAAGATCAAGAATCACGAGATTGGCATTAAGGCCAGTCCGGCCACCTGGATGACAGTCAATCTAGCCGGCTACACCTACACCTTAACCGGGTTGCAATTAAACAAGACGATCGCTGGCGGTCCGAGCGGATTCACGACCATTTTCCAGAACGCAGCCAAAACCAAAGCCAGTGGCGTGGAGCTCGACGTCAGCCTTCGCCCCGTCGATCATCTTCGCCTGAGCGGTGCGTTATCCTACACGGATTCGCATTATGTCGACTATTTGACGCTGGATCCCCTTAATCCCGTCAACGTCGCGGGCGGCACGCCCTACAATGCCACGACAAATCCCGTTCCTACTGCGTTCGGCGCTCCGGGCGGAGGCAATATCCAGTTGGCCGGTAACCCCACCCGCAACAGCCCGCGTTTTTCATGGAACCTGCATGGCGACTATGAGATAATGTTGACCGGCTCGTCCGGATCTATCACGCCTGCAGTGGACGTATCGTACAAGGGCAAGACCTACTTTTCAGAATTCAAGCGCGATATCGAAAGTGCAAATGCCTACACCACCTTGGACGCATCGATCAAATACCAGACCGACGACCGTCGGGTCAGCTTCCAGATCTGGGGCAAGAACCTGACGGACGTGTTCCGCCCGTCCAGTACTTTCGCGCTTGCGACAGGCCGAATTATTGGGGTGACCTATCTTCCGCCGCGCACTTTCGGTGCGACTGCCGGGTACAAGTTCTAAGGCATGCCTTACCGCCTTTTTTGGCGAAATTTGGATTCAGTCTTTTGCCGGGGTGCCTGAACGCACCCCGGCATTAACCGCAACACGGATGTTGAGGACAAACCCAAGCTGGTTATGGCGCGATCATTACCTTGCACTGATCAGTGCGCCGGCGCAGGGCTTCGAAGACCGATGGGGTCGAGTCCAGATCGATCGTTGAAGTTATCAGGCTACGCGGTTCTGATGCCCCTGCGCTTAGTGCGTCGAGCGCCATTTCGAATTCGCTGCGGGTGAAGAAGGCCGAGGTGATCAAGCGCACTTCCTTGGACAGCATTGCAAAGCTGATGAATGTATCGGGCTTGGTACATAGGCCGAGCAGAAGGATCGTGCCGCGGGCCCTGACCTGTTCGACTGCCTGTGCGATCAGGCCGGGAATGCCGACACATTCAAACACGATGTCGGCCTTGCCGCCCGCTGCTCGCTCGGCGCTGCCGATGGGATCTTCGGGGCAGGTAATGAAGTGATCTGCACCAAGGGCTAAGGCACGATCTCTTTGAAAATCGGCAACGTCCTGGACCGTAACCTGTGCGGCGCCCTTCCGCTTCGCCCAGAACGCCACGGCCATACCGATCGGACCAGCACCCAGGATCAGGACGTTGTTACCCTGCTTTAATCCGGACATGTGAACCCCGTGAAGCGCCACGGCGAGGGGTTCCACCAAGGCGCCATCTGCAAGGCTGGCCGATCGCGGCAGAACGACGCACTGGCTGGGCCGCGTGATCGCGTATTCGGCATAACCACCGCCTTGCAGAGCAAAACCGCTGCACCAGGCAGGCTCACCCTTGCTGCAACTTTCGCAGTTCCCACAACCAGCCAAGGGGATGACCGACACCAGATCACCCATACCGACACCTTCGGTGTCCTGACCGAGGGCCACAATCTCCCCGGCAAATTCGTGACCCAGGACATCGCCAGCGCGGACGCCGTAGGCTGGATCCTCTGTCATGTGCAGGTCGGATCCGCAGATCCCGCAACGTCCGACTTTGACTACTATCTCACCCGCACCCGGAACAGGATCGGCAACCGTCTCCACGATGAGCGGCTGGTGCAGCCCTTGGACGACGGCTGCGCGCATCAGCTGCGCATGACCCTGGGCCAGATGCCTTGCTTGCCAGGTGAGAGAATTCCGTTTGGATCAAGCGCGTCCTTTAGCACCTCGTGAAAACGACGTTGCGCGTGATTGTTGAAATCGTACTGGTCGGCGACCAGATCCATAAAATCGAGGTGCGAACGGTATTCGCCGTAGCCTTGCTTGGCGGCGGACTTCACCATTGATTTGCTCACAGCGTAGGCCGTCTCTGTTTGCGCTGCGTTCTCGGTATCGAACACCACCAGGCAGACATGGATCATGCTGCGTTTGCCAACGATGAACACGCCGCTATAGTCCAGCCCAGCGGCATTGACTTCGCCGCGCACAAGATCGCGGATCGCCGCACCATCGGCCGCGGTGATCGGCATCGCGCTGGAAAAGCCGATGTGCCCGCCTTTCTCGCCGCCGTACCACCGCGTCATCTGGTCCAGCGCCAGACTGGGGATTCCGGCCTGAACCCGCTCATGCGGATTATCCAGTTCGGGCAGGTTGTGCCCGTCGTACTTCGAGAACGTCAGTGTGGCGCCGTCGATTGTACCGAGGGCCTGACTGACGATTTCGCGCTGACGCTCAACGATCTGTTCATCGCCGTACAACGCAAATCGCATCACCCACGCGCCCAGCATCGGCTGCCGGCAGATTTCGTCGATTACTGACTGGGGCAGTGGACCTTCGCCGGTGTACCAGGCATCACGCTGAGTAAAGGCCGACATCGCGCAGGCAGAATTGATGATCATCGGCTGATTGGGGATCGTGCCGTTCAGCATCAGCGGACGCAGTCGTTCCAGCATTACTTCCAGATCGCTGTCGTTTTTCAGCTGCAGCCAACCGGGCATATAGCATTCGGGCGCCGGCATCAGCTGCACCCCCATCTTGGTGACAACGCCGTAGTTGGACTGGCTGAACAGTCCGTCGATCGCCGGACCGCAGCCATGCTTGTAAACGTGCCAGCCTTTTGCGCCGGTCAGCCCGCCAAGGCCGGTGCGCAGTACATCGCCGTTTGCCAGCACCACTTCCATCCCGCACTGGCTGTTCATATGATCGCCCATCGGGGTGTATCCGACGCCGTGGTCCAGAGTGTTTCCGATTACGCTGCCCCATCCTAGATCGGGCACCGACATCCACAATTTCGATCCTGTTTCACGCAGATGGTCATAGAGGTCGAAGAACCGCACTCCCGGCTCAACCAAGGCATAGGCCGACTGCTCGTTCACTTCGAGCACGCGGTTCATTCGCTTGAGACTAAGTACAAACGAGCCCGAAACACGCGGCGCCGCGCCGCCGTAGCCGTTGTTGCGGCCCTGGCCGTTGGTCCAAACCGGAACCTTTTTTTCGTTGGCTATGCGGAGCACGGCCTGGACCTGCTCGACGCTGGCGGGCAGCAGTACCGCGCCGGGCTTGTACCAGTCGCCCTGCGGCGGGGCGAAGGGATCGCCAAGATCAGCCAGTTGGGCGGAGTCTTCAATGACCGCGCCGGGGCCAAGAATGTCCTGAAACGCTGCGAGAGCGTTGGTGAATTGCCCGGGATCAATGGTGATTACTGGCACGGACTCAACCTCGTCTGACTGCTGGCAGATAGCGTTACTGAAATTGGCCCAGCACCACGCCGCCATCGATCACCACATGCGCGCCGGTTACGAAACTTGATGCGTCTGAGGCCAGGAACAGCGCCAATGGCTTGATCTGTTCGGTTTCGGCCATGGCACCCAGCGGGATGGTCTTGTCGAAGGCCAGCTTTGCCGCAGGGTTTTTCTTGACCCAGCCATCACCGATGTTGGTAATGAATGGACCGGGGGCAATGGCGTTTACGCGGATGCCGAACTCAGCCAGTTCCAGCGCGGAATGACGCATCAGGTGCAATACACCTGCTTTGGCCGGCATGTAGGGGACGCCCACGATCGGTTCGTTGATTATCCCGGCGTTAGAGGCCGTGGCGATGATGCTGCCTCTGGTCCCCGCGGCCTTCATGCACCGCACTGCCTCGCGAATGGTGTGGAAAATGCCGGTCAGGTTGACTGCGATCGAACGCTCCCAAGCGGCGGGATCATAAACGTCTATCTGGCCATCGGGGTTGCGTCCGCCGGCTGGGTTCCAAAAGCCGTTGCCGGCGTCATATCCGGCATTGGCAAATGCAATGTCCAGTCCGCCATAGGCTTCTACGTGACCATCAAAAGCCGCAGCGACCTGGGCCAGATCGCTTACATCGACGTGGGCTGCGCGGGCCTGCCCTCCCAGTCCGCGCAGCCGCTCCGCCTCGCGCTCAGCTCCATCGTTGTCGATATCGGCGAGCGTAACCTTGGCGCCCGCCTCGGCCATTGTCTCTGCATAGGCGAGGCCGATGCCGGACGCGGCACCGGTCACCAGCGCAGAACGGCCGGCAATGTCAAACTGGGCCAGCGTCGGCGTCATACGACTGGCAGTACAGGGGCAAAGCTTCCCGCGCTTTTCTTCAGCAATTCATCCAGCGGGGACGCCCCCGATTCTGGCTTCAGCCCCTTTGCTTCGTTGGCGATCTGCCGGGCGAGCGCGCGCCGTGCCCGGCCGCCGGCGACATCGGCAGGAATAGCAACCGGTCTTAAATCATCGATGTGGGTGCTGCCGATAACCGCTTGTTGGGCTTCGATCATTGGTTTGTCCTGCCCATTAAAGGCAAACTCGATAGAGCCCTTCCAAAACGCCTCGACATCGGGATCGCCGACACCATGGTTGCGCACAATCGACCAAAAATAAAGGGTACGCGTTGGACTGACTGGGGTCAGGTGGTGCCCCGTATAGACCCAAACACCTTCCTCTCGCGGCTGACCCAGCGGAGTGATCCCTACATCCAGAAGCAAATGTGCCGGGGCGTCCCAGCGCATGTACAGCCAGTGATCAACTTTCGTCGAAAGGTCCGCGCCCATCTGGCTTTGCATCAACTGGCCCCAGACCGGCGGAGCAATGCCATCCGGACACCAGCGATTGGCCCAAACGGTAGATCCTGCCTCGATTGTTTCAAGCTTGCTGACCGTGATGGCCTCGCTCGACAGGGTGCCTTCGTGGAGGAAATCGGCGTGGGTTAAGTCCAGCAGATTGTCGGTGATCAGTTCGTAATTGGCGGCAACGTCCATCACCCCGCCGATGGTTTCAAAGCCTGCCGCGCTGTAGCAGCTGAAATCTGGGATCAGCGCCGCATCGGCGGCCTCCGCCTCACCTGTCCACAACCAGATCAGGCCGTTCTGTTCCACGACCGGATAGGAATGGACCTTCATTGCCGGCGAAACCACCCCGCCGTGGTGGGGATTGAGCACGCACTTCCCGCTCTCGCCAAACACCATGCCATGATAACCGCATTGTACCGTATCGCCGACCCGCTTACCCATGTGGAGCGGTGCGAAACGATGCGGGCAGAGGTTGCCCATTGCCACCGGATCACCGTTTTCCTTGCGGTAAAGCAGAACGGGCTTTTCCAGGATTGTGCGGGTCATCAATTCCTGGCCAAGCTCGTTGGACCAGGCGGCGACATACCAGGCGTTGTTGAGGTACATGGGCGGCCTCCGCGAAGCTTAGAGGTATAGCTTCTGGTTGATCGGAATGTTGTTTTCTCGGCAGTAGGTCTCATAGTGGTTCATGAACCACCACACGTCGGCGGTCATGACGAACTGGGCGTTTTCGTCGTAAAACTCGATCGGGCCCTGCATCCACCCAAACAGACGAACACCGTTGGGGTGATCGGTAACCAAGGTGTGACTTTCGCCCGGAACTTCCAAGATCAAGCCGCCTGGCGATGCTACCCAATCGTATTCGAGATAGCGCACAGAGCCTTCAAGGCAGACCATCATGATCGTCCCGCGGTGCAGATGCGTCCCGATGGCGCCCGGTCCCTTGACCCACAGGATGTTCGAAAAAATGCCAGTCCGGACGTCAAACGCCAGATGCTTGATCGCAGCGTTATCACCAAAGGGAACCCAGGGGCTGTCGGCATCTGTTTCCGCTTCGATATAGCGTCCTCCGGGGCTGTGCCGCGCGACCAGATCCTTGAATTCGAACGGTACGTTGACGATTTCAGCCTTGTTGCTGGGAGGGGCAGTCATTGTCGACATTAGTCTTCTCCTGATTGGCAATGCGATTTTATTCAGTTTGAGCGTCGCGCAACCACGCGCGGGGCGGTCTCTTTGAGACCCAGCGAACACAATACCGCGAGCATGGTCAGCCCGCACATCAGCCACAGCGGCGCTGACAGGCCATAGATGTCAGCAGCAGCGCCAGCGGCAAAGGGGCTGAGTACGCCGCCCAGAACCTCACCTGTACCCATAACGATGCCGGTAAGCGTGGCCGTAAGCCGGGGATCGACCGATTCTGCCGGCACGGTCGCCATGAACAAAGGGAAGATGCCATTCAACGCCCAGCCAAGGAAGAAGATTCCGGCGAGCACTGCCATCGGCCCGCTGAAATAGATTGCCCCCAGCGGCAGGATCAGGCCCAGCAAGCTGGCAATCACAAACACCGGCTTGCGTCCTATCGCATCGGAAATTGCGGGGACCACGAAGCTGCCAATCCCGGCGGAAATACCCAGCGTGGCCATCAGCCAGCTCATAGTATCGGGTGAAAATCCGCGGACTTTCGTCAGGAACAAGGGCATGAAGGTCCAGCAGACGACCAGATAGGACACCAGCAGGACCGCGATCGCTGCACAGAGCAGGACGTTTCGGTTGGCAAAGGCTTCACCCAGCGAAACGGTAGGGGCAGCCTCGGCGTTGTCCGCCGTAGGCGGTTCGCGCAGAGTGAACCAGATCAGCGCTGCGGTCACCAGCCCCGGTACCGCCGCCAAGTAAAAACCATAGCGCCAGCCAAAGGCAATCGCGAGTGGCACCAGCAGCAGCGGAGCCAGCGCCGAACCGAGGAGGTTGGAGCCCAGGTTCTGCGCAACGCCCATGGCAAGGCCGCGCCGCTCTGGTGCGACTTCGGCAACGATCAGCGAATGGCTGACCGGCATGACGCCCCCTTCCGCCGCGCCCATCAGCAGCCGCGCGCCAAGCAGCATAATGAAGCTGTGGGCCAGGCCAGATACGAACGAGCAAATACAGAAGGCGATAGTAGCAATTACGATGATCGGTTTGCGTGATCCCAGTTTGTCGGAAACGCGTCCAACGGCGAAGCCAGACAAAGCCCAGGTCAGCGACAGTGCCGAAGAAAGTATTCCGACCTGTGTATTAGAGAACTTGAGATCCGGCTGCACGAACGGCATCAGAAAATTGAGCGCGTTGCGATCGAAAAATAAGATGCCGAAATTGAGGCTGAGGAGCAGCACAATCCAAGTCTGATATCCGCCGCTGCTGCGCTGCGTTGGAGTGTTCATCGTTCAATCCCTGTGATCAGGCGGCAGCAAGCGGGAGACCGCAAAAAGGGGAACGCGCGCGGCACCGGCCGCGCGCGTTCCATTTACTCAGAACTCAAAGCCTAGCCGGGCGTACCATTCGACCGGGCGGTTGTAAGTGCCATAGATCTGACCGCCGGCGATCTGTGCCTGACCGGTGACCAGGTATCGCTTGTTGGTCAGGTTGGTGCCGCCAAGAGTCAGGTTCCAGCGCTTTTCGGGCGCCTGGTAGCTGATGCTGGCATTGACGATGTCCGTGGCTGGCCGGATGAGCAGGATCGTGCCTTCAGTATCATTGCGCATCGACGTGGTGTGGGTCCAGTCGGCAAGCAGCACAACTTTACCATCACCTACCGGCAGCTCCAGCCGCGGTGATACGTTGATCTTCCAGGACGGTGCCTTAGGCAAATCATCGCCGGCTTTTACCCCCAACTGGAATGGGTTGGGCGCAACAAACGCCGAGTTGCTGTTGCAAGAAGGCCGTGTTGCGCCCGCTTCACCGCAGATGAATGTGTAATGCGCATCCACGTAACCGATCGAGCCGTTGATCGTGAAGCCCTGGGTCGGTGCGATTACTGCCTCAAGCTCCATTCCGTTGATCCGCGCGTCACCAAGGTTGGCGACGGTTGGCGAAATGCCGATCTGCTGGTTGAGCTGGATGCCCTTGTACTTGGTCGAGAATCCAGCAAGATTAAGTTGCAGATGACGGTCGAGCAAGGTCGACTTGACGCCGACTTCAAACGAGTCCGCCTTCTCTTCGCCAAAGGTTGGCGCCACGGGCAGCGGGTTCGAAAGGCGGGTAGTCCAGCCGCCGGTCTTGTAGCCCTGGCTGAATGAGCCATAGAGCATCACGTCCTGGGAGGGGTGGATATCCACCCCGGCTTTGAACGAAAAGTTGTTAAAGCTCTGGCTGTCGGGCTGCAGCGGATAGTAGCGGAAAGGTTCACCCGCGACTGGGAAGCCGACCAGGGCCTGACAGGTAGGACCCGTTGGCCCAAGCGGTTGAGAAGCCGGCGGTGTGCAATTGAACAGCTTGTAGTTGAAGCCATTGATGTCAGATTGGAAGCCGTTGTATTTCTTGTCTTCCTTTGTGTACCGACCGCCCAGTGTGATGCCGATAACATCGCTGAAGCGATAATCAATCTGGCCGAAGCCTGCGTAAGCAGTGGTATCCACTTTGCCCGGCCCGTCAACCTGAAGCAGCCCGGCCGAGAAGGTCACGAAATCGCGCAAGTCACCCTTTTCCTTGAACACATAGCCGCCAACTGCGAAGTGCAGCTTATTGTCCATGGCTGAACCGGCGATCTGAAGTTCCTGACTCCACTGATCCTGCTTGACGATGAAGCTGGTCTGCAGGATCGGAAGCGGCGAGTTGTCGAGATCGACACCAGCCTTGAAGTCAACCTTACGGAATGCACTGATCGACTTCACAGTTACATCGGGACTGACATCGTATTCCAGAGTAAGCGCAACACCGCCTTGCTTCAATTTGGAGAAGTTGTTGCCGTCGGCATAACTGACATCCTTGTCGGTGTTCACCCAGCGGCTGTCATAAGGCAGCAGGTTATTGTTGGGATCGGCGTCAACGTTGACGCTGCCCAGACCTGGCAGGGTGTTGAAACCGCTGATGCTTGACCGCGGGCCGCATAAATTCCCGGCATTGCGCGCCGCGATCTGTGCAGGAGTGGCGTTGATGCAAAAGTTGTAAAGTCCGGCAAAAAGGAAGCCCGAACTGCCTGTTACCACATCGAGCGCAGTCTGGATCGGGAAGCCTTGTCCAGGACCGAGGTCGTTGGGATTTAGCCCGCCGAACGGCCCGGGGATCGGGGTGACCGCCAGGACTGTGTTGGCGGTCGAATCCTGATCGATATTCGTGTAGTCCCCGGTCAGCGTTGCGCGAAATGCGCCGCCGTCATTCCAGTGCAGCTTGCCGCGAAGGTTCCAGGCATTGTCGCCGCCCTGACGATCCGAAGCGCTGTAACCAGAGGCCGGGAAACGCGTCCACGAGATGTTGGCGCCGGGGTCGCCAGGGTAGGACACGCGCTTCTGGAAGCCGTCGCGCTTCATGATCCCGAAGGCCACCGAAGCGCTCAGCCCCTTGGAAAGCGGCACTTCAACCAGGCCGCGGGCTTGCAAGCGGTTGTAGCGCCCGGTCGTTACGTCACCCTTGACGTGAAACTCGTCTCCCGGGGTCGCGGTGACGATCGAAATCGCGCCGCCAATGGTGTTGCGCCCGAACAGTGTTCCCTGAGGACCTTTTAGTACTTCAATCCGCTCAACATCGAGCAGGTCCTGGTTGGCACCGATCGAGCGGCCCAGATAAACCCCGTCGAGGTAGACGCCAACGGCAGGATCGATGTTGAAGGCGAAGTCGGCTGAGCCGATCCCGCGGATTGACGCGCCCAGCACTGCGCTGGAACCTGAAAACGGTGTCGAGGCGTCAAGCGTCACGTTGGGCGTAATCGCCGACAGGCCGGATACATCGCCAATCGAACGTTCCTGCAGCGCGTCGGCGGTGAACGCGGAAATGGCAATCGGCACATCCTGCACGTTTTCGGCACGCTTTTGCGCGGTCACGACGATCTCGGCGATCCCGCCATTATTTTCGTCGGTCGATTGCGCGAATGCAGGCTGGCTAACGACTACCATCGTAGCCAACGCAGTCCCGGCGGCAAATTTGGTAAGTTTCATGATACCTCTCCCTTGGCGTCGCACCGGCAACGCGATCCTCGTCCGAATGGATCGATGCCGCAGACAAGCCTGTGATTTGTCACCTGGCCTGCCATCGTTACCGAGTTTGCAATTTTGTGAAGCTTCGGCCCGAAGGCCTGAAACATCGCGATCTGCAAACGCCGGAGTTTCGACTCAATTCGTATGTGACACAAACATTATTTTATGCGGCGTGCAAGCAAAATCAAGCGAACGGACGGATCGGGTCAATCCCGTCCCATCCGTTGCATTGGCGCCACATGCGGGTGAAGGTGGACTCCATACCGTCAGTCACTGGAAGAAGCTCAACGAAGCCAGGTTCGTTCCTGCCATCGTCCATGTACGCTACAGATCCGCCGGTGGGCACCGCCGCGTCATAGGCCAGCGTGTAGCCGCGACTTTCATATTCGGCGATTGCCGCTGCCATATCTACAAAGGCGATGCCGACGTGATGAAAGCCATAACCGCGCGTATCGATAAGTTCCTTGTAGACCGAAGGCTTGCTGTCGAGCGGCTGGATCAATTCGATATTCATGTGCCCGGCAAAGGACATGGCAATCCGCACATCGGCCGTGGAAGGTTTTCCGCGGTAGTTCTGATCAGGTGCCAGGAAATGATCGATCACGAACCAAGGGCCGGTACGCGCTTCCTTGCTCCACCATTCAATTGACGCTTCCAGGTCTTCGACGACATAGGCCATCTGCATGATCTGGCCTTCGGCTTGTCCAAACTCAAACGTCTTCATCGCTCGTCCTCCCGTTTGCCGCCGCTACTGCGGTTCGGCTCAATTCGTTTCAGGTTCTCGCGTCGGCAATGTCGGCTCCTGCACGCAGTGAGCGCAGCTTTTTCCAAGTTACTGCTGGATCGATCTTGCCATAACCGGCGAAGGTGCCGAAGCCGCAGTCAGTGCTCGCGACGATGCGCTCCTTGCCGACAATGGCAGCAAACCGTTCGATGCGCTGGGCGATCAGCTCTGGATGCTCGACATAGTTGGAACAGGTATCGATCAGTCCAGGAGCAAGAACTTTTTCGTCTGGGACCTTTGCATCCCGCCAGACTTTCCATTCATGCTCGTGTCGCGGATTGGCCGCTTCGAACAGTATTGTGGAGGGGCGCGCACTCAGGATGATGTCGATCACTCGTTCCAGAGGAATGTCATGATCGTGCGGACCTTCGTAATTGCCCCAACAGATGTGCATCCGCATTCGATCTGCCGGGATAGTGGAAGTCGCGGCATTTAGAGCCTCGACATTGGCTTGGGCGATTTTGAGAAATTCGGCCTCGCTTACATCTTGATAGCCGGTGTGCCGCGACATAGCGAGATCGGGACAGTCGAGCTGCAGCATAAAACCCGCTGCGGCAATCGCTTCGTACTCAGGCCGCATGGCGTCAACCAGATCGGCAAGATAGGCCTCGTGACTTGGGTAATACTGGTTGGGCTGAAAAGCGGTAATAAGGCCAGGCGATGCGGCGTTCATGAAGCCACGTGCGGCTTTGCCGGCGGTCGCCTTGGTAAAGCGGGCAATGTCTTCACGGCACGGGTCCAGATTGACCAGCCTGACCGGGCCGATGCAGGCGGCGCGAACAAACTCCTGATCACCCATTACCGCAGCCAGTTTCTTGCGAAATTCAGGGAGCGGAGCCAGATCAGCAGCGGGCTTGCGCGGCACGTCGCCGCCAAAACCGGACAGCCGCTCGGTCATGTAGGTCGAATAACCTATTTTGCCGAGTTCGCCATCGCTGACGAAGGTGACGCCGGCTTCGATCTGGCGGTCGACGGCATTGGTTACCGCTTCTTGCACCACCAGGTCGAATTGGCCGGCGTCAAAAGCTTCACCGTGATCGCGCGCCAGCAGCAACGGTACCAGTTCTGGTCCGCGCGGCAGACTTCCGACATGGGTCGTAGCGATTGGCATCTGCTCTCCTTCTGCGACCCATTACGGGCTCACGATATTGTAAGTAACACTTACATTACTGATTGACCAGATCGTTTGTCAAACATACAGGTAATAGCCGATCCGTCAGCACGGAAGCCAGACAAAGCGATAAATCCGGGAGAATGCTACATGTCAAAGTCGCTCGAATCGCATCTGCATGATGCCGGTGACATCGTCGATCTTCTGCGCAATCAGCAGGTTGGCCCGAATGTCTACCCAGGCGTACCCGCCGAGTTTTCGAATTGGCGCAACGAGCAGCGAGCTTGGGCTCAGACGTGCGTGCTGTTTAACCAGTCTTACCACATGGCCGAATTGATGGTTGAAGGACCGGATGCCTTTTCGTTTTTGAACCATCTGGGGATCAACAGCTTCAAGGGATTTGTCCCCAACCGAGCCAAGCAATACGTGCCGGTCAGCAACGATGGTTATGTCATCGGCGATGTAATCCTGTTCTACCTGGCCGAAAATACCTTCAATTTGGTCGGCCGGGCACCCACACTTAACTGGCTGATGTTCCACGCCGAAACCGGCGACTTTGATGTGACGGTGACATACGATGAGCGCACTGCTGCGCGTCCAGATCCTGAAAACCGCCGTCATTATCGCTATCAGGTCCAGGGGCCCAATGCAGCCAAGGTGATCGAGGACGCGACAGGTGAACCGGCACCGGACCTAAAGTTCTTTCACATGTGCAACATGATCATCGGCGGAAAGACTGTGCTGGCGCTGCGCCACGGCATGGCCGGTCAGCCGGGGTTCGAACTGATGGGCCCATGGGAGGACCGTGACGCGGTCCATGCCGCTTTAGTAGCAGCTGGGAAGGCGCATGGCATGGCGCTGGTTGGCGGGCGGACTTATTCATCTAATACGATCGAATCCGGATGGATTCCTTCTCCGCTGCCTGCCATTTATACAGGAGCAGAAATGCAGCCCTACCGTGAATGGCTGACCACCAAGCATTACGAGGCCAATTGCTCAATTGGTGGCAGCTATGTGCCAGACAGTGTCGAAGGCTATTATCTGAGCCCGTGGGATCTGGGTTACGGTGCTTTCGTCAAGTTCGATCACGATTTCATCGGTCGTGCTGCGCTTGAGACGATGGCAAACCAGCCCAAGCGCAAGAAGGTAACGCTCGCGCTGGATAGCGCATCGGTCACCGACGCAATTTACTCGCAGTTCGAAAAGGAGGGGCTGCGCGCAAAATATATGGAGTTTCCTAGCGCGGTCTATTCGATGCACCCCTTCGACCGCGTTGAAAAAGACGGCAAGCTGGTCGGCGTCTCAACGTGGATTGCTTATAGCGCCAACGAGGGCAGGATGCTGACCTTGGCAATCCTTGATGAACCTTATGCCGAACTTGGAACCGAGGTCGACTTCATCTGGGGTGAGCCTGATGGCGGCACGTCAAAGCCAACTGTCGAACCGCACCGCCAGGTCACGATCAAGGCAACGGTTGCCGCTGTGCCTTATTCCGAAGTAGCCCGCACAGTTTATGCCAAAAGCTGGCGCAACCAGGCCGCCTGACGGGGTAGAGCGACGAAGGACTGCTGATGGAACCGCTTGACCGCCTGATCGCCGAGCGCGAATGCGAGCGGCTAATCCTCGATTATGCGGCCTTAAACGACGCAGCGCGGTGGGACGATCTTGCTGCGCTTTATCTGCCTTCCGGGCGGATGAGCCGGCCTAGCTCGCCAGATGTGTTCGTTGAGGGGCGCCAAGCCATACTGGCCGCATTTCAAGCCCGTCCGCCGCGGGCCTCGCGGCATATCTGTGCGAATATCAAGGTGTCGATACAATGCAGCACTCAGGCTAGTGCCGTCAGCCAGATCCTGCTTTTCACCAGCGCCGAGGGGCGGCCCCTGGTCGGTTCGTATAACGACAGATTCGAACTGACGTCTGAAGGCTGGCGTTTTGCCGAACGGCGCGGAAGCATCGATTTTACGGACAATTGATTGGATCGCGTCAGACTCAAGTCAGCCCTGCATTTGAAAGGGTCGACAGCTGGGCGGCAGTCAGATTCAGCCGGACAGAAGCAAATAAATCTTCAAGCTGGGCGATGTTCGAAACGCTGGCGATCGGTGCCGCAATTCCGGGCTGAACGCGCAGCCAAGCGAGTGCAATCTGAGTCAGATTGGCGCCGGTTTCGCGGGCCACCACGTCCATTGCCTCAAGCACTGCCAGCGCGGGTTCGCAGAAATAATCGGTGACACGGTAACTGCGGTTACCGGTAAGATCCTTTGCACTACGGTATTTGCCCGTCAGAAACCCCGAAGCGAGTCCGAAATAGGGTAGCACCGCAATGCCTCGGTCGACGCACAAATCCTGCAATCCGCCCTCATAGGCAATTTGCGGACCGCGCCGCTCCTTCAGGCGTTCGGCGATGAGGCCACGCGAGACAAGATTGTACTCAGGTTGGAGCACTGAATAGGGCGTGCCGACGGCGAGGGCGCTTTCCAGACGCTCGGCGGTGAAGTTGGATGCGCCCAGATTGGCTATCTTGCCCGCAGAAATCAGAATGGAAAAAGCCTCGGCAACCTCCGATTGATCGGTTTGTGGATCATCCTGATGGGCATAGTACAGATCGATCTGATCAATCCCGAGCCGCGTCAGCGATTCCTCACAGGCAGCTGCTATACGGGCAGGTGCCAGCCCCTTGCCGCCGGTCCCGGGCAGCATGCCGACCTTTGTGGCAATCCTGACCCTGCCGCGCTTGCCCGTTGTTTTCAACCAAGCACCGATAACGCTTTCGGATTCACCGCCGCGGTGTCCCGTAATCCACGCCGAATAGACATCGGCGGTATCGATCATGCAGCCCCCGCCATCTACAAAGGCATCTAGGATACGAAAGCTTTCCGCCCGGTCTGCGGTCCAGCCAAACACGTTTCCGCCCAGCACGATCGGCAAACCGTCTAACGCTGGATTGGACGCAAACGGGTAAGTCATAAAGGCAATCCTACATAGTTTTCGGCGATGGCTGTTTGTGCAGCGGCGCTGCCGGCGATATAATCCAGTTCGGCACGCTGCATTTGCCGATCAAACGCAGTGTCTCCGGGAAAATGATGCATAAGACGAGTAAGGGAAGCACTGAAGCGCGACGCCTTCCACACACGTTTCAAAGCTGTCTCAGGATAGGCAGCCAGTTGGTCGATTTCTCCATAGCGGAAATAGCTGGTCAGACCGCGGGCCAGGTAGATCACGTCTGACGCTGCCAGATTGAGGCCCTTGGCCCCGGTCGGGGGAACTATGTGTGCCGCATCCCCGGCCAGGAACAGGCTGCCTGCGCGCATCGCCGTACATACGAATGAGCGTAACGGGGCAATGCTCTTTTCGATCGCAGGCCCGCGGGTGATTGAGGCGGCCAGATCCCGTCCAAGCCGCAGGCAAAGTTCATCCCAAAAACGCTCGTCGCCCCAGTCTTCGATTTTTTGGTTGAGCGGTATGTCGATGTAGTATCGGCTGCGGGTGTGAGATCGCTTGGAAGCCAGGGCAAAACCGCGCGAATGATTGGCATAGACGATCTCGTCGTGGCACGGAGGCACATCGGCCAATATTCCCAGCCAGCCGAAAGGATAGCGCCGTTCAAAAACCTGATCCGGAGGCAGCGGCATCGCGCGGCGCGCGGCTCCGTGAAATCCGTCGCATCCGGCAATGAAGCGGCAATCCACCCGGTGCTGTGTTCCGTTCTTGTGGAAGGTCACAAACGGCGCATCACTGTCGATGTCGTGCAGTGCGACGTCACTTACCTCGTAGAAAATCTCCAGCCCGCGTTCGGGCGCGGCGGTCATCAGGTCCCGGGTGATTTCGGTCTGGCCGTAGACGGTCGTGTGCTTGCCGGTCAGGTCTGCGACATCGATCCGTATCATTCGGTTACCTTCGGCAAGATTGAAGCCGTCTTCACGGATGCCTTCTTTCCTGAGCCGCTCGTCAAGCCCCAGATCTCTCAGCAAGTCAGTTGTCCTCTGTTCTAGCACGCCCGCCCGGATCCGCCCTAGGACATAGCCGGCGCTGGCGCGTTCCAGCACGACACACTCAATATTCTCAGCTCGTAGCGAGTGGCCAAGCATCAGGCCCGCCGGACCTCCGCCGATAATCGCTACCTGCGTCTTCATGCCTTCGGCTCCTGCCTTAGCGGACTTATGACGGAGCGGTAACGGGTGTCCGCCGCACGACACTGTGAAAATCTCAGCCGTTCCAGAGGTTTACGGAACTTGCGAAACGGCATCGTCATTTCCTCTCTCTCGCGCACGCCTCAATTTCGGCCTGGCCAGCGCAAATTGCCGCATTACAGTTCATCGTCTGCGTTCATTCAAGCGAGCATCAAGCCGCCGACAAACTGATAGCGCACCGGTTGTTATGCTGGTGATCAACGGTAAACGCATTCAGGTGGATACTTATTCCAGGCGCTTATCATTTTCGTTTGTAATACGTACAATAATCGGTGCAAGCCAATTCCCTGACTGACGGCGAAACATGCGCAGCGAACGTCAACGACTTTCTGATTGAACGGTTCCTGCCGATCCGCTTGCGTGGCACGGGGCAAGCTGCCATCGCATTCGCTATGACCAATTCTCGTCTTCTGCCGCTCGATGCCGTTAACAATTTTCGCGATTATGGCGGCTACGCCGCAGCAGATGGCCGTCGGATCCGTACTGGGCGTCTTTGGCGATCAGCCCAGCATGGTGAAGCGAGCGGCAGCGATCTCGACGCAATCCATGCCTTGGGTATTACCCGCGTTGTTGACTTGCGCGGTCCGTCGGAACGCGAAGCCAGTCCGTGCCGGCGGCACTCTAATTTCAATGCAGAGGTCTGGTTTCACCCTGAGGAAACCGCCGGCCTCGCGCTTCATACTGACGCCGCCGACGGAGCATTTACGGCGGCGGAAGCAAAAGCAGCGATGCTGCGGCTTTATGACGGTATCGCCTTCCGCGAAAATCTCGTGCCGATGCTCAAGGTCTACTTTACCCTCCTTGGGCGCAGCGCAGAACCAAGCCTGGTTCACTGTGTCGCGGGCAAGGACCGCACCGGCTTTGCTGTTGCAATGCTGCAAGAAGCGCTTGGTGTTCACCGCGACGACGTTATGGCAGACTACCTGGCGACGAATTTCGCCAGTCGCCTCGACGAACGAATAGCGAGCGGAGCATTCCGCGACATGCCGCGATATTCCTCCTTTGATGCTGAAACGGTACGCGCGCTGTGGGGCGTTGAAGCTGATTATCTGAATGCCGCCTTCGCCGCCATCTCTCTAAGGTCAGGCTCGGTAGAAGATTATCTCGAACGCGTTCTCGGAATTGGACCTGCTCAACGGGATCAGCTGCGCGAGCTATATCTCGAAGACTAAAGGAACGCGCGGACTTCGCGCATGAAGCGGTCGAACTGGTCGTGATGCAGCCAGTGTCCGGCGTTTTCGAACTCGATCACCCGATGATCCCGGAACAGCATTGCCCGTCCATCGATTTCCGGATTGGATGCCCAGCTGTCCGCACCATACAAGAAGAGAATTGGGCAGTTGATCGCGCCCCACAATTCATTTGTCCGTTCCTCCGGGGTATCTTCGAATGGCCAGACGTTGAGATAGGGGTCGAACTTCCAGCTCCAGGTGCCGTCTTCGTTGCGACTGGCGCCGTGAATTGTCAGATGGCGTGCCTGTTCATCGGTGAGGAAGCTGTTTTCCTCTTTCATCCGGGCGTAGGCTGCCTCGATCGTCGGATAGCGCCGGGGAATGCGGCCCGATGCAGCGCGCCGCGCGTCGATCCATTTGCGAAAGCGATTGGCGTATCCTTCGGCCTCACGCTCGGCGCGAACCTTGGGTGAGGGACCAAGCCCCTCGATGTTGACCAGCTTGCGGACCTTGTTCGGGTATAGGCCCGTAAACCGCGAGGCCACATTGCCGCCTAGCGAATGTGAAATAATTGTCACCTGATCGTGCCCAAGCGTGTGCACCAGCTGGGCAAAATCATAGACGAAGGCGTTCATGTCGTAATTGCCATCAGGAGCCCAGGCGCTGTCGCCGTGGCCGCGCAAATCAGGTGCAATGACGTGCCAGTCCCTGGCCAGTTCCTCCGCTACCCAGTCCCAGCTGCGCGAATGGTCACGCCCGCCATGTTGCAGGATAAGTGGCGGCTTTTCTGGGCTTCCCCAATCTACGTAATGCAGCCTGAGGCGTTGCGAGAAGAAGCTGTTCGATGTCGGACCCTGGTACTGCATGTCGCAGGGCTTTGCGACGAAGAGCGCGGCGCGTCAACTTGTGGGGAACATGGCTGTGAAGTTTGCGCTCGCGGGCGTCGCTACCTACATGCCACGCAAGACAGTTCGGGACATTTTTCATGACTACCTTCACCACCAAGATGCTGATTATCGGATCAGGTCCGGCGGGGCTTTCCGCTGCGATTTACGGTGCCCGCGCCGGGCTTGAGCCGATCGTCGTCCAGGGCCTGCAACCTGGTGGCCAGCTAACGATCACAACCGATGTCGAAAACTATCCGGGATTCCGCGATGTAATCCAGGGTCCTTGGCTGATGCAGGAAATGCAGGCCCAGGCTGAACATGTTGGTACTCGCATGTTGTGGGACACCATCACTAGCGTTGATCTGGCGGGCCCACCGTTCCGCGCCGTTGGCGATGGTGGCGATGTTTATGAGGGGGAAACGCTAGTCATAGCCACGGGCGCCCAGGCCAAGTGGCTGGGTGTGGCTGGAGAGCAGGAGCTTTCTGGCAAGGGCGTTTCAGCCTGTGCAACGTGTGACGGCTTCTTCTATCGCGGCAAGAAAGTGGTCGTCATCGGCGGCGGCAATACGGCTGTCGAAGAGGCGCTATACCTTACCAACCATTCGCAGGACGTTACCTTGATCCATCGCCGCGACAGTTTGCGCGCCGAGAAGATACTGCAAGACCGTTTGCACGCCCATCCGAACATCAAGGTGCTGTGGAACAAGGCCGTAGAGCGGTTTGTCGGTGATGAGAAAGGTCTGACTGGAGTAGCCCTGCGGGATACGGTTACTGGCGCGGAATCGGTCGAAACGACCCACGGCGCGTTTGTGGCAATTGGCCATGCCCCTTCGACAGACTTGTTTAAAGGGCAGCTTGCTGTCGACGCTGGCGGATACTTGATTGTCGAGCCGGGCACTCCCAAGACCGCCATTCCTGGCGTCTTTGCCTGCGGCGACGTGATGGATCATACCTATCGCCAAGCGGTGACGGCCGCCGGGACCGGCTGTATGGCGGCGCTTGATGCCGAACGCTTTGTAGCCGAGCGCAATTTCGAAGTTGCGCAGTCGGCAGCCTATTAGGTTTCCAACGCTTTCAAGATTTGGCCTAGAAGCCAACTTCGTGCATCGCGTTCGACAAAGCTATGGCTAGCATCGGGACAAAGATGCAACCTTGGGTCGGCCTTGTCCCACAGGTCTAGGAAGGACAGGCCTGTCCGGTCGTTTTGCGCAATCAATATTTTGACTGGTCCTTCGAACGGCAACAGTCCGCCTTTTATTTGTACAAAGAGATCACTGGATCTGCGATTGAGGACTGCCGCACCCGTAAAACTGGAGGTGAGCGAGCCGAGAGCGACTTTTCCGGTCAGCAGTCGCAGCCACGCGCGCGGATCGCTAAGACGGCGCCGGTAATGCGCTCTCAGGCGTTGAGTGGTCATGACAGGGGCTGCAGGAGTGTCGCTGGCCACGGGATCGAAGGTCCACGGATTAGCGAGCACTAAACCATCACAGCCTGTGCCGCCTGCCAACATCAGCGCGCTTGCAGCATCGCAGTTGCCGAATGCGACGATCCGTTCCAGTGCCGGCTCATGCAAGCGAAAGGCACGCAAGGCCGCTGCGATATCAGACGCGCTATTGGCAAAGCCGGTATTTTCGCCCTCGCTGTCGCCTACGCCGCGGCGGTCATAGCGGAACACCGGAAAACCAACTGCGGCGACGTGTTTTGCAAGGTCAGCCTGGCAGTTCCACGGACCCGAACGAACTTCATTACCGCCGCTGACGATCAACAGGCCGGTGGGCTTATGACCCGGGTCGAGCGTACCCGCCAAGAAGCTGCCGCGGCAAGTGAAGGTTACATGTTGCCTCACGCGGTAAGGCTCATCACGATCACAGCGGCCAAGGCATCGGCTTGCACAGGATCGAAATCAGGTTCGGCGCGCAGCCACAAAGCACGACCCCCAATGGTGGCATGATCGACGATGCAGATTTCGCTGCGCGTTTGCGGAACGAGCGATTGCAGTTGGCGCAACATTTCCCCGGACAGATGAAAGCCGGCTAGTTCTATGCCATCTTCAAGGCCGTTGGCCAGAAGGTCATCAATGTTTTCATCTCGCCCGGCCTCTCGCGCGGCGATTATGCGAGCACGCAGCAGCGTCTTGAGAATGCTCGCACCCTTGAGAGGCGCATAATGCCAGCCGGCCATCGCCGGGGGGCACAACAGCCCTCCGCCGCGGATTGCCAGAACCCGGGTCGCGGCAAAATGACGGGAAGCGGCGTGAATCGCGGTCGACCAGTCTTCAGGTTCGATTGTCGCCAGATCCTGGCCACTTTCGTTGCAGCCCGGCAGATCAGGCAAAAAGCTGTCAATGCCCGCGCCGTCAAGGCGGCGCATCACCTCGACCGTAAAGTGCCGCAACTTGTTGGCTTCGTCCAAAAGCGCAGGGATAATAAGGATTCGCGTGGCGCGAGCTTGGTCAAAAACTAACGCGTATTCATCCGCGATACCGCCACCGGGCAACGGGCAAGGATAATACGAAGGTGTCACGCCGTTTCGCGCTTGGCCTTCACGAAATCCAGCAGCGATCCATAGGTTTCGAACAGATCGCCATCGACTTCATCATCATCAATCACGATATCAAAGCGGTCTTCAAGCTCGGTTAGCAATCCTGCGACCGCCATGGAATCTAGTTCAGGCAGATGTCCGAATAGGCCGGTATCGGCGGTGAACGAGATCAATTTATCATGGGCGAGCCCGAGTACGTCGGCCAGCACATGTCGCAACTTGTCATCGATTGAGGCAGTCATGGCAGTCTCGTTTTACGAATGGCCCGTATGGCTTACCCGCGCTGCGTGGCGCGGCGCAAGGCATAGAGGGCGATTATTGGCCAATTTCCCGGCCATTGCGGCCTGAGCATATCAAGCCGGTAGCGGATTCGCACATCATCCATCCAGTCGCGCTTGTAGGCATCGTCACCCGTACCGAAATCGACCATCGAAACACGGTCGCGATCAATTACCTCTTCGAACAGCGCGGCTGACAAAGTGGTACCGGGCGAAAGAGCTTTGGCGTCGTTGCGGTGGGCGAGCTTGTGGATGAAAGCCGTACCATTTTCGACGGTCCAGAATTGGGCGGCAACCGGAGAGCCATCGACCGATCCGATTGCCATGCGCAAGCGTCCGGCCGCTCCTTCCTCTTGCGCAAAACGTTGCAGGAATGCCGCTGATCCTTCCTCTGGCTTCCAGCTATCAGCGTAGATCTGCTCATAGGAAGCATAGGCGTGTGCATCATAGGTACGAAATAGTTCGACATCCAACTTGCCGCTCTTGCGTTTCAGGGTGGAGCGTAATTGCCCCGGACGGGCCGCTAGAAACGACGCATAGTCACTGCCCCCAACATTAAGGATGTGGTTAGTGTCGCTCGGTGCTTGCCAAACGCTCCATCCCGCAACCCTGAAGGCACTTGCGAGATCTTGCGCATCTTCCCCGCTCAGTCTGTCGAGAGTTATCCGCGGCGCCTCACAAGCCAGCGCGCTGGCCATTTCTTCTAGCAATTCCGCACGCCGTGATGCCTTGGAAATCAATGGGGTAAGGCGAAAGGAATACCAGTTTTGGAAGCCGACCAAAGCGCGCCGTTGGCGCATTAACGGCAAAATCGCGCGATCAAGGCCGTCTGATGAAATGACAATCATTGGGGTCATGGCGCAGGTTTCGGCAAGATTGCGCCACCATTCGATACGGTCGAAGGGCGCTGTAGCGTATGGCGCAGTCAGCAGCGCAGCTGTGGCTGCGTCGCCTTGCACTTCGTTAAGATCATCGTGATAGTTAACCACGATCACGCCATTTATTCCTTTCCGGAGCCTTGGATTCCCCGTGCCTGCCGAACCGCCTAATTCAATCCGCACGCTTGATCAGCTTGCCTTGCGCGGCCGGGATAACGACCCCGCGCTGGTCCTGCGCGAGGGCATTCTTAGTTACAAGGATTTAAGGGATCGTGTCGCTGCCTTGGCAGGATGGTTACAGGCGCAGGTAAAGCCGCAAGGGGAACGCGTGGCGACTTGGGCCGCGAAGGGCGAGTTGACATGCCTTATGCCGCTTGCTGCGGCGCGGGCCGGACTGGTTCACGTCCCGATCAATCCCCTGCTCAAACGCGCGCAGGTAGGGCATATTCTTGCGGATAGTGGCGCGCAACTGCTGATCGCAAATGAAGCGCGACTTGCTACCTTGAGTTCAGGAGACATTCCTCAATCGTGTATTCTCGCTGACGAGAAAGCAGTGTTGTTTGCCAAAGGCCAGGCAATCCGGGTCACAACTGCACCGGGCGAACCCGGTGATCTGGCTGCGATCCTTTATACTTCGGGCTCCACCGGGCTTCCCAAGGGAGTCATGCTTAGCCATGCCAACATGTGGTTGGGGGCGCAAAGCGTAGCGCAATACCTTGGCTTGGCCGCAGATGACCGTGCGCTGGCGGTTTTGCCGCTTTCGTTCGATTATGGTCAAAATCAGCTCCTTTCGCACTGGTATGCCGGCGCAAGCGTTGTTCCACTGGATTTTTTGACCCCGCGTGATGTGGCGAAGTCGGTCGCCAGGTACTGCGTCACCACGCTTGCTGCTGTGCCGCCGTTATGGGTACAGTTGATCGAATTGAATTGGCCTGCCGAAGCTGTGGCGCCGCTACGACGGCTCACTAATAGCGGCGGATCGCTTACAATAGATTTGGTGCGCTCCTTGCGGACGCTTTTTCCGCAGGCGAAGCTGTTTCCAATGTACGGGCTGACTGAGGCATTCCGGTCAACATATCTTGATCCTGCGCTGGTTGATGACCACCCGACATCGATCGGTACCGCGATCCCATATGCAGAAGTTCTGGTGATCAACGATTCCGGCGATGTCGCCGAGATCGGCGAAGAGGGTGAGTTAGTCCATTGCGGCCCCCTTGTTGCTCAAGGCTACTGGCAAGACCCACAACGTACGGCTGAAAGATTTCGACAGGCGCCCTCAGCTTCGCAATATGGCGGCATTGCGGTTTGGTCGGGCGATCGGGTTCGCCGAGATTCGCAAGGTCTGCTCAGCTTTGTCGGTCGCCGTGACGCCATGATCAAAAGCGCCGGCAATCGCGTCAGCCCCCAAGAAGTCGAGGAGGCCGCGCTTGCCACCGGCTTGGTGGCTGAGGCCGTCGCGCTCGGGATTAAGGACAAAAGATTGGGGCATGCGGTACATCTTGTAGTGCGTCCGCGTACTGAAAGTTCACACGCAAAAGAAGAATTGCCGCGTATTCTTATGAAAGAATTGCCTAATTTCATGCAGCCAAAAGAAATTCACTGGCGGTCAGTGTTGCCACTATCGCCCAACGGCAAGATCGACCGGGCCGCATTGGCCGAAGAGCTAACGGCATGAAGCCGTTAGGGCCTATTCCGCCGGGTTTCACCAATATCGAAGGAGAGTTGGCTGTTTCCGGACGAAAGGCCAGCGCGCTGGTGGCTGCTGGCGGATCAACGCCGCTGTTTGTTTATTCCGAACAACTAATCCGGCGACGCTTGTCCGCCTTGCGCCAGGCAATGCCAGGCCGACTTTCACTAAACTATGCGATTAAGGCGAATCCGTTTGCGCCAATTTTGGGTTTGATGGATGGTTTGGTCGATGGCTTTGATATCGCCTCTGGCGGTGAGCTGTCGCTGGTTCAGGCAGCGGGCATCAATCCTGCACGGATCAGCTTTGCTGGTCCGGGAAAGCGCGACTTCGAGCTTGAGCTTGCGATTTCGGCGGGTGTCACGCTAAATCTTGAATCGTCAGGTGAAGCTGACCGCGTATTGGGTATAGCGGAGCAGTTGGGCATAACGCCGCGTCTTGCGATCCGGGTCAATCCAGACTTTGACTTAAAAGGGTCCGGCATGAAAATGGGCGGTGGGGCCAAGCCGTTTGGCGTGGATGCCGACCAAGTGCCAGATTTGGCCAGGCGGATCATCCAGGCAGGGGCCGACTGGCGTGGCTTTCATATTTTCGCCGGAAGCCAATCGCTTGACAGCGAAGCGATTGTGCAATCTCAGGCTGAAACACTGGGACTTGCGGCACGCTTAGCCGAAGCAACCGGCCACGCTCTGCCGCAATGCAATCTGGGCGGAGGCTTGGGTATTCCGTACTTTCCCGGCGATTTGCCGGTAGATTTGATCTTGATCGGTCAACGCATTGCAGATGCTTTTGAAAAGCTGCCGGACGTGCTGAAGGCAACTCGATTCTGTCTTGAAATGGGCCGCTATCTAGTTGGTGAAGCAGGCATTTATCTTACAAGAATAGTAGACCGGAAATGCAGTCATGGTGAGACCTTTCTGGTGGTTGATGGCGGATTGCACCATCAGCTGGCTGCAACCGGCAATTTCGGTACGGTAATTCGCCGCAATTATCCGGTTGCGATCGCCAGCAGGTTTGATGCGCTGGTAGAGGAAGAGGCCAGTATAGTTGGCTGCCTTTGCACGCCGCTCGACCGCATTGCGGAGAAGGGTGGTTTCCCACGCGCCGATATCGGTGATCTGGTCGTTGTCTTTTGTGCCGGCGCATACGGCGCTAGTGCAAGTCCGGCGCAATTCCTTGGGCACGGTCCAGCAGTCGAAATGCTGGTTTAACAAGGACTGTCCCACCCGTTCCATAATGGGACTGGGCTGACAAATCCCTCTGAAACCCGGCTAGTTGGGTTCAAGGCTAACGCAATATTCACCCTTTTTACCGATAGCGGGACGTGAACAACCGTATCGCCGCGCGGGGTAAGGCCTTGCTGCGCGAAGGTAAGGTGCAAAAAGGACTTGGCCGATGCCGATTACCCGTGTGAATCAATTACTGGCCAGTACTGCTATTTTGAGTTTGGCGCTGAGTGGCTGTGCCGGGCGATCTGCCGGACCTCAGCTTCCGCCAGCGTCGTTTGTGGCGATGCAGGAAGGGCCCGGCGAAGAGTACGTCATCGGGCCGCTTGATGAACTGACTATTTTCGTCTGGCGTAACCCGGAACTGGGGGCAAAAGTACAGGTGCGTCCCGACGGGCGCATTACGACGCCGCTGATCACCGACATGCCGGCCGTTGGTAAGACCCCCAAAATGCTGGCAGATGACATTACGCTCCAGCTGTCACAGTATATCCAGGATCCACTGACGTCGGTCATCGTCAACAAATTTGCTGGCACCTTCAGTCAGCAGGTCCGGATCGTGGGCGCAACCGAGAAACCTGCTTCACTTCCGTATCGCGCTAACATGACGCTGCTTGACGCGATGATCGCAGTCGGCGGCCTCTCAGAGTACGCCTCGGGGAACAGGGCCAAGCTGATCCGCTTTGACAAAACGGCCGGAAGCCAAAAGGAATTTGCCGTTCGCCTGGGCGATTTACTTAAGAAGGGCGACAGTTCGGCAAATGTCATGCTTATGCCCGGGGACGTGATCATCATCCCCGAAAGCGCGTTCTAAAGACGGGCAGGGGCACCATGAACTCGATCTTCGACGAAGCTCGCGCAGCACTATTCAGCGTCTGGCATCGACGGTGGCTAGCACTTGCGGTCGCATGGGCGATTTGCATGATAGGCTGGCTGCTGGTTGCGTTTATCCCCAATAACTATGAATCGAGAGCACGGATTTTTGTGCAGCTCGATGATGTGCTGGCCGACGTGACCGGCATTCCGTCTGACAGCAAACGCGATATAGACCGGGTTCGCCAGACGCTGACCAGCGCAGTCAATCTTGAAAAAGTTGTCCGAAGCACGCGGCTGGGCGAAGACGTTACTACGCCAAAAGCGATGGAAAACACCATATTAGGCTTGGCCAAAACCGTAAAGGTGGAAAGCCAGCAAGAAAATTTGTTCGAAATTACCGCGCGTTATGGCGATGGTTCGCACTCGGATGCCCAGAACGCAAAGCTGGCGCAAGATATTGTCCAAAAAATGATCGATATTTTTCGTGAGGAAAACTTGTCGGGTAACCGGGGCGAGATGACCCAGTCGCTGGATTTCATGAACCAGCAGCTTACCGTGCGACAGATAGAGCTGGAAACGGCCGAACAAAAACGCCTGGCTTTTGAGACACTAAATCCCGATGCGGCTGGTGGCGGCCTGTCGGTATTGCAGAAACTGGAAGCTAGCCGAGCTGAATTGCGCGGAATCGACGCCGATCTGGCTGCTGCTCAAAGTGCGCTCGCTGCAATTAACGGCCAGCTTGCCGGGACTCCCAAAACGCTTCCCGGAACTGCATCCAGCGGAGGTGCACGCGGCGCGCTGGCGCAAGCGCAGTCCGACCTTGCGAGCATGAAGGCCCGCGGTTTGACCGACAACCACCCCGATGTGATCTCTGCGCGTAACCAGGTTGTATCGCTCCGTTCTGCGGCCGCTGCCGAAAGCGGGCCGGGTGGCGTGCCCAATCCGGCCTACAGCTCGCTTGAATCGATAAGGGCCGATCGTCAGGCCACGGTCATGGGACTGACTGCCCGCCGAGCCTCGGCGCAAGGTGATATCTCGCGCATTACTTCGCAGCAAATAACCAACCCGCAGGTTGCGGCTGAGCAGCAGCGGATTAACCGCGATTATGATGTTCTCAAGCAGCAGTATGACAAATTGCTTCAAGACCGCGAAGAGCTGCGTCTGCGCGGTCAGGTTCAGACAGAGCATAGTGCGGTCAAGTTTCAAGTAATCGATCCGCCTACCACACCGCGTGGGCCGGTGTGGCCAAACCGTCCGCTACTGCTTTTGGGTGTGCTATTTGCCGGCATTGGCGCAGGCGTCGCCGCCGCCTTTGCCGTAGGCCAGTTGCGTTCGACCTTTGCCACTACGGCAAAGCTTGAACGCGCACTCGATCTGCCGGTGCTGGGCGCGATCACGACAACACTCACTGATGCCGGACGCAGCCAGCGCCGAAAGTGGGGCAAATTGTTCTACGCCGCAAGCGGCGCCCTTTGTGCCTTGTTCGTCTTGCTCATGACCGCCGAGTACATTCAGCGCGGCATGGTCGCGTGAGGGGATTGAAATGACCAAGCACAGCAAAATCCCCGTTCCCGGCACCGCTGACGAAGGCACCTCAGCTGCGAACGCGGCGAAAGATACAGGTACTTTAATCGAGCGTGTGGTCCGCAATTTCGATCTGGTGCAGCTCAATTCTCCAGCGATTCCTGAAAACCTTATTCCCCCGGCTGCCAAGCGCCGCCGCTACCGCCGCGCAGGCGACAGGGTAGAAGAAGCGGTGGTGTCACCGGTCGAACCGGAAGTAGCGCCGCGTGCAGAGCGGCGCTCTCCAACGGCGTTTTCCGAACCGCGTCCCGAAGTGGTCGAGCCTGAAGTGATTTCGCCCATGGGTTCGCCTGCACCTACTGCGCTGGCCAAAATGGCCGAGCCCGTGCGTTTCAACGGCGAGCAGCATGCCATCAGCCGCGAGCATTTGCGCGAACAGGGGCTGATTGTACCCGAAGGTACCGTCACCGGGCTTCTCGAAGAGTTCCGCATCGTCAAGCGCCAGCTCCTTCTGCAAGCCTCGCAGCTAGCCCAGCAAGGCATGGGTGCCGAAGCGCAACGTGTCCTGGTTTGCTCGCCCCACTCGGGTGAGGGAAAGACTTATACCTCGGTGAACCTTGCCCTGGCGATCGCTGCCGAAAAGGAAACCGAAGTTCTGTTGGTCGACGCCGATTTTGCCAAGCCTTCGGTCCTGTCTTCGCTTGGCCTGCCCGGCGGGCCGGGTTTGATGGATGCCCTGGCGAAACCCGAACTTGACGTTGTCGATTGCGTGGTCGGGACAGACATTCCGGGCCTATGGGTGCTGCCCGCTGGCAATGCTACTACTTCAGACTCCGAATACCTTTCAAGCTCGCGCACCCGCCATGTTCTTGACCGCTTGACCCAGGGTTCGCCCCACCGGTTTGTCATCTTCGATTCGCCTCCGGCGCTGGCCGCTTCTCCAGCAGCGGAGTTGGCGAAATATGTTGGCCAGGCAGTGCTTGTCGCACGCGCTGATCGAACCGGGCAGGGCGCCCTTGAAGACGCCATCGACTTGCTTTCGGCTTGTCCGAATATCCAGCTTTTACTGAACGCCGTGCACTTCAGCCCAAGCGGTCGACGCTTTGGCTCATACTACGGCTACGGGGGATGATCATCATGTCGCGCAATCTCAACCGACTTGCTGTTGCAGCAGTCCTGGCTTTGGGTTCGCCTAGCGCCGCACTAGCGCAAGAGCTGCCTTTCAGTGACGTAGCCGATGACGGCTCCGCCACCGACGCCACCGCGCTAACCGCTGCCGTCAACCGCGCACCGCGTATTACGGTTTCGCCTTACATCGAAGCGAGCCAGGCCCTGTTCGCCCAGCTTTCGCCAAGCCACGATACGTTCACTTACACCACACTGGCGGCGGGCGTTGATGCCGCGATAGCCGGAAGAAATAACCAGGGTTCTGTATCGCTGCGTTATGAGCGACGGTTTGGCTGGGGCGATAATGCGATCGATTCAGATACCCTGTCAGGCGTAGCTCGGTTCCAGACCGCGATCGTCCCGCGCGCAATCAATTTTGAAATCGGAGCCATGGCTGCCCGCAGTTCGGTTGAAAACAACGGATCGACGGTCAACGGGCTTGAACTCGGCAACAGCACCCAGGTCTATTCGGTTTACGCGGGACCCAGCGTTGCGACCCGTACTGGCGATGTTGCGATCAACGGCCATTACTATTTTGGATATAACCGGGTGACCACGCCCGATACACTTGTACTGGCACCGGGGCAGGATCCCGTTGACCTGTTTGCCAGCTCAACCCTGCACAATGCGGAACTGCATTTCGGGACCAAGGCGGGGGAACCGCTTCCGGTCGGCCTGGGTGCTGGTGTCGGGTACAACCGCGAAGAAATATCCAATCTCGATCAGCGTGTCGAAGACTTTCATGCCCGCGGCGATGTAGCTGTTCCAGTTACCAGCGATCTCCAACTGGTCGGCGGCGTGGGCTGGGAGAAAGTCAAGGTTTCAAGCCGCGATGCACAGGTCGACACGTTGACCGGATTGCCAGTGATTGGCCCCGACGGCCGATTTGTCACTGACACCTCCGCACCGCGCCAGATCGCATTTGAAAGCGAAGGACTTATCTGGGACGCAGGCGTGCTATGGCGGCCAAGCCGACGTACCGCGTTCGAAGCCCATGTCGGCAAGCGCTACGGGTCGACCACATATTATGGCAGTCTTGCCTATGCGCCCAACACGCGGATGAACGCAAATGTGAGTGTTTACGACAGTTTGACCGGACTTGGCGGGCTGTTGAACCAATCGCTTATCGCGTTGCCGACCCAATTTGATGCTCTTCGCAACCCGCTCAACGGCGATCTCAATGGGTGCGTCGTTTCGCAGGGTCCAGTGTCGGCCGGGCAAGGCACCTGCCTTACCGGCGCGCTTAGCAGCCTGCGGTCGTCGGTGTTCCGTAGTCGCGGTGTAAACGCCAGTTTAGGTTTAAAGAGCGGTCGGTTCGGATACGGCCTTGGAGCCGGATACGATCGTCGCCGCTACATCGCCGCACCCAATTCGGTGTTGGGTGTAACTAATCTGACCATCGACGAAAACTGGTGGATCGGTGCTTATCTCAAAGGTCAGATTGATGCGCAGTCTTCGGCCGGCGCAACGGTTTGGGCCAATTGGTTCGATAGCGGAGATGCCTTGGCTGGCAAGACCAACGGGGTTGGCGCTACCGCATATTATAACCGTTCGATCAGCAGTCGGTTGAGCGCAACCGCCGCTATCGGCCTTAATGGGGTCAACCGCGAAGACCTCGAAGACGTGTGGACTGCTCAGGCTTTGGCCGGCGTCCGCTATCAGTTCTGAGCCTGGAGTAACTTCGATGTTCGACGATTTTTATGGGCTTACAGGGCGAGCGTTCCAGCTTACGCCAGACCCTGCATTTTATTTCGAGAGCCTGACGCACCGGAAGGCGTTGTCCTACCTTTCCTATGGCTTGGCTCAAGGCGAAGGCTTCGTCGTCATCACAGGCGAAGTCGGGGCAGGTAAATCGACTTTGGTAGCGCATTTGATGGCAACCATTGATCCCGTGCGCCTGACCGCCGCCCAGATAGTTACCAGCAAGCTAGACGGTGAGGAATTGGTCCATGTGGTAGCCCAGGCCTTTGGACTGATCGTCGAAGGACACGACAAGGCCAGTGCACTTGGCGCGATCGAAGCTTTCCTGCACGATGAGGCCCGCGCGGGTCGGCGCTGCCTTCTGGTCGTTGACGAAAGCCAGAACCTCGAGCTCGAGGCGCTGGAAGAACTTCGTATGCTGTCCAATTTTCAGCTTGGCGCGCATCCTTTGCTGCAAACCCTGCTGCTGGGACAGCCCGAATTTCGTGAAACAATCCAGGTACATCCTCAGCTTGAGCAGCTCCGCCAACGTGTGATTGCTGCACACCACCTGGAAGCGATGGAGCAAGGCGAGGTTCAGGCTTATATAGAACATCGTCTGACGAAGGTGGGCTGGGAAGGAAATCCTGCTTTCGACCCTGAAATCTTTGCCGAAGTGTTCGAAGCATCGGGAGGGGTCCCACGCCGCATCAACCAAATCTGCAACCGCCTTATGCTGTTGGGAGCCATTGAGGAACGCTGCCGGATCGACGGTGGGATGCTGGGTACGGTGCTGGAGGAACTTGACCGTGATGGCGCGATGCAATTGCCCAAGCCCGAGCGTCTGATCGAGGAAGCCGGTGCTGCGGCGCAGGCTGACGCTTTTGCCGCGGCTGTCCGGGTTCCTGCAGTTGACCTGGCGTATGTCCAGGCTTTGCTGTCCGAGCGCGATTCACAGATTGCCGAGTTGCAACAGGCGGTGATTGAACTGGCCAATGAGCGCGAGGCTGCACCAGATGGAATTGGTCACGGAGTCAGCGCGGCGGCGATGGACCAGCTCGAAGTCAAGTTCGCAGCGCTTGAAGCGAAGATGCTGGAGCAGGAACGGACCATTCGCCATACCCTGACCATGCTGATTGAGTGGATCGAGGCAGACGATTCCGGCCGCGCAGCTGCCTGACGGTTGCGGAAAAGCACAGCCAAAATGGCACACTCTTCCTTGGTTAACGGCCTTTCCGTCGATGTCGAAGACTGGTTTCAGGTTGGCGCTTTCGAAGGCGTGATAGGACGCGATCAGTGGGACGCGCTGGGATCCCGCGTCGACCGCAACTGCAATGCAATTCTCGACATGTTCGACCGTGCGGACGTGAAGGCGACGTTTTTCACGCTAGGCTGGGTGGCGCAGCGGCATGGGGCATTGATCCGCCGAATAGTTGCCGAAGGTCATGAAGTGGCCAGCCATGGCTGGGATCACGCGCGCGTATTCCGCATGGATCAAGCCAGCTTTGCCGCCGACATCGAACGTAGCCGCAAAGTTCTGGAAGACGCCGCGGGAACGGCCATAGCCGGATACCGTGCCCCCAGCTTTTCAATCGATCAGCGTACGCCATGGGCCTACGCTGTGTTGGCAGAGCAGGGCTTCGTTTACAGTTCTAGCGTTGCGCCGATCAGCCACGATCACTACGGCTGGCGCAACGCGCCCCGCTTTGCCTTTAAGCCGCTGCCGTGGTCAGATTTGATCGAGGTTCCGGTCACCACGGCTGAGTTCGCCGGGCGCCGTTTGGCCGCTGGCGGGGGCGGTTTTTTTCGTGTGTTGCCCTATGGATTTTCGCGCTGGGCAATTCGCCAGGTAAACAGCCGCGACCAGCGCCCCGCAGTATTCTATTTTCATCCATGGGAAATTGATCCGGCGCAGCCTCGCGTTACCGGGGCTTCGCTGCGATCGCGTGTGCGGCATTATACCAACCTGTCAGTGATGGCCGACAAGCTGGAACAACTGCTTACCGAATTTGCGTGGGGGCGCATGGACGTGCTCGCGCTACGCGAAGCCCATTTTGCAATTGATTTGGCGGCATGAACGCGCCCTTCCGTCCGCAAACGGCGTCGGTCCGCATTTGCGATCTTTCGTCGCCAAATGAGCGGGCGCGGATTGAATCGCTTGTCGCCGGGCACAGCGACGGCACGGCGTTCCATCGCCCTGCCTGGATCCGTGCCGTCGCAGTGGCGACCGGCAACCGTGCTCTTGCCTTGATCGCCGAGCGAGACGGTGAACTGTGTGGCCATTTGCCATTGGTTGACATCCGATCGCTGTTATTTGGCCGCGCGATGGTCTCGAGCGGCTTTGCCGTGGGTGGCGGCATTCTTGCGAGCGACCGTACTGTATCAGAAAGCCTGTTCGCTGCTGTCGAAGATCTTGCTTTGGAGGAAGGCGCCCCATCAATTGAACTTCGCGGCGGCGTGCTGCCGCTGGACCGCAAGGGATGGACTGTCCGCAAGGATGCGCACTGCGGCTTCGTCCGTTCATTGGCGGACGACGACGAGGCGCAACTGACTGCAATCCCGCGCAAGCAGCGGGCCGAAGTGCGCAAGGGATTGGCAAGTGATCTGACGGTAACGATCGGCAGTGGTGTGGTTGACCGCTCCGCTCACTATGCCGTTTATGCCGAAAGTGTCCGCAACCTTGGGACGCCGGTGTTCCCAAAACGCCTTTTCAACGAAGTACTCGACAGCTTCGGCACGAATGCCGACATCCTTACGGTCTGGTCCGGTCCGGCACCGGTCGCCAGTGTTCTTTCGCTGTACCATCAGGGAGCAGTGATGCCTTATTGGGGAGGCGGTACTCGCATGGCGCGTAGTCTGCGCGCCAATGACCGCATGTATTTTGAACTTATGCTCCACGCCCGCCGGAGAGGATGTGACCGGTTCGATTTTGGCCGCTCAAAAACCGGAAGCGGCGCTTATGATTTCAAACGCAATTGGGGCTTTGAGGCGCAACCACTGAGTTATGCGGTGTGGACCGTACCAGGCGGTGAGCCGCGCAACACTGATCCGACTAGCGATGCTCACGGCGCCAAAATCGAGTTATGGAAGCGTCTGCCTCTGTCTATTGCCAATCTGGTCGGGCCTTGGATTGCGCGAGGTCTTGGATGAGCGGCGACATTCTGTTTCTGTCGCATAGGATGCCGTTCCCGCCTGATCGCGGCGACAAGATTCGCTCGCATCATGTATTGCGCAAGCTAGCGACACTGGGCCCGGTTCATGTTGCAACCTTTGCCGACGACGATCGCGATATTGCCGAAGAAGTCGAACTAGCGTCTATTGCGCGCAGTTATCGCCTGATCCGGCGCGTTAAGCCGCTGATCGTTGCGGGTTTGCAATCGATCTTGCGCCACCAGCCAGTTAGCATTCCGGCATTCTATAGCTCAGAAATTGCTGCTTATGTAGCTCAAGTCATTGCAGAGCATGGGATATCCGTAATCTATGCATTTTCGGGTCAGATGGGGCAGTACATTCCTGATGATTTTGACGGCCAGGTGATTTTTGATTTCGTCGATGTCGATTCTGCCAAGTTTGATGCCTATGCCGACAAGGCCAACGGTCTACGGCGTTGGCTGTTTTCGCGCGAAGCGAGGCTTTTGGCGGCGGAAGAGATCCGTCTAGCCCGGCGCGTAGATGTCAGTCTGCTAGTTTCATTCGAAGAGGCGGAATTGTTTCGAGAGCGACTACCGAGCGGTGCTCGCGATCAATGCGATGTGCGCGCGTTGCGCAATGGCATCGACAGCCGCTTCTTCGATCCAGCTGCTGTTGTTCCAGCACCGGATCTAAGCAAATATCCCGGTCCGCGACTGCTTTTTGCGGGTCAGATGGACTATGCTCCGAACGTTGAGGCAGCTCTTCGCGTAATCAACCGCCTTCTCCCAGCAATTCGTGCGCGTTTACCTGATACGACGTTTCATATTGTCGGCCGAAACCCAGACGAGGAGCTGCTAAACCATAGCGGCAAGGGCGGTGTTGTCGTGTGGGGCGGAGTGGACGACATGCGTAGCTACTTGGCTGCGGCTGATCTTGCCTTGGTCCCTTTAGAGATTGCACGTGGCGTGCAGAACAAGGTTCTGGAAGCCATGGCCATGGCATTACCCGTAGTCGCTACCGGAGATGCGGCGATGGGAATCGGGGCGCAGGATGGCAGACACTTGCTGATCGCGGACAGCGACCAGGACTTGATTGACGAAGTCATTAGCCTGGCTACCGATGGCCAGCGACGCACGCTTATCGGGGCCGAGGCCAGGCGCTTCGTACTTAATCATTTAAGCTGGCAGGCAACGCTGACACCGTTGGTCGACATGCTCAGCGCCCCTCCAACAAGCGCGCGTGATGTCGCCTGAGCCGACCCTTTACCTCCGTCGCATGGGAGCGGCGATGCCCGGGCCAGCTTGGCGCGGAGCATTGCTGCGACTTGGAATTGTCTGGTTGGCGCTTCTTGCATTGTTTTCCAGCGATTGGGGGCGGATCGCCGGTCAGTGGTGGAATAGTTCCACCTACAATCATATGATGCTGGTACCGGTCATGGTTGGCTGGTTGGTGTGGCAACGAAGTAACGCCATATCCATGTTGCAACCTTCGACGTGGTGGCCAGGTCTGGTTGTCGCCACTGTCGTTTTGATAGTCTGGACGCTGGGCGCCTTAACCGGCTTCGATCTATTGCGGCAGGCTGCCGTTGTTGCTCTGTTACCGACGACTTTGCTCGTCATGATGGGCCCTCGCGTCTTTGCAGGCCTGCTTTTCCCGCTCGGATACATGGCATTTATGGTGCCGTTTGGCGACGAGTTGGTTCCGCTGCTTCAAATGGTTACGGCAACCTTGACCGTTGCCCTTGTCAAACTGAGCGCCATACCTGCCGCGATCGATGGGGTGTTCATAGAAACGCCGGCAGGACTTTTCGAAGTGGCCGAGGCTTGTTCGGGCGTGAAATTTCTAATCGCGATGATCGCACTAGGAGTTTTCGCGGCTCACGTTTGTTTTACCAGCTGGCGCCGGCGGGCAGCGTTCATGGCTCTGTGCATTGCAACGCCGATTCTGGGCAACGCGATTCGCGCCTACTCCACGATCCTGGCAGCGCAGTATGTAGGCGCTGAGCGGGCCGGCGGGATTGACCACCTGATTTACGGCTGGGTCTTTTTTGGCGCGATAATTGCGAGTGTATTGTGGGTATCGTGGCGCTGGTTTGATCGCGCGGCTGACGATCCGATGATCGATATTCCGGCAATTTTACGTTCGCTTACGCTGGCACGGCTTGAACAGGCTTCCACCAGCCCAATCACTGGTCTGATCGGCCTTTTTATTCTGCTAGCATCGGCTTTGCTGTGGGCTCGCGCTGCCGACGGACGCGCAGCGATCCTGCCAGACCGCATCAAACTGCCCGCTGTGGCCGGATGGCAGCGCAGCGACTATGTTCCAGCCTTCGCTTGGGAGCCGCGCGCAACCGGTGCAGAACACCGTCTGCTTGGCCGCTACGTAAATGCGACGGGTGCCCAAGTGGACGTGTTCTACGCGCTATATTCAGTTCAGCGCGAAAACAAGGAGGCGGGCGGCTTTGGCGAAGGGGCACTTCGTGCCGAAAGCGGATGGTCCTGGCTTGGGAGCGGGGATAAACACGCGAACGCGCGGTCCGATCGTCTGCGTGCTGAAAATGGGACAGAGCGCTTGGCCGTAACCTTTTATCGGACAGGCTACCTGTTGACTGGAAGCAATGCCGCCCTGAAGCTAGCAGCGCTGCGCGATCGCGCGCTACTGCGAGATCAACCTACCGCCTTGCTCATCCTGTCGAGCGAGGCAAGATCAGAACGCGATCCCGCGAACGACGTTGCGGCTTTCAGCGATGCGATCGGACCGATTGACCAATGGATGGACCGCATCGGCGCAGGGCGCTAGGAGCGCCAGCCATGTGCGGTATTGCAGGCATCTATCATCTGGCCACCCCCAAGCCGGTCGAACCCCAGCGGGTTGAGCGGATGTGCGACACAATGGCGCACCGCGGGCCCGATGGCGCGGGAGTATGGACTGCACCGGGCGTAGGGCTAGGCCACCGCCGCCTTTCGATCATTGACGTGGCTGGGTCGCCGCAGCCCATGGCGGCGCGTGACGGGCGCGCTATGCTTGTCTTCAACGGGGAAATCTATAATTTCCGCGAACTGCGTGAGGAGCTCCGCGCAACTGGCGCCACTTTTCACACTGATGGGGACAGCGAAGTTATCCTGGCTGCGTGGCAGCGTTGGGGGGCTGATTGTCTGCCGCGCCTTCACGGCATGTTCGCCTTTGCAATTTATGATCAAAGCGCTCGGTCGCTCTTTCTGGCGCGTGATCGGCTGGGCGTTAAACCGCTGTTCTACGCGTCGCTCAGCGACGGCAGTTTGGCCTTTGCATCCGAATTAAAAGGCTTGCTGGCCCATCCGCTGCTACGGCGGGAACTAGATCCGCTGGCGATCGACGATTACCTGGCCTGGGGTTATGTCCCCGATCATCGATCGATCCTTTCCGGCGTCCAAAAGTTGCCGGCTGGGCATTCGTTAGCGCTTCAGCACGGCAAAGCGCTTCCCGCTCCTACGCAATGGTGGGATGTCACCTTTGCCGACCGGCGGATTGGCCGCACAGCCGATCTGGAAGCTGAATTGCTGCATCTAATGCGCCAGGCGGTTTCATCGCGCATGGTCGCCGACGTGCCGCTTGGAGCGTTCCTGTCGGGAGGGGTCGACAGTTCGAGCGTTGTTGCTTTGATGACTGAAGCGGGATGCGATCCCGTCAAAACCTGTTCGATCGGGTTTGATGCACGGGCCATGGACGAAAGCGCTTATGCCAGCCAAATCGCGCATCGCTTTGCTACCGATCACCGCAGCCGCAACGTAACGGCAGACGATTTTGGTCACGTCGAAACACTGGCCGCAATGTTCGACGAACCGTTCGCCGATGCCTCGGCCCTGCCAACATGGCGGGTGTGCCAGCTGGCGCGCGAAACGGTAACCGTGGCGCTGTCAGGTGACGGGGCCGATGAAGCTTTTGCCGGATATCGCCGTCATGTCTTCCAACACGCCGAAGACCGCTTGCGAGGCGTGGTTCCACATGGCTTGCGTAGGACAGTGTTCGGCGGGCTCGGCGCACTCTATCCTAAGGCTGACTGGGCGCCGCGCCCGCTGCGCGCCAAGAGCACGCTTCAGGCACTGGGCCTTTCCAGCGAAGAAGCTTATGCGCGCGCGGTCGGTATTATTCCCGCGGAACTGCGCCTAGCCCTCTACACTCCGGATTATCTCAGACAGCGGGGAGATTATCGCGCCGAATTGTCCCTGATGGAATTGATGCGCCAAGCCCCGGCGCGATCAGGTTTGGACCGTGCCCAGTATGCTGATCTCAAATTCTGGCTGCCTGGTGATATTTTGACGAAGGTTGACCGAACCAGCATGGCGGTAAGCCTTGAAGCGCGTGAACCGCTTCTGGACCACCGCTTGATCGAGTTTGCTGCAAGCCTGCCTGAAAACATGCGCGTTCGGCGTAACGAGGGGAAGTGGCTGCTCAAAAAAACCATGAAGCGCTACTTGCCTGACGAAATCCTCTATCGGCCGAAACAAGGCTTTGTGACGCCGATCTCGGACTGGTTTCGGGGACCCTTGGCTGAAACGGCGCGTACTATTGGATCGTCGTCTGCACTCGCTCGGACTGGATGGTTTAATGGGCAGCGCATTTCGTTGCTGGCTGATGATCATATTTCGGGCCGTTCGGATCATGGCCGACTGCTGTGGCAACTTTTGATGCTAGACAAATCTCTAAAGTCATTGTCCGCTTCTGCCTGACTTTTTCTTGACCCGACTTGCAGTTGCTCTAGCTATCGCCCAGACGTCTGCAAGGACGCGGGGGAGTAGGAATGGGGTCAGCAGAAAGTTCATCGCCTAAAAGCAAACGTTTGCTTGCCGTTCTTATCGTGGCAGTTATCCTTATTGCAGTTTGGTCGGGCGGACGGGCCTTTGGCCTGTGGGGTGCGAAAGTCGACGGCGCTTTGCGTCTTTACGGCAATGTCGAAATCCGTGAAGTGCAATTGGGATTTCGTGTTCCTGGAAGGATCGAACGGCTCCTGGTTGATGAAGGGGATCGGGTAACACCCGGCCAGGTCCTTGCAGAACTTGATACCCGGCCATTGCAGGATAAGCTGGCCGGTGCGGACGCTCGCGCTGTTGCCGCTTCAGCGACTGCAGCGCGGGATGTCAACGGTTCGCGCCCACAGGAGATAGGCGAGGCCCGGGCCGAAGTTGCCGCAGCGGAGGCCTCACTGAACGAGGCACAGCGTCAGTACGAACGGCGCCAGGCACTGGTAGATAAAGGGTTCATCAGCAAGGCTGATGTGCAAACAGCCGATGCGGCTCTGCGCAATGCCCAAGCCCGAGTTGCCCGATCCAATGCAGCGCTGTCGCTGGTACTCGCCGGAACCCGGGTTGAAGATCAGGCTGCCAGCCAGGCGAATCGGCAGGCAATCCTGGCCGAACGAAGATCAGTTGAAACTGATATCAGTGACGCGGTAATTCGTGCGCCTGAACCCGGCCAGGTTCTGACGCGCGCTCGAGAAGCCGGTGCGATAGTGGCTGCTGGCCAGACTGTGCTTACCGTGGCCCTGACCCAACCTGTACGGATCCGTGCTTACGTTGCCGAACCGGATCTACACAGGATCAAGCCGGGCATGACAGTGAGGGTCCGGACCGACGGGACGAACAGGCAATGGCCCGCGACGATCGGCTTCATTTCTCCAGTGGCAGAGTTTACACCTAAGACAGTCCAGACCGAACAGCTTCGTGCAGATCTGGTATATCGAGTCAGGCTGACCGTGCAGGATCCCGGCGGGGATCTGCGGCAGGGCGCACCCGTCACTGTGATTGTGCCCGACGCGCCGGGTCGGAACTGATTTCGGATGGCGGAGGCGCCGCTCCTCCGGCTAACTGACGTCGCCAAGCGATTTAAAGGATCGCGGCGCGGCGCGCCTCATGTCCAGGCGCTCAATGGAATAAACCTGATCCTCGCGCCGGGGCGTTCGCTCGGCTTGGTCGGGCCGGATGCCGGAGGCAAGACCACGCTGATGCGCATTCTGGCGGGTTTGGTTGAGGCTGACCGAGGCGAAGTTGAGGTCATGGGGCGCCCTGTTGCTAATCTTGACCGAAGCCTGGTCGGCTATATGCCTCAAAGCGGGGCACTTTACGGCGAACTGACTGTGCGCCAAAATCTTGAGCTTTACGCCCGGCTGCGCGGTCTTGAGCCGGGCGATAGTCCTGAGCGCATGGACATGCTTTACCGCGCAACCGGACTTTCGCCATTTACGGACCGTGCTGCCAACCGTCTGTCTGGGGGTATGCGGCAAAAGCTGGCGTTGGCCTGTGCGGTGGTCGCCGCACCGCCACTGATGTTGCTCGATGAGCCTTCGGTCGGTGTCGATCCCGTTTCGCGGCGTGAAATCTGGGATCTGGCTCTGGAACTTGCAGGTCCGGGTAGCGCAATCGTCTGGACTACCAGTATTCTTGACGATGCTGGCAAGTGCGACGACGTCATCTTGTTGCATAGCGGCCACATTCTCTACAACGGCCCCCCCGAAGGACTGGCCGAGGAAGCGCGGGGACATACTTTTGCGCGCCCGCTGCCGCCAACGAGCCGTCGTGCATTCTTGCAAGAAGCACTTGAGAGGCCTGAAGTAATCAGCGCGACAATGTCAGGCAAATCGCTTCGTGCGGTATGCCGTTCGGCTTCTCCCCCGCCCGGCAAGGGTTGGATACCGATCACGCCAGAAGCTGAAGACGGATTCGCAAGAATGCTTGATGATGGGCTACCGCTTGCGCCCAGCGCCCTTGCTGCTGCGTTCCCGCTACGTGCAGCGCAGCCTGACCGGCCGGCAATTGCAGCGCTTCAGCTCACCCGACGCTATGGAGCGTTTACCGCAGCACGGGATATCACATTTACTGTTTTTCCAGGAGAGATTTTCGGACTGCTCGGCCCGAATGGTGCCGGAAAATCGACTACCTTCCGAATGCTATGCGGGTTGCTTTCGCCAAGCAGCGGGCGCGGGACTGTGGCAGGGCGAGAGCTTAGCAGCGCACGCGCGCAAGCCCGTGAAGCAATGGGATATATGCCACAGAAGTTCTCGCTTTATGGCGACCTATCGGTACTCGCCAATCTTCGCTTTGTCGCGGGAGCATACGGTTTGATTGGCAATAAAGCACGCGATGCGATTGACCGCGTGGTCAATGCGCTCGATCTAAGTTCATTCACAGCGCAGATGGCCGGGCTACTGCCTCTAGGCATCAAGCAGCGCCTCGCGCTGGGCGCAGCCGTACTACATACACCGCCAGTGCTGTTCCTTGATGAACCAACGTCGGGGGTTGATCCGCTCATCCGGCGTGAGTTTTGGCACCACATCAACGCAATTGCTGCGCGCGGCACAGCAGTTCTTGTCACTACGCATTTCATGGACGAAGCGGAGAATTGCGACCGCTTGCTGCTGATCAATCGGTCAGAGGCAATTGCCAGTGGAACACCTGACGATTTGAAGCGTGCCGTAATTGGCAAATCAGATCCAACCTTGGAAGAGGCTTTCATCACTCTGATCGAAGCGCAGGGCAAAGGCGAAAGCGAAGCGGCATGAGTGCGGACGATCACTCTGCTGGCCGCCGTGCTCGAGCTATTCGCGCGAAGGAATGGGCGCAGGTCTGGCTTGATCCTTCAACTTTCGGATTGGTCGTCCTGATGCCCCTAATCCTTATGATATTGTTTGGGAATGCTGTCAGCCTTGACGTCAAGGGATCGCGGCTTGGCGTGGTTGACCAGGATCATAGCGCTGCTTCGCGAGAACTGGTTCAGGTCTTGCGTCACAACAAAAGCTTTTCAGTCATCGAGGGTCCAGCTTTAGGGCATTTAGAGGACGGTCTCAAGGATGGCTCGCTGCGTGGGATCGCCGTTATCCCAGATGGCTTTGGCCAAGCGCTGATCCGAGGGCAGCCGCGCGACGTGCAACTTGTCACCGATGGTGCGCAAGTTAACATAGCCACCTTTCTGACCGGGCACATGCGCGGCGCATTGCGAGATTGGGCTGCAGCGCGTGCTGCGGAAGGCGGCAAAGCCGCGCCTCCTGTGCTCGAAATTGTCACGCGTTATACTTACAATCCCGGTTTGCAGAGCCGCTTCATGCTGGTTCCAGGTGCGATAGGGATCGTCATGGCGATGATTGGCAGCCTCCTCACCGCACTGATCATGGCGCGCGAATATGAACGTGGCACGATGGAAGGGCTGTTATCGACGCCTATCACAATCCCTTCTCTCGTTCTGTCAAAGTTGATTCCATATTACGTGCTCGGTCTAGGCTCGACGGGAATTTGCGTTCTGGTTGCGGTTTTTGGCTACGGGCTGCCGTTTCGTGGCTCGATCATCGCTTTGGTATTAATCGCTTCGGCGTTTCTGGCCGCGGTGCTAGGTCAGGGGTTGTTGATTTCGGCGGGGACTAAGAATCAATTTGTTTCAACGCAGTTCGCTCTGCTATCCGGGTTTCTGCCTTCCTTGTTGTTGTCGGGTTTTTTGTTTGAAATCGATTCGATGCCACGTGCGATCCAGTGGCTGACTTATATCGTTCCAGCCCGATATTTAATTCCTTCACTGCAAAGTGTTTTCCTGGTTGGCGATGTCTGGCGGATATTCCTGCCTAACATTGCGGTCCTCATGGGATTTGGGGCTTTCTTCTTTTTTCGCGTCACCCGCGCAATCAAGCGGCGGATCGCATGACCGGAGCCTTGGTCCGTATCGCTGCTATGGCCTTGAAGGAACTCCGCGTTGTTTTGCTCGATCGGCGCGTGCTGACAACGCTCGTCATTTCACCAATCATCCAGCTGATCTTGTTCGGTTTTGCAACGACGCTCGAGGTGACAAATATCGACATTGGATTGGTCAACCGCGATAGCGGCGCTGCGTCCGAACGTTTTCTGGCGTCAAGCGCTGCGCTTAGGAACGTACGCTCAATTCGGCCCTACGCCACAGAGCGAGCACTGTCTGACGCTATCGAGCAGCGCGAAGTGATCGCTGGTCTTATCATTCCGGCAGATCTCTCGGCGCGCGTTGCACGCGGAGATCGAGCGCAAGTTGGCCTTTTGCTTGATGGTCGGCGCGTGAACGCAGCGCAGATCGTGGCTGGTTACATGGGAGAGGTCGCTAACCAAACTGGGACACTCTTGCGCCCAGAAGATATCATTACAGCTCCGCAGGTGACGGCTCGGCATTGGTTCAACCCCAACCTCGAATATCGGTGGTTTACGCTTCCGGGAATGATCACGCTGATCACCACGGTGGTAGTCCTATCCGTTTCGGTTCAGGCCATTGCCCGCGAACGCGAAGCGGGGACCTGGGATCAGCTAATGGCGATGCCGATGCGGCATTGGGAAATTCTTGCCGGAAAATGCGCCCCAGCGTTCACCGTAGGCCTATTCAATGGCGGACTTTATGTCGTTATTATTCCACTGGCGTCGAACGTTCCATTCAATGGTTCGTTGCTATTGATGCTTTTAGCGATCGCGAGTTTCAGCCTTTCTGTAACCGCAATCGGATTGTGTGTCTCGACACTTGCCCAAAACCAGCAGCAAGCATTTCTTGGCGGTTTCTTGGTAATTGTGCCGATGATGCTGCTTTCCGGTTACGCCAGTCCGGTCGATTCAATGGCTCCATGGCTTCAACCAATCTCCCGGGTCGATCCGCTGAGCCACATGCTCGTGATTTGCCACGGACTTTTCCTGAAGGCGATGCCCGCAGCGATGGTGTTCCGTCAAATCATGCCAATGCTAGCAGTGGCGGTCGTAGCCCTAGGGTCGGCTACCCTGTTGCTTAAATGGCGCAGTGAATGACCAGAAATGGGACTCGGAGTTACCTATTAAACAAATTATCCTTTGCCAAGAGCCGTCTGCCTAGCATAGCTTGCAAGAATTGGGGCGCTTAAAAGACCCCACCGCATTACTTAGGTCGCAAAAGAAGAGGGGCGTATGGATCGACTTACGAGCGATCTTGGTAGGCGTGAACAAGCCGTCGACAACCTGTCAGGCGGCGCATCTGCGATCAACCATAATTCCGATGAATTGTTGGTTCAATCGCATATTCGGTTGGCTGTGCCGGACGAACTCTTTCGGCTCGATCAGCTTGACGTGCTGTATGATGACACCTCTCAAGCGCTGTGGACATATATGTGCCCGGTCGGAAGGCCCAGTTTTACACCGCCGATGTTGGGCGACTTTGTCAACTGGCAGCGGCTGATCGGGTCGCACTTCGGTCCAGACCGTGTGCCGCTACGTTATCTCGTTCTGGGCAGCCGCGCGCCGAGCGTTTTCTGTTTTGGCGGCGACCTCGAACTTTTTGCGTCACTCATCCGTGACGAAAACCGCGACGGATTGGCTGCCTATGGCTATCGTTGCGTCGAAATCCTGAACCGCAATTTGCATTCGCTCGACTTGCCAATCCTTACTATCGGGCTGGTACAGGGCCAAGCGTTGGGCGGCGGCTTTGAAGCGTTGCTGTCGTTTGATTATATCGTCGCAGAACGAGGGGCGACGTTCGGATTGCCAGAGGTAAAGTTTGGACTGTTCCCCGGCATGGGTGCCCACGCGTTTCTGTCTCGTAAGCTCGGATCGGCGATGGCTGACCGGGTGATCATGAATGATACGAATTTCACCGCAGAACAGCTATACGACATGGGCATTGTCCATGTTCTGGCGGAGCCTGGTGAAGGCGAGGTTGCAGTCCGCAGTTTCATGGCGCGGTCTGAGCGGCGGCATGCCGGGCTGGTTGGCGCACGCCGGGCCAGCAAGCGAGCAGATGACATCACGCTTGCTGAATTGCGTGACATCGTCGATTTCTGGGCAGACGCAGCACTCAAGTTGCGCGATCAGGACCTCAAGCTGATGGAGCGACTTGCTGCAGCCCAAGTTCGGACCAACGGGCCGGTTTCTGCGGCAGCTTGACCCGTGGTTTGCTGACGCGTCGAACCTACCGCGTAGGCGGTTGGGCGCAAAATTAGCGGCAAAGCGGTTAACTTAAAAGATAGACCGCCGTATCACCGATTAAGTGATGTTGTAACATCGCGAATGACCGATTAGTGAGCGCAGACGCTTCTTGGTCATCACGGGCAGTCCAGTGTTCAAACATAATTTGTCACATCGTTGCCTACTGGCCGCCTGGCTGGTTGTTATCGCTTCAGGCGCCAAAGCGCAGGACCATCAGGATGGGGCGACACGCGACACTGGGACGATCGATCATTCGTCGGCGCAAGACACCTATCACAATAAGTCTGACGAGATCGTTGTAACCGCACTGCTGCGGACGGAACGAATCGACAGTCTTTCTTCGGTCGCGGTTTTGACCGGGCAGGAACTGACAGCAGTGCTGCGTCCATCGATTGGGGATACACTTTCGCATGTTCCGGGGATTAGTTCGACATCGTTCGGGCCGACGGCTTCACGCCCCGTGCTTCGTGGATTACAGGGCGAACGGGTACGCTTGCTCACCAATGGCATTGGTTCGATAGACGTGTCGAACACCTCGGCAGATCATGCTCCGGTTATTAATCCGTTGCTGGCCGAACGGATCGAAGTCCTGCGTGGCCCACAGGCGCTTCTATTTGGTTCCTCGGCAACCGGCGGCGTCGTAAACGTGGTGGACGGGCGAATTCCCAACGCAATCCCGGATGAAGTGGTGCACCTGTCGGCGCTTGCGGGTTATGCCACAGCGGCTCAAGAACGGAATGCTTCGGCGGCTGCTGACATCAACTTGGGAGATGGATTCGTCGCGCATTTCGACGGCAGTTACTTGAAATCACGTGACGTACGCATAGCAGGCTTTGCGCTTGCTCCTGCGTTGCGCCTCGAGGCCATAGCATCGAGTTTACTTCTGGCTCCGGCCAATAGTGTCGCCGATTTTGCAGGCAACGCTGCTGCTCAGGGCGTCTTGCGAAATACTGCTGCGCGAACATGGACTGCAGCTGGAGGGCTTGCCTACATCAACGATGGCGGCAGTCTGGGTGTGGCGTACAGCCAATTTGACAGCTTATACGGCGTGCCCATTCGTTTGGCGACACGGCCAGGGCAAAGTGAAGAAGCGCCTCGGCTGCAACAACATCAGAACCGCGTTGATGCGCGGGCCGAGATCAAGCCGAATAGCGGACCCGTAGAGCTGATCGCATTCCGATTCGGTTACGCCAATTATGTCCATGCCGAACTAGAGCCCGACGGCGCCGTGGCAACGACGTTTTTCAATAAGGGCATGGAGGGAAGGCTTGAGCTGCGCCAGGCGAAGTCTGGAGCGTGGAGCGGGATAAGTGGAATACAATTTGTCCGCCGCGATTTCGATGTGCAAGGGGATGAGGCCTTTCTACCACGCAATTCGACATCCCAATTTGGTCTATTTTCAAAGCAGCAAATCGATATTGGCGCGTTGCGGTTCGAAAGTGGTGCGCGCTGGGAGCATGCGCTGATAAGCGCTGCACCTTATCAGGACCAAACCCAGTTTTTTATAGGGGATCGTACTTTCGATGCATGGTCTGGAGCTTTTGGAACATCCTACGAATTCGCACCGGAATGGCGACTAGGTGTAAACCTTTCGCGAACCGAACGTGCACCGGCGGCGGAGGAATTGTTCGCTAGCGGTCCCCATGCCGGAACAGCTTCATATGAAATCGGCGATACGCTATTGGGCAAGGAAAGTGCCTGGAGCCTAGAGGCCATCTTTCGCGGCAAGGCGCCTGGCTACAGCTTCGAGCTGAGCGCCTTCCACAGTTGGTTTGGCAATTTTATCTACGAGCAAGGGATGGGAGCTGTCATTGATGGTTTGCCTGTTTTCCAGATCAGCCAGGCTGATGCGCGCCTTTATGGTTTCGAAGTCGAAGCCAAAGCCACCGTGTTTCGTGTCGACCGCTGGACGCTAGAAGCCGAGGGAATGGCCGACTATGTCCACGCAACAATTGCCGGCGCTGGCGCCGCCCCGCGCATTCCACCTTTGCGGATGCAGGGGGGGCTCTATTTGTTCTCATCGCATATGGATTTGAGAGGTGAGATTGAGCATTCAATTGCGCAGAAGCGCATAGCCCGTTTTGAAACACCCACCCCTGCATACACGATGGTCAATTGCGAGATCGGGTGGCGCCCTTGGGGACGTGACCGGCCACTTAGCCTTTTGGTGAGCGCAAATAACATCTTAAACGTTGCCGCCCGGCGGCACGCCTCTTTCGCCAAAGACTATGCACCTTTGGCCGGACGTGACATTCGGTTTTCGGCGCGGTTGACCCTGTAGGCCGCTCAATCCACACCATGGCCAGCGGCTAGGTATTTGGCGCTCTGCATTTCGTTCAGTCGACTTACAGTGCGATTAAACTCGAAATGCCCGTCTCCTGCAATGTACAGGTCTTCAGGGTCAGCTGCGGCAGTGACGAACAATTTCACTTTGTTCTCGTAGAGCGCGTCAATGAGTGTGACGAAGCGTGCGGCCTCGTTTCGATTTTCAGGGCCCATATATGGTATCCCGACGAGGATAACTGTATGATAGGTTTGCGCAACGGCCAGATAATCTGCAGCGCCGCGAGCCTCGCCGCAAAGCTTGCGAAAGCTGAATACGGCAACTCCCTTTAGGCTTTTAGGGACATGGAGTTGGCGCTCGCCGCCCAGTTCGAGATCTGCGGAGGGCACGTGAACGCTATCCTCGGGTGGATAGTCGGTTAGCCGAAAGAAGGCTTCGCGTACTTCAGCTGTCGCCGCGTCACCCAACGGGGTGTGCCAAACGTCAATGCCGGCCAATCGCTGCATTCGATAATCAACCGGACCGTTAAGCGGCAGCACGTCCAACTCACGTTCAATAAGCGCAATAAATGGCAGAAAATGTTCCCTGTTAAGCCCATTTTTGTAGAGTTCCGACGGTTCCCGATTGGACGTAGATACCAAAGCAACGCCTTCATCGCGGATTAGTGCGGTGAAAAGCCGGCTCATGATCATGGCGTCGGCAGAGTTGTTCACGACCAATTCGTCGAAAGCAAGACAACGCACTTTGCTTGCAAGCTCGGCAGCGACTTTCGGAATTGGATCGCCGGGATCGATATCGCGCCATTTGCGCATCGATTGGTGCACGCCCAACATGAAGGCGTGAAAGTGTACCCGGCGTTTTTCGCTGATGGCAAGATTTTGATGAAAAAGGTCCATCAGCATTGATTTTCCACGTCCAACTCCTCCCCAGAGGTAAACGCCACGCGGAGCAACATCATTTCGTTTAATTAGACGAGCGACAAAGCTTTTTTCGACTGGATTTTCAAGTTGGACCTGAAGCGCCGTTAGCCGTTCTGCTGAAACCTTCTGCTCAGCATCGGCGTGCAGCTCCTTTGCCGAAACCAGCGCATTGTAAGCGTCAATAATCCTCATCGCGGCGCTGTAGGCTTCCGTATGGTTCCAGAGAATGCGGCAATCAAGCTTCCATCGCCCTGTTCTACGACACCACGCAGGAATACGAGGCGGCGCGTTTCTTTAAGCAGTTCTGTCACCGCGTCGCACGGCTCTCCTGGTTTGCCCGCGCCGATAAATTGAACTGACAAGTCTAGCGTAACGGCTGTACCCGCTTCAATGATTCCCAGCATGCGCGAACAGGCAAAAAGCGCGATGTCGACCAACGCAAGCACTGCGGCGCCGTGAATGTTATCAGCCAGATTGGTGTGACGGCGTTCCGGGAACATCCGCAGCCGAGCCTTTCCATCGGGATCGGCGCGGACAAGCAACTTGGGGAACATCCAGCTGTTAAAGCGCGTAGGATCGTTCAGATGCCACGTAAGCCAGCCCGGATTTTCCGGATCGGGCTCGCTACGAAAGCCGCGGTCGTCGCTCACTTAGACGTGCCGTTCTGCCTGCATTTTCTTGATTTCGGCAATTGCGCGCGCTGGGCTCAGCCCTTTGGGGCACACGTTGGCGCAATTCATTATCGTGTGGCAGCGGTAAAGCCGAAAGGGATCCTCTAACTCGTCCAATCGCTCACCAGTCATCTCGTCGCGGCTGTCGGCAAGCCAGCGATAAGCTTGGAGTAGGATCGCCGGACCCAAGAATTTGTCACCATTCCACCAGTAGCTGGGGCATGCTGTAGAGCAGCAGGCACAAAGGATGCACTCATATAGTCCATCGAGCTTTTCGCGCTGTTCGGGGCTTTGTAGCCTTTCCTTCCCCGATGGTGTGGTACTGACTGTCTGTAACCATGGCCTAATAGAGGCATACTGAGCGTAAAAGTGCGTAAAGTCCGGCACAAGGTCCTTAATGACATCCATGTGGGGCAGCGGGGTGATCTTAACGTCGCCATGCAGATCTTCGATTGCGGTAGTGCAGGCCAACCCGTTACGTCCGTTCATGTTCATTGCGCAGGACCCACAGATCCCTTCGCGGCAAGACCGGCGGAAAGTGAGCGTCGGATCCTGCTGCGATTTCATCAAAATCAGTGCATCCAGTACCATCGGCCCGCAGGTATCAAGGTCTATGTCGAAAGTGTCATAGCGTGGGTTTTCGCCAGAATCGGGGTCATAGCGATAGACTTTGAACTTTTTCACCCGGCCTTGAGTAGCCGCTGCATTGTGACGGGCCTTGCCGTTGATCTTGCTATTAGCGGGAAGAGTAAAGGTCGCCATGTCGATCCCTGTCACTGCGCGGCGAGGGCCGCCTCGACGCTCTCTCTAGCGATCCAGCGCTCGGGAGCAAGTCGTTGAGGGGTTAATTGGCACGGAGTTCACGAAAGGGCAACGTGGATGAACTCGTCCGAGTGCCTAAAACCGAAAGGATTGCAACAAGTCCCTGATGCCCGCAACTATATCAAGCAGCAACGCGATAGTTGCCACGAGGAGGAATAACGACCCGGTTAGAATGCAAATACGAATCCAGCGCCCGGACGGTCCGTCCAAGGCGCTGGCAAGGTTTGTGAAAACCTCGATGAAGGGGTGCGACCCGACTTGGCTCTGCGCCTGCGACGGCGTGATAGAAACCTGGGAACCCTTCGGCTCTGATAGCTGCCCGTCATACCCCTCGGACATAAGCTGGATTGAATTACCTGTAACCGAATTACTGGATGGGACGGTTAGAACGACTGTATTCATCCGCCGGTAAAGTCGAGCGATATGGGTTCGAGGCATCCCTCCAAGCCGTTGCCGAACGACCTCGATGCGTTGATTCACAGCCGATTCTGAAATGTACAGCTTGCGGGCAATTTCCTTGCTGGTCATTCCGTCTGCAACCAGCGCCAAGACTTCCTTCTGCTTGTCAGTTAGGCCATCCAATGCGCTAGTCTGTTCAACAACGTCATCCATGTCGCGCCACGCTTAGGCTAGAGATCGCCGCGAAACAAACCTATTTACTACGTACTGGGACCGCATCAGTAATCAAAAACCACGGGCCTCACCGACCTGCAAAATCCAGGCGTTGCTTGCACCGTATTGCTGTTCGAGTGCAGCTTTGCGAAACCTGGCCGGGGCTTCGAAAGGGTTTTCAGGAGTCAGCATTATTGAGCCCCAGTGCATGCCGACCGCGTGCCGAGCGCGAATCTGCCGGGCTATTGTAATCGCTTCCTCGGGCGTAGCGTGGCTGGCCTCCATTATAATGCGTGGCTCGTAGGCTCCGATTCCGACTAAGGCTAGATCGAAGGGACCGGCACGATCACCGATTTCATCGAACACGGCTCCGGCAGCAGTATCACCGCCAAACCAGATCCGCCGCTCTCCAGCGGCGATCGACACGCTTGCCCATAAGGAACGGTTGCGATCAAGGAGGCCGCGTCCGGAAAAATGGACAGCGGGCAATGCGCCGATGGTTAGCCCGGCTTGTGACCAGTTTTGCCACCAATCAAGTTCGTGGACCTCTGTAAAACCTAAGCGACTAAGCAGTGCGCCGTTGCCAAGCGGACAAATCATCGGTGTTTCATTGCGCCATCGATAAGCGCGGAGCGCCTTGCTATCGAGGTGGTCATAGTGGTTGTGACTTATAACTATGGCGTCGAATCGTGGCAGATCGGCGGAACGAACTGCTGGATGTAAAAAGCGCTGGGGGCCAAAGCCAAACGGTCCAGCAGTGCGGCTAAGATAAGGGTCGGTGAGGACAAGGTTGCCGGCTATTTTAATGGCAAAGCAGGCGTGGCCCAGCCAAGCAACGTGGTTGTCGGGAAGTTCGGCTAGATTAAGCGGTCGCTGTGTAGCTATGTCCGCTGGTATCGGCGGCAGCGTGGCCCGCCGCATATCGACCAATAAAAACTTTATAAAATCCTGGAGTTTTGCTTTTTGTTTAGGGCTACCGGGAGGATTGCGAAAACCCCCGCCTAGCCGGTGATGCGCAGGGCGATCAATTGGCGGGACGGGGGCGTCGCTAGTCACAGGTTCTTATTACTCGCCGAAAGTGCGCTGCCACCAACCGCGGCGCGGCTTGCCGTCGTCATCCGCTCCAACGTCGACGGTTTGCGGGGCGGACGCTGACGTGGGTTCGGTTAGCACTGCTGCAACTTCATCAGTTTCCGTCAGAGCCTTCTTCGCACGCGTCCGTTTTGGCTTTGCTGGTGCCTCCTTAGCGATCACCGCTTCTGCTGGCACATCGGCCTCGGCTTCTATCTCGACCTTCTTTTTACGCGTACGCTTTGGCTTGGTTGGAGCATCATCGGCAGCAGCTTCGCTTACCGCTCCGGCGAGAGGCGCTGCATCGTCTGAAACCAAATCATCGCCCGGTTTTTTGCGACGAGGGCGTTTGGGCTTCACCACGACTTCGTCAGAAACAGCGTCAACCGATCCAGCACTGTCAACGAAATCCATCTCGGGCTGTTTGGTCCCGCTTTTACCAGCGTCACCATCATCGCTTCCTGTGTGTCCTTCAGCCTGGCCTTCGTTCTCGCCATCGCCGCGGCCCCGGCCACCCCGCCGGCGGCGACCACGGCGACGACGCTTGCGCGGTGCATCGTCGTCATCGCCATGATCTTGCATGCTTTCAGCAGTGACTTCGCCATCCTCAGGTTCGAGTCGGTCGTCTGCGTGTTCGGCCGATTCAGACTGTTCGCGAGCGTCGCCGAGTTCACGGTCTCGCTGGCCCCCGCGCCGGCGGCGCTTGCGTCGGCGCTTTCCTTGTCCGTCGCTGTCGCCGTCGTCACTGCGTCCGCTGCGATCATCGTCGTCATCTTCAAGCTCGTCTTCGTCCTCGATGATGTCTTCACCGTCTTCTTCCACGGCGATCGCTTCGAATTTTGGTGTGAACTCAGGTCGGGGGCCTGACGATCCGACGCGCATCTTTGCGCCTTCATTCTCACCTTCGGGCAGTACTTCGACACGCACGCCGTACCGTTCCTCGATTTCAGCAAGGTCTCCTCGCTTAGCATTGAGTAAATAAACAGCCGCTTCGGTGCTTGCGAACAGCGAGATGACCGAGCCGCGGCCCTTTGCTGCTTCATCCTCAATCAAACGCAAAGCCGAAAGACCAGCACTTGATGCGGTGCGAACCAGTCCAGTTCCGTCGCAATGCGGGCATCCGCGGGTAGTAGCTTCAAGCACACCAGTGCGCAGGCGCTGCCGGCTCATTTCCATCAGGCCAAAGCTTGAAATTCGGCCAACCTGAATGCGGGCTCGGTCATTTTTGAGCGCGTCTTTCATCGCTTTTTCGACCTTACGGACGTTTGAGTTGTACTCCATGTCGATGAAGTCGATGACAACCAGTCCGGCCATGTCGCGCAGGCGCAGTTGGCGGGCAATTTCGCGTGCCGCTTCAAGATTAGTGTTAAGCGCAGTTGCCTCTATTCCGTGTTCCTTGGTCGAGCGGCCGGAGTTAATGTCGATCGAAACCAGCGCCTCCGTCGGATTGATAACGATGTATCCCCCGCTTTTGAGCTGGACTTCTGGATCATACATCGCAGTCAATTGGTCTTCGGCACCGTAGCGCTGGAATAGCGGCACCGGATCAGCGTATTGTTTCACCCGCTTGGCGTGGCTGGGCATGAGCAACTTCATGAAATCACGCGCAGCGCGGTAACCGTGCTCGCCTTCCACAACAACGTCTTCAATCTCGCGATTGTAGATATCACGGATCGCACGTTTAATAAGATCACTGTCAGAATGGATCAGCGCTGGCGCCGTACTTTTCAGCGTGGTTTCACGAATCCCGTCCCACAGCCGGGCCAGATAATCGAAGTCGCGCTTAATTTCGGTCTTGGTTCGTTGCAGCCCCGCGGTGCGGACAATACACCCCATCGACTTTGGCAAATCGAGTTCTGCAATGATTGTCTTGAGCCGCTTGCGGTCTGCTGCTGAACTGATTTTGCGACTAATCCCGCCACCATGGCTCGAATTTGGCATAAGTACGCAATACCGCCCTGCCAGACTGAGATACGTAGTCAGGGCCGCGCCTTTGTTGCCGCGCTCTTCTTTGACGACCTGAACCAGCAATACTTGGCGGCGCTGGATCACATCCTGAATCTTGTAGCGGCGGCGAAGCGCCATACGCTTCGCGCGTAACTCGTCAGCTTCCTTGGCGTGGCCGCGATTGCCGTTGCCACCCTGGCGGCGGCGCCCACGCGTGCGCCCACGGCCCCCATCACTTTCAGCGTCGCCATTACCTTCGTGTTCGCCGGAATCTTCTCCGTCGTGATCAAAGGCGGTCTCGACGTGACCATCCTCGATTGTGGCAACTTCGTCTTTTTCGTCCGTGTCGACTTCTGTCAGACCGCCATGATCGTCATCGTGATGGCCGTGGCTGGTTCCGGCCAGGTCATCGGCGAGGCTTTCGCCCAGTTCGTCATCACCAACAAAGTCTTCTTCGCCCTCGGCAATCGCGCGCAAGGCTGCTTCTTCCTCGGCGTGAGCTGCTTCCTCGGCAAGTAGGGCCTCGCGATCCTCTTTGGGGATTTGGTAATAGTCCGGGTGGATTTCGCTGAACGCCAGAAATCCGTGCCGGTTACCACCAAAGTCGACGAATGCCGCCTGCAGAGACGGTTCGACCCTGGTAACCTTGGCTAAATAGATATTGCCTTTGATCTGCTTGTGTTCGGCAGATTCAAAATCAAACTCGTCAATCCGGTTGCCTTTGAGCACCGCCACCCGGGTTTCTTCCGGGTGGCGCGCATCGATAAGCATGCGCGTTGTCATCGTAAATTCTCCATGCGCGCCAATCGAGCGCCGGCCCATTGCGGGCGGCCCTGGTGGTGGCGCGGCTTAAAGCGGGAACTCCGCCCGGTGCGGTGCAACGGGCGGTAGCAAGTGAAGTGCCGGATCGCGAATGCAATCCAGCGGCGTATTGCGTGTCTGCAGCAGCGAAAAGGCGCGGCGACGTAGTGCGCGCACAACCAGCCATTCCAGCCGCCCGCACCCTTGCGGGCTGCGACGGACAGAACGGCGAAAGGCTTTTCATTACGGCATCAACCTGACTGATCCCGGCCAAACAGTGCCGGTTTCCCCCGCCGGTTTCCGTGCCGATCCGAAAAGCCACATCGCACTGGAATTGCGCGGTTTGCAGCACGGAGATCGGGACAGGTCTGCCCGGCAGCCGGTTGCCTAGCAAAGCTTCGCAAGCGCGGCAAGCAGCTTGGCAGATGCCAAGGTGATTGCGCGGCAATGCGGGATTCCTTAAGCCGTCACCATGCGCCGTCCGATCATGTTGCTGTTGCTGTTTGTTATTCCACTTGCCGTTTTCGGGGCGATGATCGCTGTAGATCGGTTGTTCGGCGCGCCGGGGCGCGGTTTTGACTATGTCGTGGATGTAAATCTGCCACCTGCTGAAGGCGTGGTTGGACTGCCGCCGGTCGAAGGGCCGCAAGACAGCAGCCGACCGCTTGTGGTGATCGACGCCGGTCACGGCGGCAAAGACCCGGGCGCGGGCGCGGGCAATCTGCGTGAAAAGGAATTGACCCTGGCCTTGGCCAAGGCGCTGCGCGACGAATTGCTCAAACGGGGGGGCATTCGTGTAGCCCTGACGCGCGCCGACGATCGCTTCTTGGTGTTGGGTGAACGGTCTGATATTGCCCGCAGGCTGGGTGCAGACATGTTCATATCGATCCACGCTGACAGCACCGGTACAAATACCAAAGCAAGCGGGGCATCCGTCTACACGCTTTCAGATAAGGGAACGAGCGAGGCGGCCAACCGCATCGCCGCGCGCGAAAACGCCGCCGATGTCATCAACGGCGTGGACCTGGGCAAGCAGACGAACACCGTAAGCTCGATCCTGGTCGACCTGTCGCAGCGTGAGTCGCTGGAAAAAGCCGCGCAATTCGCCGATCTTCTGCTGCGCGAAGGAAAGGATCGCATTCCCTTTCGTGAGCGATCCGAGCAGGCGGCTGCGTTTGTTGTGCTCAAGGCTCCCGATGTACCATCGGTGTTGTTTGAAACTGGTTACATCAGCAACGTCAGCGACGCTGCGCGGCTGTCTTCTGTCGAAGGCCAGAAAACCTTTGCCGAGGTAACCGCGCGCGGCCTGCAAGTTTATTTCGCGCGCCAGGGGCCATCTGGCAAAGACACCATTCCGGGCCTGCAATATTGACGCGATACAAGCGATACAGCTGCTGCCGCGCCATGCTGCCTAGCCTCTGGCAAATCGTGCATCGGCCATGCTAAGACCCCGTTCCTATGCCCGAAAGCCCTGAGCCTGAATCGATCCACCTGCGCATCCGGCGCGAGGCTGGTGGACTTCTTTCCCGGATCCGCTCCGGGCTTGCTCCGCTTGGCGAGCGCATCGAACGCAGCGATATGGGGGACTGGTTCGCGCGGCGATGGCGTGCCAGCCGAGGCTTTCGCATCGTTGGCTATCTTTTTGGGGCCTTTCTGGCTCTGAATGTCGTCCTGTGGATTGCAGTGACCCGCAATTTGCCTTCGGCTGAAAGTTTGCTGACCTATCAACCACCGTTGCCCACCATGGTGCGCGGTATCGATGGCAAGATTGTTTACAGTTATGCGCGTGAACGGCGCGTGCAATTGCGCTTTGTGGATTTTCCAAGGCCATTGATCAATGCGTACTTGTCAGCAGAGGACAAGACCTTTTGGTCGCATGGCGGGGTGGACTACACGGGCCTGGTCGGCGCTGTGTTTGATTATATCACGAAGTTCGGGTCTGATCAGCGCGCCCGCGGCGGATCGACAATAACCCAACAGGTCGCCAAAAACATTCTGATCGGCAATGAATATTCGATAACCCGCAAATTAAAGGAAATGATCGTTGCGCGCCGGATCGAGGGTGTGCTCAACAAGCAGCAAATCCTGGAACTTTACCTGAATGAAATACCGCTGGGCAGGCAAAGTTTCGGGGTTCAGGCAGCCGCAAGGGCTTATTTCGGCAAGGATGTCGGCGATCTTTCACTTGCTGAAAGTGCGTTCCTGGCAATCCTGCCCAAGGCGCCGGAAAAATATGGTCGCGCAAGCCATGTCGAAGAAGCGGTCATACGCCGGAATTGGGTCCTTGATCAGATGGTCAAGAACGGCGCCGTGGCATCGGCTGAGGCGCAACAGGCCAAAGCCCAGCCACTGGAGATCATCCCCCGCCGGATTGAGGCCTATGACCCTTCTGCGGGCTATTTTGTCGAAGAGGTGCGTCGCCGTCTGATCGATAAATACGGCGAAAAGGCGGAGGACGGACCCAATAGCGTCTACGCGGGCGGCTTATGGGTGCGCACCTCGCTTGATACGGAATTGCAAAAGGGCGCGCAGACAGCGCTGCGTGCTGGCCTGTTGCGTTATCAAGGCGGTCGCGGTTGGACAGCCCCCATCATGCACATCACTCTCGACACGGATACCTGGCAGGGCCAACTGGCAACGGCTAACAAGTCGATTACTTACCAGAATTGGCGGACGGGTCTGGTCCTGACACGGCGTGGCCCGCAGGCAACGATTGGCTTTGTTGACGGAAAGACCGCACCATTGGTCGGCGTGCCTGATTCACTGAAGGCCGGTGACATTATTGCCGTTGCACCTTCGGGCAGCAGCTGGGCGGTCCGCACGATCCCGACCGTTTCAGGGGGCATGGCGGTGGTCGATCCGCGCTCCGGGCGCGTTCTGGCGATGCAGGGCGGTTTCGATGCCGGCCTCGACAGCTTCAATCGTGCCACTCAGGCTGAACGCCAGCCAGGCTCGACAATCAAACCCTTCGTCTATGCAACTGGTCTGGACTTTGGGATGACACCTGCCAGCGAAGTCGTCGACGGACAATTTTGCGTGTGGCAAGGGGCGTCACTAGGACAGAAGTGTTTCCGCAATTTCGGCGGTGGCGGAGGCAGCGGAACCCATACCATGCGCTGGGGTTTGGAGCAGTCGCGAAACCTGATGACGGTCCGTATCGCGAACGATGCCGGAATGGAAAATGTCGTCAAGCAGATCGAACGGGTCGGTATCGGGAAATATCAGCCCTACCTTTCGTTTGCGCTGGGCGCAGGTGAGACGACGGTATTGCAAATGTCCAATGCCTATGCGGCGTTGGCCAACAACGGCGTGCAATATCCCGCATCCACCATTGATTTCGTGCAGGACCGCAATGGTAAGGTGATCTGGCGGGCCGATACGCGCCGCTGCGACAAATGCAATATGAAGCAGTGGGACGGAAAACCGATGCCGCGGCTTGCCAACCGCGGCAAGCAAGTGATGGATCCGCGCACCGCGTATCAGGTGGTTCACATGCTTGAAGGCGTGATCACGCGCGGCACCGGCGTAGCGCTGCGGGACCTCAACATGCCGCTGTTTGGCAAAACCGGAACAACGACCGGTCCGACCAACGTCTGGTTCGCGGGCGGCGCGCAGAATATTGTCGGCGCCGTTTACATCGGGTTCGATCAGCCGCGCTCGCTGGGTGGCTACGTTCAGGGCGGGACTTTTGCCGCACCCATATTCAAGCAATTTATTCAGGAGACCCGGAATCGCTGGGACAGCCGCCCGTTTGTCGCGCCGCCTGACGTTCACATGGTCAAGGTTGATCGGGTCAGCGGCAAGCGCGTCTTCGAAGGTGTCGTGACAAAGGATCCTAAATCCGGCGTGATCTGGGAAGCGTTCAAAGCCGACGCCGAGGCAAAACGAAGCAACGGGTTCGAAGATCTCGCCAAGCAGCGTGACGCCCTGCTTGCAGCGCTGCGCCGCGGTGCCAACAGGGTGCCGGCGCGGTCTTCCGCTTCTTCTGCACCTGCGGCGCAAAATGAGCCTGATGCTTTGCCCACTGTCGTTCCCGAAGAGGTAGTTGGCACGCAATAAACTGGACAAGTCGCGCGCCATATCGCAGCTTCTGCCAATGATCAGATACTTAATGCATTTCGCTGCGGCTGCTGCTGCCCTTGGTCTCGCCGGTGCTGTGCAGGCTGACTTGCCCAACGGAGCCAAGGCTCCCGGCTTTACGACCCAAGGTGCCTTGGCTGGCAAGCCTTTTGCCTTCAACCTCAAGGCAGCACTACGCAAAGGGCCGGTAGTGCTCTACTTCTACCCCAAAAGCTTTACGCAAGGCTGCACACTGGAAGCGCACGCATTTGCTGAGGCAACGGATGAGTTTCGCAGCGCCGGGGCAACGGTAATAGGCCTTTCCGCAGATGATCTGGCCACCCAGCAGAAGTTTTCGAAAGAGGCGTGCCGCGACAAGTTTGCCGTCGGGGTTGCTAGCCCGGCTATCGTCGCTGCCTATGACGTGGCGCTGAAAGGAAATGGCGCACCCGCCGGCATGACTAGCCGGACCAGTTATGTGATCGGTCGCGATGGCAGGATCAAGCTGGTCTTTACTGACATGAACTTTCGCGATCACGTCCGTATGACGCTGGCCGCGGTCAAGGCTCTGTCTGCCAAACCGGCGCGCTGAGGCGCGCCGCCTTTACAATCCGAAACCGTGCGCTAAGCGGGGCGCGAATGGAATGTCGCCCGGTTATGCGGGCGCGAGTGACGGAGTTTTCGTGTCATGCGTGCCGAAGGGCAGGCTCATATAGATCGGATCGGGGCAGCCTTGGCCCTCGTGCGCAAGTTTCTGGATTGGGACCGTGCGCTGCGCCGGCTCGACGAGCTGAACGCCCGGGTCGAGGATCCCAAGCTTTGGGACAATCCCAAAGAAGCGGAAGCCGTCATGAAGGAGCGCCGGCGGCTGGAAGCCGCGGTGAACACGGTCAACGACATTTCAGCGCAGATGGCAGACGCGGTTGAGTTCATCGAGCTGGGCGAGATGGAAGACGATGACGCCACCATCGATGAAGGCGTTGCCGCGTTGGCCGCGTTGGCCGATCGCGCCGATGCCGACAAGGTCCAGGCGCTGCTAGGCGGCGAAGCGGATAGCAATGACACCTTCATTGAAATCCATGCCGGGGCCGGCGGCACCGAAAGCCAGGACTGGGCTGAAATGCTGCTGCGGATGTACAGCCGCTGGGCCGAACAGCGTGGCTTCAAAGTCGATGTGATCGAATACCAGTCGGGCGAGCAGGCTGGAATCAAATCTGCTACTATCCAGGTCAAAGGCGAGAACGCCTACGGCTATGCCAAGACCGAAAGCGGCGTGCACCGTCTGGTGCGCATATCGCCCTACGACAGCTCGGCTCGTCGCCACACGAGTTTTTCGTCGGTATGGGTGTTCCCGGTAATCGACGACAGCTTTGAGATTGAGATCAACCCCTCTGACCTTAAAATTGATACCTACCGGGCGTCGGGCGCGGGCGGACAGCACGTCAATACCACCGATTCGGCGGTGCGGATTACGCACATCCCCTCAGGCATTGTTGCCGCCAGCCAGCAAGACCGCAGCCAGCACAAGAACCGCGATATCGCAATGGGGATGCTCAAGTCGCGGCTTTACGAAGAGGAAATGCGCAAGCGCGAGGAAGCCGCCAGCGCGGAACATGCTGCAAAGAGTGATATTGGCTGGGGGCATCAGATCCGGTCTTATGTTTTACAACCCTACCAGATGGTCAAGGACTTGCGCACAGGTGTGACCAGCCCGACCCCCTCGGACGTGCTCGACGGTGCGCTTGATCCCTTTATGGCTGCCGCATTGGCGCAGCGCGTAACTGGTGAGAAGATAGCGGTGGAGGACGTCGATTGACTGGTCGCGTGGCTGCATCGGCTTTGCTGCTGGCGCTGGCTGCGTGCAACCGCGCCGATCCCGATATGTCGCGCGCCGAAGGGGCACGCGGATTTCCTCTCGCCGATCGGGCGGTGTCTAAGGTTATTTCGACCGAGTTCAGCAGCGAAGACCAGCGCGACAATTTGGGTGAGGCCAAGGTCGTCATGGATCTGGCTGCCATCAACGAGGGCACGACCGTTGCCGATATCGGTGCGGGTGAAGGGTACTACACCGTCCGCCTGGCGGAACGCGTCGGATCCAAGGGACGGGTGCTTGCACAGGATATCGACGGCGAAGCTATGCAGCGACTGGGCCAGCGGATCGTGCGTGAACGGCTGGACAACGTATCCATAAAGGTTGGCGCGCCCGAAAACCCGCGGCTGCCAGATAACAGTTTCGACCGCATTTTTATGGTCCACATGTATCATGAAGTAGCCGAACCCTATGCTTTTCTGTGGCATATGCGCCCGGCACTGGGACCGCACGGGCAGGTGATTGTGGTTGATGCCGACCGAGCAACCGATCAGCACGGAATGCCGCCGGCGCTGCTGTTCTGCGAATTCAACGCGGTGGGGTTCCGCTTGGTGGAATTTGTCCGTAAGCCCGAACTCAAGGGCTATTACGCGCAGTTCGAAGCAAACGGACCGCGGCCGAATGCCAAAGATATAAAGCCGTGCAGCGCGGCCAAGGGAAAGACTGGGACGCGATGACTGGGGCCGCAATTTTCAAGGGGCTGAAGCCCATCCTTTACGGTGGGCGCGAAGTTTGGCCGCTCGTTGAAGGCGGAAAGGGTGTTTCTGCGACCAACCATATGTCGTCGGGCGCCTGGGCGGCTGCTGGCGGCATCGGCACCGTAAGTGCCGTCAATGCCGACAGCTATGACGTGGACGGTAACCCGATCCCGCAGATCTTTCCGCAAGCAACCCGCAAGGAACGATTCGAACAACTGGTGCGCTATGCCATCGATGGCGCGACTGAGCAGGTAAAGCGCGCCCACGAAATCGCCGCCGGCAAAGGCGCGATCAATATCAACGTTTTGTGGGAAATGGGCGGCGCCCAGCAGGTGCTAGAAGGCGTGCTGGAAAACTGCCCGGGCATGATCACCGGCGTTACTTGCGGCGCGGGAATGCCGTATAAGTTGGCCGAAATAGCCCAGCGTCATAATGTTCACTATTTGCCGATTGTCAGTTCCGCACGCGCTTTTCGCGCACTGTGGAAGCGCAGCTATTCCAAGGTCCCGCAGCTGATGGCAGCTGTCGTATACGAAGATCCATGGCTTGCCGGCGGCCACAACGGCCTGTCGAATGCCGAAGACCCTCGCACGCCGGAAGATCCTTATCCCCGCGTCAAGGCGCTGCGCGAAACTATGCGCGCCGAAGGAGTATCGGAAGAAACCGCGATTGTCATGGCGGGCGGGGTCTGGTGCCTGCGCGAATGGGACCACTGGATCGACAACCCTGAATTGGGCTCGATCATGTTCCAGTTCGGAACTCGTCCGTTGCTAACGCAGGAAAGCCCGATCCCACAAGTTTGGAAGGAAATGCTCCGCACTGTTGAGCCAGGCGACGTCCTGTTACATCAGTTCAGCCCGACCGGTTTTTATTCCAGCGCGGTCAAGACGCCCTTCCTTTACGATCTTATTCACCGTTCAGAACGCCAGATCCCCATTTTCAAACGCGATGAGGAAGAAGGCACTGTCCCTCTATCCGATCACGGAAAAGCCAAGTATTTCTGGGTCCATCCGGGCGACCAACGCAAGGCGCTCGCCTGGATCCACGAGGGCTTTACCGAAGCACTCAAGACGCCGGACGATACAGTCGTTTTCGTGACGGCGGAAAGCGCTGAACGAATCCGTGCCGATCAGCAAGGCTGCATGGGATGTCTTTCGCACTGCCAGTTTTCGAGCTGGAAGGACCATGACGACAACACCACCGGGCGTTTGGCCGACCCGCGCAGCTTTTGTATCCAGAAGACGCTGCAGGACATCGCTCACGGCGGCGACCCCGACGATAACCTGGCTTTCGCCGGCCACGCGGCATACCGCTTCAAACAAGATCCGTTCTATTCCAACAACTTTACGCCAACGGTGAAGCAGCTTGTCGACCGGATTCTGACCGGAGATTGATCAGCGACAGATGGCGCGTGATAATCTGCGCGCGTTCAATCGAGCTCCCACGCCCGTTCGCCGTGGCTGGCCAGGTCCAGGCCCTCCCGTTCATCATCCTCGCTGACCCGCATCGGGAACAGCAAAGATACGGCAACAGCCAAAACTGCCGTTGCAACTGCCGACCAGATTGCAACCACCCCGACGCCAACAGCCTGGGCCGCAATCTGACTGATCATGGTCTTGCCATCGGCGTAGCCGGTTCCGCCAAGGGCATCGGAAAGAAATACGCCGAGCAGCAAGGATCCGGTTATCCCGCCAACGCCATGAACAGCGAACACGTCAAGGGAATCGTCGATCCTCAGGCGCTTTTTGACAATCTGAATCATCGGATAGCAGATTAGAGCCGCAAGCGCGCCGAACACAAACGCGGCGCCCGGCGAAATGAACCCGGCTGCCGGGGTAACCGTGGCCAAGCCCGCAACAGCGCCGGTAGCAAAGCCGACGCTGGTCGGCTTGCCCACTGTAAATCGTTCGATCAGCAGCCACACCAGGGCCGCCATGCATGCGGCAACATGAGTGTTTATTATTGCACTGGCCGCGTCATCGTTGGCCGCAAGTGCCGATCCCCCGTTAAAGCCGAACCATCCTACCCACAGCAGTGCAGCCCCGGCCATCGTCAGCGATGGTGCGTGAGGCAGCATCATGGTCTTGGGAAAACCGTTGCGCTTGCCCACCAGAAGCGCGGCGACCAGCGCCGAAACGCCAGCAGTTGTGTGGACCACAATGCCGCCGGCAAAGTCCAGCGTTCCGATTGCAGATGACAACCACCCGCCGCCCCAAATCCAGTGGGCCACGGGGCTATACACCACCAGGACCCACAGCGCGGTGAAGGCAACGGTCCAGCCAAACCGGGCGCGGTCAACCCATGCGCCGACCATCAGCGCAGGTGTAATCGCTGCAAATGTCATTTGAAAAAGGGCGTAAGCGCTTTCCGGAACGGTGTATCCCGCGCGAACGTTGCCCAGGTTGTTGAGCATCAAGTTGCCAAATCCGCCATACCACCCGTTGCCTCCGGTCCCGAAGGCAACCGAATAACCAGCGACGATCCAAAGCAACGATGCTGCTGCAGCAACTGCGCCGACCTGTACGAGTACAGACAGGAAGTTCTTGGCCCGAACCAGGCCGCCATAGAACAAGGCAAGCCCGGGCATGGTCATCATCAGTACCAGCGCGGCTGAAATCAGGATCCAAGCGGTATCTCCTGTATCGGCAACATCCTCTGCTCCGTCCTGTGCCCAAGCGATTGCGGGCAGCGCCAGAACCGTGGCGGCAGCACCGATTGCAGCAAGCTTGCGCATTGAACCGTATCTCCCCCGCGCGGCATCCTTGCCCGCGATTTTCGTGTGCGGCGCCTTAGAGCAATGATCGCAAGGTTCGCAAGCGCCAGAACGTTAGCTTGTTGCGCGCGGTAGAGGTTATACCCAGCCTGTCAGCACCTGATCGGGCGGACGATGGCCGTCGACCCAAAAACGGATGTTGGCGATAATCTTTTCGCCTGCATGCTCCCTTCCTTCGACCGTCGCGCTGCCCAAATGAGGCAAGGTGATGACGTTGGGAAGATCAATCAGCCGATCGTCGACTGCCGGCTCGGAAGCAAAGACGTCCAGACCGGCTCCGGCGATCGCGCCCTGCTGCAATGCTGCGATCAACGCTTCTTCGTCAATCAGGTCTCCGCGTGCGGTATTGATAATGTAGGCGGTCGGCTTCATCTCGGCCAACCTGGCCGAATTAAGAAGGTGGCGTGTTTCCGGCCCCGATGGACAGTGAAGCGTCAGGATATCAGCCTCTGCAATCAGTTTCTCCAGATCCGGTTCGTATGCGGCACCAAACATGTTCTCGACGCTGGGTGGAAGGCGTTGGCGGTTGTGATAGACCACGTCGAGCCCAAAGGCGCGGGCGCGGTGTGCCACGGCCTGTCCGATCCGGCCCATGCCAACGATGCCAAGCCGCTTTCCACCAATGCAGCGGCCCAGCATGGCAGACGGCGCCCACCCGGTCCAATGCCCATCGCGTATCAGGCGGCTGCCTTCACCCAGGCGGCGGGGCACAGACAGGATCAACATCATCGCCAGATCAGCCGTATCATCGGTGAACACGCCGGGCGTGTTGGTAACGATGATCTTGCGCCGCCGCGCTGCCGCCAAGTCAATATGTTCAATGCCCGCGCCAAAGTTGGCGATCATGCCCAGCCGGTCGCCTGCTTCTGCCAGCATCGCGCCGTCGATCCGATCAGTGACCGTGGGAACAATGACGTCGCTGTCGCGCATCGCGCCTACCAGTCCTTCGCGGCCAAGCGGACGGTCATCGGTGTTAAGGACAACGTCGAAAAGCTCGCTCATCCGTGCCTCTACCGAAGGCAATAACCGGCGGGTGACGTGAACGCGGGGCCGCCCGGGCAGCCGGCGTCCAGGAGCGGTTTCTGTGACGACAGTCATGCATTGGTCGCTAGGCTTGGGGTGCTACACTGGTCAAGCCACTTGAAGCGCACGGGCGACCAGGTCTATCGGAGAATCAACTGTTATGAACTCTCTGCGAATCTTCATTTCCGGCCTTTGCGCCGCGTTAATTGCTACTGCTGCGTCAGCCGACGACGTCAAGACGCCTTACTGGGCTTCGATCCGGGCCGGCGAAGTCAACATGCGTGCCGGGCCGGGTGAGGACTACCGTATCCAATGGGTTTATCACCGACCCCAATTGCCGGTAAAAGTCATCCGGATGATGGAAGGCTGGCGATTGGTCGAAGACCCGGATGGCGCCCGGGGCTGGATGCTGGCCCGGTTCCTCACGCGCCAGAGAAGCGCTTTCGTCGACGGTAAGGGTCTTGCCGAAATGCGGGACAAGGCATCAGGCGATGCGCGCTTGCTGTGGCGCGTTGAACCCGGGGTTGTCGCCCTGCTTGATGATTGCCGCGCTGACTGGTGCGGCGTTCGAATTGGCGATCGTGCTGGTTTTATCCGGCAAGATCGCTTGTGGGGAGCAGGCGAGCTCTGAAGGCTTGCCACAGCGGCGGATATTGCCGCTTAGACTAGTTCGATGGCAACTGCGGTTGCTTCGCCGCCGCCAATGCATAGGCTGGCGACGCCCTTGGTCTTGCCATGCCGCTTAAGGGCTGCAATCAGCGTGGTAACAATGCGCGCGCCCGACGCGCCGATCGGATGCCCTAAGGCTGTTGCGCCCCCGTGAACGTTAATCTTTTCATGCGGGATTCCTAGATCCTGCATCGCGAACATCGCAACGCAAGCGAACGCCTCGTTCACTTCGAACAGATCAACATCGTCCAGCTTCCATCCCGCACAGTCCAGCAACTTGGTGATTGCGCCGACCGGGGCAGTGGTAAAATCCTTGGGTTCCTGGGCATGGGCCGCCAGTGCGATGACCTTGGCGACGGGACAGAGGCCCTTGGCCCTGGCTTCGCTCTCTCGGGTCAGGACGAGTGCGGCTGCGCCATCCGAGATCGAGCTTGAGGTTGCTGCTGTGATTGTGCCGTCCTTGGCGAAGGCAGGTTTCAGACCAGGAATCTTGTCGGGACGACCCTTACTCGGTGCTTCATCAGTGTCGACAACGCTTTCACCTGTCCGGCTGATCACGGTCACTGGCGCAATTTCGTCAGCAAAGGCACCTTCATCTATTGCGGCCTTGGCGCGGCGGAGCGACTCAATCGAGTAGCCATCCTGTGCCTCACGTGTCAGCTGGTATTCGTTGGCGGTATCCTGGGCAAAGGTCCCCATCGCCCGGCCGGGTTCATACGCGTCTTCAAGCCCGTCAAGGAACATGTGATCATAGGCCGTATCATGACCGATCCGCGCACCTGAGCGGTGCTTTTTGAGAATATAGGGCGCGTTGGTCATGCTTTCCATTCCGCCTGCGACGACCAGGTCAATCGTCCCGGCGGCCAGTGCCTCGGCGCCCATGATCAGAGTTTGCATGCCTGATCCGCAAACCTTGTTCACGGTCGTCGCCTCGACCGACTTGGGTAGACCAGCCTTGATCGCCGCCTGACGGGCAGGGGCCTGGCCAAGCCCTGCGGGCAGAACACAGCCCATGTACACGCGATCAATTTCCGCGCCGTTGACGCCCGCCCGTTCCACCGCCGCCTTGATTGCAGTCGCGCCAAGATCGGTCGCGGCGACATCGGCCAGCGCGCCTTGCATCGCGCCCATCGGGGTGCGGGCATAGGACAAGATGACGATGGGATCGTTCGCGGAAATCTGGGCCATGGCAGGGTTCTCTTTTGAGCAAGAGGAAAGGATTGCCGCGATCTTAATGCTGCACTGCGGCGATGGCAATCGCCTTGCCATTGGCCTCGACATAGGAAACAAAGGTGGCAATTCAAAACGGGAGATACCAATGCCTGCCGATACCGCCGCAATGCAATCGCTTCTGCAGGTCCAGCGTGATGCCTTTACTGCCGCGCGGCCTGAACCGCTATCGGTGCGCAAGGACCGGCTTAAGCGGGTGATTGCGATGATGAAGGACAGCGGCGATGATTTCGCCCGCGCGATCAGCCGCGATTTCGGGCATCGGAGCCACGAACAAAGCCTGATGACCGATATCATGCCATCAGTCACCGCGGCCAAATATTGCCTCAAGCACATTGACCGTTGGGCGCGGACAGAACGGCGAAGCCCGATGTTTCCGCTCGGGCTGCTGGGGGCCAAGGCCGAATTGCGTTATGAACCCAAGGGGGTGGTCGGCATTGTCAGTCCATGGAACTTCCCGGTCGGGCTGACGGTCGGCCCGCTGGCCCAGGCGTTCGCGGCCGGCAACCGGGCGATGATCAAACCAAGCGAGTTCACTGAAGATACCTCGCAAATGATGAAAGATGTCTTTGCCAAATACTTCGGCGAGGATGAATTGGCGGTTTGTGTCGGCGGACCGGACGTAGGCCAGGCGTTCTGCTCACTGCCGTTCGATCACTTGCTGTTCACCGGCGCTACCGGGGTCGGCAAGCATGTTCTCCATGCGGCCGCCGACAACCTTGTCCCGGTTACGCTTGAACTGGGCGGCAAGTCGCCCACCATCCTTGGACGCAGCGCCAACATCGAGCGCGCGGGTGAGCGCATCGCGATGGGCAAGATGCTCAATGCTGGGCAGATCTGCCTTGCGCCTGATTACATGATGGTCCCGCAGGACATGGAGGACCGGGCAATTGGCGCGGTCAGCAAGGCAGTGAGCGCGATGTATCCGACGCTGCTTAACAACGATGACTACACCTCTGTCGTAAATGCGCGCCACCGCGACCGGATCCAGGGCCTGATCGATGATGCCAAGGCGAAGGGCGCCGAGGCTATCGAGGTCAATCCGGGGAACGAGGATTTCTCATCATCCAACGGACACAAGATGCCGCTGACCATCCTGAGAGGTGTGAGCGACGATATGGCGGTGATGCAGGACGAGATTTTCGGACCGGTCCTGCCGGTCAAGACCTATAAGGCGATCGACGAGGCGATTGACTATGTTAACGCGCACGACCGCCCGCTGGGTCTGTATTATTTCGGTGAGGACAGCGCTGAGCGCGAGCGTGTGTTGACCCGCACAATTTCAGGTGGTGCGACCGTAAACGACGTAGTGTTCCACGTGTCGATCGATGATCTTCCGTTCGGCGGTATCGGTCCGTCGGGCATGGGCAGTTATCATGGCCCTGAAGGCTTCAAGACTTTCAGTCATGCCCGCTCGGTCTATCACCAGCCCAAAACCAATGTCGCCAAGCTGGCAGGCTTGATGCCGCCCTATGGCAAGACCACGCGCAAGACGTTGGCCCGCGAACTGGGTTGACGCAGAATTGCCCCTCGGGGAGGTTGCAAAGATTGCAATAGATGGTGCAAACCGGCCTTGCCTACTTGCGTCGCTCATGTCCCGGGACTAGGGCGCGCTCAACGTTCGCAATGCCGATTCCGGCGCCAAGGGACTTCACGTGGTCGACCTGTCGCAATATTTGCCGATCCTGATCTTCCTGGCCATCGCGCTGGGCCTGTCGGCGGCCTTTGTGTTCCTGCCAATGGGTGTTGCCCGCCTGACGGGTGCACATAATCCAACTGCTGAGAAACTCAGCGAGTACGAATGCGGCTTTCCCGCGTTTGAGGATCCGCGCAGCCAGTTCGACGTCCGTTTTTATCTGCTGGCCATCCTTTTCGTGGTCTTCGATCTGGAAGCCGCGTTTCTGTTTCCCTGGGCGGTGACTTTCACCAAGCTGGGCTGGTCGGCATGGATCACGATGATGATATTCATCGGCGAACTGCTTGTCGGGCTCGCCTATGCCTGGAAAGTCGGAGCACTGGACTGGGAATGAGCACGCTCGTCAATTCTGCGGGACAACCGCTTGCCGCAGGTCAGCCGGTCACGCCGCCGGACCAGAGCTTTTTCAACGACATCAATGGTGAAGTCCATGACAAGGGCTTCCTGGTTACCAGTACCGAAGATCTGTTCCAGTGGGCCCGCACTGGCAGCTTGTGGTGGATGACTTTTGGCCTGGCTTGCTGCGCGGTCGAAATGATCCACGTCAACATGCCGCGTTATGACATGGAACGGTTTGGCGTCGCCCCGCGCGCGTCCCCGCGCCAGTCCGATGTGATGATTGTCGCCGGCACGCTGTGCAACAAGATGGCCCCGGCGCTGCGCAAGGTCTACGACCAGATGTCGGATCCCAAATACGTGATATCGATGGGCAGCTGCGCCAATGGCGGCGGCTATTACCATTATAGCTATTCAGTTGTGCGCGGATGTGACCGGATTGTCCCGGTCGATATCTACGTTCCCGGGTGCCCGCCCACGGCCGAGGCGCTGCTGTACGGCGTAATGCAATTGCAGCGCAAAATCCGCCGCGTCGGCACGATCGAGCGGTGATGGCGTGATGAGCGTGCTTCACTCTGCGCCGCGCATGGCCTCGAACGAGGGCGTAGTTGCCGCAGTCACCCAAACGCTGGGTGCCAAGTTGCTGAATGGCCGCGAAGAGCACGGCGAGATTATCCTTACCGTTGCGCGCGGAGCGATCGGTGAATGCCTCGCTGCGCTGCGTGACACGCATCAATACCAGCAGCTGATGGAAATCGCCGGTGCTGACTACCCCCAGAGGGCCGAGCGGTTTGACGTGGTCTATATGCTGCTATCGGTCACCCGCAACCACCGCCTGATCGTCAAGGTGACCGCCAGCGAGAGCACGCCGGTGCCCACTGTCACGCACCTGTGGCCCAATGCCGGTTGGCTGGAACGCGAAGTGTTCGACATGTACGGCGTGATTTTCGAAGGAAACACCGATCTTCGCCGGATCCTGACTGACTATGGTTTTGAAGGGCACCCCTTCCGCAAGGATTTTCCGCTCACCGGCTATGTCGAGCTGCGCTATTCCGAGGAAGACCAGCGTGTCGTCTACGAACCGGTCAAACTGGCGCAGGATCTGCGACAGTTCGATTTTATGAGCCCGTGGGAAGGGGCCGATTATGTCCTTCCCGGCGATGAGAATGCCACGCCGACCACTGCCGCTCCAACGCCGACCGCGACGCCCACGCCCGCGCAAACGGGAGCTGGCGCGAAGGCCAACGCCGCGGCTGCCGACACCAAGAGCGCGGGCGCTCCGGCCGTGCATACGACGGCCAAGGCTGATGCCGCTGCACCGAAGAAGACCAGCAGCAGGCCGAAAAAGGGAGATAAAGCATGAGCTTCACTCTCGAACAGTCGCCGACCACCGGTGACGAAGTCATTTCCAATTACACGATCAACTTCGGTCCGCAGCACCCCGCCGCGCACGGCGTTCTGCGCATGGTGCTGGAACTGGACGGTGAGCTGATCGAACGGGTCGATTGCCACGTCGGCCTGCTTCACCGCGGCACAGAAAAGCTGATCGAGCACAAGACCTATCTCCAGGCGCTGCCCTATTTCGACCGGCTCGACTATTGCAGCCCGCTGGCGATGGAACACTCCTACGTGCTCGCCATTGAAAAGCTGCTCAACTTGGAAGTGCCGCTACGCGCCCAGTACCTGCGCGTGCTGTTCGCCGAGCTTACCCGCATCTGCAACCACATGCTCAACATGGGGTCCCACGTGATGGACGTCGGCGCGATGACGCCGAACCTGTGGCTGTTCGAAATTCGCGAGGACTGCCTCAACTTCTTCGAACGTGCCAGCGGTGCCCGGATGCACAGCGCATGGTTCCGTCCCGGCGGAGTCCATCAGGACGTGCCGCAGGACCTGCTCGACGATATCGACGCCTGGCTCGACACCCGGCTGAGGCCGCTGTTCAATGATGCGATGAGCCTGGTGGTCGACAATCGCATCTTCAAGCAGCGAAACGTCGACATTGCCCTGGTCAGCAAGGAAGACGCGCTGGCCTGGGGCTTTTCCGGCCCGATGATCCGCGCCGCCGGGGTGCCGTGGGACCTGCGCAAAAGCCAGCCCTATGACGTCTATGACCGGATGGATTTCGAGATCCCGGTCGGCACCCGCAGTGATTGCTATGACCGCTTCATGGTCCGGGTTGAGGAAGTGCACCAGTCGGCCCGGATCATCCGCCAGTGCATCGCCGAAATGCCCTCGGGTCCGATCGCCTCGGACGACCGCAAGGTGGTACCGCCCAAGCGCGCCGAAATGAAAAGCTCGATGGAAAGCCTGATCCATCACTTCAAGCTTTACACCGAAGGCTTTCACGTGCCGGCCGGCGAAGTCTATGTCGCCACCGAAAGCCCCAAGGGTGAATTCGGGGTCTATCTGGTCAGCGACGGCAGCAACAAACCCTACCGCTGCAAGATCCGCCCGACCGCGTTCTCGCACCTGCAAGCGATGGACTTCATGTGCAAAGGCCACATGCTGCCCGACGCGACCGCCATCCTCGGCGCGATCGACGTGGTGTTCGGGGAGTGTGACCGGTGAGGCGTGAGCTGATATTCTTGGCTCTGGTTCCAATGATTACTGGAGCAAAATATGCTGACGAGCGGGCAGTCCGCGCTGTCCTTAATCAAATGATCGCTGGTCAGCCTGTTTCTGATGCGATTTTGGATCGGCAAATTGGACATCCGGAATTTGCCAATCTCGATGCGACGGTTGCCTCAGTCAAAGGTTGCAAAGCTGCCGAATTGGAACCGCTGCCGAACGGTAGCTTTGGCGTGCAATGGTATTGCAAGGACCGCAAAGCAAAGGACCAACCGAGCGCCATGATGGTCTACTTGAGCAAAGGCCAAGTTACCCGAACTACCACTGCAAACGTGATGATGGTTCGGAACTGACATGGCTGACCGTCATCTCGAACCCGATACGCCCGAACTGCGCGTGCGGTGGGGCGGCTTTGCCTTTTCCAAGGCCTGGGACGCCAAGGCCAAAACGGCGATCGCCAAATATCCCGACGGGCGTCAGCGCTCGGCGGTAATGGCGCTGCTCGACTTTGCCCAGCGCCAGGTGGGTGAAGAGACCGGCACCCAGGGCTGGCTGCCGATCCCGGTGATGGAATATGTCGCCCGCTATCTCGACATGCCGGTGATCCGCGTGGTCGAAGTGGCGACGTTCTATTTCATGTACAACCTGGTTCCGGTGGGCAAATTTCACGTCCAGGTCTGCGGCACCACGCCGTGCATGCTGCGCGGCTCGGACGACATCATGGCCGTCTGCGCCAAGCGCGGAATGCACAAGGGCCACACCACTGACGACGGGATGTGGACCCTGACCGAAGTCGAATGCATGGGCAACTGCGCCAGCGCGCCGATGGTCCAGATCAACGATGGCAATTATGAGGATCTGACAGTGGAACGCTTCGACGCGGTGCTCGATGCACTGGCGGCCGGCAAGACGCCCAAGGAAGGTACCCAAGACCCGGAGCGGCACACGGTTGAGCCGGTTGGTGCGCTCAGTTCGCTGCAGCAGATGGTCAAGGCCAACCACGATTACCGGGGGGAATGGTAAGCCATGTCGCTCCACGACAAAGACCGCATTTTCACCAATGTCTATGGCTACCAGCCGTGGAACCTCAAGGCCGCCCAAGCCCGGGGCGATTGGGACGATACCAAGGTGCTGATGGCCCGCGGGCAGGATGCGATTATCGAGGAAATCAAGGCCAGCGGCCTGCGCGGGCGCGGCGGGGCCGGGTTCCCGACCGGGCTCAAGTGGTCGTTCATGCCCAAGGAATCGAAGGACGGCCGCCCCAGCTTTCTGGTCATCAATGCCGACGAGTCTGAGCCGGGCAGCTGCAAGGACCGTGAAATCATCCGCCACGATCCGCATAAGCTGATCGAAGGCGCGCTGGTGGCGGGCTACGCGATGCGCGCGCGCGCCGCCTACATCTACATCCGCGGCGAATACATCCGCGAGGCGCAGGTGCTCGAAGCGGCAGTGCAGGAAGCCTATGATGCCGGGCTGATCGGGAAGAACGCCTGCAAATCAGGTTACGATTTCGATGTCTTTGTCCACCGCGGCGCGGGTGCATACATCTGCGGCGAAGAAACCGCGATGATCGAAAGCCTGGAAGGCAAGAAGGGCCAGCCGCGCCTCAAACCACCATTCCCGGCCGGGGCAGGCCTCTATGGCTGCCCGACCACGGTCAACAACGTTGAAAGCATCGCGGTCGCCCCCACGATACTGCGGCGCGGCGCTTCCTGGTTCTCAAGCTTCGGGCGCGAGGGCAACAAGGGCACCAAGCTCTTCCAGATCAGCGGGCACGTGAACAAGCCCTGCGTGGTGGAAGAGGCGATGAGCATTCCGTTCTCGGAACTGATCGAAAAGCATTGCGGCGGCATCACCGGCGGGCGCGGTAACCTGCTGGCGGTAATCCCCGGCGGCTCCTCGGTCCCGCTGGTTCCGGCGGCCGAGATCTGGGACGCGCCGATGGACTTCGACGGTCTGAAGGCGGTCGGCTCGGGCCTTGGCACCGCGGCTGTCATCGTCATGGACAAGTCGACCGACATCGTCCGCGCGATTGCCCGCCTGTCCTACTTCTACAAGCACGAAAGCTGCGGCCAGTGCACCCCCTGCCGCGAAGGCACCGGCTGGATGTGGCGGGTGATGGAACGCCTGCGGACGGGTGATGCTGCGGTTGAGGAAATCGATATGCTCCAGCAGGTCACCAAGCAGGTCGAAGGCCACACTATCTGCGCGCTGGGCGATGCGGCGGCGTGGCCGATCCAGGGCCTGATCAAACACTTCCGTCCCGAGCTGGAACGGCGGATTGCGGAAAATGTGCGGGAGGCGGCAGAGTGAAGCTATTTGGTTCATCAGCGCGTACTACGCAGCTCACTTGCGACGAGATAGTAGGGCAATTTGCGGAGCTCTTAGAGAAGTTTCCCGCTGGCAACGCTGCGCTACCTTTCGAAGCTGAGATTATTAAGGCCGCTATTGTTGCTCGGGCGGCTGAATCGGATGACCCAGTGCTCTTGGGTTACGCCCGTGAGGGATTTATAAGTCTCGTTCAGTTTACTGGCAAACATAAGCATGTGCCACTTGCCGACTTGAGCGAAGCAAGTGCCATAGCGTTAGTCGATCGAGAATGCGCTACCTTGAGAGATGAGTTCGAAAAGCGATTGGCTCTGAAGCAGGAATATTTGGATGCCTAAAGTCACCGTAGACGGCATCGAACTCGAAGTTCCCGCCGGGGCCACCGTGCTCCAGGCGTGCGAGCTGGCGGGCAAAGAAATCCCGCGGTTTTGCTACCACGAGCGGCTGTCTATCGCGGGCAATTGCCGGATGTGTCTGGTTGAGGTTGCCCCCGGACCGCCCAAGCCGCAGGCGTCGTGCGCGCTGCCCGCGACCGAAGGTCAGGTGATCAAGACCGACAGCCAGATGGTCAAGGCCGCGCGTGAAGGGGTGATGGAGTTTCTCCTGATCAACCACCCGCTCGATTGCCCGATCTGCGATCAGGGCGGTGAGTGCGATTTGCAGGACCAGTCGGTCGCCTATGGCCGGGGCCGCTCACGTTTTCACGAAGAAAAGCGCGCGGTCACCGAAAAATACATGGGGCCGCTGATCAAGACCACAATGACCCGCTGCATCCAGTGCACCCGCTGCGTGCGCTTCAGCGAGGAAGTGGCCGGGGTGGATGAAATCGGCGCGCTGTACCGCGGCGAAAACATGCAGATCACCACATATCTGGAAAAGGCGGCCAAGCACGAGCTTTCGGCCAATGTGATCGATCTGTGCCCGGTCGGCGCGCTGACCAGTGGGCCGTACGCTTTCGAAGCGCGGCCGTGGGAGTTGAAAAAGACGCTGTCGATCGACGTATCGGACGCGCTGGGTTCCAACATCCGCCTCGACAGCCGGGGCCGCGAAGTGCTGCGCATCCTGCCGCGGATCAACGACGACGTGAACGAGGAATGGCTGTCTGACAAGGGCCGCTACATGGTCGATGGACTGACCCGCCGCCGCCTCGACAAGCCGTGGCTGCGGCGTGACGGCAAGCTGGTTGCGACCAGTTGGGACGAAGCTTTTGCCGCCATCGCCGCGATCAAGCCGGGCAAGTCGGTTGCGGTTGTCGCGGGCGACATGGTCGATTGCGAAACGATGTTCGCCGCCAAGGCGCTGGCCGGGGCGCTGGGTTCCAGCCTGCTCGAAGGGCGCCAGACCGGGATGGACTATGATTGTTCAAACCTGGCTGCGGTCAATTTCAATTCCGGCCTGGCCGGTATCGAGGACGCCGACGCGCTGCTGATCGTCGGTAGTCACGTTCGCTGGGAAGCGGCGGTACTTAACCCGCGCCTGCGAAAGATCGCTAAACGGGGCGGCAAGGTGTTCATCGTCGGGCCTGAGTGGGAGACCACGTTCCCCGCGACATTCCTGGGTAATGATCTGGCGGTGCTGGGCAAATTACCCAAGGCCGCTGCCGATGCCTTTGCCAAGGCTGAGCGTCCGGCAATCATCATGGGCGGTGCAGCTTTGGGCAAAGGCGCGCTGGCTGCTGGCCTGGCCTTTGCCGGGCAGTTCAAGCTGGTGCGCGAAGGCTGGAACGGCTTCAACGTGCTGCACATGGCGGCGGCGCGGATGGGCGGGTTGATGCTTGGGTATGCGCAACGGGGTGGTATTGCCGATGTGGTGCAGGCCAAGCCCAAGATGCTGATTTCACTAGGCGCGGATGAGGTGGACTATACCAAGTTTGCAGGCTCTATGATCGTCTACATCGGGCACCACGGAGACAAGGGCGCCCATGCCGCCGATGTCGTCCTGCCCGCTGCGGCGTTCAGCGAAAAGTCCGGGACGTACGTCAACACCGAGGGCCGGGTGCAGTTCGCCGACAAGGCGGTCTTTGCCCCGGGCGACGCGCGCGAAGACTGGACGATCCTGCGCGCGATGGCTGACGCTTTGGGCATATCGGTCGGCTTCGACAGCTTTGACCAGCTACGCACTGCAATGGCTTCCGACGTTCCCGCGCTGGGCCGCGAAGGCGTAGCGGGTTACGGTGCTTTGCCCAATGGAAAGGCCGGCGGCAAAGGCATGATCGAGGGCTATCCGATTAAGGACTTCTACCTTACCAACGCAATCGCCCGCGCCAGCGAAACGATGCAGCGCTGCTCGGCCGAACTGTTGAACGGGGAAGTATTCGCAGAGGCTGCGGAATGACCGCCTTCTTCAACCAGTGGATGTCTTACGACGCAGCATGGCTGACCGCCACAATTGTCGGTATCCTGCTCATCGCCCTGCCGCTGATGCTGTCCGTTGCGATGGTAATCTATGCCGATCGCAAGATCTGGGCAGCGATGGCGCTGCGCCGCGGTCCCAATGTGGTCGGCCCGTGGGGCCTGCTGCAGTCTTTCGCCGACGGGCTCAAAGTGTTTCTGCAGGAAACCATCGTCCCTTCGGCGGCCAACAAGGGCCTGTTTCTGATCGCGCCGATCATCACCTTTACCGTGGCCCTGATGGCCTGGGCGGTGATCCCGTTCAATTCGGGCGCCGTGCTGGCGGACATCAACGTCGGGCTGCTCTACGTCCTCGCGATCTCCTCGCTCGGCGTCTACGGCGTGATCATCGCCGGGTGGGCGTCAAACTCGAAATACCCTTTCTTCTCGGCGATGCGCGCCAGCGCCCAGATGATCTCCTACGAAGTGTCAATCGGGTTCATCCTGATCTGCGTGGTGATGTGGGCGGGGACGTTTAATTTGAACGGCATCGTCAAGGCGCAGGAAAATCACGTCTGGCTGTTCAACGGGTTCGTGTTCAACCCGCTGCTGTTCCCGATGTGGGTGATGTTCCTGATTTCCGGCATGGCCGAAACCGCCCGTGCGCCGTTCGACCTGACCGAAGCGGAGAGCGAGCTCGTCGCTGGCTATCAGACCGAATATTCCAGCATGAGCTTCGCGCTCTACTGGCTGGGCGAGTATGCCAACGTCCTGCTGATGTGCGCGCTCAACGCTACGCTGTTCTGGGGCGGGTGGCTGCCCTTGATCGACATTCCGTTCCTTGGACTGTTCCCGGGCATCGTGATCCCAGGCTGGCTGTGGCTTTTCGCCAAGATCTTGTTCTTTTTCTTCGTTTTCAGCTGGGTCAAGGCGACCGTCCCGCGCTATCGCTATGACCAGCTGATGCGGCTTGGCTGGAAAGTGTTCTTACCAGTGTCGCTGCTGTTCGTCGTGCTGGTAAGCGCGTGGCTTATGTACACGAGGTACGGCATATGACGGTCGGGCAACTCATCAAATCTTTTACTCTGTGGGAGTTCGTCAAGGCGCACTGGCTGACCTTGAAGTATTTCTTCAAGCCCAAGGCGACGATCAACTATCCGTTCGAGAAAAATCCGCTCAGCCCGCGCTTTCGCGGAGAGCATGCGCTGCGGCGCTATCCCAACGGCGAGGAGCGCTGCATTGCCTGCAAGCTGTGCGAGGCGGTCTGCCCGGCGCAGGCGATAACCATCGAGGCCGAACCGCGCGATGACGGTTCGCGCCGCACCACCCGCTATGACATCGACATGACCAAATGCATCTTCTGCGGCTTTTGCCAGGAAGCCTGCCCGGTCGATGCCATCGTCGAGGGGCCGAACTTCGAATATGCGACTGAAACGCGCGAGGAATTGCTCTACGACAAGACCAAGCTGCTGGCGAACGGGGACAAGTGGGAGCGGGCACTGGCCGCGAACCTTGAAGCCGATGCGCCGTATCGCTAGGGGCGCGCGCAGATGATCACGGTTCTTGCCTTTTACCTGTTTGCCACGCTGACCGTGCTGGCCGGCGCGGTGACGATCCTGGCGCGCAACCCGGTCCATTCGGTGCTGTGGCTGATCGTCGCGTTCTTCAACGCGGCCGGACTTATGGTGCTGGTCGGGGCGGAGTTCATCGCGATGCTGCTGGTCATCGTCTACGTCGGCGCAGTCGCGGTATTGTTTTTGTTCGTGGTGATGATGCTCGACATCGATTTTGCGCAGCTGCGCGCTGGGTTTGTCCGCAATTTCCCGCTGGGGCTGCTGCTTGCGGTGGTGCTGCTGGCCGAAATGGGCATCGGTATCGGCGCCTGGAGCGTCGGCGGGATCAAGCTGGGCACTCCGGATGGTTCGGCCCCTACGGGCGCTGCGGCCAGCAATATCGAAGCGGTCGGCATGCTGCTTTACAGCAAATACCTGTTCCTGTTCGAAGCCGCCGGGGTGCTGCTGTTGGTTGCAATGGTTGGTGCAATCGTACTGACCCATCGCCAGCGCAGCGGCGTGCGAGGTCAGAACATCGGCCGTCAGATCGCTCGGCGGCCGGACGAGGCGACGGTTAACGTCAAGCCCGAAGTCGGGCAGGGGGTGACGCTATGATCGGTATCGGCCATTACGTAACCGTCAGCTCGATCCTATTTGTACTGGGCGTGCTGGGGATTTTTCTCAACCGCAAGAACGTGATCATCATTCTGATGGCAATCGAGCTGATCTTGCTGGCGGTGAACATCAATCTCGTCGCCTTTTCCAGCTATCTTCACGATCTGACCGGGCAGATATTTGCTATGTTCGTGCTGACCGTGGCCGCTGGCGAGGCCGCCGTAGGATTGGCTATTCTTGTAATCTATTTCCGTGACCGCGGCACCATAGCGGTTGACGACGTCCACAACCTGAAGGGGTAAGGTACCAGTGGATCCGATCCTCTTCATCGTTTTCCTGCCGCTGCTGGCAGCGATGATCGCTGGCCTGGGCAATCGGGCGCTGGGCAGTGTTGCGGCCAAGACAGTGACCACGGGCGCGCTGTTCATTGCCTGCGCGTTGAGCTGGCCGATCTTCCTCGGTTTCCTGGGCGGCCATGCCGAACCGCATGTGGTTCCGGTGCTGCAATGGGTCCGGTCGGGCGCGCTCTCTTTCGACTGGGCGCTGCGGGTCGATACTCTGACTGCCGTGATGTTGGTGGTTGTCACGTCGGTCTCGGCGCTGGTTCACCTTTATTCGTGGGGTTACATGGACGAAGACCCGGATCAGCCGCGGTTTTTCGCTTACCTGTCGCTGTTCACCTTCGCCATGCTGATGTTGGTGACCGCTGACAATCTGGTCCAGATGTTTTTTGGGTGGGAAGGGGTCGGCCTTGCCTCGTACCTGCTGATAGGTTTTTGGTTCAGGAAGCCTTCGGCCAGCGCCGCAGCGATCAAGGCCTTTGTGGTCAACCGCGTTGGCGATCTGGGTTTCATGCTGGGGATTTTCGGCACCTTCCTGGTGTTCAATACAGTGTCTATCCCCGAAATCCTGGTTCGTGCGCCGGCCATGGCTGGATCAACCATTCATTTTCTCGGCATGCAATGGGATACAATGACGATCCTGTGCGTACTCCTGTTCATCGGTGCAATGGGTAAATCCGCCCAGCTCGGCCTCCACACCTGGCTGCCTGACGCGATGGAAGGACCGACCCCTGTGTCGGCGTTGATCCACGCCGCGACCATGGTCACGGCGGGCGTGTTCATGGTTTGCCGCCTGTCACCGATGTTCGCCGCCAGCCCGACCGCAATGGCCTTCGTCACGATCGTCGGCGCCTGTACGCTGTTCTTCGCCGCGACGATTGGCACGACGCAGTGGGACATCAAGCGCGTTATTGCCTATTCGACCTGTTCGCAGCTGGGCTACATGTTCGTTGCTGCCGGTGTCGGCGCGCCGGGTGCGGCGATGTTTCACCTGTTCACCCACGCCTTTTTCAAGGCGCTGCTTTTCCTGGGTGCAGGATCGGTCATCCATGCAATGCACCACGAACAGGATATGCGGTTCTATGGCGGGCTGCGCAAACAGATCCCTTGGACCTTCTGGGCAATGATGGCAGGCACGTTGGCAATTACCGGGGTCGGCATTGTCGACGTATTCGGCTTCGCGGGATTCTATTCAAAGGACTCCATCCTTGAAGCAGCCTATGCCTCAGCCAGTGAAAGTGGCCGTTTCGGGTTCTGGATGGGCATTTTCGCGGCGCTGCTGACAAGCTTCTATTCGTGGCGTCTGATGTTCCTGACCTTCTATGGCAAGCCGCGTTGGGCCGGGTCCGAACATGTTCAGCATGCAGCGCACGGTGATCATCATGGCGCTGATACGCATGCCCACGGGCACCACGATGACGGCACCGCCGGCTATCATCCGCATGAAAGTCCGCTAAGCATGCTGGTGCCGCTGGTGCTCCTGTCGACCGGCGCGGTGCTGGCTGGATTTGCTTTCCATCATTCCTTCATCAGCGGGGGTCCGGGCGAGTTCTGGAAGGGCAGCGTCGCGTTCAGCGAGGAACTGATCCACCACATGCACGGCGTTCCCTGGCAGGTGAAATGGGCGCCGTTCGCCGTGATGCTGACCGGCTTTCTCACCGCCTGGCAATTCTATATCCGCAAGCCCGAAACCCCGGCGCAGGTCGCGGCGCAACTTGGCGGTCTATACCGGTTTGTCTATAACAAGTGGTACTTCGACGAGCTTTATGACCGTGTCTTTGTTCGGCCCGCCTTCTGGCTGGGGGAAAAGTTCTGGAAGTTAGGCGACATTGGGTTGATCGACCGGTTTGGACCCAACGGCGCGGCCTGGGTTGTTGCCCAGGGAAGCCGCGGCGCGCAGCGCTTCCAATCGGGTTATCTTTACAGTTATGCGCTGGTCATGCTGCTCGGTCTGACCGCGGCGATCAGCTGGGTGATGGTGCACTAGAATGACTGGTTTCCCCATCCTCACGCTGTTGCTCGCCGTGCCGCTTCTGGCGGCTCTGGGTTGTCTGCTTGCCGGCGCACAAACCGCGAGAAGGCTAGCCTTGGCGGCAACGCTGATAGACTTCGCACTCGGCGTTGTGCTTTGGTCCCGCTACGATATTGGCGGCGCGCAATGGCAGTTTACCGAGAATGTCGCGTTGTTTGCGGGTTTTTCGTATAAGCTGGGGATCGACGGCATTGCCTTGCTACTGATCATGCTTTCGGTATTCCTTATGCCGATCTGCATTGGCGCTTCGTGGCGCTCGATCGACAAGCGGGTTGGCGAATACATGGCTGCTTTCCTGCTCATGGAAACGCTGATGATCGGCGTGTTTGCAGCGCAGGATCTATTCCTGTTCTACATCATGTTCGAAGCCGGCCTCATCCCGATGTATCTGATCATCGGCGTTTGGGGCGGAGCGGACCGGATTTACGCGAGTTACAAGTTCTTCCTCTACACCCTGCTTGGTTCGGTTCTGATGTTGATCGCCATGATGTGGATGGTGAACGATGCCGGGACGACGGACATCCCGACCCTGATGGCCTATGACTTCCCGGTTGGCGCACAAAAGTGGCTGTGGCTGGCCTTTTTCGCCAGTTTTGCGGTGAAGATGCCGATGTGGCCGGTTCATACCTGGCTGCCCGATGCTCACGTACAGGCACCGACTGCAGGCTCTGTTATTCTGGCAGGTGTCCTGCTCAAGATGGGGGGCTATGGATTCATCCGCTTTTCGCTGCCGATGTTTCCTGAGGCTAGCGCGCAGTTCGCGCCGCTTATCTTTGCGCTGTCAATGATAGCAGTGATCGCGACGAGCCTGATTGCGCTGGTCCAGCACGATATGAAGAAGCTCATAGCCTATTCTTCAGTTGCGCACATGGCGATCGTGACGATCGGGCTCTTTGCTTTCAATGTCCAGGGGCTGGAAGGCTCGATGATTGTCATGCTTAGCCACGGGCTGGTTTCGGGTGCCTTGTTCCTTGCGGTCGGCGTGATCTACGACCGGCTGCACACGCGGGAAATCAACCGATATGGGGGGCTGGCCATCAGCATGCCCCGCTACGCGCTGTTCTTCATGCTGTTTACGATGGCATCGGTTGGCCTGCCTGGCACCAGCGGCTTTGTGGGTGAAGTCCTGGCCCTGACCGGTGTCTACCAGGTGTCGAGCTGGGTCGCCGCGGTCTGCGGCATGGGCGTAATCCTGGGGGCTGCCTATATGCTGTATCTGTATCGGCGCGTCGTTTTCGGGATCCAGGCAAATCCGGATGCTGCTGCGATGACCGACCTTGACCTGCGTGAGTGGCTGATGATGGTCCCTCTTGCTGGTGCCGTCCTATGGATGGGCATCTACCCCGAAAGTTTCCTGAGGCCCATGCGCCAGGATATTGCGGCGTTGGACGCACGCTTGTCCCGGGCACGACCCACAGGCGATGCAACGTTGACGCCAGGAAAACCGCAGTCAGCAGTTCGCGCCGTGACTGAGACCGGGCACGAGCAGCCAGCCTCCGCGCCGATGAGAGCGCACTGATGAGCTGGACCCACTCGCTAACTCTGGTTGCGCCCGAGGAACTCCTGAGCGTGACAGGCCTGGTCCTGCTTCTTGCTTCCGCCTGGTCGCGCGGTCAGCGCGACGCGCGTGCCATTACCTGGCTTTCGGTGCTGGCGCTGGCGATTGCCGCGATTATCGTTGTGCCTGCGCTGTGCGGCGGGCTGCGCGGGGATGCCGCCAATGCCTTTGACGGGCTTTATTCCGGTGACTCCTTTGCCGCCTTCGCAAAGCTACTGGTCTATGCCGCGGCGGGCGCGAGCCTTCTGATCGCGCCGGTATTCTTTGAAAAAGCACGTTCGATGCGGCCCGAATATCCGGTGCTGGTTCTGTTCGCCGTGGCGGGCATGGGCATGATGGTTTCGGCCACCAACCTGTTGACGCTGTATGTCGGGCTCGAATTGAACTCGCTTGCCGCCTATGTGCTGGCAGCGTTCCTGCGCAACGACCAGCGCTCGGCCGAAGCGGGGCTCAAATATTTTGTCCTTGGCGCATTGGCAAGCGGCATCCTGCTGTTCGGGATGAGCCTGACCTACGGTTTTGCCGGCACCACCAGCTTTGCCGGCATAGCCGCAGCGCTTACCGGTGACATTTCGACCGGCGCGCTGTTCGGCCTGGTATTCATGCTGGCAGGCCTGGCTTTCAAGATCAGCGCCGCACCTTTTCATATGTGGACACCGGACGTTTACGAAGGCGCGCCGACGCCGGTGACCATGTTCTTTGCCTCAGCCCCCAAGGTAGCCGCATTGGCGCTGACCATGCGGATTGCGATCGTCCCGTTCGGCGCGCAGACTGTTGCTTGGCAGCAAATTGTCATTGTCGTGTCGTTGATGTCGATCATAATTGGCGCGCTGGGTGCGATAGGGCAAAGCAATCTAAAGCGCCTGCTGGCTTACAGCTCTATCAACAATGTCGGCTTTCTGCTGATTGGTCTGGCCGCCGCTACCCCGGCCGGAGTGGGGGCAATGCTGGTCTATCTGGCGATTTATGTTGCCATGACCGTGGGCGGATTTGTGGCACTGTTGATGCTCAAGGACGTGGATGGCAACCAGGTCGAACAGATTGACCAGATCGCCGGTTTGTCGCGTGAGCGCAAGGTGCTCAGCCTGTGCTTTGCAATGGTCATGTTAAGTTTGGCTGGCATCCCGCCGTTATTCGGGTTCTGGGGCAAGTTCGTGGTGTTCCAGGCCGCCGTGGCAGCGGATCTGCTGCCACTTGCGATCATAGGCATCGCCGCCAGCGTTATTGGTGCGTTTTATTATCTGAAAGTCGTCAAAGTAATGTATTTTGACGAACCGGCAGGGGTTGCCCTGGGTAAAAGCGATTGGGTCCACCAAGCGCTGTTATTGCTGGCAGCGCTGATCATATCGCCGCTCGGCTACCTGCTGACCAAGTGGTTGAGTGACCTGTCTTCGCTCGCGGCAGGTGCGCTGTTTGCAGGCACTTGATCAAGACTGTCCCAGTAACAGGTTCAACCAACGCTGACCTTGCCGCTCGACTTGCGGCGGGAGAACGGATTACTGAAGGCTATTGGCTGGTTGCTGACCGGCAGTCTGCCGGCAAGGGCCGCCATGGACGCACCTGGTTTGATGGCGCGGGTAATTTCATGGGATCGACGGTAATCCATGTTGGCAGGTGTGATCCTCCCGCCGGCACGCTGGCTTTGGTCGCTGCACTGGCAGTGGCAGAGGCGGTAACGTCTTATCTCGCCCCACCGCATCGCGTTGTGTTGAAATGGCCGAACGACGTGTTGGTAGGCAACGCAAAATTGGCCGGCATCCTGCTCGAAATGGTCGGAGGAAGTGTAATCGCCGGGATCGGGGTGAACCTTAAAGCAGCTCCCGTTCTTTCCGACCGCGATACGGCAACCCTGGCAAAGTTCGGTGCGCCGCCAGATCGCGATCTGTTTGCGGCAAATCTGGCCAGCCATCTCGACGCAGAGGTGGCGCGCTGGCGAGTTTATGGTTTGGAAGCGGTTCTTGCGCGCTGGCAGGCGTTGGCACACCCGGCAGGCACTCCGCTGCGGATTGGAGAGCCTGGGGAGGAAACGCTGCACGGCACATTTGCAGGACTTGCCGCAGATGGAGCCTTGCAACTCCGGCTTGCAAACGGCACGACGCGCACAATCCACGCGGGCGAAGTGCGCCTTGCCTGACCAGGAAGGAAGCGCAGCCATGCTGCTGGCGATCGACAACGGCAACACCAACGTCAAGTTCGCGCTGGTCGATGCCAATGGCAGCATCGTTCAACGCTGGCGGATTGCCACTGATGTGAAGCGAACTGCCGATGAATACGCCGTGTGGCTTGTCCAGTTGCTTAGCATGGAGGGCTTTTCGCGCGAAGACGTGAACGCGGTGGTGATTGCATCGGTTGTTCCTCGCGCGCTGCATAACCTGCAGGAACTGGCGACCAAATACTTCAGGGTGGAAGCCTTGATCGGTGGACGTGCGCCAGTCGAATGGGGGATCGCGCTTAAGGTTGATGAACCGCGCGCACTGGGTGCCGACCGTGCAGTCAATGCAATTGCCGCACAAGCGCTGGAAGCAGGCGACAAGATCGTCATCAGCTTTGGAACAGCGACAACCTTTGATCACATCGGCGCTGACGGTGCCTATTTGGGCGGTTCGATCGCCACCGGGGTCAGCCTGTCGCTCGATGCTTTGTACAACGCTGCCGCGATGCTTCCGCGCATTGCGATCGAGCCACCGCCTAGCGATAGCGTGATTGGCCGAGACACCGTCAGCCAGATGCAGATCGGGATCTACTGGGGTTACGTGTCTATGATCGAGGGCATGATCGCCCGGCTCAAAAAGGAGATCGGCCGTCCGGTAAAGGTGATTGCCACTGGCGGCCTGGCACCGCTGTTCCAGATGCATACCGACCTGTTTGACCGGGTCGAACCCGAACTGACCCTGCGCGGTATTGCCCTCCTCTATTCAAATCGGACTACCGCATGAAACCGGGTAATGAATTGCTGTTCCTGGCTCTCGGCGGGTCGGGAGAGATTGGAATGAACGTCAATCTCTACGGCTGCGATGGCAAGTGGCTGATGGTTGATCTGGGCATGACCTTTGGAATGAACGAATATCCCGGGACAGAGCTCGTTTTCGCGGACCTGGAGTTTATCGAGGAGCGTAAAAAGGATCTGATCGGGATCGTTCTTACTCACGCGCATGAAGATCATATTGGCGCGGTGCCCTATTTCGCCGAGGAACTGGGCGTGCCGCTGTTTGCGACGCCTTTCACCGCCAAGCTGGTTGCTGCCAAGCTGGAGGAAGCAGGCAACGCTGCAACGGTCGAATTGAATGTGATTGACCATCTTGACCGGTTTGAGCTCGGGCCGTTCGGCATCCGTTACGTACCGCTCGCACACTCAATCGCCGAAGGTAATGCGCTCTTGATTGACACGCCTTACGGCAACATCTTCCATACGGGTGACTGGAAGCTTGATGACAGGCCTTTAATTGGCACTCCTGCCACGTCCGAGGAATTGACCGCTATTGGCGATGGTGGTGTGCTGGCGCTGGTTTGCGATTCAACCAACGTGTTCAACCCCGAACCCTCCGGATCTGAAGGCGATGTGCGCGATGGACTGCTGGCCGAAGTAGCCCGCCACGCCGGAAAGCGCGTGGTGGTGACGACGTTTGCCTCCAACGTCGCGCGCTTGCAGACATTGGGCGAAGTGGCAAAAGCAACAAAACGGCAATTGTGTGTAGCAGGGCGATCGCTCGACCGCATCATCCGAACAGGGCAGGCTTGCGGCTACCTGCAAGAGCTGCCGCCGCTGATTGATTTCGATACCGCGATGGGACTGCCGCGCGGCGATGTGCTGATACTCGCTACCGGTGGGCAGGGAGAACCTCGCGCCGCTCTGTCGCGTATATCCGAAGACAGTCACCAGATTGCGCTTGAAGCTGGCGACGTAGTGCTGTTTTCGAGCCGACAGATCCCCGGAAACGAAATTGCCATCGGGCGCATTCAGAACCGCCTCGCCGCGCGGGACATAAAGTTGGTCACCGACCGGCAGAGCCATATTCATGTGTCTGGACATCCGGGCCGACCGGAACTTGAAGCGCTTTATGGCTGGTTGCGGCCGGAAATCCTGGTGCCGGTTCACGGCGAGGTTCGTCACATGCGCGAACAGGCGCGGGTCGGCAAAGCCAGCGGCGTTCCAAAGGCGGTGGTCCAGCAAAACGGCGATCTTGTCCGTCTGGCTCCCGGGAAGCCGGGCAAGATCAGCGAAGTCAGAGCAGGACGTTTGATCCTCGATGGGGACATCATCGCGCCGGCCAACGGAGAGGCTCAAGTCATGCGGCGGCGACTGGCGCAAAGCGGACTGGTAATCGTTGTACTGGATGGCAAGGGCCGCGCTCATGTCGAGGCAATTGGTCTACCGCTAGACGAAGATCTCGACGATTTTCTGCATGAGGCCAAGGAAGACGTTGCCGCTGCTCTGGCTCGGATGAAAAGTGGGCAGCGCCATGACCGCGACGCCGTATCCGAAGCAGCGCGCCTTGCCGCGCGCCGGGCCGCGCAGCGTTGGTCAGGCAAGAAACCCCAGGTGCGCGTCATCTTGCCGGAGTATTGATTCCAATGAAGCTGACTTCCATCGTCGCCATATTTACGCTCTTCTGGGTGCTGTCGGCGTTCCTTGTGCTTCCGTTTGGCATCCGAACCCATGACGAGGCTGGGCTTGCCAAGGTACCCGGACAAGCGGATAGCGCCCCGGCAAACTTTGATGCGAAACGCGTGGCAAAACGCGCCACCATTCTAGCCGCAATCTTGTTCGGATTGTTCTATATGAACTACATCTATGACTGGATCGATATCTCGTTGTTCGACTTCTACGCCAGCCACGAACGCTAGGCGCGTAGTCTTTCGATCGATTGCGCCAAGGCTACATAGAGCTTGCCCATATCCGACGACAACAAGGTCACGCCCAAGGCATGGCCATCACGTGTCGACAGGAGCTGCCGCAGCATCGCCTCGAAATCGTGGATGTAGCGGCTGACGTTATCGCGGAAACTCCGGTCGTCATCGTAGAGTTGGGCAACGGCTTTTGAATCGGGTGTTTCGAGCAACTTGACCGCGCGGCGCGTGAATATCCCGCGGTCTCCCTTAAGATAGGCTGCCCAGGCGGTATCCGACACATCGGAATCCATCGCCCGCGATATATCGATGGCATGGGAATTGAGAGATTCGTTGATAAGTGCGACGCGCCTAGCAAAGTCATTGTCGACCTGTTCTTCGGCGCGGCTGCGGGCGTGAGCCACCCGGCGCTCCAGATTGCTGGCCAGCTCGTTGACCTTTGCTAATTGATCGCGCAACTGAACCGCCGCGTCGCGGCTGACCCCAGCTGCTTGGGCAGCGGCCTGTTCGAGATGAACCGCGACTTCCGAGGCACGACTGCGCATGACCTGGTCGATCGCAGCACTGCTTTCTTCTCCAAGGCGGGCGGCAAGATCAGCAACGGCCTTTGCGCTCATATCTTCGATGCCAGCTACTGCGGCGCGGGCCGA